>JANNLH010000117.1:0-4082 GCA_031396725.1 Gemmatimonadaceae bacterium | reverse complement strand
GACCGAGTATCCGTGACGGACGCTGAGATCATCGCCGAGGCACTGCGGGGCGACCCACGCGCAGAGCGACAGCTCTACGACGCGCACGTCGACCGCATCTACCGGCTGGCTTGGCGGATGTCCGGGGACGAGACGCTCGCGCGGGACTTCACGCAGGACACCTTCATCCGGGCCTTCGAACGGCTCGCCGACTTCCGGGGCGACAGCTCCCTCGCGACCTGGCTGCACTCGATCGCGGTGTCGGTCTGCCTGAATGGCCTGAAGAAGGTGAAGCGTATCCACAGCCGCGAGATGGGCGGCGATGAGCTGCCGGAAGTGGCGATCGCGGTGCGGGAGTCGGAGCCCGACCTGAAGGTGCGGCTGCGACGCGCGATCGAGGGGCTGCCGGACGGGTATCGGACGGTGTTCGTGCTGCACGATGTGGAAGGGTTCACGCACGAGGAGATCGCCGCCCAGCTGGGGATCCAGCCGGGCACATCCAAGGCGCAGTTGTTCCGGGCCCGGGCCCGGCTGCGCACGGAACTGGCGGAGTTCGCCGGGGAGTGGGCGTCATGAGCGACGAGAAGTTCGAGGAGTTCCTGCAGCGCGAAGCGAAGGGGTTCAACGCCCCGCCGCCGAGCGTGCCGCGCGAAGAGATGTGGCCGGTGATCGCCAGGGCACGCGCCGAGCGCGGTGGCGCGCGTCCTCTCGTCATCACGCCGGTCACAGGGGCCTCTCGCCGGCCGGGTCTCCGCTACGCCCCGTGGATCGGGATGGCGGCCACGCTCCTGGTCGGTGTCGGCATCGGACGCTATGCGCTCGAGCGCGGTGCGTCCGGCCTGACGTCGACCCCGAGCGCCACCGTCGCTGCCGCTCCCGGGTCGCCGGCGATCCCCGCGACGTCGGATGCTCCCGCCCCTGACACCAACATCGCCACCAGCATCGCGCCGGCGACGACGGCCCCACGTCCGGCGTCGCCGCGCGCTGTTCTCCCTGTCGCCCGGCTCGCCGCGGGATCCACGGCCGAGCCCCAGTCCTCCTCCTCCACCGCATATCAGGTCGCGTCGCAGCGCCATCTCGCCGGCGCCGAGGCACTCGTCTCGGCGATCGCGACGACGCCGCGCGACGCGATGATCGACTCCCTCACTGCTCGCTGGGCGCGCGAGATGCTCACCAACACGCGCCTCCTGCTCGATTCCCCCGCCGGCGAGGATCCGATCCGCCGGCGACTGCTCGAGGATCTCGAGACGCTCCTCGTCCAGCTGGTCCAGCGCTCCGGCGCGGCCGTGGATGAGCGCGCGCTCATCGATCGCACACTCGAGCGCACCCAGCTCCTGACCCGACTGCGCTCCGGCGCGACCGGAAACTGAGGACCACACCATGAAGCTCATCGCCATCGCACTGCTCGCCGCCGCCGGCGCGGGGGCCTACGCGGCCCCATCGCTCGCGCCGAATCACACGCCGGGCGCCCCCGTCCCGGCCGAGAGCTGGGCGCCGCGCGACACCGCGGACTCGCTCTGGCGCCGCGGGCGCATCGCCATCTCCGAGGAGGCCTGGGACGACGCGGCGCGCGCCTTCGAGCGCATCACCGACCGCTACCCGACTTCCACCTATGCCGGCGACGCGCTCTACTGGCAGGCGTTCGCGCTCCAGCGGCTCGGCAGCTCCAGCGATCTCCGGCGCGGCGTGCGCGCGCTCGAGATGCAGAAGGAGAAGTATCCGAAGGCGGCGACCTACGCCTCGGGCGAGTCGAGCGCGCTGCTGACGCGGCTCAACGGACGGCTCGCCCGCACCGGCGATGCCGATGCCGCGGCGATGATCGCGGAGCTCGCGGCCTCGGCGGCGTCCATCGGCGTCGGGGTGGCGGAGAGCGTCCTGCCGGCGGTCGCGGCGGAGCTCGAGCGCGCCCGGCCCGAGATCGAGCGCGAACTGGCGCGTGCCCGGCCCGAGATGGAGCGCGGGTTGGCCGAGATGCAGCGCGAACTGTCGGAACTGCGCCGCGATGGCTTCGGCCGCAACCGCTCGGAGATCCCGCCGGAGTGCGAGGGCGTGATCGGCGAGGAGCGGATCGAGGCGCTGAACGCGCTGCTGCAGATGAGCTCGGACCAGGCGCTGCCGATCCTGAAGCGCGTGCTGGCGCGGCGCGACAAGTGCTCCGAGATCCTGCGTCGCAAGGCGGTCTTCCTGGTGTCGCAGAAGCGCGGCGACGAGGCCGTCGACATCCTGCTCAACACGGCCAAGACCGACCCCGACCGCGAGACGCGCGAGCAGGCCGTGTTCTGGCTCTCGCAGACGGACAGCGAGCGCGCGGTCGAGGTGCTTGAGCAGATCCTGCTGCAGGAGCCGACCGACATCGAGATGCAGAAGAAGGCGATCTTCTCGCTCTCGCAGGGCCGTTCCGACCGTGCGCATCGCATCCTGCGCGACTTCGTGAAGCGCGCCGGCGCCTCCGAGGAGGCGCGGGCCGATGCGATCTTCTGGCTCGGCCAGCGCCGCAATCCGGAGAACGCGGCGTTCCTGCGCGAGATCTTCCCGACGCTCGAGAGCAAGGAGCTCAAGGACAAGGTGCTCTTCTCGCTGGCGCAGAGCCGCACGCCCGAGAACTCGCGCTGGCTGCTCGACCAGGCGAAGGACCGGCGCCTCGACGGCGAGCTGCGCAAGCAGGCGCTCTTCTGGGCCGGCCAGAGCGGGGCCGCGGTGAAGGACCTCGCCGAGATCTATGACAGCGGCGAGAACGACCGTGAGCTGCGCAACCAGGTGATCTTCGTCCTCTCGCAGCGCCGGAAGGACACGGAGGCGATGGACAAGCTCTACGATATCGCGCAGCGCGAGAAGGACCCGGAGCTGCGGAAGCAGGCGATCTTCTGGCTCGGACAGTCGGGCGATGCGCGCGCCGCGAAGTTCCTCGAGGACATCATCAATAAGCCGATGGGGCAGTAGAAAGCAGAAGGTAGAAAGTCGAAAGTCATTCCTCGGGGAGCAAAGACCATGTACAAGATGATCCTGTCCGCGACCGTGATCGCGGTGATGGGTGGGACGCTCGAGGCGCAGTCGATCGCGTCGCGCGTCGGCGGTGTGCGCTCGGGGACGGTCCGGATGTCGTATCCCGCGGCGGCCGGCGTCTGCGGCAACGGCCGGGGCAACATCTCGGTCCGGCGCGGCGACGGGGCCTCGACCTACTCCGCCGGCAACGTGCGCGCCAAGGAGTGGGAGGACGAGTGCGAGAGCGGTCCGGTGCGGGTCGCGCTCGATGTGGACGGCGCTCGGGTGACCGACGTCCGCGCCTATGTGGGCGGTCGGTGGCGCGGGGAGGCCGATCTCGACCTGGGCACGGTCGGGGCGAAGGAGGCGAGTGACTACTTGCTCGAGCTGGCCGGGCGCGCGGACGCGAAGCCGGCGAAGGAAGCGATCTTCCCGGCGATGATCGCCGAAGGCGTCACGGTCTGGCCCCAATTGCTCGCGCTGGCCAAGGACAACGACCGCCCGCGCGACGTGCGCAACTCGGCCATCTTCTGGGTGAGCCAGGCCGCCGGCGAAGCCGCCACCAAGGGATTGCAGGAGGTCGTGGACGACACGCGCGGTGACCGCGAGGTGCGGAAGAGCGCCGTCTTCTCCCTCTCCCAGCGCCCGAAGGACGAATCGGTGCCGGCGCTGATCAACATCGCGCGCACGAACAAGGACCCGGAGCTTCGCCGCACCGCGATCTTCTGGCTCGGCCAGTCGAAGGACCCGCGCGCGGTCAAGTACTTCGAGGAGATCCTGCTCGCCGCGAAGTGAGCGAACGGACTCGGCGCGCGCGAGATTGCGGGGCGTTCCCCGCGTGCGCGGCCGGGTCCGGCTGCGTGGCCCCCGGCCGCGCACGCTCGCTTCGGCGGCGCGAACAGGGCGCGACCCGCGCAGTTCCGAGACCGGAGCGGCGCGCGGGGATCCCCGGAGGAGCGGCCTCGCGCGTAGCGAGAGAACGCGGCAGTTCGCGGGCTCGAAGCGTGTAAGCGCGTGGCCGCGACGGAGGGGATTCCCGCGCGCCGCGCGTGTGGCAAGCTGAGCGCGGAGGTTGAGCTAGAAGCTCAGCTAGAAGCTCAGCTCGAAGCTCATCTAGAAGC
>JANNLH010000092.1:0-6823 GCA_031396725.1 Gemmatimonadaceae bacterium | reverse complement strand
GAGGGCACTGAGCAACGCGGGGCTTCGTTCATCTGTGCCCTCTGTGTTCTCTGTGGTGAAAAGCCGTTGTCCCTAGGGTCCCTCGAGCGACGCCTCCCGCTCCACCGTCGTCCGCAGGATGCTCATGAAGTCCTGCGCATTCGTCACGACGCCGACCGCCTGGTGCGTCCCACGGTCCTTGAGCTTGCTCACCAGGAACTCGCTCGCGTCCACGCAGATCGTCGGCAGTTCCACGATCCCGCGCTGCGCGTCCTCGTAGTAGGCCGGCAGCATGTTCCCGACCGCGATCGAGTGCAGCGCCGTCGCGATCATCACCGCCATCGTCGCGCGCTTCGTGTGCTCGCGCGTCGCTTCCTGTGCCGCCACCGCGTCGGTCAGCACGTCCGGCAGCGGGCCGTCGTCGCGGATCGAGCCGCCCAGCACGTACGGCACCTCCTCCACGACGCAGGCGTGCATGATGCCGCCCGTGATCGTCCCCTCCCTGACCGCCGCGCGGATCGATCCCGCCCGGCGCACGGCGTTGATCGCCCGCATGTGCGCCGCGTGGCCGCCCGGCGTCGGCTCCCCGTCGCTGGTCATCCCCAGTGTCGTGCCGACGATCGCCGCCTCGATGTCGTGCACCGCCACCGCGTTGCCGGCGAGCAGCGCCTGGACGTAGCCGTTGCGGATGAACCAGACGAGGTTGTCGCGCGCGCGGGAGTGCACCAGCGCCGGACCCGTCACCCAGAGCACGTAGCCGCCCCGGCGCTTCTCCTCCACCAGCATCCGCGCGATCAGCCGGTAGTCGATCGGCTTCTCGCGCGAGACCTGGCTGCTCATGAAGTGGAAGTCGCCGCCCGCGCCTGCGGCGGCCACGAACCCGCGCGCGTGCACGAACACCCCGTCGCGGCCGTCCTCCGCCAGTCCGACCACGACCTGGTCGCCCTTCCGCACACGCCGCCCCTCGCGCACGACCCACGTGCCGTCGGCGTCGCGCACGAGCACGCCGTCCATGCGCGGCTCGCGCGGCATCGTCCAGCGGCCCTCGGGGCCCTTCACGTAGGTCGGCAGGTTGGTCGTCGCGAAGAACCCGTCGGGGAGCACGCCGTCGCGCTCCGCCGGCACCGTGCGCGCCGCGGGCGCGCCGGCGAGCGGAGCCGACGAGAAGTCGGGCGGGAGATAGTGGATCGCGGAAGCGTGGCTCATCGGTCGCGTCGCCTCAGAGGATGCGCTTGCCGAGCGCGCTCAGGATGAGCTCGCACGCGATCTCGGCCGTCCGGTTGCGCTCGTCCAGCACCGGGTTCACCTCGACCATGTCGATGCCGACCAGCTTGCCCGTGTCGGCGAACATCTCCATCGCGAGGTGGGCCTCGCGGTAGGTCATGCCGCCGGGCACGGCGGTCCCCACCCCGGGCGCCTCCTCGGGATCGATCACGTCCATGTCGAACGAGACCCAGAGCCCCGCCGTGTCGCGCGTCGCCACGGCGATCGCCTCCTCGAGCACCGCGCGCACGCCGCGCTCGTCCAGCGTGCGCATCGTGAACGCCGAGAGCCCCCATTTCTTGATGTGCGTGCGCTCGGGCAGGTCGAGGTCGCGCAGGCCGACGAGCGCGACGTCGGCCGCCCGCAGCGCGGGCGTCGCCCCCGCGATCCCCGCCATCGCCTTGTCGCCGTAGCCGAGCAGCGCCGCCAGCGGCATCCCGTGCACGTTGCCGGAGCGCGAGGTCGCGGGCGTGTTGAGGTCGCCGTGCGCATCGACCCAGATGGCGCCGAGATGCTGGCCCTTGGCGGCGAAGTGTGCGGCCGCGCCGGCGATCGACCCCGCCGCGAGCCCGTGATCCCCGCCGAGCACGACCGGGATCCGCCCCGCATCGACGGCCGCGCGCGTGCGCGCCGCCACCTCGACGCAGACGTCGCTGATGGCGCCGAGATAGCGCGCACCACGCTGCGCCCCGCGCGCGGCGTCCTCGCGGAACGGCACCGCGACATTCCCCGCGTCCTCGACCTCGTGGCCGAGCTTCGCGGCGCGCTCCCGCAGGTCGGTGTAGCGGACCGCGGAGGGTCCCATGTCCACGCCGCGCCGGCTCGCCCCGAGATCCATCGGGACGCCGATGATGGTGATATTCGACATGACCTGAGGCTACCCGGCGGGCGCGGGATCGGAAGTGTGGCGCATGGCCATGCACCGGATGCAGCGGTTATGCCTGTCCGCGCGAATGAACTGCCGGCTCGATGGGGCCCCCCGGGCCCTCGCCGCGACTGATCATCAGCCCGACGGCGACCACCGTGACGGCGCCGATCACATTGTGCCAGAGGAACGAGATCTCGGGCAGGCCGAAGCTGACGGCCGCGACCGTTCCCATCCCCGCCAGCAGGCCGAAGAACGCCCCGCCGGCGCGCGCGCGCCGGATCATCGCCAGCAGGAAGACGCCGAGGATCGACCCGTAGAAGAACGACCCGAACCGATTCACGACCTCGATCAGCGAGCCGAGCGTCGCCGCATAGGTCGCCACGACGCAGGCGAAGCCGCCCCAGAGCGCGGTCGAGACCTTGGACACCTTCAGGTAATGCGCGTCGCTGCCCTCGGGCCGGTACCAGCGCTTGTAGAAGTCGATCACCGTCGCGGTCGAAAGCGAGTTGAGTTCGGCGGCGATGCTCGACATCGCCGCGGCGAGCACCGCGGCGAGGAAGAGGCCGGCCATCCCCAGGGGGAGATGGTCGAGCACGAAGCGCGGGATGATGTAGTTCACGTCCTTGGAGTTCTGGCCCGTCACGCGCTCCGCGGCGCTGAGCGCCTCCGTGCGGATCACCCCGACCGCTGCCTCGTGCTCGCGGAAGACACCCATCGCCGCCGCAGCTCCCGCGGCGTCGTCGAGCCCGCGGAGCCGCGCCACCTCTCGCGCCGCGCGGTCGCGCGTCGCCAGCGATCCGGCGTACCGCTCTTGCAGTGCCGCATACGCGGCGGGCTCAGCGGCGACGACCCGTCGCTCGTGCGCCGGATTGTAGAGCAACGGCGGCGGCTGGAACAGGTAGAAGAGGAAGATCAGGACGCCCATCAGCAGGATCAGGGCCTGCAACGGGATCTTCCAGTAGGCGCTCATCAGCAGCGAACTGCGCGCCTCATCCACCGATCGCGCGGCCAGATACCGCTGCACCTGGCTCTGGTCGGTGCCGAAGTACGAGAGCATGAGGAAGGTGCCGCCGAGGATGCCCGACCAGAAGGTGTAGGTGTCGGTGAGGCTGAACGAGAAATCGAAGACGCGGAGCCGCCCGGTCGCCCCGGCGATCGCCAGCGCGTCATCGAGCGGAACCGGCATCCGCAGGAGCAGCACGACCACGATCGCCACGATCGCAGCGACGATGACGACCATCTGCTTGACGTCGGCCCAGGTCACGGCCTGCACGCCGCCGAGCACCGTATAGATGATGGTCGGGATACCGATCAGTGCGACCGACCAGGTGAGGTCCCAGCCGAAGATCGCCGAGAAGACGACCGCGGGCGCGGCGATGATCGTGCCGCACGACATCCCGCGCGAGAGCAGGAAGAGGAAGCTCGTCAGCGAGCGCGTGCGCGGGTCGAAGCGGCGTTCGAGATACTCGTACGCGGTGTAGACCTTGGCGCCGTGCAGGAAGGGCACGAGCGTGACGCCGAGGATGACCATCGCGATCGGCAGCCCGAAGTAGAACTGCACGAAGCGGAGCCCGTCGGTGGCTCCCTGCCCAGTGGTGCCGATCAGCGTGACGGCGGAGAGCTGCGTCGCCATCACCGAGAGGCCCACCGCCCACCAGGGCAGGCTGCGGTTGGCGAGGAAATAGCCTTCGATGTTCGTGGTGCCGCGCGTGCGCCGCAGTCCGTCCCAGACGACGACGACGAGGTAGACCGCGACGATGACCCAGTTGATCCAGTGCATCCCGCTCAGTCCGTGTAGCGCGACTGGAGCCACCACAGCAGCGCGAGTGCGACCGCCTGGATCGTCAGCACGCGGAGGAGGGTCTGGCGGAAGCGCGAGGCGGGCGGCATGACACCAAACTACAGACGGGAGACGAGAGACGGGAGACGCGAGCGCCCACTCCCGTCTCCCGTCTCGCGTCTGCCGTCTCCTGTCCGGAAACCTCTGCCCCCACCGCGCGTACCATCTGCATGACCCTAATCCTGATCCTCATCGCAGTCGTCTCGCTCCCGCTCACGGCGGTCGGGCTGCCCGGCAACTGGATCCTCATCGCCGCCGTCGGGCTCTGGAAGTCGTTCGACGATTCCGCGTCGGTCTCGTGGACGGCGATCCTGATCGCGTTCGCGCTCGCGCTGGTGGCCGAGCTCATCGAGTTCGGACTCGCCTCGCGCTACACGTCCAAGTACGGCGGCTCGAAGCGCGCGGGCTGGGGCGCGCTCATCGGCGGCATCGCCGGCGCGATCATCGGCGTCCCCGTGCCGGTCATCGGCTCGATCATCGGCTCCTTCGCCGGCGCCTTCCTCGGCGCCCTCGTCGCCGAATACTCGGTGCACCAGCGCCACGACGACGCCGGCCGCGTCGCCTGGGGCGCCCTCGTCGGCCGCGTCATCGCGACCGGAGTGAAGGTCGGCATCGGCGTGATGATCGCGGTGTTGCTGGTGGGATCGGCGGTGATCTAGTAGAGAGTAGAAAGTAGAAAGCAGACGGGTCTGCAGCGAGCACACACTGCCCGCTGCACCCTTTCTACTTTCTACTTTCTACTTTCTACTTTCTACTTTCTACTTTCTACTGGCGATGATACGCCAGCCCCGCCCGCTGCGCCTGCTCGATCGCGATCACCATCGCCGGCACGAGTTCGACACCCGGGAGGATGTTCGCCTTCATCTCCTCGTACACGACCGTCGCGTCGAGACCCTGGCTCTGCGCCAGCAGGCCGGAGAAGATGCCGAGCGCGTTGTTGCAGAGGATGAACTTCGTGCCGCGCTTCTGCAGCGCCTCGATGCTCGCCGGCGCGATCGACATGCCGAGGATCGTCGGCGCGGTGCGCCACGGATTCGGCGTCGCCCCGGCGTCGTTCACCCCCACGCTCTTCAGGAACTCGGCGATGCGGTACTTGGTCCACATCGCATCGTTCAGTCCGTGGAACGTCGTCTTGCCGTAGAAGGTGCCGACCGTGCTGAGCTTCTGGTCGCTCACCCCGAACGCCTTGTTGTAGGTGTCGAGGAAGTTCATGATGTGCACCAACGGGATGCCGCCCGCCGGATCCGGCGAGTCGAACAGCTGACGATGGTCGCCATTCAACCCGGCGAGCCACTTGGCCTCGGGAGCGAAGGGACCGGCGGTGACGAGGGCCGTCTCGGGCTCGGCGACGGGACGCGCGGCCGCGATGCTCGTCGCCACGCCGATCAGGGTGAGCGCCGCGATGAGCGCGACGCGACGATTGACTCGGGAGGACATGGGGGAACTCCTGAAGGGGTGGATGACACCGCCGCCCCACCTCGGGTGCGCGGGTCACAGAGGGATGCGCACCCGACCCCAGAACCCCGACACTTACAACTTCCTACTTTCAACTTTCGACTTTCTAGAGATACGGCGACATCAACCGCGCCGCCCCATCCCGCAACTTCACCAGCAACGGCCGCGCATCCGCCTCCTCCAGCGTGATCCGCCGCGCGATCGCGATCCGCTCGTCCACCACCGCGTCGAGCGCGGCCGCCAGCTTCGCATCGTGGCACTCCACGTCGAGCTCGAAGTTGAGCCGCAGGCTCCGCGGATCCCAGTTCGACGACCCGAAGAGCGCCCACGACCGGTCCACGACCATCAGCTTCGCATGGTCGAACGGCATCGGCGTCAGGTATACGCGGCAGCCGGGACGCAGCACCTGCCAGAGCTGTGCCATCAGCGCCCAGCGCACGAGCGGGATGTTCCCGTGCGACGGCAGTACGATGTCCACCTTGACGCCGCGCAGCGCCGCGACGCTCAGCGCGGCGATCGTCGCGCCGTCGGGGAGGAAGTAGGGTGTGACGATGCGCACCGACTCGCGCGCCGCCGAGAGCGCGCCCATCAACACCGAGCGCAGGATCTCGAGGTCGCCGTCCGGACCGTCGGTGAAGGTGCGCGCGGTCGTCTCCCCCGCCGCCAGCAACGTCGGGTACCAGTCGCCGCCGTCGAGCACCTCGCGCGTGGTGAACGCCCAGTCCTCCGCGAACGCCTCCTGCAGCTGCCCGACGATCGGACCCTCGAGCTGGAAGTGCAGGTCGCGCACCGTCTTGGGGGGCCGGTCCGCGTGGATGTTGCGGGCCTGGATGTTGATACCGCCGGTGAAGGCGATCCGCCCGTCCACCGTGAGCACCTTCCGGTGGTTGCGCAGATTGAAGAACGCGAGCCCGGCCTCCCGGAACCGCGGCAGGAAGAGCTCCGTGCGCACGCCGGCGCGCCGCAGCGCCTTGTGCACCGGCGGCCAGGTGTAGCGCGCGCCGACGCCGTCGAGCAGCACCCGGACCTCGACCCCACGCTTCGCGGCCCGCGACAGCGCCTCGATGAATGGCTTGCCCGCACGATCGTCGCCGAAAATGTAGGTGGCCAGCGCCACCGACCGCCGCGCCCCGTCGATCGCCGCCAGCATCGCGGGATACGCCTCGTCCCCGTTGTGGAGCACCCGCACCCGGTTCCCCGTGAGCAGCGGGCGCCCGCTCACCAGCTCGGCAAGCCGGGCGAACGGGGCCAGTTCGGGCAGGACCGCGCCCGCGGAACCGAGGCGCGCGATGCTCGTGGCACTCGGGGTGGAAAGCGGGAGGCGGCGGCGCTCGCGCTGCAGCGCCGAGGCGCGCCGCTTGATCCGGTTCAGCCCGAGCAGGGCATACAGAAATGCCCCGACGCCAGGCACCAGCCAG
>JANNLH010000026.1:0-17435 GCA_031396725.1 Gemmatimonadaceae bacterium | reverse complement strand
CCGCCGCGGCTAGGGGCCCCTGGGTGGTACGCCGCGGGGGTGGGGCGGGCGCCGGGGCCGCAGGGGGCGGGGGTGGGGGGGGCGGCACGCGCCGCGATCCTCCCGGGGTCCCGGCGCGGGGCGCCGCGGCGGTGCTCCTGTCGACCGCGTGGAAGGTCACCTGGGGGCCCGCCGCGCCGAAGCGGATCGTGTCCCCTTCGAACAGCGCCCGCTCCCCGTCGAGCTTCTCGCCATTCACGAAGGTGCCGTTCGTGCTCCCGAGGTCGCGCAGCAGGTGGCGGGTGTCGCTGCTGCGGAGTTCGGCGTGGCGCGCGGAGACGTCGAGGTCCTTCTCGGCGTCGAACCGCAGGTCGTTCATCGGATGACGTCCGATGGTGATCACGGACTTGTCGAAGCGCTCCCGGGCACCGGCGCGCGCGCCCGACGTGATCCGGAGCTCGACGCCCATCAATCCGCGGCCTTCAGGACCAGGTAGACGACGATCGCGACCACGGCGATGGCCCCGAAGACGAGCCGCAGCGCGTCCTTCGGGATCCGTCCGCCGGGCGGCGGCGGCGGCGGAAGCTTGGCGCGAACGGCCACCGGCGCGATCTCCGCCGTGGAGCCACTCCGGGCGAGGGCAGACACGGGCTTGGCCGGCACCAGGGGCACCACCGGCATCGGCGTGACCGGGGTCGTCTCGATCGTCGGGATCAGATCCTCGTCGCGGACGGCGGCGATCTGCTGCATCGAATCGCGGTCGAGCGGCAGCGTCGGACGCTGCTCCTGCGAGCCCCGATAGACGCGGTGCGCCGGGATCTCGGCGCCGGTGTCCATCAGGCCCTGGCCGTCGAATCGTGCCGCGACCACGGTGATGTTGTCCGGGCCGCCGGCCTCGTTGGCGAGGTCGATCAGTCGCTTGCAGACCTGCACGAGGTCGGGTTCGCTGCGCACGACGTCGGCGATCTCGTGCGCGCGGACCTGCCCCGAGAGCCCGTCGGTGCAGAGGATCAGCACGTCGCCGCGCTTCACCTGCTGCGAGGTGAGGTCGACCTTCACCGCCGGCTCCGGCCCGAGCGCCTGCAGGATGATGTTGCGCCGCTCGGAGACCTCGGCCTCCTCGGCGGTGATCTCGCCGGCCTCGACGAGCTTCTGCATCAGCGACTGGTCCTTCGTGATCTGGATCGCCGTGCCGTCGCGCACGAGGTAGGCGCGCGAATCCCCGACCTGACAGACGTAGAGCGTGTCGCCGAGCAGTCCCGCGATGGTCGCGGTGGTGCCCATCCCGCGGTTCTCGGGATGCGCCTGCGCGTAGAGGTGGATCTTGGTGTTGGCGACCTCGGTCGCGACCCGCAGCGTGTGCGCGAAGATCTCGGGATCGTGGTCGTCGGCCGCGCGCCAGCGGCGCTCGACCTCGGCCAGGATGACCTCGGCGGCCATCGCGCTGGCCACCTCGCCGGCGGCGGCACCGCCCATCCCGTCGGCGACCATGAAGAGCGAGCCCCGCGAGCCGACGAGGTGCGTGCGGACCTCGGGCTGCAGCGACGCGTTCATGTTGGTCAGGTCCGCGACGGCGAACGTGTCCTCGTTGTGCTCGCGCGTGCGCCCGACATCCGTGCGTCCGAAGACGTGGACGATGGTGTCGCGGGTGCTGCGGGGGGAGGAAGAGCCCGTCACGACGTGGATGCGCGAATGGAAGGTGGCACGGCTAGGTCAGTTTACAGGACGGCCCGCGAGGGCGCGAGTTTCCAGGTCCGTATCGAGCGTGATGCAGGTCACGGAGTGGGACACTCCACATCCTGCGATAGTCCGGTCGCGATCGACTTCTCCGTCGCGCCGAGCCGGGAGTCCCGCACGAACCGCGCGAAGCGGCATGTCTTGGTGATGTCGTTGATCGCGCCGTAGCCCAGCAGCGCGACGAACCGGGCCTGATCCAACTCCGCGCCCGTGAGCCGATCGAGCATCGGTTCGATCTCCCGCAGGGCATCGGATCCCACGCGGACCTGCGTGGCCTCGTCGGCGTTCTCGAGCTTCGTGCGCCACGACGACAGCACCTGCGCGACGTTCACGGTCGTCGCCGGGGGCGTCGCCGCGGGCGGGTTCGCGCCCGGCCGCACCGCGGGCGGCGACTTCTGCGGTGCGGTCAACGTCGTGATGTTCGTGGCCTGCCCCTGCGTCCCCGATGCCCCGGATGCTCCGAGGGTATCGCCGGCGGCGGGCGCGCCCCCGCCGAGTTTCGTGGAGTCCACGACCGTTGGCGGCGACGTCCCAGCCCCCTCCGTGCCCTCGGTGGTGTTCTTCGGCTTGAGGAATCCGAACCAGAGCGCCGCCCCCAGTACCGCAACGCCGCCCACGCCGCCGAGGATCGGCGCCATGGGCGATCGCCGCGCCGGGGCAGCCGCGGGCGCCGGCCGCGCCTCCATCTGCTCCGTCTTCGCGCTGCCGCGTGCGACGCGCGTCGGCGGCACCGGCGCCGGCGCCACCTGCGCCGGCGGCGCGGAGCCGGCGGCGCCCATCACCAACGTCCCCGCCTCGACGGCCTTCGTTGCCGGCATCGCCGAGATCGCCGCCGCGAACTCGCGTCCGAACCGGGCCGCGCTCTGGTAGCGCTCCGCCGCATCGCGCTCGAGCGCCTTGTCGAGCGTGCGCTGGAGCTCCTCCGTCCACGCGATCTCCGGCCGCGACTCGAGCAGCGTCCGCGGCCGGTCGGTGAGGCGCATGATCATCGCCTCCTGCACCGTCTCCGCCGGGAAGGGGAGCTTGCCCGTGAGGCAGTTGAACGCGACGAGGCCGAGCGAGTAGATGTCCGAGCGCCCGTCGAGCTTGTCGCCGGCCAGCTGCTCGGGGCTCATGTACTCCGGCGTGCCGACGACGAGCCCGGTCTTCGTCACCTTCTGCGCGTCGCTCGAACTCGCCTTCGCGATCCCGAAGTCGACGACCTTCACGAGGTCGCTGCCGTCCCGCGACTTCGCCACCATGATGTTGTCGGGCTTGAGGTCCCGGTGCACGATCCCCGCGTCGTGCGCGACCTGCAGCGCGTCGGCCGTCTGGTGGATGATGCTGCCGCAGCGCGGCGCCGGGAGCGCCCCCGCCTTCTCGATCAACGCGGTGAGCGACGAGCCCTCGACGAACTCCATCGCGAGGTAGATCATCCCCTCGGGGGTCTCGCCGAAATCGTAGATGCCGCAGATGTTCGGATGATTCAGCCGCGAGGCGTTCGCGGCCTCACGATTGAACCGTGCGATCGCATCGGGGTCGGTGTTCATCCCCGGGTTCATCACCTTCAGGGCGCTCTTGCGCCCCATCTTCACGTGCTCGGCGAGATAGACGGTGCCCATTCCGCCTTCGCCGAGCTTCTTCAGGATGTGGTAGCGGTCCGCCACGATCGAGCCCAGGAGGTCCGCCTGCACGTTCACCGAGCGGAGCGCCGTTCCGTCGCGCGGACAGAAGCGCTCGGAGAGCGGATACTCGGTGCCGCAGGTCGGACAGATCTTCTGGTCGCTCAAAGGCTCTCCACCCGGAGGGTCTGGTCTCCCATCAGGATCCGCTGGCCGGCCCGCACGGGCCGCTCCCCGCGTACCGCAACTGCGATGCCATTGCGGCTCCCGAGGTCGAGCACGATGAAATCGAGGTCCTCGCTGCGGACCTCGGCGTGCCGACCGCTCATCGTCTGGTCGTAGGGAAAGAGCCAGTCCCCTTCGGCGCGGCCGACCACCACGGAGCGGGCCGGCGAGAGATGGCAGACGTCGCGTGC
This sequence comes from Gemmatimonadaceae bacterium, assembly GCA_031396725.1. Classification (GTDB taxonomy): domain Bacteria; phylum Gemmatimonadota; class Gemmatimonadetes; order Gemmatimonadales; family Gemmatimonadaceae; genus Pseudogemmatithrix. Next base: position 13,702 of record JANNLH010000026.1, on the reverse strand, counting down.
GCTCCCGTCGGCGCGCAGCTGTTGCAGCACGGCGACGTCGGCGCTCGGCGTCGCCGACCCCAGGCGACGCGTGGCATCGGCTTCCGGCGGATGCGGGCCCGGGTAGCCCAGCCGGCGGAAGCGCAGCAGCTGCGAGCCGACGAGGATCGTATCGCCGTCCTGCAGCTTGTACGGGGCGTCGGTGAAGAGCCAGGTGCCGTTGCGGGAGCCGAGGTCGCGCACGAAGAGCTGGCCGTCGCGCCACGAGAGCTGCGCGTGCACCGGGCTCAGGTAGACGTCGTCGGGGAAGCGGAGATCGCCGTCCGCGCGGCCGACCGTCGCCTCCGTGCCCTCGAGCGTCGTGGTCTTCACGACCGTGCCGGTGCCGTCCAGCACGGCGATCCGGGGACCGCGCGTCGTGCCCTTGGCGCTGAAGGCCGCCGTGCCCGGCTGTGGGCTCGGCGGCGTCGGCGTCATCGTCACGCGGGCGCCGCAGCGCGCACAGAAGACGTCGGCCCCCGGCACGACCGGCTTGCCGCACGAGCCGCAGACGGCGGTCGCGGCGGCGGTCTGGGGTTCGGCGTCGGCCACGCGGCCGCCGCACTTCGGGCAGAAGGGGAGCGTGTGATCGACCGCGGTCCCGCAGTAGCGGCAGGGCTCCTTGCCGGTATTCAGGTCGCTGCTGCGCGGCGAGGACTTCGAGGAGACGCGGGTCGGCGGCACGCTGAAGCGGGCGCCTTCGGCTGCGGACGCAGCTCCCGCACCAGGAGCGCCCGCGGCCGGCGTTGCCACCGGGACGGGGACCACGCGCGCGCCGGCGGCGACCACGGGCTTCCCGCAGTCGATGCAGAACTTCGAGGCCGGGTCGTTCTCACGACCACAGAAGGTGCAGCGGATCACGGGTGCCGTTATCGGGTCTTGCAGCTCTATTCAGGAGGAACGGTGACCAGAGAATATGCAGGGGGCGCCGAGTCCGGGGGAAGCGCGGAGCCCCCGGAGGACGCCAGAGGACGCCAGAGGACGCCAGCGGACGCCAGCGGACGCCAGCGGACGTTCGAGGGACTCCCCGCGTTCCCGGGGGTAACAGGGCGCTCAGGCGGTTGCCCTTACCCCACCCAACCTCCAGCTTGCCCGGGATGCGACCGTTCATCCGGCCGATGCTGACGTGTCTCTTCCTCGCGTCGCTCGCCACGCGCGCGCGCCCCGCGTCGGCGCAGGTCCGCCCCGACCTCGAGTGGTTCACGCTCCGCACGGATCATTTCCGCGTGCACTTCACGCCCGAGCTGCTGGAGCTGGCGCGTCGAACGGCGGCGAACGCAGAGCACGCGTACGCGCAGTTCGCGGCCGAACTCGTGCCGCCCCGAGGACTGATCGACCTCGTGCTCGCCGACAACGTGGACTTCGCGAACGGCTACGCGACGCCCTTCCCGTCGAATCGCATCGTCGTCTACGCGCGGCCGCCGGTGGAGGAGATGTCGTTGCGGAACCACGTGGACTGGAACGCGATCCTCGTGACGCACGAGCTCGCGCACGTCTTCCATCTCGACCGGTCGCGCGGCTGGTGGGGCCTGGCGCAGCGCGTCTTCGGCCGCGCCGCACCGCTCTTCCCCAACACCTATTCGCCCTCCTGGCTGATCGAGGGACTCGCCGTCCACTACGAGACGCGGTTCGCCGGCGGCGGGCGGCTCGCGGGCACGGAGTTCCCGATGATGGCGCGCGCCGCCGCGCTGGGGGGCGCGCTGCCGCCGATCGACGCGCTCTCGCAGGCGCGGCCGCACTTCCCGGGGGCAACGGGCGCCTACCTCTATGGCGCGTTCCTCTTCGACGGACGGGACGGTGAGGGGATGGGCCGCTTCGTGGAGGCGGCGAGTGGGCGCGTGCTGCCTTGGCGCCACGACGCCAATGCGCGTGCCGCCTTCGGCCAGGGGTTCACGCAGCGTCTCGCCGCGTGGCGTGACTCGGTCTCGCGCGCCGGCGCAGGAAGGATCGGCGGGGACGCTGCCGCGCGCACGCTCACCACCCACGGGTGGACCGCGCGCTTTCCGCGATTCCTCGGCGACGACGCGCTCGTCTACGTCGCCAACGATGCGCGGCAGGTCACCGGGGCGTACCGCGTCACCCTCGCCGGCGCGCGCACGCGGCTTGGCCGCCGCAACTCGATCGACGTGAGCAGTCCGCTGGGCGGCGAGGGGACGGTGCAGGGGGAGCTCGACTGGACCGATCCCTGGTCGCTGCGCTCGGAACTCTTCCGCGGGAACGGGTTCGCGCGCCGCCGGATCACGGCGGACCAGCGCCTCTCGCAGCCGGATGTGCACCGCGAGACGGCGCGCGTGCTCGCGGTCGAGACCGTACCGGGGACCACGAACATCGTCGTCGTGCGGCCGCAGGACGACTACATCCGGACCGTGGTGCGCGGATCGCTCGACCTCACCTGGAGCGAGCCGCGGTGGTCGCCCGACGGACGCCTCGTGGCGGCGGCCCGCTGGGAGCGCGGCGGCCGCACCGCGATCGTCGTGATGGACACGACGGGCCGCATTGTGCAGAGCTTCGCGCCGCGGGGACGGCCCCTCTCGATCACCTCATCCCCGGCGTGGCTCCCCGATGGCGCGCGCATCGTCTTCGTGAGCGACCACGAAGGCCGCGCGATGATCTACCTCGGGGACGTGCGCACCGGCGGGTATGCGCGGGTCTGGTCGAGTGCGACCGGACTCAACACACCTGATGTGTCGCCCGACGGCCGGCGGATGGCGGCGGTCGAGTTGCGCGGTGACGGATACCACGTGGTTACGCGGGAGCTGCCCGCGAACGTCGAGATCGCGGCGCCGGTGGCCGAGGCTCCCGCACCGGACGCACCGGACGCACCGGGCGCACCGCTCCTCGCGGGTACGCCGGCGGCGCCGCGCGATTCGACAGCGCCGGTCGAGGACTACTCGCCTTGGCGGCAGCTCGTGCCGCGCTGGTGGTTGCCGATCGTCGAGGAGTCGGATGCGCGCTCGTGGCGGTACGGCGGGTACTCCTCCGGCAGCGACGTGCTCGGCATCCACCGGTGGTCGGCGTCGTACGCGCGCGACTTCGAGTATCGGGAGAACTTCGTCGGCGGGGCCTATGCGTATGCCGGGTTCGGCAACCCGGTGCTCACGCTCTCGGTCGAGCAGGACCAGCTGCACGCGCAGATCTCGCAGGGCGGGACCGAGATCGGGATCCTCGCCCAGCGCACGCGCACCGCCGCGCTGAGTGCGCTTTACACAAGGCCCCGTGTGCGGCTCTCGAGCTACGCGATGCTCGGCGTGGACGTGGACTGGGTCGATTACCGCTCCTTCCCCAGCGACACGCTCAAGTTCTTCCTCGGCAACGAGACCTACATCCGCACGACCACGTATCCGACGGTGACGGGCGTGGTCGGTGTGAGCACGATGCAGCGCCCGGGGCTCGCGGTCTCGGTGCAGGACGGAGTGGCGGCGGCGCTGACGATGCGGATGCGGTACCACAACGGCGTCCAGTTCGAGGATGTGCAGGAGACGATCGTCTCGGCGAGTGCCGCGAAGTCGATCCCATTGCCCGGGTTCGCGCGTCACGTCATCGCGGTGCGCGGTGCCTACGGCCGCACCCTGCACGAGACGACGACCGCGTTCACGGCGGGGGGGAACAGCGGCTCGAGTCTCGAGTTGATCCCCGGGTTCTCGGTCGGGGATTCGCCGCGCACCTTTTTCGCGCGCGGTTTCGCGGCGTCCACGCAGCTCGGCGTCCGCGCGGCGGCGGGGAGCGCCGAGTACCGGGCGCCGTTGGGGCTGATCGGTCGGGGGGTGAAGCTGCTGCCGGTGTTCCTGCAGAAGGCGTCGCTGACCGGGTTCGTGGACGGCGCCGCGGCCTGGTGCGACCGCGCGGTGGAGTTCTCCTTCATCTGCACCGATTCCCTGCCGCAGCGGGACTGGTTGATGTCGTACGGGGCGGAGCTCGCGCTGGATGCGGCGCTCCAGTACGACATCCTCTACCGATTCCGCGCCGGAGTCGCGCGTCCGTTCCGCGGCCGCGAGTTCGCGCAGCGGTCGACCACGTTCTACCTCTCGCTCGGGACGGCGTTCTGATGCGATTCGGCGCGCACGAGCCCCGCATCGCGGCGACCGCCTGGGTGCACCCCACGGCCGTGCTGATCGGCCAGGTGACGCTTGGGGACGACGTGAGCGTCTGGCCCGGCGCGGTGCTGCGCGGCGACCGCGACGCGATCGTGGTGGGAGCGGAGAGCAACGTGCAGGATGGCGCGGTGCTGCACTGCGATCCGGGGATGCCCTGCGTGATCGGCCGCCGCGTGACGATCGGCCACCGCGCCGTGGTGCACGGCTGCTCGGTGGAGGACGGGGCGCTGGTGGGCATCGGCGCGGTGGTGCTGAATGGCGCGGTCATCGGCGCGGGCTCGCTCGTGGCGGCCGGGGCGGTGGTCGGCGAAGGGAAGCGGATCCCCCCGGGCTCGCTGGTCGTCGGCGTACCGGCCCGTGTGCTGCGGCCGCTGAACGAAGACCAGGCGGCGCGCGTGGCCAAGGGCTATGCGACGTACGTGGCGCTCAAGGACTCGTATCGCGCTGCCTACCACGAAGGCACGAAGGGCTGAAGAGGGGCGAAGGAGGCGACTGCCGTCTGCCTGCTCTCTGTGGGTTCACCACGGAGGCGCGGAGGACAGCACTGTCCGCCACGCCCCCTTCAGAATGCCGTCCTCCGTTCTTCCTCCGTCCCTCCGCGTCTCCGCGGTGAAAGCAGCCGCAGTCTTCGCCGTTCTTCGAAGCTTCGTGCCTTCGTGGTGAACCACGTTCGTTGCCTCCGGCGAACAGACAGCGTCTGTACGATACCTCGCGCTTCCGGGCAAGGACTGGCGTGCGGGGGCGGATGCGGGTACGTTCCTCCCCCCGAGCGAAAGGCGCCCGAAAGGTGGCTCGGGGGCGATGTGTCTAAGTTGTTCGCTGGTAAATATTTGCGCGGTTCTGACTAGGTACATGTCAGGTGTCGGGTCGCTGTCGCGTGAGTGCCTCATGGTGGCGCCAGTGCCTGGTGCGTGGAAAAGACACCGTCCGTGACCGATTCGTGATGCGCACATCGTAAGTCGTTGTTCTGCATGGTCTTAAGTTTCGCTTGCGCGGCCTCACGAGTAGGGTAGTTTGGACGCCCTCGACCCCTGAGCCGAACAGGACTTCGACTGAAGCCTGCACCGGTAGATTTCAGGTTTGGATCAATACTTCACGTTGGAGTTGCAGACATGCCCCTGCCCGTCAACCCGCCGGCGACGCCCGCGACGCTCTCCCAGAACGCCCGGACCGTTCTCGAGAAGCGTTACCTCGTGAAGGACAAGACCGGCAAGCCGGTCGAGACACCCGAGGACATGTTTTGGCGAGTAGCGACGGTGGTCGCCGAGGCGGATCGCCGCCACGGTGCGACGGACCAGCAGGTGGAGCAGGTGGCCAATCAGTTCTACGAACTGATGACGCAGCGCCGGTTCGAGCCGAACTCGCCGACCCTGATGAACGCCGGGCGTCCGCTCGGCCAGCTCTCGGCCTGCTTCGTGCTCCCGGTCGAGGATGCGCTCTCCAACGGCCACAGCGGCATCTACGACACGCTGCGCTCGATGGCGCTGATCCACCAGAGCGGCGGCGGCACGGGCTTCTCGTTCTCGCGCCTGCGTCCGCGCGGCTCGATGGTGCGCTCGACGACCGGCGTCGCCAGCGGCCCGATCTCGTTCATGCAGCTCTACGACGCGTCCACGGACGCGGTGAAGCAGGGCGGCACGCGCCGCGGCGCCAACATGGGCATCCTGCGCGTCGATCATCCGGACGTGATGGAGTTCATCACGTGCAAGGAGGATCTGACCAAGATCACCAACTTCAACATCTCCGTCGCCGTCACCACGAAGTTCATGGAGGCGCTGGAGGCCGACGCCTCGTACGACCTCGTGGACCCGGTGACCAAGAAGGTGACCGGCCAGGCCGTCGCCCGTGAGGTGTGGGACAAGATGATCGAGGGCGCGTGGCGCACCGGTGAGCCCGGCGTCTTCTTCATCGACGAGGCCAATCGCTACAACCCGGTGCCGCACCTCGGCGCGTACGAGGCGACCAATCCGTGCGGCGAGCAGCCCCTGCTCGCGTACGACGTCTGCAACCTCGGATCGATCAACGTCGGCTATTACGTCGTGGACGGGAAGATGGACTGGGCGTCCTTCGCGAAGGACATCCACCTCTCGACGAAGATGCTCGACAACATCATCGACGTGAACAAGTTCCCGCTGCCGGAGATCGACGCGCTGGCCAAGCGGATCCGCCGCATCGGACTCGGCGTGATGGGCTTCGCCGACGCGCTCATCCGCCTCGGCATCAAGTACGACTCGGTCGAGGGCGTGGCGTTCGGCAAGCAGGTGATGGAGTTCCTCGACGTCGAGGCGAAGAAGGAGTCGGTGCGGCTGGCCGAGGAGCGCGGCGCGTTCCCGGAGTGGGCGCAGAGCATCTTCGGGCCCGACTCGACCTGCGCGCGTGATGAGCGTGGGGCACGCATCCGCCCGATGATGAAGCTCCGCAATTGCAATGTGACGACCGTCGCGCCGACCGGGACGATCTCGATCATCGCCGGCTGCTCGTCGGGCCTTGAGCCGCTCTTCGCGGTCGCCTTCATGCGCAACCAGGCCGGCGTGATGATGCCGGACGTGAACGAGGACTTCGTCGCGATCGCGAAGCAGGAGGGGTGGTACAGCGACGCGCTGATGGAGACGATCGCCAAGACCGGGACGGTGGTACATCCCGACGTGCCGAAGAAGTGGCAGCACGTGTTCGCGACCGCGAACCTGATCTCGCCCGAGTGGCACATCCAGATGCAGGCGGCGTTCCAGGAGCACTGCGACTCGGCCATCAGCAAGACGACGAACTTCTCGCACACCGCGACGAAGGACGACGTGCGCGCGATCTACGAGCTGGCGTTCAAGATGAAGTGCAAGGGCGTGACGGTGTACCGCGACGGCTCGCGCGACGGTCAGGTGCTGTCGACGGGCGCGACCGCGGACGCCGCGGCCAAGCGCGACGGTTCTTCCGCCAAGGAAGACCCCTCGCTCAAGCGCGAGCTCGCCGAGCTCAAGGGCCAGCTGGCCGAGGCGGCGAACGACAACGATCGCCTCAAGAAGCTGCTGTTCGACGCCGAGGCCGAGAACCTGCAGCGCCGCCAGAAGCGCTCGCGCCCGGACATCCTGCGCTCGACCGCGATCCGCAAGGAGACGCCGCTCGGCGTGATGTTCGTGCACATCACCGAGGACGACAAGGGCCAGCCCTTCGAGGTGTTCATCAACCTCGGCAAGGCGGGCGGCTCGGCGATGGCCGACGCGGAGGCGATGGGCCGGATGATCTCGCTCGCGCTGCGCTCGGGCATCTCGATCCAGCAGGTGCACCGCCAGCTGCGCGGCATCTCATCCGACCGCGCGGTCGGTCTCGGGCCCAACAAGGTGCTCTCGGTGCCGGACGCGATCGGTCTCGCGCTCGAGGACTGGATGCGGACCAAGCAGGGCGTGCAGCAGGAGCTGCTCACCACCGCCGAGACGCTGTCGACGCCGAACGTCACGCGTGTGGTGACGCCGGCGTCGGTGCAGGGCGGGGCGCAGATGTCGTTCGAGTCCGCGTCGGGCGGGGATGCGTTCATCGGGACGTGCCCGGACTGCGGCAGCCAGCTCGAGTTCGCGGAAGGGTGCGTGAAGTGCCACGTCTGCGGGTTCTCGGAGTGCGGCTGATCCGTGTGTGACTGAGGCGGTCTGACCGAACGAAGCGGGCCGGGCCCATGGGGGGGCCCGCGTCTTTGCTCCCCCTCGCGTCGACGCTGGGCGCGCGCGACGAATGGGTTGAACTCACCCCATCCACGACTCCCTAGGTCGAAATGCCTAGGAACGAATCCCAAAACGGTTCAGTCGTGGCACAATCCACGACTAACCGACGGGTGTACCGCCGAGGATGTTTGCGCCCCACACATCCTGGTGCGCGGCGCCGAAGAGACAGCAGGCGCACGAGGTCAACTCTCGGAGGTGCTCTGATGCGCCCGTCACAGGATGGAAGTCTGGTTCGATCGCTGGTCGTGATACTCCTACTGGTCGGCGCGAGCTCGGACTTGGCGGCCCAGACGCTGGCCAGCACCGGATCGAGTGAGAAGAAGGACACTGCATCCGCCAACGGTCAACTCGAGCCTCCGCCTTCGTGCACGCGCAGGAGTCATTGCGTCGCCCTGTACGCGGACGGGAGCATTCGCCAGACCATCGAGAAGAAGGACGGTGCCAGCCCCGTCGCCGGATCGGTCGGACTCAGTCGGGATGACGGGAGATCTGTGGTAAGCCTGCAGATCAACGTGGCCGCGAGCGCGGACACCGTGCGCTCAAGTTACGGCGGGAGCATTCTGACGCCCGGCACTGGCGGCGCGCTGTCGTCTGGGCTCATTGATTTTCGGCTGCGCCCCGATTCGACCCGCAAGCGTTTCGGTCGATTCGGTGCACACCTCTATATGAGTGTCGCATCAACCCGCTGGGCCACCGAGTTCTCGCCACCCGATTCGACGACCGGCGACTCACTCGTGTCGGCGACGACCGACGCCGCGATCATGGGAGTCGGCGCGCAGCTCACGATCGAGATTCTCAACGGAGAGCTATCAAACACTCCGATCTACGCCGCGATCGACTTCGGAGTGTCGGCGCGACAGCTATTCGGGGACATCGCGAACTCTGAGGCAGAAGCCCAGGCATTGAAGCAGCGACTCTACGGAAGCACCAGAGAGACGTTCGCAGGGCTGGAACTCGGCCTTGTCATTCAAGTGAACAACATCAAAGCCGGACTCACCTACTACTTCTACGACGGAGACTCTCGCGGACTGACGGATGGACAGGTCGTCGCGGGCTTTGGGATACAATCGAACATCTTCTCCGGGCTCCTGAAGAAGAAGCCGCGCCAATAGGGCGTGGAACCACACTCTCTGGGGCGGCGCGCACACGGCCGCCCTGCTTCGGCGGGAACGGACGATTCTCTTGCCCGCCGGCCCCATCTCGCCGCCCCCCTGAACATAGTGACACCCCCCCCGACCCCCCGGTTGCGCCGAGTGTAGGACCCCCGTCCAACCCTCAGAACCAGGTCCGATCCCCGCACCCGCTCCACCCGGAGGCCCCCGTGTCCACCCGCCTCTCCTCGCTCTCCCGCACGCACGCCCTTGCCGTCGCGCTCATCCTGACCGCCACGCTCTCCGCCTGCCGCGGCGGCAAGCAGGTCCTGCTCGCCCCGACCGTCGACCTCGGCCCGCACTCGCGCATCGGCCTCGTCACCTTCACGGCACAGAACGCCAAGGGCGACCTCCCGACCTTCGCGACCCAGCGCTTCGCGGAGCGGCTGCTGCGTTCACAGCAGGGGATCGAGATCCTCGAGCTCGGCACCATCGCCGGACCCGTGGACGCGGCCGCGGCGCGACGGCTCGGCGAGCAGCACGGCGTCCGCACCATCATCGTCGGGCACCTCGTCGTCTCCGACATCAAGCCGCGCGCGTCGGTGCTCGGCGGGCTCAGCGTCTCGGCCGAGGCCACGCTCTCGCTCGCCACGCGACTCCTCTCGACCGAGTCGGGCGCGATGCTCTGGTCGCAGTCCTCGCGCATCCGCGAGACGCTCGGCGCGGTGTCGGTCGTGAACGGCTCCGCGGTCTTCGGCGCGCAGGATCCGAAGGAGGCGTACGGCGAGGTCGTGGACGCGCTCGTCTGGAACGTGACGCAGGACTTCCGCGGGACCTGGGTGCGGCAGTAGTGGCCTGTTCGCGTCGCGACTTCGTCGCGCGCGCGTCCTCCTGCGCGGCGCACCTGGGGCTGCTCGCCCTCGGCGCGCCGGCGCTCGCCCGGCACGCCTTCGCTGCGGCCCCGGGCGCACACCTCGTCGCGCTCGAGCCCTGGGGCCGCCTCGAGGCCGTCAGCGACGGCATCTGGGCGCTCATCTCGACGCCGCTCGCCGGCGACCGCACGACCCTCTGCAACGGCGGCATCGTCGCCGGACGGTCGGGATTGCTCGTCGTCGAGGCGTTCGCCTCGGATGCCGGCGCGCGATGGATGGCAGCGCAGGCGCGCGCGCTGACGGGCCGCGCGCCGACACACGTCATTGCCACGCACTACCACGGCGATCACACGGGAGGGCTCCGCGGGGCTGTCACCGGCGCCGACGTCACGCTGCTCGCCACCGCCGCGACGCGGGACCTCGTGCTCGAACGGAACGCGACGCCGGCGACCGAACTGCTGGGTGCCGCGCAGATGCTCGACCCGACGGTGCCGACGCGCATCGACCTCGGCGGTCGCATCGTCATCATCGAGCCGCACGACGGACACACGGCGTCGGACCTGAGCATCCGCGTCGAGGATCCGACGATCGCGTTCGCCGGTGACCTCTTCTGGAACCGGATGTTCCCCAACTTCGTGGATGCGATTCCGTCGCGCCTCACGCTCGCGGCGCGCCGATTGCGCGGGTTCGGTGCCGGTGTCTACGTGCCGGGGCACGGCGCCCTGGCGACGGCGGACGACCTCGGTCGCTATCTGACGCTGCTCGACGACGTCGAGCAGGCCGCGCGGCGCGCGATCGCGCGCGGGATCACGGCCGAGCAGGCGGGAACCGAGTATCGCATCCCGACGGGGCTCGGGGAGTGGAACCTGTTCAATGCCCGCTACTATGAGAGGGCGATCGGGGCGTGGATGCGGGAGATCGGGACGCCCTCGCGGTGACCACGCCGCCGGAGCGAGGGTAGAATTAGCGAGGGGGCTCCCGCCGGCCTCCGCGATCGCCGCTCCGGCGGTCCCCCCGCACGACCCTGGTCCCGGAGTCCCCCGATGTCGTCCCGTCGCCGTTCACTCACCTCGAGACTGGTCCTCGCTGCGGTGCTGGCCGCGGCCGCCGCCTGTGGCGGAGGTGGCGATCCCGTGATCCCGCCCTTCTCGCCCACGGCGGGGCTCAACAACTTCGCGGGCACCGACAGCGTCGGGAATCCGCTGCCGCCCGTGCCGCCCGGGGAATCCAACGGCTACTTCAGGGGCACGGTCCTGGGGCCGTCGGCGCCGGGGGCGGGGAACGACAGCCTCGCGACCGCGCCGCGCGTCGTCGGCGCGCGCATCACCGCCTATCCCGCGCTCTCACCTGCCGGCGCCGCGGGACCGCTCGGCCCGGCGGTGGTCGAGATATTCACCGACGCGCAGGGGCGGTTCACACTGCCGCCGCTGCAGGGCGGTCTCTATGTCGTGACCATCACGCCGCCCGCCGGAAGTCCCTACGGCGGCGTCTGGGTGACGGCGACCGCGCACAGCACGAGCCACCTGCATCCCTGGTGGGTCGTGCTCTGGCGGCGGTGAGCCGCGGAGCGCACTGAGGCTCCTCAGGGGCGGTAGCCGGGCCCCCGCACCACGACGCCCGGCTTCGCCCCGGTGTGCTGCCCGTCGCGCAGCACCGCCACGCCATTCACGAACACGTCGCGCACGCCGGTCGAGAGCTGGTGCGGCCGCTCGAACGTCGCATTGTCCACGATCGTGTTGGGGTCGAACACGATGACGTCGGCCTTGAGCCCGGCCTTGAGCACGCCGCGATCGGTGAGCGAGAGGCGCGTCGCCACCGCCGCCGACGCCTTCCGCACCGCGTCCTCGAGCGGCAGCACCTGCTGCTCGCGCACGTAGCGGCCGAAGAGCCGCGGGAAGTTTCCGTAGGCGCGCGGGTGTGTCATCCCGCGCGCGGTCGTGGGATCCTGCGAGCTCGCGTCGGTGCCGAACTTCATCCAGGGCTGGCGCAGCTGCAGGCGGATGTTCTCCTCGCTCATCAGGAAGAGCAGCTCGCCGAGCCGCAGCTCCTCCTCGACGTTCAGGTCGATGATCACCTCGGCCCAGTCCTTCCCGAGCGCCTCGGAGATCTCGGAGAGCCGCTTGCCCTCGAACTTCAGGAGTTCCGGCTTCCGGAACCCGACGACCATCACGTTCGCCGGCGTCGCGATCTCGCAGAGATTCTCGTAGCCGGCGTCCATCGCATGCATCTCGGCGACCATCGTCGCGCGCAGCGCTGGATTCTTCAGGTTCTCCATCAATCGGCCGCCGGCGGAGTACTTGGGCGGGATGCAGGAGGCGAAGGAGTTCCCGCCGGCCGGGTAGAGGTACATGTTGGCCTGCACGTCCTGCCCCGCGGCGCGCGCCGAGTCGATCTTCGCGATCGCCAGCGGCATCTTCGGCCAGTTGCGCGGACCGCTCGCCTTCAGGTGGAAGATCTCGACCGGCACGCCACCCTCGCGACCGATGCGGATGGCCTCATCCATCGCCTCGAGGAACTTGTCCCCCTCGCTGCGCATGTGCGTGATGTAGACGCCGCCGTAGGGCGCCATCGCCTTGGCGGCGTCGATCAGCTCCTCGGTGCTGGCGTAGGTGTTGGGCGGATAGATCAGCGCGCTGGCGATGCCGAAGGCGCCGTCCTCCATCGCGCGCGCGACCATCGCCCGCGCCGTGTCGCGCTCGGCGGCGGTGAGCGCACCCTCCTCCTCTCCCTTCACGTAGACGCGGAGTGTGCCGTCGCCGAGGAAGGAGCCGACGTTCTGCGCGGCGCCGCGGCCGACCATGTAGTCGAGCCAGGAGCCGAATCCGCGCGGCCCGGCGAAGCGCGAGAGCAGTCGCCGCGTCGCCGTGTCCGACTCGGCAGCGAGGAGCTTGTCGTTGATGGGCCCAAGTGAGGCGCCCTCGCCGTGGACGGCGGTGGTGATGCCCTGCGTCACCATCGAGATCGCGAGGCCATTGCCGCCCATGTAGTGGCCGATCGAGTGGGCCTGGATATCGATGAACCCCGGGGAGACGACGTGCCCGGTTGCGTCCACGCGATTGGCGGTGCTCGCCGCGCGGAAGGCACCCCGCGGCCCGATCGCGGCGATGCGGTCGCCGCGGATGGCGAGGTCGCCGTAGTACCAGGCGGCGCCGGTGCCATCGACGATGCGGCCGTTCTCGATGATCGCGTCGTACGTGCCGCGGGCGGTCGGGCCGGTGCCGACGCCCGCGCGCGGAGCGCAGGCGGCGAGGGCGATGGTCGCGAGCGCGAGGAAGAACGCGGGGGGGCGGGGGGCGCGGAACGGCATCAGGGACTCGGCCTCGGGGGTCGGTGAGCGTGTAGCGAGAATCTACGGCGCCCGGGCCGGAAGGGCACGGCCGGGGCGGGAATGGCACCGACCCCCGGCCAAGGGCTCTCCAGATTGCCATCCCACCGCGGACACGTCTGCCAGTACTTGACTACGATCTATGAGTAAACTAGACTCATGTACATGACACAACGCCTTCAGGTCCTCCTCGACGAGTCGGAGTTCGCCGAGATCCGCCGCATCGCCCGGCGCCACCGGATGACGGTGGCCGAGTGGGTGCGGCAGGCGTTGCGCGCGGCGCGGCGGGACGAGCCCGTCGCCGAGCCGCGTCGCAAGCTGGCGGTGGTGCGGGAGGCCGCCACGGGGGCGTACCCGACGGCCGATATCGGCCTGATGCTCTCGGAGATCGAACGCGGCTACCTCGGCGGGTCGTCGGGCGAAGACGACGCGTGATCTTCCTCGACTCCAACATCCCGATGTATCTCGTCGGGGGGCCCCAGCCCGAAAACCAAGCCGGCCGCGGGCCCCCACCACCACCGAGACCAACGGGGGCGCGGGTGGTAGAGAGCGCAGCAGTTACACAGGCAGAACAACACCAAGTCAAACCACAAAC
>JANNLH010000207.1:0-41767 GCA_031396725.1 Gemmatimonadaceae bacterium | reverse complement strand
CCCCCCACAACCCGGGCGTCGCCCTGGGGGTTCCCCCCCCCCCCCCCCCCCCCCCCCCCCCCCCCCCCCCCCCCCCCCCCCTCCGGGGGGGGGGGGGGGGCGGCCCCCCCCCCCCCCCCCCCCCCGCCCCATGCCGTTCTCCGTGTCCTCTGTGCTCTCTGTGGTGAATCGCCGTTCAGTCCTCACACCCGGAATTGCCGCAGATGATGATCCGTGTGCTTCCACAGCAGCGCACCCCAGTCGTGGGCCGACATCGTGCCGAAGATCGGATGCTCCGCGAGTGCGGCCCCGGGAGAGGGTGCGCGGACGGCGTCGATCATCGCGCGCAGACGCGCGACGTCGTCGGGCCATGACTCCGGTGCGCGCGCCAGCAGGGCCGGCGCGGTGGGAGCGCCCTTCGGGAACGGGAGCCGATGGATGAAGAGGTAGCGCACCAGAGCGCGGAGGGGGACCGGCTTCCGCGGCACCTTCAGCTCTCCCGACGCCATGCGATACGCCTCGAGCAGGTGCGAGACCATCCTCGGCGCGTCCATCCGTCCCCAGGCCGGACGAGCATCGGCGCGGAGTCCGTCGAGGCGACGGAGGATCTCGTCGCGGTGCTCGGCGTCGTAGAGCGTGGGGGCCACGGAGTTCCGGGTTCGGGTGACCCACGATATCACGCACCGGGGCTCTTGGCCAGCGGGGCCGGGCGTGTAGATTCTCCCGATCCTCAACCCCGCCCCGATGCGACCGCTCGGCCTGATCCCGCCCCTCGCTCTCGCGCTCCTCGTCCCGGTGCTGCCGGCGGCCGCGCAGGATCCCGTGCCCACCGCCATCACCAAGGTCACCTTCGACCTCGGCTACGTGCAGACCAGCGGCAACACGCAGGTCACGTCGATGAACGTCGGGGAGAAGCTGACGCGTGAGAAGGGGCGCTTCACCCTGACGCAGGCCTTCGCGTTCGTCTACGGTGAGCAGCGCGACACGGTGAACGCGAACAACCTGCGCACCACGGTCCGCGGCGACTACAAGCTCGACAAGCTGTTCGCGTTCTTCATGGGGGTGGGGTTCGATCGCAATGTGTTCGCCGGCATCGAGAAGCGATTCGAGGAGATCATCGGCGTGCAGTACCTGGCGCTGGCCAAGACCCGTGACACGATCCGCGTCGAGGGCGGCGGCAGCATGACCCAGCAACTCTCGGTCGGCGGCGGCCAGCAGAACTTCCCGTCGGCGCGCGCCGCCGGATCCTGGCGCCACGCCTTCACGCCGGCGGCCTACTTCCAGCAGAACCTCGAGTTCATCCCGAACCTCGAGGAGCACGACGACTGGCGCGTCAACACCGAGTCGTCGCTCGTCGCGCCCGTCTCCTCGCGGATCGGCCTCAAGCTCTCCTACGTGATCCGCTACGACCACCTCCCCGAGATCGGCTTCGCCGAGACGGACAAGCTCTTCACGACCGGCGTCCAGATCACGTTCGACGACTGAGCGACGCGCGGACACGCAGGGGCCCCCGGCGCGCCGGGGGCCCCTGCGTGCTCCGACCTCAGTTCCCGCCGGCGGCCGACCACGGGGGCACGACCCCGTTCATGCGGGCATACGCGATCGCCTGCCCCAGATGCTCGCCGTTGTGGTCCGCATTGAAGTAGAGGAAATGCCGGATCGTGATCTGCGGCGGGCCGAACCAGTTGATCATCTTCTCGGCGCCGTCCTCCGGATACGCCACGACCGCCGCGCGGAAGTGCGCGAACGCGGCGCGCAGGTGCCGCACGACCTCCGCCTTGTCGGTGGTGCTCTTTTCGAGCGCCGGTATGGCCACGCCGGCCGGCGCCGCCGCGCCCAGCCGCGCCGCCAGGCCGTAGTTCGCGGTCGCGACGTGCAGGAAGACCTCCGACACCGAGCGCACGCCGGCCGCCGGACGCCACGTGAACTTGTCGGCCGGCATCGCCTCGGCGAGCCGCACGTACTTGTCGGCGGCGCCGTCCATCGTCGCCAGGAACTCGGCCCGCCACCCCGTGGTCGGGGCCTGCGCGGCCAGCGGCGCGGCGAAGGGTAGCGCAGCCAGCAGCGCAGCCAGCAGCGCAGCCAGTTGCGCACCCTGTGAAAGCATCGATCGGAGCGGACGCATCGGTCAGGACCTCGAGCGTGAAGGGGATAAATCCCGGTGAGCGGGGCTGAACGCTGAGACTACCCACCGCCGCCGCCGCCGGTCACGCCCGGCCGGGTCAGCGATTCGTCAGGAACAGGGGCCAGCCGCTGTCTGAAGCCGGCGGGGCCCCGGCACCGTAGGTTCTGGCAGACCCTCCGACCGAGGCCACGTGTCCCCCGAGTTCAGCGCCCTGCAGGAGGCCGTCGCCGGCCGATTCTCCGTCATCCGAGAGCTCGGCCGCGGCGGGATGGGCGTGGTGTTCCTCGCGCGCGACGTCGCGCTCGAGCGGCTCGTGGCGATCAAGCTGCTCCCGCCGATGCTGGCCACCGAACCGACGGCGCGCGCGCGATTCCTGCGCGAGGCGCGCACGGTCGCCGGGCTCACGCATCCGCACATCGTGCCGATCCACCTCGTCGAGGAGCGGGACGGACTCGTCTTCTTCGTCATGGGTTTCGTGGACGGCGAGACGCTCGGCGATCGCGTGCGTCGCGCGGGCCCGCTCGCGCCCGGCGAGGCGATGCAGATGATCCAGGAGGTCGCCTGGGCGCTCGCGCACGCGCACCGCGGCGGCGTGGTGCACCGGGACGTGAAGCCCGACAACATCCTGCTCGACCGCGAGACCGGACGCGCCATGGTGACCGACTTCGGCATCGCCCGCGCGCTGACGACGGATACGCCCGGGGACGGCAGCGTCGCCGGCACTCCGCAGTATGTGAGTCCCGAGGTCGCGCGCGGCGCCGACGGCGACGCCCGGAGCGACCTCTACTCGCTCGGCGTGACCGCGTGGGTCGCAGCGGCGGGACGCCTGCCGTTCGAGGGCTCGTCGGCCGCCGCCCTGCTCCTGGCGCACGTGCACTCGCTGCCGCCAAGCATCGCGACGGCGGCGCCACGGCTCCCGCTGCGATTCGCGCAGGCGGTCGACCGCTGCCTGCTCAAGGCGCCCGACGAGCGATGGCCGAGCGCCGATGCCTTCGCGGCCGAGGTCGACGCCGCGCGCTCGCGCATCGCGCGGGTGCCGGCGCCGGTGCGGGCATTCCTGCGCGAGTGGGACGCGGTCGGCGGCGAGGTCGCCACCGCCGCCACGGCCTCGCTCGTCGCACTGACGGAGTCCGTCGGGCTGCACCTGTATGATCTCATCGGTTTCACCGGGAATTCCCTCGACTCGAGCATCCTCAAGTGGGTCTTCGCGCTGATCGCGGTGCTGACCGCCGGCCTTGCCAAGGCGAGGATACTGCAACTCGTGGCACCAGCCCGCGCGATGCTGCGCAACGGCTACGGCCACGACCGACTCGCCGCTGCGCAGGCGATCGAACTCGCACAGCGTGACGAGGAGCGGACGGGGACGGCTGCGCGCGCTCCACGACGCGAGGCATGGCTGCTGCTCGCCGGGACTGCCGCCGGAACGGTCGGCGCGTTCGCCCTCGCCTTCTCGGACCTCTCGGGCTGGCTCAACGTGCTCGGCTGCACCGGCGCCGTCCTCCTGCCGACGCTGACGCTGCGCGGGCTCTGGCGGCTCGGGACGCGAAGCGGCGAGACGCCCTGGGATCGCCTCCTGCGCGGCCCGGTCGGGCGCGCGGTCTTCCGGCTCGCGGGCGCCCGGCTCGACGCGCCCGCCGCGACGAGCGCGCTCGAAGGTCCGGAGCCGACCGCGATCGCGCTGGGCCAGGCCGCGCGAAGCCTCTACGCCGGACTCCCGGCGGCCGCGCGGATCGCGCTCCCCGACGTGCCCGCGCTGATCGCGGCGCTCGAGCGCGACGCGATGGCGCTCCGCGCGAGCGCCGACGACCCTGGACGTTCGGAGCGCTTCATCGCCACCGTCAGCGCCCTCGAGACGCTGCGCCTCGACCTGCTGCGCCTGCAGGCCCACGCGGTGCCCTCGACGGAGCTGACGGAGCAGATCGAGCGCGTACGGGAGTTCGGCGCCGAGGTGGACCGACGGCTGGCCGCGGAGCGCGAGGTGCGAGGCCTGCTCGAGGCGCGGGAACCGACTCCCGCCTGAGTCAGGCCCGATCCGGCTCCGCGGCGCGCCAGCGCTTCTCCTCGCGCTCGACCGCTTGCGACACACGCGACACGAGGATCAGGATCACCGGCCCCAGCAGGAACGCGAAGTGGGGCACGAACGCGAGCGCACCGGCGGGGTGTCCGCTCGCCACGCGCCACATCGTGAGCTGGACGACGAAGAGCACGAGCAGGGTCCCGAGCGCGGCCACGTCGAGGATCACGCGCATCATCGCGATCACCGGCGCCTGATAGGCCGGCGGGAGGCGGAGGAATCGCTCCTGCTCAGGAAAGTTGAACCAGCGCGGGCGCTTGGGAAGCGCGGCCGCGATCCCCTGCATCAGGACGAACAGCGTGACACCGATCGCGGGCAGCCCGAACCAGCCGAGCCACGAGCGGTCGCCCATGCGCAGCGGCGTGCCGTCGAGCGCGAGCTTGGTCGGGATCCGGTCCGGCAGCGCGCCGTAGGTGGCAGCGGCGAAGACGATCATCGCGAGCAGCAGGCCGAAGCCAAGGAACCGGATCAGGCGCACGCCGAGGGTCACTCCGAGCGCAGGGTCACCGCCGGATCCACCGCCGCCGCGCGCCGTGCGGGGACGAACGTCGCCAGCGCGGCCACGCCGATCAGCACGAGCGGCACGAGCACGAACGTCATCGGGTCCGCCGTGCGCTCGCCGTAGAGGATCCCGCGCAGCAGCCGCGATGCGCCCCAGGCGCACGCGAGCCCGATCACGGTGCCGGTCAGCACGAGCGTCAGCCCCTGCCGCATGATCAGCCGCACCACGTCCCCGTGCCCCGCCCCGATCGCCATCCGGATCCCGATCTCGCGCCGGCGCTGCGCCACCGAATACGCCATCACGCCATACATGCCGACCGACGCCAGCAGGAGGCCGAGGACACCGAAGATTCCCAGTGCGGCGCCGGTCAGGCGCGCGGGCAACAGGGAGATGCCGAGGTGACGCTCCATCGTCCGGATGTTGCTCACCGGCAAGTCGGGATCGATCGCGGTCACCTCGCGCCGCAACGTGGGAATGACCGTGTTCGGGTCACCGGTCGTCCGGATCAACAGAGCCATGCCGGCACTCCAGAGCTGTGCCTGCGCGAACCACATGTGGGCCGTCGGCGCCTCGCCGAGTCGCAGGTACTTGCCGGTCGGGACGACGCCGAGGACGGTGAACTCGCGCCCCGCCGTCCGCACCGTGCGCCCGACCGCCTCCTGCCCCGGCCAGAAGCGCTCGGCGAACCGCGCGTTCACGACGAGCCCCGGCACGGCGGCGCTGTCGTCCCGCGCCGTGAACTCCCGGCCGCTCTGCAACGCGATCCCCATCGTCGCGAAGTACCCCGGGGTCACGCGCGCATAGTAGATCGACATCCCCTCGTTCTCGGCGGGCGCATAGCCCGGGATCTCGACCCCGCGGTCGCTGCTGCCGATCCCGAGCGGGATCTGGTCCGTCATCGCGACCGAGCGGACGGCCGGATCGGCGCGCAGCCGTCCGAGGAGGCGCGCATAGAGTTCCTCGGTCGCGGCGCGTCCATAGCCCTGCAGGTCGGGATTCAGCTCGGCGATCAGCATCTGTTCGGCGCTGAATCCCTTGTCGAGGGCGGTCGCGCTCCGGAGGTTGGTGAGGAAGAGCCCCGCGCCGACGAGCAGCACGATCGAGAGCGCCATCTGCGCCACGACGAGACCCCGGCTGAGCCGCGAGCGCGGGGAGCCCGCCGGCGCCTCGCCCTTGAGCGCCGGGATCAGCGTGGGCCGCGTCGCGGCGATCGCCGGCACGAGACCGAAGAGCACGCCGGTCACCACCGTGATCGCGAACGTGAACGAGAGCACGACCGGGCTCAGTCGGAGGTCCGGCCGGAAGATGAAGTCCGCCGGGATCGTGATGCGGTTGCCGAGCCCGATCGCTCCCCACGCGACGAGCAGTCCGGCGCCGCCGGCGAGGAACGAGAATGCGAGGCTCTCGACGAGCAACTGCCGCACCAGCTGGCCGCGGCCCGCGCCGAGCGCGAGACGGATCGCCATCTCCCGGGCGCGGTCGCGGGAGCGCGCGAGGAAGAGGTTCGCGACATTCACGCAGGCCACGAGCAGCAGCAGGCCCACGACGACCATCACCACCGCCGAGAGTCCCATCTGCGCGCCGCGGAAGATCGGGTGGATGCCCGCCTCCGACTGCGGCACGAGGGTGATCTCGCTGCGCTCATAGCTGTCGGGGAACTCCGCGCGCAGTTCGGTGATGATCGCACTCATCCGCGCGCGCGCCTGGTCCACCGAGACCCGGGGCTTGAGCCGCGCGACGACGTTCAGGTAGTTGTTGCCGCGATTCTCGAAGTCGCCGCCCGATCCCGGCCGCAGCTGCTCGAGCTGCATCATCGGCATCCAGAGCACCGGCGGCACGATCGGCATCGCACCCTGGAACTCCGGTGCGGTGATGCCGATGACCTCGACGCTCTGCCCGTTCACGATGACCCGCCGCCCGACGATCCCGGGATCGGCGCCGAACACGCTGCGCCACCCCGCGTCGCTGAGCACGGCGACGGGATGCGCGCCCCGTCCCTCGTCCTCGGCCGGGATGAACACGCGGCCCTGCGCCGCCGGTGCGCCGAGCACCGAGAAGTAGTCGGCAGAGACCATCTGGCTGAAGACGCGCACCGGTCGGTCGCCGGTCGAGACGTTCACGGTCGTGAACGCCCACGCGGCGATCCCGGAATAGACGTCGGTCGAGCGCCGCCGCACGTCCCAGAAGTGGGGGATGGAGTTCGAGCCGTACGGCTGGTCGCCGGGATAGGTCCGGTAGACCTGCACGAGCGCATCCGCCGACTGCACGCCGGGGAGCGGACGCAGCAAGAGCGCGTCGACGGCCGAGAAGACCGCGGTGTTCAGTCCGATGCCGAGCGCGAGCGTCAGGACGACGATCGTGGTGAAGAGCGGACTCTTCACCAGCATGCGGCCGGCAAAGCGCAGGTCCTGACGCAGCGCGGAGGTCGAGAAGAGCGGTCCGGAGCTCGGTCCTGTCATGATGGTATCCCGGTGAGTCTGGGCACGAGCGGATGGTCCCTGCCTCATCTACGGGGCCCGGCGCGCTCGGTTTCCCGCCTCTGGCCGGCTGGAACGAACCTGCCTACCGGAGCAGCGACACGCTGAGCTCGCGCAGGGGTGCCCCGTCGGGACCGGGACTGCCCAGCGCGATCCCCGGATGCACCCGCCACCGGCTCGCGCTGCCGCGCACCCTGAGGGTCGCGGGGCGCTCCAGTCGGACGGTGTCCTGCCAGAGCACCTCCAGCCGTTGCATCGGATCCAGCGGGAAGAGCACCGTGCCGGGCACGGTGCGCCCTGCGCCGGCATCGATCCGCGCCGCCACGACGAGCGAGTCGCCGAGTCGCTTCCGCAGGATCTCGTGCGAGACCTCGGGGCCGATGCCGATCGCCCCGCGCCCCGGGACGAGCGTCCACGCGTTCTGGGCGGCGGTGGCCGGGGAGGCGGTGGCCGGGGAGGCGGCGGCCGGGACGGGCGACAGGGCCGGCTGGGCGCCCGGCGCGTCCGCGACGGCCGCCGGGCGTGCGGACGGTGCCGACGGTGCCGATGGCGACACGAACGCGTTCAGGACGAGCCCCAGCAGGCCCAACACTCCGGCCGAGATCAGATAGCGCTTGGACTTCTCGGCGAGGATCGCGCGCTCCTCTCCCTCCACGCGCCGGCTGCCGGTGAAGCGCACGAGCGCCAGCGCCATCATGATCACCGTACAGAGGTAGACGACCTTCAGGATCTCAGCCATACGGGGAATCTACGCGCGCACGATCCCCGGGCGACCGTGCGCCACGCGCCACGAGGACGCGGTGGTGACCGGCGCCCCGGGGCGCGTCACGTACGGCACCTCGCGGTAGTCGGCACGCCATTCGCTTTCGCTGACGTTGCAGACGACGTACCCGCGCCGCGCCGTGTGCCACTTGAGGTGCGGGTTCTCCCCCACCGCGCCGGGCACGGTGCGCCACTGGTCCTCACCGTCACCGCCCGATGCGATCGAGGTGCCGACGAACTCGGCGCCGACGACGGGGCGGCCGGGCCGGTCGAAGCCCGCGTGGAGCTCATTCACCCAGTTGGAGTGGATGTCGCCCGAAAGCACGATCGTGCGGTTCGGCGCGCGCTCGGCGATCGTCGCCAACACGCGCTCGCGCGCCGCCGGATATCCCGCCCAGCCATCCATGTAGGCTTCCACCTCCGCGCCGACGCGCGGATCGAAGGGCGCCATCATCACCTGCTGCGCGAGCACCTGCCAGCGGGCGGACGACGCGGAGAGCCCCTCGGACAGCCAGCGCTCCTGCTCCGCGCCGAGGAGCGAGCGCTTCGGGTCGGCCCAGTCGCCGCAGGGGACGCGGACGCCGCCGTCGCCGCACGCCTGGTCATCCCGGTACTGACGCGAGTCGAGCATCCAGAAACGGGCGAGCGCTCCCCAGTTCACGCTGCGCCGGATGTCGAGGTCGGCCCACGAGCGGGCGCGGTTCACGCGCACCGGCTGGTGCTCCCACCACGCCTGATAGCCGGCGGCGCGCCGCGCGCGCATCTGCTCGTCCGACTCGAAGCGGTTCTCGCCGATCTCGTCGGCGTAGTTGTTGTCCACCTCGTGGTCGTCCCAGGTGACCAGGAAGGGGCACATCGCGTGCGCGGCCTGGAGCGCCGGATCCATCTTGTACTGGCTGTAGCGCCGGCGGTAATCCTCGACCGTCCGGATCTCGAAGCCGTGGTGCGGGCGCACGGCGCCGGCGCGCATCGCATACTCGTAGATGTAGTCGCCGAGGTGCGTGACAAGGTCGAGCCGCTCCTGCGCGAGATGCTCGAGCGCCGTGAAGAGCCCCTGCTCGTAGTTCTGGCAGGAGACGACGCCCAGCCGGAGCGGCGTCAGCGCGCCATCGGCGGGTGTCGTCCGCACGCGCCCGACGGGGCTCGTGACCTCCCCCGAGTTGAAGCGGTAGAAGTACCAGCGGTCGGCGGCGAGTCCCGTCACGTCCACGTGCACGCTGTAGGCGAGTTCCGGCGCCGCCGTGTAGCGCCCGCGCTGGACGATCTTCGTGAACGCATCGTCCTCCGCGACCTCCCACGCGACGACCGGGCGTGTGCCGTCCATCCCGCCCTCGGGCTCGAAGGGGCGCGGCGCGAGGCGGGTCCAGATGATCGCCCCATTGGGCGTGGGGTCACCGCTGGCGACGCCGAGCGTGAAGGGGTCGTCGGCGAACCGCGGACGGTGGACCAGGCGCCAGTCGTTCGGGAGCCCGGCGCAGAGGACGGCGTAGCGCGAGATGTCGGCGAGGAAGCGGCGGCGTTCCATGATCGGTGGGGTCGGCGGGGTGCGGCGTTCGGCGCTAGCGGATCGGCGCCGCGTTGACGAAGTCGTACATCGTCACACGCCGCAGCCGGTAGTAGGCCACCCAGTACCCGCGCAACGACTGCAGGTACGAGACCAGCGCGGCGTCCTTCTCGCTCTGCGCCTGGTACAGGTTGTCCATCCCGATCCGCCCGATGACATAGCGGTTCTTGGCGACCTCGAAGCGCTTGGCACCGACCGTGTCGGCCTTGGCCGCGATCGCGAGCTGTCGCCTCGACAGCGCGAGCTGCAGCGCCGCGAAGTGGGCCTCCTGCGCCGTCTGCTCGCGCGTCTGGCGCGTGGTGTGCTCGACGCGCCGCTCGTCGCTGCGCGCCGCCTGGATGCGCGCGCTGCGGCCGCCCCACTGCCAGAGCGGCATCGAGACCTGGAGGTTGAAGCGCTGGGCCTCGCGGAGATCCTTGTAGACCGCGTCCACCTCCGACCCGGTCTGGTTCAGGCCCATCGACGCCTGCACGGTACCGCCGAAGCCGCTGCCGAAGCGCGCCTCGGAGATCGCGCGGTCGGCCTGCACGCCCTGAAGCTCGAGCTCGAACACCTGCGCGCGGTTCCGCATCGCCTGCGCGACCGCGGTGGCGGTGTCGGGCGCGACCTCGGGGATCTCGGTCGGGACCTCGATCTCGAGCGGCGCGCCCACCGGCAGGTTGAGCGCGAGCCGGAGCGTCGCCAGGGTGCGGTCGTGTTCGAGCCGCGCGCCGTCGAGCGAGACCTGCGCCCGCAACAGCGCGAGCTCGCTCTGCAGCAGGTCGTTCTCGCCGATCTTGCCGACCTCGAAGCGCCCCTTGTTGAGCGTGAACAGGGTGTCGTTCACGCCGGCGTTCGTGACCGCGTTCTCGTACGAGAGCTTGGCCGTGTAGTAATCGAAGAACGCGTTGGTCGCCGCGATCGCGACGTCCTCCATCGACTCGCGATACGCGCGCTCGGCGACCTCCGCGCGCAGCCCCTGCTCGCGATTGTCCCAGCGCTGGCGGTTCGGGCGCAGGATGTCCTGGCGGATCCCGACACTCATCGGCGTCGAGGACCAGAGCCGTGTCGAGACGGTGCCGGTGCCGTTCGGCCGCGTGTTGTCGAGCCGCGAGAGCGCCGAGTTGACGAAGAGGTCGCCGCCGATCAGCGGCAGGCGCTGCGTCAGCGACATCGTCAGCGAGCCCTCGTTCTGCTCCTGCGGTCGGTAGAGCGTCGAGCCGTCGGGCTGGGGCGCGGCGATGATCGAGCGGTTGAACGAGGGGACGGTGCCGGTGAGCGCGAGCTGCGGCAGCAGCGCGGCCCCGAAGGCCCGGTCGCGCTCGCGCGCCGACTCGCGCGTCGCCCGCGCCGCCTGTGCCTGCAGGCCCTGCGTCTGCGCCCGCGCGATCGCGTCGGCGAGGGTGAGGCGGAGCGGCTGCTGCGCGCCGAGCGCGGAGGCCGCCAGCAACGGGAGGATGAGGAGCAGTCGGAGGCGCAGCGTTCGCATCACTCGTACCGGAGGCAGACCACGGGATCCTGCTTGGCCGCGCGGTAGGCGGGCACGATCCCGAACACGAGTCCGACGGTCAACGACACGCCGAACGCCACGACGACGGAGATCACCGACACGAGCGTGCGGATCCCCGCGAACTTCTCGATCCCGAAACTGAGCCCCGCGCCGACGAGGATGCCGGCGACGCCCCCGGCGACGCTGATCAGCACCGCCTCGGCGAGGAACTGCGCGAGGATGTCCTTCTGCGTCGCCCCCATCGCGCGCCGCACGCCGATCTCGCGGATGCGCTCGAGGATCGACGCCAGCATGATGTTCATGATCCCGATGCCGCCGACGATCAGCGAGATGCTCGCGATCGCGCCGAGCACGACGTTGAAGATCGTCTTGGTCCGCTGCTCCTGCTTCAGCAGGAGTTCGGGCACCGTGATCTCGTAGTCGACGACGCCGTTGTGCCGGCGCTCGAGCATCCGGCGCGCGATGTCGGCAACCTGCGGCACGTGGCGCGCCTCGGATACGCGGATCACGATCCGGTCGAGCTGGTTGGTGTTCGAGCGCTCCTGCTTCGTCTCCTCGGAGGGCTGGTCCCCCTGCTGCCCGATCACGACCACCCCCTCCTGCCCCTGCGCCCGGGCGGCCGCCTCGATGTCGCGCTGCGTGACCTGCGCGCGGTTCCGGAAGCGCGAGAGCATCGTGTGCAGCGGCACGAAGACGTCCATCCCGACGTCACGCAGCCCGAGCCGCTCGGCGTTCTCGCCGGCGACTTGGCGGTCGGTCAGCACGCCGACGACGGTCAGCCAGATCTCGCCGACCTTGATCGGCTTGCCGATCGGGTCCTCGGCCGTGAAGAAGCGCGAGCGCACGCCGTCCCCGATGATCGCGACCGGGCGTCCCTCGGCCATCTGCGCGTGCGTGAAGAGCCCGCCCTTCGCGAGCGGCATGTTGAGCAGGCGGAAGTAGGTGCTGTCCACGCCGACGACGCGGCCGGACCGGCGGCGCCCCTCGCGCGTGATCGACGAGTTCACCACGACTTCGGCGCTCACCGCATCGATGCCGGGGATCGTGCGGGCGATCGCCTCGGCGTCGAGATAGGTCAGGCCGGGGGAATACCGCTTGGCCTGCTTCGCGTCCCCCTCCTCTTCCTCCGCGTTCCCCTCCTTCTGCTCGACATACGGCCGGATCAGCACGTTGTTCGAGCCCAGCAGCTTCATCTGCTCGAGGATCTCCGACTCGGCGCCCTTGCCGATGGCGAGCATCGCGATCACCGACGCGACGCCGAAGAGGATGCCGAGCGAGGTCAGCCCGGCGCGCAGCCGGTTGTGGGCCACCGCCTCGATGGCGGTGCGCATCGCGAAGACGACGTGCGCGTAGAATGCGCCCCGCAGCCGCGCGAACCTCGCGCGGCGGGACTCCGGTGCGTCAGGGGGCACGCGGCGGGACCGTGCGCGTCGAGGTGGCGGAGTCGCCGCCCTTGGCCGGCGTGCCGCGCGTCGAGCCCGGCAGGCGGACCGGCGTGAGCTTGTCCGCGTCGGCGGGGGGCACGAGTAGCACCTGTTCGCCCGCCTCGAGACCCTGCACGATCACGACCTCGAGGTCGTTCATCGCGCCGGTCTCGACCTCCTGCTTGATCACGCGGCCACCGCTCCGCTTGTAGACGTAGGGCACGTCGGCCGCGGAGGTCACCGCCTCGAGCGGCACCGAGAGCACGCCGTTCAGCGTCGTCGTGCGGATCGCGTTGCTGGTCGTCATGCCCGGGCGCAGCGTCGTGTCGGCGCCCGTCAGCAGCACCTTCACCTCGAACACCTTGGCGTCGGTGTTCGGCCGCTGCTCACCGACGTTGGCCACCTGGATGACCTTCCCCTCGAGCCTCTTCGTCGGGTCGGAGTCGAGGGTGAGCGCGACCGCCTGGCCGACCGCGACCTTCTTGATGTCGATCTCGTTCACGTACGTGATCGACTCCATCTTGGTCAGGTCGGGGAGCGTGGCGACGGTGGGCTCCCACGGATTCACCTGCGAGCCGACCGCGCGCTTCTTGCCGTTCCACTCCTTCTGGTAGATCACCATGCCGGGCGCGGGGGCCTTGATGGTGAAGCCCCCCATCACGTCCTGCACGACCTGGAGGGTGTTCTTCTGGCGCTGCAGGTCGGAGCCGACCTCGCGCATCTTGGCCTGCGCCTGCTCGACCTTCGTCTTGTAGTCGATCTTCGCCTGCGCGAGCGCGCGCTCGGCCTTCTCGAGTTCGATCTCCGCCTGCCGCTTGATCGTCGGCGCCTCGTAGACGGCCTGCTCCTTGGCCAACCGCTTCTCCTCGAGCGCGAGCTCCATCGTCTTCATCTCCTCGCGGGCCTTCGAGAGGTTCAGCGTGGAGTCGAGCATCGCCTGCTCGTTCACGGCCTCGGCCTTCTGGACCGCGAGCGAGACCTCCTGCATGCGCTGCGCGAGCGCCGACCGGTCGAGCTCGGCGACGACGTCGCCGGTCTTCACGATCGTCCCCTCGGGGACGAGCGAGGCGATCTTCACCTGGAAGGCGCCCGCGCGCTGCATCTCGGTCGGCCCGGTGATGTTCACGGAGGCGCTCGCCCGCAGCTCGCCGGCGGTGGTGACGGTGACCGCGAACTCGCCCTCCCGCACCGTGGCCTCGAGTGCGGCACCCTCGTCGTTCGCGGGCCGCGCGAGCAGCCAGGCGGTCGGGGCAAGCACGATGACCGCGCCAAGGGCAAGGGCGGTCCGGCGGGAGAACGGCAGTCGCATGGCCATCTCTCTTCTTGGCTGCTGGTGGGAGTCGCACGGCGCCCGTGGTACCCTGAGGCGCGGCGTCCACGATGGGACACCGCGATGCCCCGAAAGGTTGCGCCGCGCTACACGGTGGCGCGATGTCGCGCGCGGCGCATCGGGCTTAATGGACTTCTAATGAAGAAAGTAGAAAGTAGAAAGTAGAACGGGGGTTGGCGGGCTCGGGTGCCGAGGCCGGCCCCTTTCTACTTCATGCGTTCTACTTTCTACTCCGCTCCCGTGGCCTACGGCCACGGGAGCGGTATCACCGCGAACCGCGACCGCTTCGCCGGCTCGTCGTCGCCGTCGAAGTAGCGCGCGATGTCCCGCAGCGCGCTCGCCCGCAGCGCGCGCTGGGCGGGGGAGCCGGCGGTCTGCGCCTCGAGGCGGGTCTTGAGTTCGTCGAGATGCAGTTCCGAGACCTGGCGGACGTCGGGGAGCGCGTTCTGGTCGCCGGAGCGGTCGAGGAGCGTGTTCAGCACGACGCGCTGCACCGCGCGCTGGATCGCCTGCTCGTTCGGGTTCGTCGGCAATGGCGCACCCCAGGTGCGGTCCACGACCGCCCGGATGACCTCGTCGAGCGTCGGGTTCGACGCATCGCGCGCGAAGAAGAGTGCGACACGTGCAAGCCGCTCGCGGTGGAGGATCCCCTCGACCACCTCGGTCGCCAGCCCGCCGGCGAGCGAGACCTGGTCGAACGCCGTGCCCGCGAGGCCGATCCACTCGAACTGGCCGTCGCCGCCCGGCGGCACCGGAGGGATCAGCGCCATCACGCGCTCGGGGACCGTCAACTTCGCCGGCTGGATGGCGTCGAGCGCCACCGTCAGCGCCCGGCGCTGCTCCGCCGCGGGCGTGATCGCCGTCGGCACCTGGCCATCGCCGCGCATCGCGTATCGGAAGTCCATCCCGCCGATGTACTTGATCACGCCCTCGAGCGAGTAGCGGTGATGCAGGTAGACGTGCGCGAAGCGCATGTTGAGCAGGTACATCGGCTCGCCCGGCTTGATCGCGCGTTCATCGAACTTCTCGATCGCGACGCGCCGCACCGCGCTCGTGCGCTCCACCGCGTCGAACAGCGTCCGGCCCTCGTCCCACCGCGTCGCATCGGGGATCGATCCATCCGCCCCCGCGTGCTGGTCGGCGACGAAGCGCAGCCCGCGCGTGAGCCCTTCCTTCACGATCCGGTCGAGTCCCGCGGCCTCGGCGCGCGCGTCGGGGAACCAGGTGTAGCCGTAGCGGACCGCGAGCGAGTCCCAGCCGCCCGCCATCGGGGCGTAGGCCTTCGAAAGGTCGAGCGTGCCGCGCGCGTCCACCGTGATCAGCGGGAACGGATAGTCCATCACCGAGGCACGGTCCTGCGCCGACGAGATGTAGTTGTGCGAGAGGCCGATCGTGTGGCCGATCTCGTGCGCCGTGTGCTGCCGGCGGCGCGACATCGCGAACGCCTCCGAGGTGACGTTGAGCCCGTTCGCTCCCGCGGCCGGGACCAGCCCCGCCCAGATGTTGAAGTCGATCTGCGAGCGCCACGAATCCATCCGCACGACCGTGCGCACGATCTCGCCGGTGCGCGGGTCGGAGAAGGACGGTCCCACCGAGGGGCCCGGGCCGGTGCGATGCACCCAGTAGATCATGTTGTAGCGGGCATCCATCGGGTCCGCGCCCGCCGGCAGGTCGCGCACCTGGAACGCGTTCCGCCACCCCGCCGCCTCGAAGACCTTGTTCCACCACAGCCCGCCCTCGCGGAACGCGGTCTTGTACGGTTCCGGGATGCCCGGATCGAGATAGTAGACGATCGGTGTCACCGGCTCCGTGAGCTGGCCACGCTGGTACGCCGCCGGGTCCTTCGGCACGAGGCGCCAGCGGTTGATCGCGCCGTCGCGGTAGATCTGTTCGAACGACTGCGAGAAGTCGTTGTACGACCCGCCGAAGTATCCCGAGCGCGGGTCGGCCTTCCGCGGACGGAACCCGTCCGCGGAAGGCAGCGCGACCAGCGAATGGTGGAGCTCGAACACCGGCGCGGATGCATCGGGGGTCGTGCGACGGAGTGCCCCGCCCGGATTGTCGACGGCGAAGGTGAGCACCGCGTGGATCTCAGTGTTCGTCGGGAAGGCCTTCGTGCGCGCGGTGTCGATCCAGCTGCGGGACGCGTCGACGCGCGGACTCCCCTGCTGCGACCGGCGGATCGACTCGCCGATGCCGTAGGTGTCGGAGAGGAAGAACGCGGTCGCATCGACCACCAGCGTGCCATTGGTCTCCGACTCGATCGGGAAGGACGCCACCACCGAGGCCGGGAACGCCTCCCTCGCCGCGCGCTGGCCGGCCGCGTCGGCCCCCGGCGCCCGCACACCCCAGTTGTCCCGTACCATCAGCACGCGCTTTCCCATCCGCTCGAAGCGCAGCACCGCGCTCCCGCCCGTCTGGCCGCGGTCGAGTCCGAGCGCCGGCGTGCCGAGTCCGGTGGCGAGCACCGACTCGTGCAGGAAGTCCTTGCCAAGGCGATCCGGCGCGATCTCGAGCAAGACCTTATTGCGATCGAGGTCCACGCGCACGCCCACGAAGCCGTCGCGCTGGACGACCCTCTCCCGCGGTGCGGCCGACCCGCCCCGCCGCGGCACGCCGGTCGCAGGCGATGCCGGCAGGAGGCCCGGGACGGAGACGGTGAGTACGAGGGCGGCGAGGCCGCGACGGGTCGCGAGGCGGAGCGTGTGCATGTGCGGTCCCACGGAAGGAGGGTTCGACCTGTCCGGCATCAGCGAGCGAGCATGTGCTCCGCGCCGCCAAGGAACGCCTCGGCCGGCGTCAGCAGCAACCCGGGGCCAACGACGCCACGGGCTTGCCGAGGAAGATACGCGACCAGGCGGAGAGCGTTGCGATCGCGAGGACCGCGCTGCCGGTGAGCACGAGGACGGTGCCCCCACACTTTCCTCCCAGAGGGCGTGGAGCAGCAGGTCGTCGGCGATGAACCCGGCGGTGCCGGGCATCGCCACACCGGCCGCCCCGAAGAGCGCGGAGGCGGCCGCCAGGCGGGGGAACGCCTGCGCGCGTCCGCCCGGTCCGTCCAGCGGACCGGACCCGCGCGCTCCTCGAGCGACGTGACGAGCACGTCCAGCCCTCCCATCGCCGCCGAGGTCGTGAGCACGACCAGCAGCGCCGCCGTCTGGTGGCCCCGCCCCGCCGCACCGATGGCCGCGAAGAGCATCCCGCAGGCGTGCGCCACCGCGTGTCGTTCGAAGACCAGCCGCACGGCGATGAACTCCTCGAGCGCGACCGGGACCCTGGGCGTCCGATCCTGCGGGTTCCGCTCGAGCCGTGCGAACATCCAGGGCCAGCCGGGCAGCGCGCTGGCGACCGCGAGGACGTAGTCCTCCTGCGCATCACCGGTGACGCCCAGCGCCTCGAGCGACTCCGCGATCACCTGCTCGGCGGTCCACGAATCGACCACGATGCAACGCAGGTCCTCGATCACGCCTTCGGCGCCGCGGGGGGCGCGCGCCGTGCGACTCGCCCAGCATCGCCGCGATATCGTCGTCCGCGATCCGCCCGCAGCGCCAGGCCGCGCGGACCTCCTCCTCGCTGCGGTCGGGACGCGCCCCGACCGCACGCGCGCCTTCCTGCACCCCCTCGTGGAACGGGAGGTGCTGGAAGGCGTGCAGCGTGTTGTGATGGACGAAGACGCCGATCGGCCCCTGGTCCGGGAGGATGCCGTGGGCCGTCTGGAGCGCCGCTCGGACGGGGTGGTGCGCCCCGGGCTCCGTCGCGGCGTGCGCCATCTAGTGGCCGCCCCCGCCGGTCGCGAGCGAGAGGTCGATCCCGCGGAGCGAGACGAGGATCTCGCGCCGTGGCGCATCGACGAGGAAGTTCGCGATGACCTCCTTCACGTCGTGATCGACATACTCCCCCGTGGCGTCGATGATGATGCTCGACCCGTCCGGGATGCGCTCGAGCACGGCGACGATCCCCGGCTTCGAGACGAAGGTGCCGTCGCGACGGAAGCGGACCAGCAGTTCGCCGTCGGGCTCCTGCGTGACCGTCAACGTGCCCTTCGAGTTCTGGTGGATCACGAAGCCGATTCCGACGATGATGCCGACGATGACGCCCTTCAGGAGGTCGAGCGCCAGCACCGCGGCGATGGTGATCGCGAAGGGGAGCAGCTGCGTGATCCCGAGCTTCACCTGCAGCTTGAAGAGCGCCGGCTTGCAGAGGTTGAGGCCGACCTGGATCAGCACCGCGGCGAGCGCGGCGAGCGGGATCCGGTTGAGCAGCGCGCCGGCGAAGATGACCGCGACGGCGAGCAGGATGCCGTGCACGAGCGCCGACATCCGCTCACGGCCGCCCGCGGCGAGGTTCGCGCCGCTGCGCACGATCACCGCCGTCACCGGCAGGCCACCGAGGAACCCCGAGGCCGCGTTGGCGGCGCCCTGCGCGAGGAGCTCGCGGTTGGGCGGGCTCGTACGCCGCATCGGATCGAGGCGGTCCACGGCCTGGACGGAGAGCAGCGTCTCGATGCTGGCGACGATCGCGATCGTGATCGCGGCGACCCAGACCGCGGGATTCGTGACGCCGGCGAAGTCGGGCCGCGGCAACGCCGCCGCCAGCGCGCTGACGCCGCCCAGGGGCACGTCCACGAAGTGCTGGCGCGCGAGACCGAGCGTCGCGTGGTCCGCGAGGGCGGCCGCGAGGCCGCTCGAGACCAGCACGACGATGAGCGCCGCCGGGAGGAAGCTGAAGCGCGCGAGCGGCGTGTGCTTCCAGCCGTAGAGGATCGCCAGCGACACCGCCGTGAGCAGCGCCGCGCCGGGGTGGATGTTACCGACGATGTCGCCGAGACCGCCGGTCACGCCGAAGGCGACCGGCAGCTGCTTCCAGATGATCGTGATGCCGATCGCCGCGAGCATCCCCTTGATGACCGCCGACGGGACGATCGTCGAGATGCCGCCGGCGCGCGCGAGACCGAGCCCGAACTGCAGGAAGCCCGCGATCAGCGTCGCCATCAGGAAGAGCTCGAGCGAGCCGAGCCGATCCACCTCGGTGAGCACGATCGAGGTGAGGCCGGCGGCGGGCCCGGTGATGGAGAGCGGCGATCGGCTGATCCACGGAACGATCAGGCCCCCCATCACGCCCGCGACCAGCCCCGACACGGGCGGCACGCCGCACGCGATGGCGATCCCGAGACAGAGCGGCAGCGCAACGAGGAAGACGACCGACCCGGCGACGATGTCCTGCCGGGGATACGCGAACATCGAGGTGCGGGTCATCAGCGCCTGGATGAGGGCATGGGTGGGTGTGGTCCGTATGACGACGCCGCAATCTTACTCGAACGACAGTGACGCCGTTGAGGTTCCCCTGCTCCCACGCCGGCCAGGTGTCAGCGGACCGGTCGCAGTGCGAGCGCCCGCCGCACCGTGTCGTCGAGCTGCGCCGCGGTGAAGGGCTTCAGCAGCGGCAGGAGCATCGCGTCCGACATCTCGTCACTGCCCCCGGTGCGCACGTCGAGCCCGCTCATCGCGATCAGCGGCACCGTCGGGGCCAGCCGGCGCACGGCGCGCACGACCGCGCGCCCGTCGGCGCCCGGCATCCGCAGGTCCGTGATCACCAGCGCGAAGTCCCGCGCGCGGGCGCCGACCGTGGCGATCGCCTCGTCGCCGGAGGCCGCCGTGAGCACGCGGTAGCCGCTCCGCTCCAGCAGCCGCGCAGTGAAGGCGCGGATGTTCGGCTCGTCGTCCACCACGAGGATCAGCTCGCCGAGTCCACGGGACGGGGAGCGGCGGTCGCGCGGGCCGTCGAGCACCGCCACCTCGGGGTCGGCCGGCAGGTGCACCTCGAACGTCGTGCCGCTGCCGGGGACGCTGCGGACGGTCACGAATCCGCCGTGGCTCCGCACGATCGCCTGCACGGTCGGCAGCCCGAGCCCGGTCCCCTTGCCGACGTCCTTCGTGGTGAAGAAGGGCTCGAAGATCCGCTCGAGCACCCGCGGCGGGATCCCCGGCCCGTCGTCGGTGACCGCGAGGCGCACGAACGTCCCGGCGTGCGCGTCGGGGATGGCGCCCGCCGCCGCCGGGTCGAGCCGCAGGTTCTCGGCGCGGATCAGCAGGGTGCCGCCCGGCGGCATCGCATCGCGCGCGTTGACGCACAGGTTCAGCAGCACCTGGTGCATCTGGGTGCGGTCCCCGATCACCGTCCACGTGTCGTCGGGGACCTCGGTGCGCAGCTGGATGTCCTTCGGAAAGGTGTCGACAAGGATCCGCACGATGTCGCGCGTCAGGTCGCGGACCGCGATCGGGGCGCGCTGGCCATCGACGCCGCGCGCGAACGTCAGCACCTGCCGCACGAGGTCGGCGCCGCGCTGCGCGCTCGCTTCGATCGTCGAGAGGATCTCACGCCCTTCGCCCGGCGGCACGTGGCCGCGCAGCAGATCGATCGACATCAGGATCGGGGAGAGCATGTTGTTGAGGTCGTGCGCGATCCCGCCCGCCAGCGTGCCGATGCTCTCGAGCCGCTGCGCCCGCAGCACCTGCTGCTCGAGCGATCGCCGGTCGGTGATGTCGGTCATCCCGCCGACCATGCGCGTCGGCGTGCCGTCGCCGCGCCGGATCACGAACCCGCGGTCGGAGACGACGGCGTAGCTGCCGTCGGCGCGCCCGAACCGGTACTCGTCGCTCCACGCGTCGCCGCTCCCGCGGATGACCGCCTGGATGCTCTCGTGCACGCGGGCGCGGTCGTCGGGGTGGATGCGCGCGAGCCACGAGGTCCCCGTCGGCGGTCCGCCCTCCGGCACGTCGCCGAAGAGTTCACGAAGCCCGTCATTCCACCAGATCGCGTCGGTGTCGAGATCCCAGTCCCAGATCGCGTCCGTCGTGGCGCGCGCGACGATCCGGAACCGCTCCTCGCTCGCGCGCATCGCCGCCAGCGCCTCGTGCTGCCGCGTCAGGTCGTAGGCCACCACGAGCCGCGCCGGACGCCCGTCGAACGCCATCGTGTGCGACGCGATCTCCACCCGCAGGTCGCCCCCGGCGCGCGTCCGGTGCCGCCAGAGGCCCGAACTCGCGACCCCGTCGGGGATCTCGCGCACCTTGGCCTCGACGAGCGGCGCGTCCTCCGGCGGCCGGATCCCCAGGATCGTCATCGCGAGGAACTCCTCGCGCGACCATCCGTACTTCGCCACCGCCGCATCGTTCACCGCCATGAACCGCAGCGTGGCGAGGTCGTAGACCCACATCGGGTGCGGGTTCGCCTCGAACAGCTCCCGGTAGGGGAGCTTAGGGCTGGACAAGGACCTCCACCCGCGTCGGTCGGGCCGCGCTGCGGTACACCCGCATCGTCGCGGCGCGGAAGTCCTCCGGCCGCGCCTCGAAGATGTTCGGCACGAAGGTCTGCGGATTCCGGTCGATGAACGGGAACCAGGTGCTCTGGATCTGGATCATGATGCGGTGCCCGCGCCGGAACGTATGGTTGATGTCCGGCATCGTGAATGCGAGGCTGTCGGGCTGGTCGGGCACGAACGGGATCGGCGTCCGGAAGCTGCGCCGATAGCGCGCGCGGAAGGGCTCGCCGCGCAGCAGGAACTGCGCGCCGCCCACGGTGAACCCGCTCGCGTCCCCCTCCCAGTTCGGCGCGTCGTCCGGCATCACGTCGATCACCTTCACGAAGAAGTCCGCGTCGGTGCCGCTCGTCGCCACGTGCAGCAGCGGCGAGAGCGGACCGGCGATCGTCACGTCCTCGGTGAGCACGTCGGACTGGTACGTGAGCACGTCGCTCCGGCGCGAGGCGTAGCGCTGGTCGCCGGTGATGTAGTCGCGCGGCATCCCGTTGGCCTCGATCCGTCCCGTCGTCGGTACCGGCGTCGCCGGGTCGCTCACGTAGGCATCGAACTCGGCGGCGCCGGAGAGCGCCGGCGGCGGCGTGAACGCGAGCTTTCCGCCCGGATGCAGGTAGAGCGAGGCCTTCCGCGCCTCCTTCGTCGGGAAGCGCTCATAGAAGCGCCACCGGTTGGTGCCCGTCTCGAACACCATCGCCTCCGCGAAGTACGCCGGCAGCGACGTGCCGCGCAGGTGGTGCCGGAAGAACGGGACCTCGATCGAGTCGCGATAGAACGGCCCGCTCGGTGCGCCGAAGCGCTGGTCGCCGAGCACATTGGCGTCCCCGCGACCCCAGCCGCCGTGCGACCAGGGGCCGACGATGATGCGCGCGTCGTTCTGCGGGGTGAGCTGCTCGATCGCGCGCCACGTGCCCCAGGGGCCCGCGAGATCCTCGGTATCGAAGAAGCCGCCGACGACGAGGATCCCCGGCCGCATCCCCTTGAGGTGCTTCCGGATGTTGCGGGCTTCCCAGTGGTCGTCATAGGTCGGGTGGCCGATGATCGTGTTCCAGAGCGGCGCGGCAGCCGGCGGTGAGTACTTCCGCGAGCCCGGGCCCACCGGTCCCATCTCGAGGTAGAACTTGTAGGCGTCGCGCGTCCCCATCGAGAACGGGAAGGGCGTGTCGGGGCCCGGCTGCAGCCGCGGGCCGCGCCCGAAGCGCGTGAAGAACCCGAAGTTGTGCGCCAGCAGGAAGGCGCCGTTGTGATAGTTGTCGTCCCCGGCGGCGACGTCGGTCATCGGCGCCTGGGGTGAGCAGGCCTTGAGCGCCGGGTGCGCGTCGATGCAGCTCGCGGTGGCGTAGAACCCCGGCCACGACCCGCCGAAGATCCCGACCGCACCGTTGTTCGGGCGCACGTTCTTGATGAGCCAGTCCACGGTGTCGTACGAATCGGTGGACTCGTCAACGTCCTTCTTCGGGTCCCGCTTCACCGGCTTGTGCGGCGTCATCTCGGTGAAGTCGCCTTCGGAGTACCACCGGCCCCGCACGTCCTGCACGACGAAGATGTAGCCCTCGCGTGCCCAGCGCGGATTGCCCGAGGGCCCGAGCGTCGCGCGATAGAGCGTGTCGCCGTAGGGCTGGGCGCTGTACGGCGTGCGCGTCATCAGGATCGGGAAGCGCTTCCCCGCCGTGTCGCGCGGCACGTAGATGCTGGTGAAGAGGCGGACGCCGTCGCGCATCGGGATGCGCGTCTCGACCTTCCGGTAGTTGGCCTTCACCCACGCCACGTCGTAAGGCGCGGCGGCCGGATCCCGCGCGGGATCCCGCGCGGGATCCCGCGCGGGATCCTGGGCGAGGACGGTCGATGCCACCGTCGCGACGAGAGCGAGGGCGGTGAGCGGGCGGAACGGATGAGCGGGCACTGCAGCCTCACGACGCGTGGAGGGGGACCTGCCGACCCCTCAAACGTGCCGGTCGCGCGCCCCCTCAGCAAGCTTCGGGCGCGACTGCTCGGCGAGCAGCTGCGTGACGAACCGCTGGCCCTCGCCCACGCGCTCCACCTCCACCGCGACGGCGTCGATCGAGCGCTCCATCGCGCTGATGCGCTCGGCGATGTCCGGCGTGAGCGCGACGGTCACGTGCGAGCGCTTCCAGATGCGGCGCGCGTAGGCGATCGCGACCGGGAACAGCAGCAAGGCAGAGAAGCCGATCCCCATCGCCACGAGCTCTTCCGGGGGACCGTACTGCCAGGGGTTCGGATCAGGGGGCGTGACCGTGGCGCCCGGCACGGCCGCGGCCGCGGCCACCTGCGCATCGGCCTCGGCGATCTCGATCGAGACCCGCGCGATCTGCTGGTCCGTCGCGGCGATCCGCTGCTCGATGCCGGTGCGATCGGCATCGCCCACCGTGCCCTGGCGGAGATTCTGGACGAGTTCCCCGCGCGTTTCCTCGAGGCGCTCGAGCTGGTCGAGCAGCACGCGTCGCTGCGCGCGGAGCCCCTGGTAGATCTCGACGGCGGTGCCCGATGGTCGTGCGATCGGCGCCGGCGTTCCGCTGACGGGGAGCTGACCGGGGATCGTACGCGCCGGAGGCGCGGACGCGGGAGTCGGGGCGGTGCCTTGGTGTGGCATACCCGAACCTACGGCCGTCGCGGCGATGTGGATTCACCCGCGACCCAGTCGGGCACATCGAATCGGACCACGGTCTGCAGACCGGTCTCGCGGTCGGTCACGATCCCGGCGGCGCGTCGGCCCGCGATCATCAGGGTCGGCTCCCCGATGAGCTCGGCCGGCAGCGAGACCGTGCCCAGGAACCGCGCGTCCGGTGCGAACACGTCGTACCGGGAGGTGCCGCGCTCGGCCGGCGTCGTCCAGCGCCGCACCCAGAGCGCTCCCTCGCGCGAGACGCTCAACTCGCGGTATGGTGGATAGTGCGTGGGCAGCCGCTTCTGGCGAACCTCCTCTGGCATCCCCTGGACCTGGGTCAGCGGCACCGGGATCGAATCGAACCGGACGGTGAGCGCGCGCAGGGAGTCGCGGCGCTCCGCGGCGTCGATCGGGACCGCCGCGTCGGTCCGGTTGAACCGTCGGACGACCGTCCCCGCCCCGTCGGTCT
Source organism: Gemmatimonadaceae bacterium (assembly GCA_031396725.1). Taxonomy (GTDB): domain Bacteria; phylum Gemmatimonadota; class Gemmatimonadetes; order Gemmatimonadales; family Gemmatimonadaceae; genus Pseudogemmatithrix. The sequence continues at coordinate 17,631 of JANNLH010000207.1, read as the reverse complement.
CGACGAGTTCGTACTTCAGGCCATTCCCGCTGATGATCGTTCCGACCGGCGACGACGTCCAGACGGGCACCCCCGCGAACGGAACGTGGTTGAGCCCACGGAGCATCCGCCCGCTGCGCGCATCGACGCTGTATCGCGCGCTGGAGGATGGCGCATTCGGGTAGCGCGGCACGAGCACCGAATCGACGATGCGCCCGTCGCGCGCGAGCCGCTTGATCATCGCGACGGGTCCGGCGTCTGGTCCGGCCGTCCGGGTATACGAGACCGGCACGTGAAAGTGGCCGGCGCGATCGATCACGCCCGCGCGCGTGGACGTCCAGTCGTGGAAGGTGACCGTTCCGACGACCGCCGCGTAGGTGGTGGCCGGGGCCCCGGTCGACGCGGCGCGAAAGCGCTGCACCCGGACCACGTCGCTGACCCAGAGAACCCCCGCCGAGTCAATCGCGATCTGCGTCGGGTGATCGAACTCCCCCGGCCCCTTCCCCACGCGGCCGAACAGCGCGAGCCGCGTCCCGTCCGGCGCGAACACCGCGATGCGCTGCTCTTGCGCGTCCGCGACGTAGAGGTTGCCGGCCGCGTCGAGCGCGAGTCCGGTGATCCGGCTGAACGAATGCTCGATCCGCTCCCCCTCGCCGATCCGCGCCGTCTCGGTCGCGCGCGCGGCGCGCGTGACCGGTGCCGGCGCTCGCACCTGCGCGGACGCGATCGTCCACGGCAGCGCGCAGGTGAGCCCCGCCACGACCACCATCGCCCGCTGCCTCACGCGTTCTGCTCGCGCGCCGCCGCCACCGAGCGCTCGACCAGCTGCTGCAGCACCTGCAGGTCCACATCGGCGAGCCGCTTGATGTAGAGACAGGACTTGCCGATCCGGTGCTTACCCAGCTTCGCCAGCAACGCCTTCCGCTCGGGGAACGACACCGACAGGTAGAGCACGAGGTCCGTCGAGCGCGGTGAGAAGGCCGCCTCCATCCAGTCCATCTCGCGGCCGTCGGGATACCGGTACTTGCAGCTGCCGAAGCCGATGATGCTCGGTCCCCACATCCGTGGTTTGGCGCCGGTCGCCTTGGTGTGCATCGCCACGAGCGTGGCGCAGTCCGCGCTCCGCGTCCCCGCGGCCCGTTTCAGGAACGCGTCCACGCTCGCCTTCGTCGCCTTCGTCTTGATCTCGGCCATCGCGCGATCCCCCCGATGAGGTCGTGCCCCCTCAGCGCAGGTCGACGCCCAGTCGGAGCGTGCGTCCCGCGCGCGGCAATCCGCATTGCTCATAGGCTGCGGCGTTGGTCACGTTGTCCATCGACGCGAGAACGCGCAAGGCGCGGAAGGCGTGGCCCGTACCGAGTCCCCAGCTCCGCTGCAGTGAGACACCGCCGACGGTCTGCGCGGCCAGCGCGACGTCGCGGCCGAGTTCGGGGTTCACGCAGAACTGGGAGCCGATGTGCGAGACGTTGGCGCCGGCACTGAGGCGCGCCACCGTCGGCACGGTACCGTCGAGCATCGCACGGAACCCCGGCATGTGCTCCGGCTTGCGTCCGGTGCCACCCGCGATCAGGTCGCGGATCGTGACCCGCTGCGCGACGAGGTCGAGGGTCAGCGATGGTCCGCCGGCCGGGGCGCTCCATCCGAGCAGTACTTCGGCACCGACCGTCCGCGTCTCGTCGCGGTTCACGCGCGTGAAGCGATTCGTGTTGGGCACCCCGACGCGCACGACGCCGTCCTTGAGCCAGTGATGGAAGGCCGTCACCTGGGCGCTGACGCCGCCGAGCACTGCGCCATGGCCGAAGGAGACGCCCGCCTCGGCCGCGAGCAGCTGCTCGGGACGCAGCGCGGGATTGGGTTCGAACCGGTTCAGCGCGCCGGAATAGAGTTCGCGCAGCGCAGGGAAGCGCGCGCGACGGCTCGCGCTCGCGTGGAACTTCGTGCGTGGCGCCGTCTGCACGGTCGCTCCGAGCCGCCAGCCGATGTGGTCCTGCCGACCCAGCGGTGGTCGGCCTCCGGCCTCGATCGTCTCGGCGCGGTCGTAGACGACGCCACCGCTCAGCAGCGTCCGCGTCCCCGCCACCCACTGCGTCTCGAGTCCCGCGCTCAGCAGCGACTGTCGATACCGCGACGCCGCCGCCGTGCCGATGGTCTCGTCGTAGCGCACGCGGTTGGCCGTCACGGCAGCCCGGAACTGCGTTCCCGACGGCAGGGACTGCGTCGCGGCGAAGCGCGCGCTGGACACGAGTTCGCGCCCCTCCTCGGTGCCGTTCACGGTGGTGAACGTCGCGTCGGTGAAGTTCTGGATGTCGGTCGTGCCGTCGAGCCAGCCGCCGCTCAGTTCGAGTTCGGTCGTGCCGCCGCCCGACACCCAGAGCGGCGACTGCGCGCGCAGTTGCGTCGCGCGCCGCGACTGGCGCGGGTAGCGCCAGAGCCGGGGCGCGGACAGATGCAGTTCCGGCGCCACGCCGCGCGACATGTCGTACCCGGTCACGAGGGCGGAGAGCCCGGCGCCGTTCTCGGCGCGCCACGCCAGCGCGCCGAAGAGATCCTTCGACCGGACGTCCGTGTTCGTGCGCAGGTCGGCGTCGGCGATCGGATCCGGCACGCCGCGCGCCCGCACGATGCCGTCGAGCTCGCGGATGCCGCCGCCGAGTCGCCAGCTCAGCCGCGAGTGCGCGCCGACTGCCGTGGACGCCGCGAGACCCCCGGACGCGAGTCGTGCGCCCGTCTCATCGGAGCCGAGGGAGAGCCGCGGCGTGAGCGCGCGCGCGTCGTGATCGACGCGCAGGTCGATCACGCCGCCGAGGGTGTTCGGTCCGCCGAGCACCGACGACGTCGCGCGCACGTAGGTGAGCTCGGAGATGCCCGAGAGCGGGATGAGCGAGGGGTCCGCGCGGCCGTCCCATCCCGGCGAGAGCGGCAGCCCATTCAGCATGATGCCCACCTGGCGGCTCTCCGACCCGCGCACCGAGAGCTCGACCTCGCCGCGCGAGTTGGTGCGCACGAGCACGAGCGGGACCGTGCGCAGCACCTCGGCGAGCGAGGGCGCGATCGACGTGCGCAGCGAATCGAGTTTGAGCGTCTGCACGGCGGCTCCGCCGACCACCGTCGCGGTCCGCGCGCCGCGCACCTCACGCGGCGCGATCGGCTGGGCGGTGGTGTCGCGGCGCCCCGGCACCGGCACCGGCACCTGCGCGTGCGCCTGCGCCGTCGCGACGAGCGCTTGGCCCGTTGCCACGACCAGGAACATCGCGAACCGGAGCCGCGTGGTGGATCGCACGAGGAAGAGTGGCACGGAGCGAGCGGGATCGGAGAGCGTGCGCGGCCTCCGGGATACGGCCCGACGGGGGGGTTCGTTCAGTGTTCCCCGGACGGCGGATCGCCGCGCCGGAACTGCAGCGCGCCCGACGGGCAGCGTGCGACCTGTGCGGCGATCGCGTCGGCGTCGGCGGCGCTCACGTCGACCCATCGCTTTCGACTGACGTCGAATACCGCGGGGAGTCCGCGCACGCAGCGCGCCGAGTGCGTGCAGAGGTTCGGGTCGAACGCGACCGCGAACCCGTCGCCTTCGTAGACCTGCAGGCGCCTCTCCGCCATCAGCCCAGCGTGGCCTTGAGCGTCATCGGCACGCTCGCGAGCGCCTTCGAGATGATGCAGGCCACCTTCGTGGCCTCGGCGGCCTTCTGGAATTCGGCCTCAGAGAGGCCGGGCACGATGCCCCGCGTCTCGAGCGCGATGCCGACGATGGCGAAGCCCGTCGCGGTCTTGTCGAGCTGCACGGTCGCGGTCGTCTCGACCTTCGTCACCGGAAAGCCCGACTGGGCCAGGCTGTTGGAGAGGGCCATCGTGAAGCACCCCGCGTGCGCGGCACCGAGGAGTTCCTCCGGATTGGTGCCCGGTGCGCCCTCGAAGCGGGTGCCGAACGAGAACGGTCCTTCGAAGGCACCGCTCCCCAGCTTGATGTTGCCCTTGCCGGTCTTGAGTTCGCCTTCCCAGCGGGCGTCGGCCTTTCGCGTGATCATCGAGCGTCTCCTGCGGTCGAGGTCTGTGCTGCTTTCGTGGCCACGGCGCGACGCGCTGCGGCGATGTTCCAACGTACGAACCGGGCGGACGCCGTGGGAGTGCCCCGGAGTGGCCGGGATCGCCCCCTGGGGGCCACCGAACGGTCGTCGGACGTGGCGGAACGCCCGTGGAGGGGCGAATCGCGCCCGGGATCGCCCCCTCTGCAGGCGTCAAGACGTGATGCGGCCGGCGGTCTGCTGGGGCGCAAAACTTGCGTCTTAGTCCTTGATTGTGTCGCGCACCCGCGTGGCACCTCCCACCCCCGTTCCCGGACTTCCGATGCGCATTCGCATCCTGAGTGTCGCGCTCCTCGCCGTCGTCGCGCTCCTGAACTCCTGCTCGCGTGAGGCGCCGACGGGTCCGGCGTCGGCGCAGCTCACGAGCCGCTCGGCCTCCGCCCACCTGCCAGTGCGGATCAGCGAGATCCACTATGACAACACGGGCACGGACGCCGGCGAAGCGATCGAGGTGTCGGCGCCCGCCGGCACCGATCTCACGGGGTGGACGCTCGTCCTGTACAACGGGTCCAACGGACTGAGCTACACGCCGCTGCAGACGTTCTCCGGCGTGGTGCCGGCGACCTGCGGCGCGCGCGGCGTGGTCTTCTTCAGTTATGCATCGAACGGCATCCAGAACGGGTCACCGGACGGCATCGCCCTCGTGAATGCGGCCGGAACGGTCGTCGAGTTCCTGTCGTACGAGGGTGTGATGACGGCCCTCAACGGCCCCGCCAACGGGATGACCTCGACCGACATCCTCGTCTCCGAGAACGGCACCGAGGCCCTCGGGCTCTCGCTGCAGCGCAACGCCGACGACACGTGGGACGCCCCCGCCGCTAGCACCTTCGGCGCCTGCAACGACGGCACGACCAATGAAGAGCCGGTCGTGATCGACCGCGTGGATGTCGCGCCGCCGACCGCCACGGTCGCGGTCGGCGCGAGCGTCCTGCTTACCGCCTCCGCGTTCACCGCGGCCGATGCCCCGGTCGCCGGCGCCACGTTCACCTGGGCGAGCCGCAGCGAGGCGACCGCCCTCGTGAACGCGGCTGGCACCGTGACCGGGGTCGCCGCCGGCACCGTGTACGTGGTGGCCACCGCTCCGAACGGGGTGCGCGACTCGGCGCTCGTCACGGTCGAGGCCCCGAGCGGCCTTCCCGCGGTGCGCTTCTCCGAGATCCACTACGACAACAACGGCGCGGACGCGAACGAGGCGATCGAGGTCGAGGGTCCGGCCGGCACGAGCATCGACGGATGGAGCATCGTGCTCTACAACCAGACCGGCGGTGCGCAGTACAGCACGCGCGCGCTCACCGGCACCTTCGCGGACCAGTGCAGCGGGCGCGGCACGATCTTCATCTCCTATCCCGCCGACGGCATCCAGAACGGCAGCTCGGACGGCTTCGCACTCATCGACGCCGCGGGTGGGGTCGTCGAGTTCCTCTCGTATGAAGGCACGCTGACCGCGACGAACGGACCCGCGGCCGGCCTCACCTCGACGGACATCGGCGTCTTCGAACCCTCGACGACGCCGATCGGCCAGTCGCTGCAGCGCCGGGTGAATGGCACCTGGGCGACCGCCTCGGCCGCGACCTTCGGTGTCTGCTTCGGCCAGACGCCGGTCCCGCCGTCCAGCTCGATCGCGTTCACCGGTCGCACGTCCTCCGACCCTGCCCTCCCGGTCGGGTTCGAGGACCAGCTCTTCGCGACGCTGCGCAACGGCGCCGGCGTGGTGGTCCCGACGACCATCACCTGGACCTCGCTCACGCCGGGCATCGCGAGCATCGACGCCGACGGCGTGATGCGCGCCCTCGCCGCGGGCACGGCGATCCTGCGCGCCACGGCGTCGGAGGGCACGACCGCCACCTACTCGCTGCCGACGCGCATCGCCACGGCGTCGCTCACGGCGGTGTACGCGGACCACGCCGAGTTCGGCGAGCCCGCGGACGGGGACGCCTCGAACGACATCCTCGTGCGTCGCGCGCAATATGTCGCCTCGTACAACCCGGCGCGGGGCACCCCGAACTGGGTCGCCTACAACCTCGAGGCCACGCACTTCGGCGGCGAGGACCGCTGCGACTGCTTCACCTTCGACCCGGAGCTCGCGGCGCGCTACACGCCCTACACCACCGCCGATTACACCGGTGCCGGCACGATCGCCGGTTACGGCATCGACCGCGGCCACCTCGCGCGCTCGTTCGACCGCACCAGCGGCAGCCTCGACAATGCGCACACCTTCTACTTCTCGAACATCATCCCGCAGGCGGCCGACAACAACCAGGGGCCGTGGGCGCTGATGGAGAACCATCTCGGCGACCTCGCCCGCTTCTCCGACCGCGAGCTCTTCATCATCGCGGGCGTCGCCGGCAACAAGGGCACGGTGAAGAACGAGGGCCGGATCGTCATCCCGACGGCGGTCTGGAAGGTCGCGTTGATCCTGCCGCGCAACGCCGGCCTCGCGAACGTCGACAGCTGGGACGACGTCGAGGTCATCGCGGCGATCATGCCCAACGACGCCGGCATCCGCAATGTCGACTGGAACACCTATCGCACGACGATCGACGCGGTCGAGGCGCTGAGCGGGTACGACCTCTTCGCGCTGCTGCGCGACGACGTGGAGATCGCGGTCGAGAGCGGCACGCGGCCGCCCGAGGCCGCGCTGGACGGTCCGTACGCCGCCTACGCGGGCGATTTGGTCGCGATGAGCGGCGCGGGCTCGACCGATGCCGATGGCGACGCGCTCACCCATGCCTGGAGCTTCGGTGACGCCGCCACGGCCACCGGCGCATCGGTGCAGCACACCTACGCCTCGGCCGGCTCCTACACCGTGCGGCTGATCGTCACGGACATCCGCGGCCTCGCCGACACCGTGACGACGACGGCCACCATCACGACCATCCCGCCGCTGGTGGGCATCGACCGCGCGCTCGGGTTCATCAATGACCTGGCCGCGAGCGGCGCGCTCGGTCGCGGCAACGCCAACTCGCTCGCCGCGAAGCTTGAGGCGGCGCGCCGGCAGGTCGAGGCCGGCAACCTGACACCGGTCTCCGGCCAGCTCGGCGCCGTGCTGAACGAGCTCCGGGCGATGGTGAACACCGGTCGCCTCACGGAGGCGCAGGGCGCGCCCCTCGAGGAGATCGTGCGGCGCGTGTTGGACGTGCTCGGCGGCTGACCCTCGCGGGTCAGGGGCGGGTCACTTCCCGCCGAGCAGCATCAGCAAGTACCCCGCCGTCGCGATCCCCACCGAGGTGATCGCGACGGCGCGGTGCGTCCGGGCATCGTCGGACCCCGCATCGGCGTCGAGGCCGAGGATCGCCGTCGTGACGAACCCCGCCTCCGCCGTGAGCATCATGAGCGCGTGGATCACGGGGCGCTTGCCGCGGTCGGGATCCTTGCGCCCCTCCCAGAGATTCCAGACACCGGTGACCGAGTTCGCCGCGAAGAGCCCGATGATGCCGGCCGCCGCGATCGGGTGCCCCGTCTCCGCCCAGTCCGGCGCGTTCTCGCCCTTGTCGTAGAGCTGCGAGCCGGCGAGATACTGGAAGGCGAAGAGCGGGAGGATCGCGTAGCTCGCGTAGCGGTGGATGTCGAGCCGCTTGTAGTACGCCGCGCTGTAGCGGAAGACGCTGTCCTGCGCCGCCGGCGCGCGGCGGAAGCGCTCGATCACCACCGGACCCGCAGGCGGCCGCACGCTGTCGGCGGAGACCGGGACGAGCAGCCCGGCGGCGAGTAGCATCGTCACGAGATCCATCGGGTCGCTCCCTGATTCGATTGGGGGGACCAGCGTTGCGCATCACCCGGCCGTAGTCCCAACATTACCCTGGCACCCTCCCAAAGGAACACAAGATGCGCATCAACGTCCCGGCCGCCCTGCTCACCCTGACGCTGCCGGCCGTCCTGCTGGCCGTCCCGCTGGGCGCCCCGCTCGGCGCCCAGGACGACCCCGCCCTCGTCGCGCGCGCCCGCGCGATCCACGACCGCGTGATGACGCTCGACACGCACGTGGACATCAGCCCGGCCGCCTTCCGCCGCGACTCGGCCAACTACGTCACCGGCATCGCGCGCAACCAGGTGGACCTGCCGAAGATGGAGGCCGGCGGCCTCGACGCCGCCTTCCTGATCGTCTACGTCGGCCAGTCCCCGCAGCTCGACTCCGCCGGCTTCGCGCGCGCCTACGCGCAGGCGATGGAGAAGTTCGCCGCCATCCACCGGTTGACCGACTCGCTGGCGCCGACCCGCGTCGGGCTCGCCCGGACGGCCGAGGACGCGCGGCGCATCTACGCCAGCGGCCGCAAGGTCGTCTTCATCGGCATCGAGAATGGGTTCCCGATCGGGAGCGACCTGACGCGCGTCAAGCAGTTCGCCGACCTCGGCGGTCGCTACCTCTCGCTGGCGCACAACGGCCACAGCCAGCTCTCGGACAGCAACACCGGCGAGCGGGACGGCGTCTGGCTCCATCACGGCCTGAGTCCGCTCGGCCGCGACGCCATCAAGGAGCTCAACAAGTGGGGGATCATGATCGACATCTCCCACCCGTCGAAGGCGAGCGTGATGCAGGCGCTGCAACTCAGCCGCGCGCCGATCATGGCCTCGCACTCGGGCGTGCGCGCGATCTGCAATCACAGCCGCAACCTCGACGACGAGCAACTGCGCGGACTCAAGGCCAACAACGGCGTCGTCCAGCTGGTGGCCTTCAACAACTACGTGAAGTGCAACCCGGCGGTCGACACCGTGCGCAATCGGCAGCGTCAGGACGCGATCGCCGAGCTGCGGAAGGAGTTCGGCATCACCGCGACGGGACAGGTCGCGGTGCGTGACGCGATCGCCGCGCTCCCCGACGACCGGCGCAATGCCTACCTCGCGACGCAGGAGGACATCACGGCCCGCCGCTATCCCTCCGACGCGATGGCGACGGTGAAGGACTTTGTCGATCACATCGACTACGTCGTCAAGCTGATCGGCATCGACCACGCCGGCATCAGCTCCGACTTCGACGGCGGCGGCGGCGTGGACGGATGGCGCAACGCGGGCGAGACCTTCAACGTGACGCTCGAGCTGGTCCGGCGCGGCTACAGCGAGCGGGACATCGAGAAGATCTGGAGCGGCAACCTGCTGCGGGTCCTCACCGACGTGCAGCGCGTGGCGCAGCAGCTCCAGCGGAGCGCGATGTGAACGGGCCGCTGAACCTCGTCTTCATCCTCAAGCTCTACGCCGCGACGACGGCCGTCTTCTTCGCGATCGACCTGACCTGGCTGGGCTTCGTCGCGAAGGGCTTCTACACGCGGCAGATGGGGCACCTCTTGCGGCCGGATACCCAGTGGGCGGCGGCGGTGCTCTTCTATCTGATCTACGTCGCCGCGATCCTCGTGCTCTGCGTGCTGCCCGCGGTCGAGAAGCAGTCGCTCGGCCGCGCGGTGGCCACGGGAGCGGTCTTCGGGCTCGCCGCCTACGCGGCATTCGACCTCACGGCGCTGGCCCTGCTCAAGGACTTCCCGATGGTCGGCGCGGTGGTGGACCTCGCGTGGGGCACGGTGCTCACGGCGAGCGTCAGCGCGGCGGGGTACGGCATCGCCCGCGCGATGAGTGCCTAGGAAGAGCGGGAGGGATCAGCCGGCGCGGAGCGCCTCATCGACGGCTGCGAGCAGGCCCGCGGCCGTGAAGGGCTTCTCGATCAGCGAGCGCTGGCGGCCCAGCGCGCCCTTGGCGCGGATCTCCGCGTCGGAGTAGCCGGTCATCAACAGGACCGGCATCGCAGGCCATCGTTCGCCGATCCGCGCCGCGAGGTCGACGCCGCTCATGCCGGGCATCATGACGTCGGTCAGGACAAGGTCCACCGGCACCGTGCCGCTCCCGAGCGCGGCGAGCGCGGCCCCCGCGTGCTCCGCCTCGACGATCGTGAATCCGTTCCGCTCGAGCAGCCGCCGCGTCACCGCGCGCGTCGACGTATCGTCCTCGACGACCAGGATCGTCGCCAGCGACTTCCGGACGGACTCGATCGGCTCGTCGCCGATGGCAGGGAAGCCCTGCGGCGTGATCCGCATCATCGCCTGGAGGTCGGCGTCGACCGCGGGGAAGTAGAGCTTGAAGGTCGTGCCCTTGCCGGGCTCGCTCGCGACCCAGATGCGGCCGCCGCTCTGGCTCACGATGCCGTGCACGGTCGCGAGCCCGAGCCCCGTGCCCTTTCCCACGGGCTTCGTGGTGAAGAACGGCTCGAAGATCCGCTCGCGCGTCTGCGCATCCATCCCCGCGCCGGTGTCGATCACCGCGATGCGCACGAACGGCCCGCGCACCTGCGCACCCGTCGGGTCCGTGAAGGACTCGTCGGTCGCGACCATCTCGGTGCGGATCGTCAGCGTGCCGCCGTCGGGCATCGCGTCGGCGGCGTTGATCGTGAGGTTGAGCAGCACCTGCTCCAGCTGTCCGGGGTCGGCATTGATGCGGGCGAGTCCCGGATCCAGCACCGCCTCGAAGACGACGTTCGACGGGATCACGCGCGTGAGCATCCGCTGGGAGCCGAGGATCACCTCATTCACGTCGAGCACTTGCGGCGCGATCATCTGCTGTCGGCTGAAGGCGAGCAGCTGCCGCGTCAGCGCGGCGGCGCGTTCGGTGGCGCGCAGCACCTCGTCGACGTCCCCCGCGATCTCGCTCCCGTCGGGCAGCTCCGAGCGCACGAGCTCGCTGTAGTTCCGCACCACCGTGAGCACGTTGTTGAAGTCGTGGGCGATGCCGCCGGCGAGCCGCCCCACCGCCTCGATCTTCTGCGACCGCATCAGCTGCCCCTCGATCCGCTGGTGCTGCTCGACGCGCGCCGACATCCGGTCGAACGCGTGCTCGAGCCGCACGATCTCATCGCCGTCGTCCGGCTCGGCGGTCGGCGACTGGCCCTGCCCCGCCTCCATCCGGTCCACCTCGTACGTGAGCGCGACCAGCCGGTTGGTGATCTGGCGGCTCAGCAGCCAGACGAAGAGGGCGGCGATCAGCGCGATCGCGCCCGCCACCGGGGCGATGCGCCAGATGAAGGCATTCACCGGTCCGACCGCCGCGCGCTGCGGCTGCTGGAGCCAGACGACCCAGGGCGTCCCGTCGACCGGCATCGCGACCCCGACACCGGGCCCGCGGGGGGAGTCGTTGAAGACGAGGATCGAGTCGGTGCGCGGGATCGGCGGCGGGCCCGGGACGACGTGCTCGATGTCGGTCCACACGCCCTCTCCCGGCGTGCCGACGAGGAAGGTGCCTCCGCCGAGCAGCCCGCGGATCGCGTCGGCCCCGCGCCCGAGCAACGCCCGCGTCTCGACGACATAACCGATCGTCGAGTCGCGCTCCGAGACGTCGGCGATATCGACGACCGCGCTGACGACCTGGAAGACCGGGATCCCGCCGGCGTCGAACAGCGGACTGTAGCGCAGCTCCGCGCGGCCGATCGAATCCTGCTTGATGCGATCCCCCGCCCACGACGGCCAGGGGTCGAGCGCGCGCAGGCGGCGGCCGAGCAGCGCGAGACCGTCCGGCGAGTACAGGTGGTATCCCAGCCGCAGCGTGTCCGCGGCCGGGACGAAGAAGCGGTCGAGCGCCGCGAGCGCCTCGGTCCGGCGCCTGCCCGAACGGAGGAAGGCGCGCAGAGCGGGATCCGCGATCAGCGGCTTCAGCTGCTCGGCGCGCTCGGGAGGCGGACCGCCGACCAGCGGGGCGACGAAGGTGGCCCCGGATCGCATCCGGGCGCCGATCGACTCGTAGAGCGCCGAAGTGAACTGGGCGTACGCGGCCCAGACGAAGAGCGCGGCTGTCGCCAGGATGAGTCCCGACATCACCATCGGGAATTTCCAGTCGATCGAGCCGAACCGGCGCATGGCGGCGTTACCTTCTCACGAGCGTGAGGATGGAGTAGACGGCGACCGCCTCCCCGTGCTGATTCTGCACCTCGACGTCCCACTCCACTACCCCCTGCGGGATCCCGCCCTCGGGGGTGTCCTTCAAGGTCTTCTGCTTGACGGTCAGCCGGACCCGGATCGTGTCGTCCGGATAGACGGGCTTGGTGAACCGCAGCCCCTCCAGCCCGTAGTTCGCCAGCACGGGGCCGAGCGCCGGGTCAACGAAGAGCCCGGCGGCGGCCGAGACGATGAAATACCCGTGCGCGACCCGGCCGGTGAAGATCCCATTGGAGCGCGCCGCCTCGTCCTCCATGTGGGCGTAGAACCGGTCGCCGCTCAGTTCCGCGAACCGCACGATGTCGTCGAGCGTGATCGTGCGGGTCCCGGTGACCAGCGTGTCACCGACCTCGAGCTGGTCGAAGCTCTTCCGGAAGGGGTGCACGGCATCCGTACGCTCGGCGGCACCCTTCGTCCACTCGCGCGTGATCGCCGTGAGCATGCTCGGGCTCCCCTGCACGGCGGTGCGCTGCATGTAGTGCAGGACACCACGGGCGCCGCCCATCTCCTCGCCCCCGCCCGCGCGTCCCGGCCCGCCGTGCACCAGGTTCGGGAGCGGCGAGCCGTGGCCCGTGCTCTCCTTCGCGCTCGAGCGGTCGAGCACCAGCAGCCTTCCGTGATATGGCGCGACGCCCAGGACCACCGTCCGCGCCACCTGCGCATCGGCGGTGATCAGCGACCCGCAGAGCGATCCCCGCCCGCGGCGCGCGAGCTCCACCGCCTCGTCGAGCGTCCGGTACGCCATCACCGTGTTCACCGGTCCGAACGCCTCGATGTCGTGCGGCTCACTCCGCGCGAGCGGATCGGCGCAGTGCACCAGCATCGGCCCGAAGAAGGCACCCTTCTCACGGTCCGCGCCGACGACCGGGAAGTCCCCGCCGCCGAAGACCAGCTCGCCGGCGGCACGGATGCGATCCGCCGCCGCACCGACGTCGCGCACCTGCGCCCGGCTCGCGAGCGGGCCCATCCGAACGCCCTCGACCGACGGGTCGCCGACCACCGTCTTCTCGAGCCGGGCGCGCAGCGCCTTGATGACGTCCTCTTCCATGCCCATCGGCACGATCGTCCGGCGGATCGCGGTGCACTTCTGCCCGGCCTTCGTCGTCATCTCGCGCACGACCTCCTTGATGAAGAGGTCGAACTCCTCCGTGCCCGGCGCCGCATCGGGGCCGAGGATCGAGCAGTTGAGCGAGTCCGCTTCCATGTTGAAGCGGACCGAGTGCTCGAGGATCGCCTTCTGTTCCTTCAGCATCCGCCCCGTCGCGGCCGAACCGGTGAAGGCGACCGCATCCTGTTCCGTGACGTGGTCGAGCAGGTCACCCGCGCTCCCGCAGATCAGCTGGATCGCCCCCTCGGGCAGGATCCTCGCGGCGACCATCTCGCGGAACATCAGTTCGGTCAGGTAGCTGGTCGCGGTCGCCGGCTTCACGATGCAGGGCACACCGGCGAGCAGCGCCGGTGCCATCTTCTCGAGCATCCCCCAGCAGGGGAAGTTGAACGCGTTGATGTGGACCGCGACGCCCTCGAGCGGGACGCAGATGTGCCGGCCGACGAAGGTGCCCCCCTTGGAGAGCGACTCGGCCGGCCCCTCGACGTGGAAGGTCTCGTTCGGGAACTCCCGGCGGCCGCGGCTCGAGTACGCGAAGAAGGTGCCGATGCCGCCCTCGATGTCCACCCACGAGTCGGTCTTCGTCGCGCCGGTCGCGGCGGAGAGCGCGTAGAACGCGTCCTTCCGCTCCATCAGGTGCTTCGCCATCGCCTTGAGCAGCGCCGCGCGCTGGTGGAAGGTGAGGGCGCGCAGCGTCGGGCCGCCGACGGTCCGCGCGTACGCGGCCATTCCCTTGAAGTCGAGGCCGCCGCTGGATGCCTCGGCGATCCGTTCCCCCGTCACCGCGTGGAGGAGCTCGGCGCTCTTCCCCGTTCCCTCGACCCACTGGCCCATCGCGTAGTTCCGCAGCTTCATCGTCAGCCGTTCTCCTGAGTGTGTGGCGCGGCGGTTCACGCCTCCGACCGCGTCTCCTGCCACGACTTGAGCACCCCGGACTGCACGGGACGGTCCGCAGGGAGTTCGCGCAGCGGCTCGACCGCCTGCCACGAGCCGCGCATCGCGTCCGGGAGCTGCTGATAGAGCTTCGTGCCCTCGGTCTTCCACGCCAGCATCTCGTCGCTCACCTGCTTCACGACCTTGGCCGGGTTCCCGACCGCGATGCTGCGCGGCGGGATCTCCATCTCGGCCGGCACGAAGCAAAGCGCGCCGACGATGCTCCCGGCGCCGATGATCGCGTTGTCCATGATCACGGCGTTCATGCCGATCAGGGCGTTGGCGCCGATGCGTGCGCCGTGCACGATCGCGCCGTGCCCGATGTGCGCCCCGCGCTCCAGCACCACCGTGACCCCGGGGAACATGTGCACCGTGCAGTTCTCCTGGACGTTGCAGCCGTCCTCGATCACGATCCCGCCCCAGTCGCCGCGGATCGCCGCACCGGGCCCGACGTACACGTCGCGTCCGATGATCACGTTGCCGGTGACCGCGGCCTGCGGGTGCACGAACGCCGACTCGTGCACCACCGGGATGAAGCCGTCGAAGGCGTAGATCATCGCGCGATCAGGCGCGCTCGAGGATCATCGCATACCCCTGGCCCACGCCGATGCACATCGTGCAGAGCGCGTAGCGGCCCGTCCGCCGTTGCAGCTCGCGCACCGCGGTCAGGGCGAGGCGCGCGCCGCTCATCCCGAGCGGATGCCCGATCGCGATCGCGCCGCCATTCGGGTTCACGCGCGGATCGTCGTCGGCGACGCCGAGCTCGCGGAGGCAGGCCAGCCCCTGCGCCGCGAACGCCTCGTTGAGCTCGATCACGTCCATCTGGCCGAGCGTGAGGCCCGCGAGCGCGAGCGCGCGCCGCGTCGCCGGCACCGGCCCCATGCCCATGAGGCGCGGCTCGACGCCCGCCGCCGCGCTCGCGACGACGCGCGCCACCGGCGTGAGCGAGAACTCGCGGGCCCCCTTCTCGGACGCCAGCAGCAGCGCCGCGGCCCCGTCGTTCAATCCCGAGCTGTTCCCCGCCGTCACCGACCCCTTGCCGTCGTGCCGGAACGCGGGCCTGAGCCGTCCCAGCGTCTCCATCGACGTCTCCGGCCGCAGGAACTCGTCATGGCCCACCTCGACGGCCGGGCCCTTCTTCTGCGGGATCGCGACCGGCACGATCTCCGCGGCCAAACGCCCCTCGGTGCGCGCCGCGGCCGCCTTCTGCTGCGAGCCGAGCGCGAAGGCGTCCTGGTCCCGGCGGCTGACACCGTACTGCGCCGCGACATTCTCCGCCGTCTCCCCCATCGAGTCGGTGCCGTGCGCGGCCTTCATCGCCGGATTCACGAGGCGCCAGCCGAGCGAGGTGTCGAAGAGCTGCATGTCGCGCCCGAAGGGCTGCGCACTCTTGCTCATCACGTAGGGCGCGCGGGTCATGCTCTCGACGCCGCCGGCCACATAGAGATCTCCCTCCCCGCCCTTGATGCCGCGGGCCGCGCTCGCCACCGCGCTCAAGCCCGACGCGCAGAGCCGGTTCACGGTCTCCCCCGGCACGGTCACCGGAAGTCCCGCCAGCAACGCCGACATCCGTGCCACGTTGCGGTTGTCCTCGCCGGCCTGGTTCGCGCAACCGAGGATGACGTCGGCGATCCGCGCCGGATCGACATTCGGATGGCGCTCCACGAGCGCGCGGATGACGAGTGCGCCGAGGTCGTCGGCGCGGACGGCCGCGAGCGCTCCGCCGATGTTGCCGACCGGCGTGCGCAGTCCGTCGATGATGAAGGCCTGGGTCACGGAGGGGTCACGGGAGGGATCGCCTCGAACAGGGGCTTGTGCGTGCGGTAGACGGTGCCACGGAAGTGGCCGACGATCTCGTCGTGCTGGTTGCGCACGGTGACCTCGCAGAATCCGAGCTTGCGCGTGGCCGTCTGCTCGGTCGCCGTCGCGGTGAGCACGTCGCCGGGACGGACCGCGGCCGGATAGCTGACCGTGCAGTCCACGGCCACGCTGATCAGTCCGTCCGAGTTGGTCGCGAAGGCGAAGGCGCTGTCGGCGAGCGAATAGACGATGCCGCCATGCGCGGTGCCGAAGCCGTTCACCATCTCCGGACGCACGGTCATGCGGATCGTCGCGCGCCGGGGACCGGCGTCCAGCACCTCGACGCCGAGCCACTGCGAGAAGGCGTCCTGCGCCATCATCCGGTCCACGACCGCGCGCGCCGGGGCGTCGCTCACGGCAGCAGCTTCCCGCCGGCGCGCGCGATCCGCCGCAGCAGCGGACTCGGCCGGTAGCGGTCCTCGCCGTACTCCGACTGCAGCTCCTCGAGCGTCGCCAACACCGCGCCCGGCCCGATCGCGTCGCCCCAGGCGAGGAGCCCGCGCGGGTAGTTCACGCCGCGCGTCATCGCGAGTTCGATGTCGTCCGGTGCGGCGATGCGCAGCTGCACCGCGTCCACCGCCTCGTTGACGAGCATCGCGACGATGCGCTCGACGATCGCGCGGCCGAGCGTCTCGTCACGCCGCGGATCGGGCGCCGCCGCACCCTCGCGGTAGTCGTAATGCCCGCGCTGCGACTTGCGGCCGAGCAGTCCCGCCTCGACCAGCCGGCGCTGCGTCAGCGCCGGCCGGTAGCGCGGATCGAAGAACATCGCCTCGAAGACGGAGCTGGTGACGGCGTAGTTCACGTCGTTGCCGATGAAATCCATCAGCTCGAACGGCCCCATCCGGAACCCGCCAAGGTCGCGCATCGCCCAGTCGATCGTGGCGTGGTCGGCGATCCCTTCCTCGAGGATGCGCAGCGCCTCTCCATAGAACGGACGGGCGATGCGATTGACGATGAACCCGGGCGTGTCCGCCGCGACGACCGTCACCTTCCCCCACGAGTCCACGAGCGCGCGCGCGGCCGCGGCCACCGGCGGCGCGGTCGTGATCGCCGGGATGATCTCCACCAGCGGCATCACCGGTGCCGGGTTGAAGAAGTGCACGCCGACCACGCGGCCCGCATCGCGGCAGGCGCCACCGAGCGCGGCCACGCTCAGCGACGAGGTGTTGGTCGCGAGCACCGCCTCCGGCGCGAGCACCGCCTCGAGCGAGCGGAAGAGGTCCTTCTTGACGCCGAGGTCCTCGATGATCGCCTCGATCACGAACCCGCAGTGCGCCATCGCGCGCAGCTGCTCCGGGCCGACGCCGTCCACGTAGGTGATGCGCGAGAGCACGGCGTCGGCGGCATCGCGCGTCAGGCGCCCCTTGGCGACGTCGCGCTCCATTGCCTTCTCGTGGCCGTCCTTGGCGCGACCGAGGGCGACGGCGAAGGCGTCCGCGAGCATCACGCGGTGTCCGTGCGCGGCGGCCACCTGTGCGATGCCGGCGCCCATCGCCCCCGCGCCGATGACCGCGACAATCGAATCCTTGGGCAGTGGTACGGTCATGACCAGCGCGCGCACGGCCGCTTGGACGCAACTGCGGCGCGCGGTGCGTCCCTCGGGGGGCAGTGAGCGCGGGGGGCCATCATCATCTACCGGTGAACTTCGGCGGCCGCTTGGCGGCGAACGCGGCTACCCCTTCCCGATAGTCCGCACCAAAGCCGAGCTCGCGCTGCAGGTCGCGCTCACGCTCGAGCTGTACCGGCAGCGTGTTGCCGGCGG
>JANNLH010000200.1:0-7436 GCA_031396725.1 Gemmatimonadaceae bacterium | reverse complement strand
GCGCGCGCCGGTCGGGGCGGCGGGCGCGGGCGCCTCGCTCCGCCCGCGCGTCGCGACGTCGTACCTCCAGCGCTTGCCGTCGAAGAGGTACTCGAAGGTGCGCGAGTCGTCCGCCCACTGCGGTGTGATCGCCCCGGACTTGATGGCGCCCTGCAGCTTGGGCGCCATCGCCGCCCACTGGTCGTAGCCGGGCATCTGCTTCAGCCGGTCCTGTGCGCCGATCCTGCTCGGCGGGAGGAGCGGCAGCGTGAGGGCGAGGAGGAGGCACTGGACGTGGCGGCGTGACGGATTCCGAACGGGCACGGGTGCGACTCCGGCTGGTTGGTGGTAAGGTTCCGGGAATTCTATCCTGCACGGGAGCCCGCGGCGACGCGGACGCGCTCCCGGGTTCCGACGACGGGGGCAAGATGATCACGACGGCGATACGCGCGGTGTTGGTCCGGGAACTGCGCGCCCTGCAGCGCGAGGTGGCGGCGTACCCCGACGACGAGCTCCCCTGGCGGCTCGTGCCCGGGATCAGCAACCCGGCCGGCTCGCTGACGCTCCACCTCGCCGGCAATCTCCAGCACTTCGTCGGCGCGGTGCTCGGCGGCAGCGGCTACCTCCGCGATCGCGACCTCGAGTTCAGCCGGCGCGACGTCCCGCGGCACGAGCTGGTGGCGGAGGTCGAACGCACGATCGGCGCGGTCGAGGTCGCCCTGGAGGGGGCCGCCGACGCGCTGCTGGCCGCCGAGTATCCGCTGCCGCTGGCCGGCCGCCGCGTCGCGACCGGCACCTTCCTCATGCACCTCGTCTCGCACCTCGGCTACCATCTCGGACAGGTGGACTACCATCGGCGGATGCTCGATCCCTCGGCGAAGGCCGCCGGGACGCTGCCGCTCGACCAGTTGCCGGCCATCGCGTGACGATGCGCGCCTTGCGGGTGCTGGAGGTCGGCCGGCCGCTGGTGGCGGTGCAGCTGCCGGTGCCGGTACCGGAGGCCGGCGAGGTGCTGGTGCGCGTACGTGCCGCCGGCATCTGCCACTCGGATGCGCATTATCGCGCGGGCCGCTCGGCCTCGCTGCGCGCGCCGGTCACGCTGGGCCACGAGGTCGCCGGTGAGGTCGTCGCGCTCGGTGCCGGGGTCTCGACGCACGCGCCCGGCGACCGGGTCTGCCTGCATTATCTCGTGACCTGCGGCCGCTGCGCGCACTGTGTCGCCGGGCGCGAACAGTTCTGCCCGACGGGCCGCATGATCGGCCACCACCGCGACGGCGGATACGCGGAGTTCATCGCGGTGCCGGCGCGCAACGCCGTGCCGCTGCCGCCGGAGATCCCCTTCACGCACGGCGCGGCGCTGATGTGCTCGTCGTCCACCTCGCTGCACGCGCTGCGCCGCGCGCGCCTGGCGCCGGGGGAGACGGTCGCGGTGATCGGCGTCGGCGGTCTCGGCATCTCGGCGGTGCAGCTGGCCCGCGCGCTCGGTGCGCTCGACGTGTACGCGGTGGACCTGGACGACGCCAAGCTCGCCACGGCCGCGCGGTACGGCGCCATCCCGGTGAACGCCCGGACGACCGATGCGGTCGCGGCGGTGCGCGCGCACTCCAAGGGTCGAGGCGTGGACGTGGCGGTCGAGGTCGTCGGGGCGCCGGAGACGATGCGCACCGCGCTGCGGGTGCTCGCCGTGCAGGGTCGCGCGGTGATCGCCGGTCTCTCGCGCGAGCCGATGGAGCTCGACACCTACCGCGACCTGCTCGGGCCCGAGGCGGAGCTGATCGGCTCCAACGACCACCTGCTGGCCGAGCTGCCGCTGCTGCTCGAACTCGCGCGGCGGAAGGCGCTCGACCTGAGCGAGGTGGTGGTGCGCACCGTGCCGCTCGACGCCGCGACGGTCAACGGTGTGCTCGACGACCTCGACGGCTACCGGGCGCCGCTTCGCACGGTGATCATCCCGGACGGCGTTCACCACGAAGGCACGAAGAGCTGAAGAACGGCGAAGGAAGCGACTTCGTACTTTCTGCTTTCTACTTTCTACTGATCACGGACGCGACGGCCAGGGCACGCCCTGATCCTTCCGGCTCACCGCGCGCACGCCCTTGTAGACGAAGCGCTGGAGCCGCTTTCCCTCGTAGGTCTCGGTCGTGAAGATGTTGCCCTTGGAGTCGGTCGCGATCGAGTGCACCGCGAAGAACTGGCCGGGCTGACGGCCGCCGTCGCCGAAGGCGGTGAGGATCTCGAGCGACTGCCGGTCCAGCACGTAGACGCGCTCGTTCTTCCCGTCGGCGAGGTAGAGGTACTTCTGCTGCGGGTCGCGCGAGAACGCGATGTCCCACACGGAACCGTCGCCGCGCGTCCGGGGCGCGACGCGGACCTCCTTCACGAACTTCCCGTCCTTCTGGAAGACCTGGATCCGGTTGTTCGCGCGGTCGCACACGTAGACGAGGCCGTCGTGCGTCGGCTCGGCGCAGTGCACCGGGTTCCGGAACTGCGGGATCAGCGGCGCATCAGGATTGTAGGGACCGTAGTTCGTGTCGCTCGGCACATTGCCGTACGCGCCCCAGTAGCGCTTGATCGCCCCGGTATTCATGTCGAGCACCGCGACGCGCTTGTTGCCGTAGCCGTCGGACACATAGGCCTCGTTGGCCTTGGTGTCGAACGAGACCTTCGCCACGCGACCGAACGCATCCATGCTTCTCGAGTCGCTCGCGCGCCCCGGCACGCCGATCTGCTGCAGGAGCTTCCCGTCGTGCGTGAACTTGAGGATGTGGGAGTCGGCGGCGTTGACCGAGTCGCGCGAGCCATTGCCGCCGATCCAGACGTTGTCGAGATGGTCGATCGAGATGCCGTGGTTGCTCCCGGGCCAGGTGTACCCTTCGCCGGGACCGCCCCACGAGTTCACAAGATTCCCTTCGGGGTCGAACTCGAGCACCGGCGGCGCCGCAGTGCAGCAGGGCCCGACCGGCGGATACACGGCCTCGGTGCGCGCATTCAGCGTCGCGGCGCCGCGGTGCACGATGAAGACGTGATCGCGCGAATCGACACCGACGCCGATCGTCATGCCGAGGAGCCAGCCGTTAGGCAGCGGCTTGGGCCAGAAGGGATCGACCTCGAAGACCGGCGCCTGGACCGCCTGGGTCGCGAGCGACGCGCTCAGCCGCTCCTGTCCGACGAACAGGCCGACGATCACCGCGCCCAGCACTCCGGCGGTCAACAGCGTTCTCTTCCCTGGCATGCGGATCTCCGAGACAGTTCGAGGCAGGGCCCGAGCGGGCATCAGCGACCAATGCTATATCTCACCCGCGTGATGCACCAGAGACTCTCCCGGACCGTCCTCGCCGTCGCGGCCGCGCTGCTCGTGCTCCTCCCGCGAAGCCTCGGGAGCCACGAGATCCCGGCGCGCGTCGCGGTGCTCGCGTTCGTAAAGGCCGCGCCGAACGCGCTCCGGCTGGTCGTGCGCGTGCCGCTCGAAGCGATGCGCGACCTGGAGTTCCCGCTCACCGCTTCCGGCGCGCTCGACCTCGTCGCCGTGCGTCCGCTCCTCGACGAGGCCGCGAAGCTCTGGATCGCCGACTACCTGCGCGTCTGGGCCGACGGCGAGCCGCTCGACGGCGCACGCGTCCTCGCGACGCGTGTCTCGACACCCGACGACCGCTCCTTCGAGCGCTACGATCTCGCGGTCGCGCATCTCGGGGCGCCGCCGCTCGAGGGGGACCTGCAGCTGCGCTGGCAGCAGGCCCTGCTCGACCTGCTGATCGAGTTCCCGGCCGCCCCGGGTGACGCGCGCTTCGCGATCGACCCCGCGCTCGGCCACCTCGGCGTCCGCACGACGAGCGTGCTCCGTCTCGTGCTCGCCGACGGCGCCGAGCGCGCGTTCACGTACGAGGGGAATCCGGGCCGGATCGACCTGGACCCGGGCGCGCTGCAGGCCGCCGGGCGCTTCGTGCGCGAGGGCTTCCGCCACATCCTCGGCGGGATCGACCACCTGCTCTTCGTCCTCTGCCTCGTGCTGCCGGTCCGCCGCTGGCGGCCGCTGGTCGCGATCGTGACGTCGTTCACCGTCGCGCACTCGATCACGCTCGGCGCGGCCGCGCTCGGTTTCGCGCCGACGGCGCTCTGGTTCCCGCCGCTCGTCGAGGCCGTAATCGCGCTCTCGATCGTGATCCTCGCGGTCGAGAACGTGCTCCTGCCGACGGAACGACTCGAGCAGCGCTGGCGCATCGCCTTCGCCTTCGGGTTGGTCCACGGTTTCGGATTCTCGTTCGCGCTCGGCGAGCAGCTGCAGTTCGCCGGCGGGCACCTCGTCGCCGCGCTCGCGGCGTTCAATGCCGGGGTCGAGCTCGGCCAGCTCGCCGCGCTCGCGGTCGCACTCCCGCTCCTGCACTGGGTGCGACGGCACGTCGGCGAGGCCCGCGGGACCCTCGTCACGATCGTCGGGTCGCTGCTCGTCGCCCACACCGCTTGGCACTGGATGACCGGGCGCTTCGCGACGCTCGCCGCGTACCGGGACGGGTTCACCTGGCCCGTGCTCGATGCCACCTTTGCTCTTGGCGCGCTGCGCGCCGGCCTTCTCCTCGCGGTCGCGCTGGCCTCGGCGTGGGGGCTGCAGCACCTTTTCAAGCTTCCGTGGCGCCCCCGCCCCGACAACGCCGGACCGACGTGATCCAGACCCGCACTTCCCGCTTCCTCGTTGCCGCCGTCCTCGTCACCGCACTGGCGGCGCGCGTGCACGCGCAGGCGCCGCGTGACACGGCGCGCTCGTCCGCGGACGGCGTCTACACGCTCGCCCAGGCCAACGCCGGGAAGGACGTCTTCGCGACCTTCTGCCAGTCGTGCCACACGCCGACCGTGCACGCCGGCCCGCCCTTCCGGAAAGCGTGGTTCGGCCGCAGCCTCGCCGAGCTCTTCGGCTACCTGCGGCGCGAGATGCCGAAGTCCGACCCGGGCTCGATGAGCGACGAGGAGTACGCCCTCGTCCTCGCCTACCTGCTCCGCATCAACGACATGAAGCCGGGCAGCACCGACCTCGCGGCGGACTCCGTCGCGCTGCATCGTATCCGTCTCGACTCCGTCGCGTCCGCTCCCACCGCACCCCACTCGGACACCCGCCGATGAACACGCGCCCGCTCCTGGTCCCGCTGGCCCTCGCCCTCGCCGCGCTGTCCGCGCTGTCCGCGCTGTCCGCGCCGCTCACCGCGCCGCTCGAGGCCCAGTCCGCGCGCCCGGCGAGCGCCCCCGGTGGCGGCGCGCCCGCGCTGCCGAGCGTCCGCGGCAACGTGCCCGGCGAATGGCGCGTCTGGGGCGCCGACGCCTGGAGCTCGCGCTACTCGCCGCTCGACCAGATCAACGCATCGAACTTCAACTCGCTGCAGATGGCGTGGCAGTGGGACGCCGGCACCTTCGGGCCGGACGAGTACTACCGGACCACGCCGCTCTACGCCAACGGCCGGCTCTTCACGGTCGCGACCACGCGGCGCTCGGCGATGGCGATCGACCCCGAGACCGGCGAGACACTCTGGATGTGGCGGCTCGACGAGGGCATCCGCTGGCAGAAGGCCCCGCGCCAGTTCGCGGGCCGCGGACTCGCCTACTGGACGGACGGCAAGGAGGAGCGCGTGATCGTCGCGACGCCGGGCTATCACATGGCCTCGCTCGATGCGCGCACCGGATTGCCGGACCCCAAGTTCGGCAAGGGCGGCGTGATCGACCTGCAGGACGGACTCGGCTATCCACTCGTGCCGCTGGCGGTCGATGACTCCGGTGCCCTGATCATCTCCGACGCCGCCCCGGCGCGGCGCGCGAAGCCCGGCGAGACCTGGGACCCGGTGAAGAAGATCGGCGCCGACGGCACCGTCGGGATCGATCCCGTGAACGGCCAGATCGCCGTCAGCTCCCCGCCGATCCTGGTCGGCGACGTGATCGTCGTCGGCAACTCGTCGATCCACGGCTACTATCCGATCCGCGTCCGGAACATCCCCGGCTTCATCCGCGGCTTCGACGTGCGCACCGGCAGGCAGCTCTGGAAGTTCAACCTCGTGCCGCAGCCGGGCGAGTTCGGCGCCGAGACCTGGGAACGCGGCTCGAAGATCGGCACCGAGGGTGTCGGCAAGAATGACGCGTGGGCCACCTACTCCGCCGATCCCGAACTCGGGCTCGTCTACATCCCGGTCGGGATGCCGCTGATGGACGAGTACGGCGGCCATCGCCCGGGCGACAATCTCTACGGCAACAGCATCGTCGCGATCGACGTGAAGACGGGCCGGCGGAAGTGGCACTTCCAGATGGTCCACCACGACATCTGGGACTACGATACGCCGATGGCGCCGAACCTGCTCGACGTGACGGTGGACGGCCGCGCGCGGAAGGTCATCTCGCAGACGACCAAGCAGGGATGGATGTATGTCTTCGACCGGGCGACGGGCGAGCCGATCTGGCCGATCGTCGAGACGCCGGTGCTGGCCAGCGACGTGCCCGGAGAGAAGTCCGCGCCGACGCAGCCGATCCCATCCAAGCCCGCCCCCTACGCACAGCAGGGCCTGCTCGAATCGGACATCATCTCGTACACGCCGGCGATCCGCGACTCCGCACTCAAGATGGCGCGGAAGTGCCGCATGGGACCGTACTTCATTCCCGCGGTGCTGAGCGACGGCTCGAGCCCGACGGGCACGCGCTGTACGTGGTATGCGCCGGGCGCATCGGGCGGCGTCAACATCGACGGCGGCGCCGCCGTCGATCCCGAGACGGGGATGATGTACGTCGCCGCGCTGAGCGGTCTCTCGACGATCACGCTGCAGAAGGATCCCTGCAGCGAGTTCCGCTACAGCTCGCCCCGCGACAACTGCGGGCTCATCGGGGCGCTCGCGCCCCCGCCCGGGTACACCGCGCCGACCGAGCGCGGCGGCGGCGGGTTCGCGGGCCGCGCCAACGCGTCGAACCTGCACGGCGTCTCAATCCTGAAGCCGAAGGAGTTCGGGGGCATCACCGCGTACGACCTCAACAGCGGCGACAAGCGCTGGTGGATCCCGAACGGCGGCTGGGTGCCGGTGCGGAGCGCGGACCCGCTCTTCGCCGGCATCGACCTCCCGCCGCGTCCGGCGGGCGGCCAGGCGCAGATCATCACGACCAAGACGCTGGTGATCTACGGCACGGGCCGCAGCGGCGGCGTGCCGAACGCCAAGCCGCAGCTCTTCGCGGTGGACAAGGCGACGGGCAAGGAAGTCGGCGCAGTCGAGATCCCGTCACGCACGACCGCGATGCCGATGACGTTCCTGCACAAGGGGAAGCAGTACATCGTCTTCGCGACCGGCGCCGGGTCCACCACCTCTCTCGTGGCGCTCACGCTTCCCTAGTTCACCACGAAGACACGAAGGCTTGAAGCACGGCGGAGCGGTCAACTGTAACTGACGTGAACGGGGGCGTGGGGGGGAGGTCTATGCGCCCCCCCCCCTCACGTTTTGCCC
>JANNLH010000170.1:0-2449 GCA_031396725.1 Gemmatimonadaceae bacterium | reverse complement strand
CCGAGCGCCGCCGAACAGACCACGGCCGCGCGCATCGGTGCGGTGATCTTCAAGAACCGCGGCTGGCTCCCGGTCCCGTTCCTGCTCGTGCCGCTGCTCGCCCCCGGCGGCTTCACGCTGCGCACGACGATCATCGGCGCGGTGCTGATGGTCCTGGGCGAGGCGTGGCGGATGTGGGGTGTTGCGACGGCGGGCACCGTGACGCGCCGCCGCTCACGCAACGTCCAGAAGCTCGTGAGCCACGGCCCGTTCGCCTGGAGCCGCAACCCGCTCTACGTCGGCAACTTCCTGATCTGGATCGGGATGATCACGATCTCGGGCGTGCTCTGGTTCATCCCGGTCGCGATCGTCGTCTTCGCGGTCGAGTACTTTTTCATCGTGCGCTACGAGGAGGGCGTGCTCGAGTCGATCTTCGGCGCCGAGTACCTCGCGTACAAGGAGCGCACCCCGCGTTGGTTCCCACGGCCGCCGGCCGGCGGGAGCGCGGGAGAGTTCTTCTGGGCGGAGGCGTGGAAGAGCGAGATCAGCACCTTTCTCCAGTACGCGGTGATCATCGGGCTCCTGATTGCCAAGGAACGGTGGCTCCCGGGTGGGATCACCAGGGGATGAAGGATGGACGATGAAGGATGAAAGAAAGGGCGCTCCGATCATTCGGGGCGCCCTCTTTCATCCTTCATCCTTCATCCTTCATCGTGTTGGTCTGCCCGGCTTCGGATCCTGGTTGAACACGTCGCGGTTGATCGCGATGTACTGCTTGAGATTCGCCGGCACGTCCTCCTCCGGGAAGATCGCCGTCACCGGACACTCGGGCTCGCAGGCGCCGCAGTCGATGCACTCGTCGGGCTGGATGTACAGCATGTCCGGCCCTTCGTAGATGCAGTCCACCGGGCACACGTCCACGCAGGACTTGTCCTTCGTGTTGATGCAGGCTTCGGTGATCACATACGGCATGGCGCGGCGGGCTCGAGGTGGGCGTTCGGGTTCCAGCGGGCGTACCCCGCAAGATAGACGGACGATGGACGGTCGGACAGCCCGGCCCGTCACCGATCGTTCCCGATGCTGGACACCGCCTGCACCGCCGGGTAAATCCCTGAGGTGCAACTCATCGTGAATGGCCGCCCGGTCGCCGTCGAGACCGCGGGCAGCGTCACCCTCCTCGCCCTCCTGCGCGATACCCTGGGGCTGACCGGCACCAAGCGCGTCTGCGATCGCGGCGAGTGCGGCGCCTGCACCGTCCTGCTCGACGGGGAGCCCATCTACTCCTGCATCACCCTCGCCAACGGCTGCGACGGGCAGGACGTCACCTCGATCGAGGGGTTGGGCGGCGTCCCTGACGACGCATCCGGCGACGCGTCGGGCGGTTCGCCCCACGCACTGCAGACGGCGTTCGCGCTCGAGGATGCCGCGCAGTGCGGTTTCTGTACGCCGGGCCAGTTGATGGCGGCCGCCGCATTGCTCGCTGCGAACGCCGATCCCTCCGACGACGCGATCCGCGCGGCGATGAGCGGGAATCTCTGCCGCTGCGGCACCTACCCGAAGATCGTGCGCGCCGTGCGGCGCGCGGCAATCCAGCTCCGCGGGGCGCCGTGAGCCCGCGCTTCGTCAAGACCACGGTCGAGGTCGAAGGCCGCACCGAGGAGCGCGTGGTCGAGGTGCCGGCATTCGAACCCGCGCCCTGGGGCGAGGACGCGGCGCTCACGCACGTGGGCGCGCGCGCGCTGCGCGTCGATGCGCTGACCAAGACCGGCGGACGCGCGCCCTACACGACCGATGTGCGTCGCCCCAAGCAGGCCGCCGCCGCGCTCGTGCGGGCCAGCGTGCCGCGCGGAAAAGTCACGCGCATCGACGCGAGCGCTGCGCGCGCGATCCCCGGGGTGCTCGACGTGCTCCTGCTGGCCGACGTGCCCGGGCGCACGAAGCTCTTCTCCGCCGACATCACCTACGTCGGCCAGCCCGTAGCGGCGATCTGCGCGGAAACGGCCGAGATCGCCGCGTACGCCGCGCGCGCGGTCGTCGTCGAGATCGAGCCGCTGCCGCACGCCGTCACGGTCGCCGACGCCACCCGCGACGCCGCCGCACCGGTGCGCCCCGGCCTGCAGAACAACCTCCTCTTCAAGGAACCGCGTACCCATCTCCGCGGCGACCTCGCCGCCGGCCTCGCCGCCGCGCAAGTCATCATCACGCGCGAGGTGCGCACGCCCTGCGTGCTGCACACCGCGCTCGAGCCGCACAGCGCGGTCGCCGAGTGGGACGGAGACCGCGTCACCGTCTGGGAGAGCACGCAGGGCATCTACCGGGTGCGCGACAACGTCGCCAAGGCGCTCGGCGTCCCGCTCACGAATGTGCGCGTGATCTGCGAGGCGATGGGGGGCGGCTTCGGCGCCAAGAACTACGCCGGCGCGCACACCTACGTCGCCGCGCTCTTCGCGCGCCGGCTCGGCCGCGCGGT
>JANNLH010000150.1:0-22549 GCA_031396725.1 Gemmatimonadaceae bacterium | reverse complement strand
TCCGCAATCATCTGGAGGCGGGACGACATGTCATTCGTTACATCGCCCGTGTGCGCGCGGCGGGCGCGGCGACGGCACCCAGCGTCACTGTGCTCTCTGTGTCCTCTGTGGTAATTGCCGTTCCAGATCGGCGCACCGGCCCGGCTAGGCGCCGACCGGGACTCGTCTCGCCAGCTTGATCGCCCCGCGCGCCGCGACGACGTCCTCGCCGTGCAGGTGCGCTCCCGGGACCGCGGTCTTGAGCCGATGTTCCACGAGCCTTCTCAGGAACGTCCCGCGCGTCAGCATCCCCCCGGCCAACGCGACCGGGACCGAGGCGCGCTCGTCGACGAAGAGTTGCCGCGCCAGCGTCCGCACGTGGAGCACCAGCTCCTCGGCCGCGAGGGTGCACAACGAGTTCGCGCGGAGGTCGCGCTCGCCCGCCAGCGCCATGACATGGACCGCGAGCGCCGCGAAATCCTTCGGCGCCGCGGCCGCCGCCCAGGGGATCAGCCCCTCGACGTCGTCGAGTTCGAGCGCGGTGAGCACCGCGCCGACCAGCCGCGTGTCGGGTTCGCGCTCGTCGTGCGACGAGGTCACGACGCTCAGCGCCTTGCGGCCGATCCAGGCTCCGCTCCCCTCATCGCCGCAGGCCGGGCCCCAGCCGCCGCAGCGGCGGAAGGTCCCGGTCGGGCCGCGGCCAAAGGCCACCGAGCCGGTGCCGGAGATCAGCAGGATCCCCGGGCCGTCCCCGAAGGCGTCCTCCAGCGCGATCGCGGCGTCGGGCAACACCTGCACCTCGTCGGCGATCCCCTCGCCCTCGAGCGCGCGCAGCAGCGTCCGGCGCTCCTTCTCGATCCCCGCGCCGGCGACGCCGACCACGAGCGACCGGATGCGGTCCTCCGACCCCGCGAGCGTGACCGCGTCGCGCACCAGCGCGCCGATGACCTCGGCCGAATGGAGCGCCTCGCCCGGGCGCACGGCGCTCGCCGCACCGGTGAGGGTGGAGAGTTCCTTGCCGCGCGAGTCCGCGACGAGCACGTGGGTCTTGGTGCCACCGCCATCAACGCCAACGACGAGATGCGACATCCGTAGGTCCGGTCAGTCCGCCGCGCCGGGTGCGGGCGCGGCGTGGGTGAGTGAGGAGAGCACGCCGGCCGTGAACGTGATGGCCGTGCCGATGAGCACGAACCAGGGCCACGCGATGCCGACGAAGGGGGAGAGCACGCCCTCGAGGGCGGGGAAGGCCGCGGTGAGGCGTCCCGCGAAGACGATGACGCTCATCGAGCCGATGCCGATCGCCATCCCGGTGATCGCATCGCGCTGGATGGCGCGCCGCCAGAGCATCGCCAGGAAGAAGCCGCCGAGCAAGCCGCCGTACGTGAACGACGCGATGGAGAGGGCGACCACGACCACGGGCGTGCCCTCGGACCGATAGAGCAATGCCCCGCCGATCAGGATGCAGGCCCAGACCAGCGTGAACACCTTCGACGCGCGCAGCAACGCGGCGGGCTCCACCTTCCCGCCCTTGAACGGCACCCAGAGGTCGTGCGTCGTGGCCGCGGCGAGCGAGTTGAGCGAGCCCGACACCGTGCTCATCGCGGCCGCGAGGATCGCCGCGATCACGATCCCGGTCATCCCGGACGGCATCTCGTTGATGATGAAGGTCGGGAAGATCTCATCGGGACGGGCGAATGCCCGTCCCTCGTAGAACGCCCAGAGCCCGACGCCGATCAGCAGGAAGAGCGCGAACTGCGCAATGACGGCGAAGCCGCTGCCGATCAGCGCGCGACGCGCGTCCGGGAGCGAGCTGGCGGTCAAGAGGCGCTGCACGATGATCTGGTCGGCGCCGTGCGAGGCCATCGACAGGAACGCGCCGCCGAGCAGACCGGCGAGCACGGTGTGCGGCCGGTCGATCCCGGTGTAGGTGTCGATCAGCTGGAGCTTCCCGGCCGCCCCCGCATCGGCGAGGATCCGCGACCACCCGCCATCCACGCCAGCGCCGATCAGGTAGACGGCGCCGAGCCCGCCACCGAGGTAGACGAAGGTCTGGACCACGTCGGTCCAGACCACCGCGCGCATCCCGCCGTGATAGGTGTAGAGCAGCGTCGTCGCGCCCAGGATCAGGATCGAGAGGGGCGTCAGGTACTCGACCGGCACGATCGGGCCGAGGATCAGCGCGATCGGGATCGAGGTCGCGAACACCCGCACCGAATCACCGAAGGCTCGCGTGACCATGAAGGTCACCGAGGCGAAGCGTCGGGTGTTGAGTCCGAATCGCTGCTCGAGCAGCGCGTAGGCGGTCACGAGCTCCCCCTCGACGTAGCGGGGCAGGAGCGTGTACGCGATGATGACGCGGCCGATCAGGTATCCCGCCGCCACCTGCAGGAAGGTGAAGTTCCCGAGGTAGGCGAGACCGGGGATCGAGATGAAGGTCAGCGCGCTGGTCTCGGTCGCGACGATCGAGAAGAGCACCGCCCACCAGGGGATCGTGCCCCCGGCGACGAAGTAGTCGCGCGCGTCCTTCTGGTCCCGCCCGAGCCACATCCCGAGCGCGGTGGTCCCGACGAGGTAGAACAGGAGCACCGCCCAGTCGAGCGCGGTGAAGGCGTTCGCGGTCTCGGTCACGGTGTCGCCCCGGTTCCTTGGGGAAAAGACGACGGGCGCCCCTGGGGACGCCCGTGCGCTGTGGAGTCAGCGTTCGACCGAATGGGAACGAACGGTCAGGCGGAGAAGCTGCTGCCGCACCCGCATCCGCCGGTGGCGTTCGGGTTCTTGAACGTGAAGCCGGAGCCCTGCATCGACGTCACGTAGTCGATGATGACGCCGTTCAGGTACTGCATCGAGAACGGATCGACGAACACGTTGAAGCTCCCGTGCGGGAGGATCGTGTCGTCATCGGCCGGCTTGTCCTCGATCAGGAGGCTGTACTTGAAGCCCGAGCAGCCGCCGGGCTGCACGCTGACGCGGAGCCCGCCCACTTCGGGCGCGACATTCTCGGCGGCCATGAACTTCTGGACTTCCGTGTTCGCTGCCGCGGTGATCGTGACCGCGACCTCTGGGGCGTTCATCGTGCTCATCGTAACCCTCCGCTGGGGAGCGCGTGACGCGGGATCGCGGCACGCCTAGCTAATCCGGAATATAGGGGTCGGGGTTCCCGGAACAAGGGAATCCGTCAGGGTGTGCCCCGGGCCGCCTGCACGGCGCTCGCTTCCAGGGCGCCGGTACCGACTGAGAGGTCGGCGACCGCCGTCCGCACTGCGCCGATGCCCGTCCGCTCCCGGGTCGGATTCACCCGGTTCGTCAGCAGGATCACAAAACGATCGTTCGCCGGGTCGATCCAGATCGAGGTGCCGGTGAAGCCGGTGTGGCCGAACGCGGGGCGCCGCATCTGGCGACCGGCCGAGTTGGTGCCGTTGGGCGTCTCCCAGCCGAGCGCGCGGTGCGAGAGCTGCGGATTCTGGACCCGCGTGAAGTCGCGCACGGTCTCGGCGCCGACCACGCGCACGCCGTCGAGCTCACCGCCGTTCAGGAGCATCCGGGCGAAGCGCGTGAGGTCCTGCGCGCTCCCGAAGAGGCCGGCGTGGGCCGAGACGCCGCCGAGGAAGTGGGCGTTCTCGTCGTGCACCTCGCCGCGGACGAGACGGCCGCGCCAGGGGTCCTGCTCGGTCGGGGCGATCCGCGGCAGCCACTCGGCCGGCGGCAGGTAGCGCGTGTCGCGCATCGCGAGGGGTCCGAAGACGTGCGCGGCGAGATAGGCGTCGAGCGCCTGGCCGCTGACGCGCTCGACGATCATGCCGGCGAAGATCGCCCCGATGTCGGAGTAGGCCATCCGCGTGCCGGGCAGCGTGTCGAGCGGAGTCTCGAGGAGCAGCTTCCGGGCGGCCGCCGCGTCCGGGACCTCCTTCCAGAGCTGGCGAAAGGGGCGCAGGCCCGCCGTGTGCGTGAGCAGGTTGCGCACGGTCGCGCGCTCCTTCCACTTCCCCTGCCACTCCGGGAGGTAGCGCTGCACCGGTGCGTCGAGCACGACCTTGCCCTGTTCGGAAAGCTGCATCATCGCCGTCGTCATCCCGACGACCTTCGTGAGCGACGCGAGGTCCCAGACGGTGGCGGAGTCGGGCGCCGGCGCGTCGGCGGCCCAGTCGATGCGCCCGGCGGCCACGCGTGCCAGCACGCCGCGGTGGTCGCCGATGACAGCGATCGCCCCCGGGTAGACGGAATCGCGGACACCGCGTTCGAGGATCGCGCGCAGGGAGTCGCCGACTGACTCCGGTGCGAGTTCGGCGCGGCCGGGACCGGTCACGATGCCGTCGCCGATGCGGTAGAAGCCGGGGAGCGAGATCGGCGAGCGGCCGCGGAAGGGCTGTTGGCCGGTGATGGCGCGCGCCGCGGCGCGCTCGAGCGCCTCGCCCCGTCCGAAGGCCGCGACATAGCCCGAGACCTGCGGGAACTCGCGCAGCACGTACGGATTCGAGAACGCCACGACACTCACCGGGCGCGCGGTGGCGAGGGAGTCGATCCACCGCGCCACGTGCTCGCCGACCGCGAAACGACCCTCGCCCTCGATGGTCCGGACGAAGGTCGCAACGATCACGCGCTCCCCGTCGCGCAGCAGCGAATCGAGGCGCGCGCGCGGCGTCGCCGGATTGATGCGGGCGAGGCGGGCGCGGGGGAGCATCCGGCGCGCCTCGGCCGCGAAGACGCGTCCGGCGCTGACGTCCGACTCGCCGGTGAAGGTGACGATGAGGGCCGGGTCGCTGCCGGCATACGGGAGCTGGCGCTCGTCATTGCGCAGCAGCGTCACCGCGCCGTCGGCGATCACCTGCGCGGTGGCGCGGTGCGCGGCGCGGCCGACCACCATGCGCAGCGTGTCGAGCGGCACCAGCGGACGCTGGATGGCCCCGGTGCGGAGCTTGAGCTCGAGGATGCGCCGCACCGACGCGTCGATGCGTTCGCGCGGGATCTCCCCGCGCTCGACCGCCGCGACCACGGCGGCGATGGCCGTCGGGACGTCGGCGGGCATCAACAGGATGTCGGTGCCGGCGACGACGGCCCGCACGGAGCTCTCCTCGATCCCATACCCGGCGCCGACGCCGCGCATGTCCATCGCGTCGGTCAGCACGAGGCCGCGGAAGCCGAGCGAGTCGCGCAGCATCGCCGTCATGATGGCGGGGACCAGCGTCGCGGGCACCGAGTCGCCAGAGACCGCCGGGAGCGCGATGTGCGCGCTCATCACCGCGGCCGCGCCGGCGGCGAAGGTCTCGCGGAACGGGCGCAGCTCGAGGGAGTCCATCCGCGCGCGGTCGGCCCCTACGATCGGCAGCGCGAGGTGCGAGTCGGTGTCGGTGTCGCCGTGGCCCGGGAAGTGCTTGACGGTGGCCGCGACCGCCTCGCCCTGCATCCCCTCGACGAAGGCGCGGCTCAACCGCGCGACGGCGGCCGGATCCTCGCCGAACGAGCGGACGTTGATGACCGGGTTCAATGGATTGTTGTTGACGTCCACCGTCGGCGCGAACGCGAGGTGGATGCCGATCGCGCGCGACTCGGCGCCGGTGATGCGGCCGGCCTCGCGCGCGAGGCGCAGGCTCCCGGCCGCGCCCATCGCCATGTTGTTCGGCAGCACCGTCGCGCTGCCGCCCTGGAGCAGGCCGGGGGTGAAGGTGCCGCCCTCGAGCCGTCCCAGTCCCGGCTCGACGTCGGACGCGATCAGCAGCGGGAGCCGGGAGAGCCGTTGCATCGCGTTCACCTTCTCGGCGACCTCGATCGGCGAGCCGAGCGACATCACGACCCCGCCGACCTTGTCGAGGGTGATGCGTTCGGCGGCCGCGGCGAACGTGGAGTCGCTCGTGCTGGTATAATCCCCCAGGACCCAGACCATCACCATCTGCGCGACGCGGTCGCGCAGCGAGAGGGAGGCCAGGGTCTCGTCGATCCACTGTCGGCCGTGCGGCGACAGCGGCGCGGTGAGCGACGGTGCGACGTCCCGCACGAGGGCGGCGGCCGGCGGGGCGGGGGGAGGAGCCTCTGCACCCCCGGCGTCCGCGGACCTCGTGACCGGCGCCGGCCCGTCGACCGACTGTGGGACGGCGCAGGCGAAGACCGGGAACACCAGGAACGCCACGAACATCAGTGCCGGACCGGCGAACCCGGCGCGGCGGAGGAGCGGAACGTGTCTTTGACGGGTCACGGAATGCGGGTGGCGGGACGGATGCTGACGTGCCTGACGGTGACGGCAGGACTCGCGTGCGCGCAACCGCCGCGCGCGGGGAGCGCGCGGGCAGAGCCGACGCGCGTCCGGCCCGGGATCACGGTGCTGATGGAGGACTCGCTCGCCCTCATCCGCGGCAAGCGCATCGCCCTCCTGACCAACCAGACCGGCGTCGATGCGGCCGGCGTCTCCGACGTGGAACTGTTGCAGAAGGACGACCGCGCCGTGCGGGCACGGGTGCGGCTCGTGCGGCTCTTCTCGCCCGAGCACGGCATCCGCGGCACGATCGACCGGCCCGACGTGCCGGACGTGATCGACGAACGCTCCGGGCTGATGGTGCACTCGCTATACCGCCGCGAGACGATGCCGCCGCCCGACAGCCTGCTGCTCGACCTCGAGGCGCTCGTGTTCGACCTGCAGGACATCGGCACCCGCACCTGGACGTATGTGGGCGTGATGGTGTATGCGATGCGCGCGGCGGCCCGCGTGGGGATCCCGTTCATCGTCCTTGACCGGCCCAATCCGCTCGGCGGTCGCGTCGACGGGCCGATGCTCGACGCCGCGCTGGCCAATCCCGAGGACCCCACGAGCGAGCGCCGCGGGAAGGCCTACGCATTATACCCTGCTCCCCTGCGGCACGGTATGACGATGGGCGAGCTCGCGCGGTTCTTCGCGGCCG
This sequence comes from Gemmatimonadaceae bacterium, assembly GCA_031396725.1. Classification (GTDB taxonomy): domain Bacteria; phylum Gemmatimonadota; class Gemmatimonadetes; order Gemmatimonadales; family Gemmatimonadaceae; genus Pseudogemmatithrix. Next base: position 15,683 of record JANNLH010000150.1, on the reverse strand, counting down.
AGCTCAAGATCCCGGTCCGGCTGCATGTGATCCCGGCGAGCGGGTGGCGGCGCACGATGTGGTGGGACGACACGAAGCTGCCCTGGATCGTGCCGTCCCCGGCGATGGTCTCGCTCGCGAGCGCGACCATCTACCCCTCGCTGGTGGCGTTCGAGGGGTCGAACGTGTCGGTCGGGCGGGGCACCGACGCGCCCTTCCAGCAGTTCGGCGCACCCTGGCTTGACGCGCCGCGCGTCGCCCGCCTGCTCGAGGAGCGCGCGATGCCCGGCGTCCGGTTCGAGGCGATCCGCATCCGTCCCCAGTCACCGACCGACAACAAGTACGGCGGTCGCGAGATCCCCGGGGTCCGCATCCATCTCGAGGAGCGGGACCGGATCCAGTCGGGGCGGCTCGGCGCGGCGATCCTCTGGGCGATCCACCAGACGACGCCCGACTCGCTCCGGCTGACGGCGCGCACCTTCGACGACCGCTTCGGGTCGCCGGTGGCGCGCGAGGCGCTGCTCCGCGGCGAGGACCCCGACGGCGTGATCGACCGGATGCTGCCCGAGGTCGTGGCGTTCCAGCGCCGGGTGCGGGAGTACTGGCTCTATCGATAGGGGTGGCGTTGCCGCCCCCGAGCCCACCCCCTAAGTTCAATCGACTCCGGGGCGCCTCGGCGCTCTGTCATCGTATCTTCCTCTGTCGCAAGCGGTTACACCGCGCGTGCGGATTCGCCGACACCCCTGAATGCACGAGCTCTGGCATGCGATCCGGGCCGGGTATCTTCGGCTGATCGAGCCAGTGGTGGAGTGGTTCATCCGCCACCGTATCCATCCGAACGTCATCACGACGCTCGGCACGGTCTGCGCGTGTGTGGCAGGTGTGATCTTCGCATCCGGCATGATCTCGACCGCGGGATGGACGCTGGGCATCGTGGCAGCCTTCGACGTGATCGATGGCGCCGTCGCGCGGCGCACGGGCACCTCCACGGTCTTCGGCGCATTCTACGACTCGACACTCGACCGGGTGGCCGATGGCTTCCTGTTCGGCGGACTGACGTTCTTCTACGCCAGCAACACGCAGTATCACTCGCTCTGGATGGTCATCATCGCCATGACGGGGCTCCTCGCCACATTCCTCACGTCGTACGCGCGCGCCCGGGCGGAAGGGCTCGGGATCACGATGAAGGGCGTCGGCCTGGTGGAGCGCCCCGAGCGGATCGCGCTCCTCGCCGCGCCGCAGGCGTTCTTCGGGCTCGCGCTCGACGGATGGATCCTGCGCGTCGTCGTGACGATCCTTGCGGTCACCGCGGTGATCACGTTCGTCCAACGCATCCGGCACGTGGCCCGGGTCACGCTTGCGCAGCGTCCCGCGGTCTGACCTCTCCCCACATCCTTTCACTCCCGGAAACGCATCCCATGGTCCGCCCCGCCACCGGCAAGCTCGGTATCCTGACCCCCGGACTCGGCGCCGTCGCCACGACGTTCATGGCCGGCGTCGAGGGCATCCGCAGCGGCATGTCGAAGCCGATCGGCTCGCTGACGCAGATGGCGACCATCCGGCTCGGCAAGCGCGCCGAGCAGCGGGCGCCGCTGATCAAGGAGTTCCTGCCGCTGGCCGACCTCGACGACATCGTGTTCGGCGCCTGGGACCCGATCCCTGACGATGCCTATACGGCGGCCAAGAAGGCCGGCGTGCTGACGCCGCAGGACCTCGAGCCGCTGAAGGAGTTCCTCTCGGCGATCAAGCCGATGAAGGCGGTGTTCGACCAGCACTACGTCACGCGGCTGCAGGGCACGAACGTCAAGACGGGGAAGAACAAGCGCGACCTGGCGGAGCAGTTGCGGCAGGACATCCGCGACTTCCGGAAGGTGAGCGGCGCCGAGCGCGTGGTCGCGGTCTGGTGCGGCTCGACCGAGATCTTCATCAAGCCCTCGGCGGTGCATGCGACGGTGGCCGCGTTCGAGCAGGCGATGGAGCAGGACCATCCGGACATCGCGCCATCGATGCTCTATGCGTGGGCCTGCATCATGGAGGGCGTGCCCTACTGCAACGGCGCGCCGAACCTCGCGGTGGACACGCCGGCGCTGATCGCACTCGCGAACGAGAAGGGTGTCCCGATCTCGGGCAAGGACTTCAAGACCGGCCAGACCTGGTTGAAGACCGTGCTCGCCCCGGGCATCAAGGCGCGCATGCTCGGCCTCGAGGGATGGTACTCGACCAACATCCTCGGCAACCGCGACGGCGAGGTGCTCGACGACCCGGCGTCGTTCAAGACGAAGGAGGAGTCGAAGCTCTCGGTGCTGCACACGATCCTGCAGCCCGAACTCTACCCCGACCTCTACGAGGGCTTCAGCCACGTCGTGCGGATCAACTACTATCCGCCGCGCGGCGACAATAAGGAAGGCTGGGACAACATCGACATCGTCGGGTGGATGGGCTACCCGATGCAGATCAAGGTGAACTTCCTCTGCCGCGACTCGATCCTGGCGGCGCCGATCGTGCTCGACCTCGCGCTGTTCAGCGACTTCGCGCAGCGCGCCGGGCTCAAGGGGATGCAGGAGTGGCTCTCGTTCTACTACAAGAGCCCGATGTCGCAGCCGGGGCTGCAGCCCGAGCACGACCTCTTCATCCAGCAGACGAAACTCAAGAACACGCTGCGCGCGCTGATGGGCGAGGAGCAGGTCACCCATTCCGAAGTGGAGGAGGGCTGATGCGACGGAGCATGCGGTTGCTGGTGGTGACCGCGATGGCCGCAGGAGCCACCGGTGCGGCGAGCTGCGGCCCGCCGCCGGACGCGAGCACGCTGCGGCTCGCGACCGAGAGCTTCGAGATCCGGGTGACGCCCGACCTCTCGCCGCCGCGCGCCCTCGAGCGGATCCTCTACACGGTCGTGGTGACCGACAAGAAGACGCAGGAGCCGATCGCCGACGGCGAGGGGCGCATCTTCGCGACCAACGCCGACCGCAAGACCTCGTACAACGGATTCACCTACGGTCCCGAGGTCGGCACGTATCGCGCGACGCTGACCTTCGTCACCGCCGGCGAGTGGGCGATGGGCATCCAGTTCCGCCGCGACTCGACCCAGATCCTCGAGCGCACCCTCGACTGGCGCCAGCAGGTCCGCAACGAAGTCGCCCCGACCCCCGCCGTCCCGCCGCCGACGCCGTAGTCCTTTCTACTTTCTACTTTCTACTTTCTACTTCATGCGCCACTTCCATCGCACCTCGCTCCACCCCGACCTCGTCCTCGCCACGGCCGACGCCTTCTTCCCGAGCATCGGCCTGACCGCGGCCGGCCAGGGGGCGCGCACCCGCACCTACAAGGGGTCCGTCGGCGCACCCGAGATCGCGTCCACGCTCCAGCTGAGCGTGCGGATGGAGGGCGGGCACCACACCTTCGTCGAGGCGCAGACCGACCAGCCGGGCGAGAGTCGGCTCGACCGCAACGTCAAGAAGTTCTTCGTCCTGCTCCACCAGCAGGTGGACGCCAGCCACACCTTCGCACCGTCCTACTGATGGCGAGGGGCGTCGCGAAGCGCCGGGCGACCCTCGGGGCCCAGGGACAGCACCTCGGCGAGGCGCTCTCCCTCGAGCGGAAGCTCGAGCTCTACTACTGGATGCGCCTCACGCGCACCCTCGAGGAGCGGCTGGTCGCGCTCTACCGCCAGACGAAGGTCGTCGGCGGGCTCTTCCGGTCGCTCGGGCAGGAAGCCGATGCGGTCGGCTCCTGCTACGCGCTCGAGTCGCGCGACGTGATGTCGCCGCTGATCCGCAACATGGGCGCGATGCTCGTGAAGGGCGCGACGCCGGTGGAGATCCTCAAGCAATACATGGCCAGGGGCGACTCGCCGACGCGCGGGCGCGAGCTCAACATCCACTTCGGCGACATCGGCGAGGCCGGGAGGACGCGCGGCTTCCTCGGACAGATCTCGCCCCTCGGCGACATGGTCCCGGTGATGGCCGGTGTGACGATGACCTTCAAGATGCGGGGCGAGGATCGCGTCGGGCTCGTCTACGTCGGCGACGGCGCGACCAGCACCGGCGCCTTCCACGAGGGGATCAACTTCGCGGCCGTGCAGCGGCTGCCGCTGGTCGTGATCGTCGAGAACAACGGCTACGCCTACTCCACCCCGACCAGCAAGCAGACGGCCGCGGCGCAGTTCGTGGACAAGGCGATCGGCTACGGCGTGTACGGCGAGCAGGTGGACGGCAACGACGTGCTCGCGGTCTACGACTGCACCCGGCGCGCCGTGGACCGCGCGCGCGCCGGCGAGGGCGTCTCGCTGCTCGAGTTCATGACGTACCGCCGGAAGGGGCACGCCGAGCACGACAACCAGTCGTACGTGCCGGCCGGGGAGATCGAGCGCTGGGCGGAGGAGAACGACCCGATCGACCGCTTCGTGCGTGTGCTCCTCGACCGTGAGAAGGTGGGGCAGGACGCACTCGACGCGATCGACGCGCGCATCGTGCGCGAGATCGACGCGGCGACGGACGTGGCCGAGGCCTCGCCGCTCCCGCAACCGCTGGACGCACTGCTCGGCGTCTACGCCGACCCGCCGGCCGAACACCCGCTCTGGTTCCGGGAGGGCGCCGACGTCTCGTCACTCGGCAGGGAGCGGCCCGAGGGATGGGGCACGTGGGACCCGTCGAAGGGAGGGGCGCGCTGATGGCGGAGATCACCTATCTCGAGGCGATCCGCGAAGCGCTCTTCGAGGAGATGGCGCGCGACGAGAACGTCTTCATGCTCGGCGAGGACATCGGGGCGTTCGGCGGCGCCTTCAAGGTCACTGAAGGGCTGATGGCCAGGTATGGCGAGCAGCGCGTCATCGACGCGCCGATCTCCGAGATCGCGATCGTCGGGGCGGCGGCGGGCGCGGCGCACATGGGCATGCGGCCGGTGGTCGAGATGCAGTTCATCGACTTCCTGGCCAACGCCTACGACATGCTGACCAACTACGTCGCGACGGCGCGCTACCGCGCCTTCCTGCCCTGTCCGATGGTGGTGCGCGGTCCGAGCGGCGGGTATGTGCGCGGCGGGCCCTTCCATTCGCAGAATCCCGAGGCCGGCTTCATCCACACGCCCGGCCTGAAGGTCGTCTATCCCGCGACGGCCGAGGACGCGAAGGGCCTGATGAAGGCGGCGATCCGCGACGACGACTGCGTGCTCTTCTTCGAGCACAAGTACCTCTACCGGCGCATCAAGGGCGTGATGCCCGCCGGCGACCACGTCGTGCCGATCGGCAAGGCGCGCACCGCGCGCGACGGACGCGACCTCTCGATCATCACCTACGCCGCGACCGTCCACAAGGCGCTCGAAGCGGCGGAGCGGCTCCAGGCCGAGGACGGACTCTCGGTCGAGGTGATCGACCTGCGGACGCTGAGCCCGCTCGACGACGAGGCGATCTTCGCGACCGTCCGCAAGACGAATCGCGTGCTGATCGTCCACGAGGACACGCGCACGGGCGGCATCGCCGGCGAGATCACGGCGCGCATCAACGAGTCCTGCTTCGCGCATCTCGACGCCCCGGTCCTGCGCGTCACCGCGCACGACATCCCGCTCCCCTACGCGCCGGCGCTGGAGGACTTCGTCCTCCCGCAGACCGACGACATCATCCTGGCCGCACGCCGCCTGGCGGCGTGGTGAAGGAGATCCGCCGATGAGCCTCCCACGGGGCACCCCCGCGGTCCCGCCGCCGAGCACGCTGCGCGTGGTCGGGATCGGATGCTTCATGGCCTGGATCGGCGCCTTCGCCGGTGCGATGATCGCCGTGCTCGTCTCGAAGGGCGTGGCCTTCTTCACCAAGGCGCCGTCGTGCGACGGCATTCCGACGTGCAACTGGTACATTTATGCAGCGGTCGGGGCCGGCATCGGCGCCCTGACTCTTCCGTGGCTCGTGGTCTCGGCCCTGCGACGCCCCCCGGCGAGCGCGGCCGAGTCTCCTGACGACAAGAACTGACCGAGGTTGCCGCCGTGGCCCGTGTAGACGTGATCATGCCCCAGATGGGCGAGTCCATCGCCGAAGGGACGCTCTCCCGCTGGCTGAAGAAGGTCGGTGACGAGGTGAAGCGCGACGAACCCATCTTCGAGATCTCCACCGACAAGGTGGACGCGGAGATCCCGGCGCCGTCGGCCGGCGTGCTCGCCGAGATCATCGTCTTCGAGGGCACCACGGTGCCGGTGAACGCGATCGTCGCGCGGATCGAGACGGAGAAGGGCGCGGCACTCGCGGCACCTGCCGCGGCGCCGGCCCCGGCCGCCAGCGCAGCGGCCCCGGTCGCATCAGCGACACCGGCGAAGGCAGCGAGCACCCCGGCGAGCGCGCCGGTTCCGGCTCCCGCCGCCCGTGCCTCCGGCAACGGCAACGCCTTCGAGGACCGCATCCGCACCAAGTCGTCCCCGCTCGTGCGCCGGATGGCTGCGGACGCCGGCGTGGACATCGCCGCGCTCTCCGGATCCGGCATCGCGGGTCGCGTGACCAAGAAGGACCTGGTGGACTACCTCGAGAAGGGTCCGGTCGCGCCCGCCGCGCCCGCGCCCGGCGGCGTGCCCGCCGCGATGCCCGGCGGGATGCCCGCCGCGATGCCCGCCGGCCTCCCCGCGTCGGTCGCCGTCCCGATGGCGCACCACGCCGAACCGACGTTCAACCCCTGGCCCGGCGACGTCGTCGAGCCGATGTCGAAGATCCGACGGCTGACGCACGACCACATGCGCCAGGCGCGTCAGGTCGCGGCGCACGTCACGAGTTTCTTCGAGATCGACCTCACGCGCGTCGCGAAGGTCCGCGCCGCCACGCGCGCCGAGTTCGAGGCACAGTCGGGGCAGAAGCTCACCTTCCTGCCGTTCATCATCCGGGCGGTCGTCGAGAACCTGAAGCGTCACCCGGTGCTGAACGCGACCGTCAGCGGCAACGACGTGATCCTGCGCCGGCGCTACAACATCGGCATCGCGGTCGCACTCGAGCCCACCGGGCTCATCGTCCCGGTCCTGAAGGAGGCCGATGGCCTCAACCTCACCGGGATCACGCGCGGCGCGAACGACCTCGCCGCGCGCGCCCGCTCCAAGAAGCTGAGCCCGATGGACGTGCAGGATGCGACCTTCACGATCACGAACCCCGGCGTCTTCGGCTCGCTGATGGGGACGCCGATCATCCCGGTGGGCACGACCGCGATCCTCTGCCTCGGCGCGATCGAGAAGCGGCCCAAGGTGGTGACCGGCGCGGACGGCGAGGACACGATCGCCATCCGCACCTGCGCCTACTTCTCGCTCAGCTTCGACCACCGCGTGGTGGACGGCGCTGATGCCGACCGCTTCATGGCGGACCTGAAGAAGACCCTCGAGGCGGTCAGCGCCTAGCCGGTCGAACGCCCCTGATGCCGCGCTCCCTCACGATGCACCGGACCGTCGTGCCGCCGGCCGACCGCGCGAAGTTCCTTGAGCGGATGCGCGCCAAGGAAGCGCACTATGGCGCCGCCGGTTGCCGCTTCTGGGTGTTCGAGGAGGCGGCGCTCTCCGGCGCGTTCATCGAGTTCTGTGAAGCGAATGACGCCAAGACCCTGACCGCCGCGCACGCGGCCGCCCCGGAGCGAATCCTCGACCCGGGACGCATCTACTCGATCGTGGAGCTGTCCTGATGCCGACCCGCCGTGTGGACATCGAAGGCCGGACCTGGCAGGTGTACCCGTCCGGATACATCACGCAGTACGACGCCGACGAGTTCGGGCTCATCTTCGTGCACGGCGTCGCCGACCAGCGCGAGGTGCGCCTGACGCGCTACTCGCCGGGGGGCGCGCGTTCGCGCGAGCAGTCGCTCGCCGAGTTCGCCGACGCCGACCTGCGCCGGCTCTTCGAGACGTCGCAGCCGAGCGTGAACTCGCCTGAGGCCGGCTACGCGCCGTGACCATCGTACCGGGGACGGCCGCGGCCGATCCCCACGTGGACCTGCACGCCCACTCGACCGCGTCCGACGGCGCACACGCGCCGGCCGCCGCGGTCGAGTCGGCGCACCGCGCCGGCGTGGCGGCGCTCGCGCTGACCGACCACGACACGCTGGCCGGCATCCCTGAGGCGCAGGCCGCCGCCGATGCGGTCGGGCTGCGCCTCGTGCCGGGCGTCGAGCTGAGCGTGCATCAGGGCGCGCAGGAGGTGCACCTGCTCGGGCTCCACATCCGCGATGTCGCCGCGCTGCAGGACGAGCTCGCGCTCTATCGCGACCGCCGCCGGACACGCGCGCTCTCGATCGTCGGCAAGCTGAACGCCCTTGGCGTGGCCCTGACGATGGAGGCCGTGCTGGCCGTCGCCGCGGGAGGGGCGCTCGGACGCCCGCACGTCTCGAAGGCGCTGATCGCGGGCGGGCACGTGCGCGACGCGCGCGAGGCGTTCGACCGGTATCTCGGCGCCGGCCGTCCGGCCTACGTCGACAAGGAGCGGCTCGACATCGCCGACGGCATCGCGCTCATCCATCGGGCCGGGGGCATCGCGGTGCTCGCGCATCCCGGGCCCGAGGGGACGCGGGAGCGGCTCGAGCCGCTCGTTGCGGCGGGCCTCGACGGCGTCGAGATCCGCCATCCGAGCCACAATGCGGAGGACACCAAGCGGCTCGCCGCGCTCACCGCGTTCTTCGGGCTCGTGCCGAGCGGCGGCTCCGACTGGCACGGCGCGCAGCACGGCGGCCGCGTGCTCGGCGCGATGAAGGTGCCGATGGCGTGGCTCGAGGCACAGGACGCGCGCGTGGCGGGGCTCCGCGCGATCGCGGGCGCAGCGTGAGCCGCGTCGCGATCGTGACCGGGGCGGGGCAGCGGGTCGGCCGCGTGATCGCGCTCGCGATGGGCGCGCGCGGATTCCGCGTCGCCGTCCACTACAACGCCTCGCGTGAGGGCGCCGAGCAGACCGTGAGCGAGATCCGTGCGGCGGGGGGCGAGGCGGCCCCGTTCCAGGCCGACCTGCGCCGGCCCGACGCACCCGATTCCCTCGTGGCGGCGGTGCGCGCGGAGTTCGGAGCGATCGACGTGCTGGTCTGCTCCGCCGCCGGCATGGAGCGCACCAAGCTCGGGAGCACCTCGCCGGCGCAGTTCGACGCGATCATCGCGCTGAATCTCCGCGCGCCCTTCCTGCTCGCGCAGGCCGCGGCGCGGGAGATGACGACGGGCGGCGTGATCGTGAGCATCGCCGACCACATGGCGGAGGAGCCGTGGCCGGAGTACTCCGTCCACGGCATCAGCAAGGCGGCCGTGATCGCGATGACGCGCCACCTCGCGGCGGCGCTGGCGCCCGCGATCCGCGTCAACGCGGTCGCGCCGGGCTTCGTGCTGGCGCCCGAGGGGTACGGCGCAGCGGCGGCGGTGCGATTCGCCGGCGAGACGCCGCTCGAGCGGCTCGGCCGCCCGGAGGATGTGGCGCAGGCGGTGCTCTATCTGGTGGACGCGAGTTTCGTGACCGGCGAGACGCTCTTCGTGGACGGCGGACGTCGTGTCCGTCCCTGAGGGCGACACTGACACTGACGCCGACGCGGACGCGCAGCGGTACGGCGACATCGTGGTGGTCGGCGGAGGCTGCTATGGCTCGTACTACGTGCGCCAGCTGCGGCGCGCGCGCGCGGCCGGCGCGCTGTCGTGGGAGCGACTCATCGTCGTGGACCGCGACGCCGACTGCGCGATCGCGCGCGACGCGGAGGACGTGACGCTCGCGGTGCGCGACTGGGGGCTCTGGTTCGCGGAGTATCTCGGCGCCGCCGCGGCGCGCCAGCAGTCGCCGGAGGTGTCGGCGCGCGACGCGATCGTGCCCTCGCCCCTGATGCCGCACCTGATGTCGCACTGGGTCGTCTCGCGCGCGCGGGCGCGGTGGCCGGGGCGCGGGATGCGGCTCGTGCCGCTGGACGGGGCGGTGGACGTGCCCTGGCAGCGCGCCGGCGACGACGGCACGCACTACGTGAGCTTCGCGACGTGGGAGTGCCCGATCAACTGCGTCGAACCGCGCACCTGTCCGCACACGCGCGGACCGCGGGCCTGGAGCCTGCCGCCGACGCTGCGCGCCTTCGTGGAGACGGAGCGGCTGCGCGGACGGCGGATCGACGGTCCGGCGGTGTTCCACTGCGCGCATCGCGCGTACGGCGTCGGGATGTTCGACGTCGCCGCCGTGCTCGCGGCGGATGCGCTGGTGGCGCGTGTGGCCGCCGGACGGCGCGCCGAGGTGCTGCTGGGCACCGTCTCGCATTGCCACGGAGCGCTCACGGTGCTGGAACTCGCGGCGCCCTGAGTCGATTGCTGTGGAGCGGTCGGGGTCGGCCCATATGGAACCGCGACGGACGTGCGCCTAGATTGTGGCGCATCCAATGAACAGAGACGGAGCAGAGTTTGGCCATTCATGAGTACGATGTCGTGATCGTCGGGGCGGGCCCGGCGGGGATGTGCGCGGGACTCTACGCCGGCCGGTCGATGCTGAAGTCGGTCGTGCTCGAGCGCGGATTCCCCGGCGGGGAGCTGCTGAATACGGAGTTGATCGAGGACTACATCGGGTTCGAGTCGGTGCTCGGGCACGAGCTCGCCGCCAAGTTCCAGGCGCATGCCGAGAAGTTCGGCGCCGAGATCCGCACCTCGACGCCGGTCGAGTCGATCGAGCGGCGCGACGACGGCCGGTTCGGGACGACGGTCGAGGACGGCGACGTCTTCGTCTCGCCGACGGTCATCGTGACCGCCGGCGGCACGCCGATCAAGCTCGAAGTGCCGGGTGAGTTCGAGTACGCCGGGAAGGGCGTCTCCTACTGCGCGATCTGCGACGGCGCCTTCTACCGCGGCCACACGATCATGGTCGTCGGCGGCGGCGACGCGGCCTGCGAGGAGGCGGACTTCCTCACGCGTTATGCCGAGAAGGTCTACCTCGTCCACCGCCGCGACTCGTTCCGCGCGTCGAAGATCGTCCAGCAGCGGGTCTTCGCGAACCCGAAGATCGAGGTCATCTGGGACACCGTTGTGGAGGAGATCGCCGGCAAGGACGGCCTCATGACGCATGCGCGGATCCGCCACACGAAGTCGGGCGCGGCCCGGGATCTCGTCGCCACCGGCATCTTCATCTTCGTCGGCTTCAAGCCGAACACCGGGATCATCCGCGGTCACGTCGAGCACGACGCCTCGGGCTACCTCATCACCGACGCGAACATGCAGACCTCGGTGCCGGGGCTCTTTGCCGCCGGGGACGTCCGCGCGCAGCTGACGCGGCAGGTCACGACGGCGGTCGGCGACGCGACCACGGCGGCGATTGCGGTGGAGAAGTACCTGACGGCGCGGAAGAACGGCCACGCGGCCCCTGCGCCGCAGCCGATGCTCGGACTCCCCGAGGCGGTCGTGGGATGAAGTTCGCGTCGCTCACGGTCGGTCCCTTCGAGGAGAACTGCTGGATCCTCCAGGACGACCGGTCCGGCGACGTGGTGCTGGTCGATCCGGGGGACGAGCCGGGGCGGATCGTGGCGGCGGTCGAGCGCACCGGCGGTCAGCTGCGCGACATCTGGCTCACGCACGCGCACCTCGACCACATCGGCGGGATCGCCGGCGTCCTGCGCGCGTGGCCCGGGACGCCGGTGCACCTGCACCCGGCCGACCAGCCGGTCTTCCTCTTCGCGCCGCGGGCGGCCGCGGTCTACGGGATCCCGTTCGAGACCTCGGATCCGCCCGACCGCACGCTGGCCGAGGGAGAGCGCGTGACCGTCGGGGCGCACGAGTTCGAGGTGTGGCACCTGCCGGGCCACTCGCCGGGACACGTCGCCTTCATCGGCGGCGGGCAGATGTTCGGCGGCGACGTCCTGTTCGCCGGCTCGATCGGCCGCACCGACCTGCCCGGCTCAGAGCCGGCCGCCCTCGAACGCTCGCTCGAGCGGCTGCGGGCGTTGCCGCCGGAGACCGTCGTGCATCCGGGGCACGGCCCGGACACGACGATCGGGATCGAGCTCCGGACGAATCCCTTCCTGAACGGCACTGCTCGCGTCCTGCGGCGTTGAGCGGCGTCGGGAACTGCCACTGCCGTCTACCACAGAGGGCACAGAGGGCACAGGGAACTGCGACTGCAACTGCCTTTGGATGGGGGTGTGAGGGAAAGATCTGTCCGCACACCCCTTTCAACGGCCGTTGTCGTTCCTCTGTGCCCTCTGTGCCCTCTGTGGTGATAAGCCGTTGCCGCGAGCCGGCCCTCCCCGGGACGAAGAAGTGTGACAACGGGAGCCCCGGGCGTGTAGTATGAATACCGCAACGCTGTCCCAGGCCCATCCCCAATCGACCCCGCATGCGCCCCCGACTGTTCGCGCTCGTCGCGCTCCTCGCCCCGCTCGCCGCCTGCAACGACATCCTCAGTGCCAATGACGGCAAGACGGGGTTCGTCGCGTTCACCACGTTCTCGGGTGGCGGCAACGCGTACTTCCTCTCGCCCGTCGGCGCGTTCTACAACCGCTCCGACCTGGCTTTCATCCCGCCGATCCTCGAGAACTGCCAGATCACGCGCTACACCAACAGCGGCACCCTGCCGCTCGGGTCGTCGCTCGACGCCGGCGAGCGCGTGATCACCGTGCTGCCGACCCGCACCGACACGCTCCTCCCGGTCACGCAGTTCGGGCTGATCACCTACCAGCTCTCGTCGATCGGGGCGATCCCGCACACGCCGGGCGACACGATCCAGGTCACCGTTCCCGGCGGTCCGGGGTATCCGGCCGCGTCCGCCCGCGTGATGACGGCCGAGGCGTTCACGCACGACCCCGTCGGCGTGCCGGCATCGGGCGAGCCGATCACCGTCCGCTGGACCGACCCGGCCCGGGCGGGCTCGCTGATGGCCGTCTCGCTCCGCTACGCGACCGCGAACTCGATCGGCGGCGCGCTGGACGAGCAGGTGTTCTGCGCCTACAACGACGACGGCGACGGGACCATCCCCTCGTTCCTGCTCGCGGGTTGGATCAACCCGGATCCGGGCGTGCGCGAGGTGGCCTTCACGCGCATCCGGGTGCAGGAAGTGGCCGTCCGCAGCGACGTGCGCTTCACCCTGACGTCCACGTTCGACGTGCCGACCCCGCCGCTGAACCCGTGAGCCGCGCGACCCGGACCGAACGGGACCCCCTCGGCGAGGTCGAGGTCCCGGTGGACGCGCTCTACGGCGTCCAGACCGTCCGGGCGATGCAGAACTTCCCGGTGAGCGGCCTGCGGCCGTGGCCGGGACTCATCCACGCCGTCGTGCGCATCAAGCGCGCGGCGGCGTCGGTGCATCGCGGGACCGGGCGTCTCGACACCGCGCGCGCCGACGCGATCATCGCCGCGGCCGACGAGGTGCTGGCCGGGGCGCATCGCGAGCAGTTCCCCGTGGACGTGTACCAGGCCGGGGCGGGGACATCGCTCAACATGAACGTGAACGAGGTGCTCGCCAACCGGGCCAACGAGGGGCTCGGCGGCGCGCGCGGCAGCTACGCGCCGGTGCACCCGAACGACCACGTCAACATGGCGCAGTCCACCAACGACGTGATCCCGACGGCCATCCGCCTCGCCGCACTCGAGGCGCTGGTGCCGGCGCTGAGCGCCATCGACGCGCTGGCGGCCTCGCTCCGCGAACGCGCGGAGCGGTTCGACGACGTCGTGAAGGCCGGTCGCACGCACTTGCAGGATGCGATGCCGATCCGGCTCGGCCAGGAGTTCGCGGGGTGGGCGGGCTCACTCGAGCGCGGCGCCCGCCGCGTGCGCGAGGCGGCCGACTACCTGCTGGACCTCGGCATCGGCGGCACGGCCGTCGGCACCGGCGTGAACGCGGAGCCGGTGTACGCCGAGCGGATGGTGGACGAACTCCGCGCACTCACGCGACTGCCGCTCCGGCTCGGCGCGGACCGCGTGCAGTTGATGCAGAGCATGGGGGACGCGGCGGGTGTCTCGGCGGCGTGGCGCACGCTCGCGCTCGACCTCGGGCGGATCGCGAGCGACCTCCGGCTGCTGGCGAGCGGTCCGCGCACCGGACTCGACGAGTTGCGGCTCCCGGCGGTCCAACCCGGCTCGAGCATCATGCCCGGCAAGGTGAATCCGTCCGTCCCCGAGATGGTGAACCAGGTCGTCTTCCAGGTGATCGGACACGACGCCACGGTCGCGGCGGCGGCGGAGCACGGACAGCTCGAGTTGAACGTCATGATGCCGGTGCTCGCGCACAATCTGCTGGGCGCGATCATCATCCTCGGCAACGCGGCGCGCATCCTCGACGAGCGCTGCGTGCGGGGGATCGAGGCGAACCGGGAGATGGCCGCCTACTGGCTCGAGCGCTCCGCGGCGCTGGCGACGGCGCTCGCACCGCGCATCGGGTATGCCGCCGCCGCCGCGCTCACCAAGCGCTCGATCGCGGAGGGCGCGACCATCCGCGAGCTCGTGGTCCGTGAGGGATTGCTGACGGTGGAGGAGGCGGACGCGCTGCTCGACCTGCGCCGGATGACCGAGCCGGGCATCCCGGGATCGGCCGGGTAGGGGAACGGGGAACCCGAGCGCCCTTGTCCCGATAGGGCGTCCGCGGCCATCTTGCAGGCATGCGGATCACCACTTGGGCGGAATACGGCGTCATCTGTGCACTGCACCTGGCGCGCCGGACCGAAGAAGGTCCGGTGACGGGTCGCGACATCGCGGCGCGCGAGAAGCTTCCCGGGGACTACGTCGAGCAGATCCTGCTGCGCCTGCGGCGCGCGGGGATCGTCCAGAGCACGCGGGGCGCGAAGGGGGGCTACGCGCTCGCGAAGCCGTCGCCGGAGATCACGGTGCGTGAGATCATCACGGCGGCGGAGCTCGTCACGTTCGACCTGCACTGCGAGACGCACCCGCTGGATTCGGAGCGCTGCGCGCAGTCGTGCGACTGCAGCATCCGTCCGGTCTGGATGATGCTGCAGAAGCGGATCGACGAGGTGCTGGATGGCGTGCGGCTGTCGGATCTGCTCGAGGCCGAGGCCTCGGTCCGTCAGCGCGTGGGACTCCCGGTCCTCACGGTCTGACCGTGTCGCCCGCGCTCCCCTTCACGCCGGCGTGGCGCGCCGAGCGCGAGCGGATGCGTCGCGCGGCGGCGATCGTCGCGGTGATGGTGCGGGAGCCGGACGACGCGGATGTGGACTGGCTCGCGGACGCGGCGGCGAACGGCGACGTGGACCACGCCCGGTGGGAACTCCGGTATGCGCGGGCCGCGCTCGGATTGCTGGTGGCGCAGCGGGACGCGCTCGACGACCGCACGAGCGCCGAGATCGCCGCGGCGTACGCCAAGGCGATGGGCGAGGACGCGCGGGTGGCGGTGGACCGGCGCGACCTTGCCGACCGCCAGTTCAACGAGCGGCTGCTCGCGTACCGCGAGGCGATGCAGGCCCGCGGCGGCATGCTCTCGGCCGCCGACCGGCTCGGTCGCTGCCTGCTGGCCTTCGCGAGCGACGGCGCCCGGACCGCCGGCGCCCCCCTGGCCTACGCGATCGAGCTGCTCGAGAAGTACGCCGAGGAGACGGCGGAGGCGCTGCGCGCGACCTACGGCGAAGCGCAGCTGCCGGAGGATGTCAAGCCGTCGGTGTTGAGACAGTAGAAAGTAGAAAGTAGAAAGTAGAAAGTAGAAAGTAGAAAGTAGAAAGTAGAAAGGCGTCTGGGGTAGAAAGAGGGCGGGGGGCGGGCCGCTGGGGGGGGGGGGGGGGGGGGGGGGGGGGGGGGGGGGGGGGGGGGGGGGGGGGGGGGGGGGGG
>JANNLH010000146.1:0-19633 GCA_031396725.1 Gemmatimonadaceae bacterium | reverse complement strand
CCGGGCGATGGCGTTCGCCACCGCCGCGCCGTGGTCGAGGCGCACGACGTGCAGGCAGAGATCGATGCCGGCGGCGATGCCGGCCGATGTGAGCAGCCGCCCTTCGTCCACGTAGAGGACGTCGGGATCGACCGTGACGCGAGGGTAGCGTCGCGCGAACTCGGGCACGTCGGTCCAGTGCGTCGTCGCACGGCGTCCGTCGAGCAGCCCGGCCTCGGCAAGAGCGAACGCGCCGGTGCAGATCGAGACGAGCCGTGCGCCCCTGGCGTACGCGGCGCGCAGCGCGCGCGTCACCGCCGGCGTGATCGGGCGCGTGAGGTCGTCGACGCCGGGGATCACGATCGTGTCCGCGCGGCGCAGCACCTCGAGCCCGTGCTCCAAGACGAGGTCGAAACCGGCCGAGGTCGCGAGCCGCCCGCGGCGCGGTCCGCAGACGAGCGTACGGTATCGCATCGCCCCGAGGTCGGGCCGCGGGTACGAGAAGACCTGCACCGGGACGCCCAGGTCGAAGGGCACGACCGTCGGCAGGGCGAGGATGGCGACGCGATGCAGCGCGGGAGACATGGCCGAAACCTAACGGATGATGGCATCCTTGCCACTCGACCCGGGAACGCTGCCGCCCCATCATTCGGCATCGCTGGTCGTCCCGCCATTCCGGAGGTCCCGTGTCCCGCTCGCACCGCTCCTGCTCGGCCGTCCTCGCATCGCTCGCGCTCGTGCTGGTCGCGACCGTCGCGTCGGTCACCCCGCTCCCCGCCCAGGGCCCGCCGTCCGCGGCATCCGCCGGACTCGTCGTCAGCCCCGAATGGCTCTCCGCCCGTCTGTCGGACCCGTCCGTCGTCGTGCTGCACGTCGCCCACGAGAACGACTACGAGGCGGGACACCTGCCCGGTGCACGCAAGCTCGACTACGGACGGATCGTCACCCGCCGCGGCACCGTGGGCTCCGAACTGCCGGACGACGCGGCACTGCGGGCCGTCTTCGAGGAGCTCGGCGTCTCGGATGGATCGACCGTCGTGGTCTACGCGCACGAGGCGCCGATGGCGACGCGCGTGCTCTTCTCGCTCGCCTATCTCGGACTCACCCGCATCGCCTACCTCGACGGTGGAGCCGAGCGCTGGAGCGCCGAGGGGCGAGCGCTCACGAAGGACGCGCCGGCCGTGACCCGCGGCCGGCTCTCCGCCGCGCCCCTCCCCGCCCTCGTGGCCACCGCGGACTGGATCCAGGACCGGCTCGCGCGGCCCGGCCTCTCGCTGATCGACACGCGCACCGACGGCGAGTACAACGGCACCGGCAATCGCAGCGGGATGCCGAGCGCCGGACATCTCAGCGGTGCCCGCCAGTTGCAGTGGGAGGAGCTCTTCAGCGATGGGCGCAACACGCTCAAGTCCCGCGCCGAGCTCGAGCGGCTCTTCCGCGAGCGCACCCAGCCTGGGGACACCGTCGTCACCTACTGCTGGGTCGGCTACCGGGCGAGCGCCACCTGGTTCGTGGCCCGCTGGCTCGGGTACGACGCGCGGATGTACGACGGCTCGTATCAGGACTGGTCGCAGCGGGGCCACCCGACCAAGGCCGGCGCGACGCCCTGATCGCACGGCTCCCGACGGCGTCAGCCCTCGAGCAGTCCCGCGCGGACGCGAGCGAGCAGGTCGAGCAGCACGCGCTGGTCGCGCTCATCGGGAAGCCCGAGCGTGACCGGCCCCTGCGTGCGCTTGATGTCCGCGTCCATCTCCTTGAGCAACGCGAGCCCGTGGGCGGTGATCGCGCAGCGGACCGTACGCCGGTCCTTCCCCGAGCGGTCGCGCGCCACGTACCCCGCCTTCTCGAGCTTGTCGATGAGACGCGTGATCCCCGGCGCCTCCTCGATCAGCCGGTCGCGCACGGCGAGCGTGGGCAGCCCTTCGCTGCCGGCGCCGCGCAGGATGCGCAGCACGTTGTACTGCGCCACCGAGATCCCATGGCGCTCGACCTGCTGCGCGATTGACCGCTTGAGGAGGGCGGCGGTGCGCAGCAGCGCCACCACCGCCTCCTCCTGCACCGTGCCGAAGGGCCGGGTCTGCTTGAGTTCCTCCTGCAGGGACGACGGCCGGATGGTCATGGGCAGAAGCTAGAACCTCAGGGCGACGGTCGCCATCAGCGTTCGCGCCGCCACCGGGAAGAAGTAGCGCTCCGTGCCGTCGGTGTATCCGGCGGCGTACGCCGTGCCGTCGAACAGGTTCTGCACCTGCAACCGGAGGGCGTGCCGACCGAGCGTCAGCGACGCCCCGGCGTCGGCGAGCGTGAACGCCGGCGTGGTGAGCGCCCCGTTCCCGTCGTTCGCGAGGTGTGATCGGGCGACGTGGCGCGCCGAGAGCGTGAGCTCCAGTGGTGCGAGCGGCCGCCACGCCGCCAACGCGTTCGCAACGACGGCCGGCGTGAGCAACGGCGGCACGTCGCGATAGGTCGTGCCGCTGGCCTCGTCGGTGTACTCGGCGATGCGCGCGCGCAGGAACATCGCGTTCGCGCTCAGCGCGAGCGTGGGGTGGGCGCGCCAGTCGGCCTCGAGCTCGAGTCCGGTTCGCGTGCTGCGGCCGACATTCCGGCGCAGTTGGCTCCCGGTGACGCTCAGCGCGCCGATCGGGGCGATCTCGTCGCGGAACCGCATCGCGAACGCGTTGATCGCGAGCGCGAAGGTACCGTGCGAGAGGCGCGCACCCACCTCGAGGTCCGTCACGCGTTCCGGCCGCACCTGGTCGAGCGGCAACACCTCCGCCGCCGTCGCCGCATCGACGTCGTCCGCACCGGCGAACATGTCGCTGCGGGTCGGCTCGCGGCCGCTCCGCCCGAGCGACGCGTGCACGGTCAGCGCCGGCCGCGCGCGCCAGGTCAGCCCGACCTTCGGGTTGACGAAGACCCAGTCGATCGTCGGCTCGCCGATCCCGGTGCCCGGGGTGGGGCGGTACTGGAAGGCCGCGCGCCGCGCCTGCAGGTCGGCGTGCCAGTCCACCGCGCCTCGGGTCCACGTCGCCTTGGCGAAGGCACTTTGCTCCTGCTTGAAGCCCGTGTTGTCGTACGCTCGCGATTCGAGGTCGGGCCGGATGAACAGGAAGTGATCGCGATGGTAGGTGCTGACGTGCGCCCCGGCCGCGAACGCGACGGCCCCGCGCTGCCAACCGAGCGTAGAGAGCACCCCGTACCACTGATGGTCGAGATTGAAGTTCCAGAGGTCGGGCCCCACATAGACGTCGTAGTTGCCGCCCGCCGCGTTGCGGTACGCCGTGGTGGTCAGCGTGGCGCCGGGCGAGAGCACGCGCGTGTACTGCAGCGACGCCATCTCCTGGTGGAAGTCGTCGCGCTCGTCCGGCGACATCGGGTTGAGCCGCGGGTCGGCGTCGAGCTGCGCCTCGGAAGCCGCGTAGTAGGCGAGCTGCATCTTCGAGCGGCCGGCGAATCCGGTGAACTTCACGGCGTCTCGTGCGCCGAACCATCCGGCGCTCACGAATCCGGAGCGCGCGTCGTTCCCCGAGTGCTGGCGATACCCGTCGGTCTCCTGCCCCGAAAGCCGGGCGTAGGCGGCGAATCCGTCGACCAGCCCGCTCGCGCCCTCCAGACTCAGCCGCTGCGTCCCCCACGACCCCGCCGTCACCTGCGCCTCGGCGTACCGTGGGGTGGCGGCGATCGGCAGCGACTCGAACGAGAGCGATCCCGCGAACGACGCGGTGCCGAAGGCGCTCGACCCCACGCCGCGCTGGACCTGCACCGACTGCATCGAGTTCATGAAGTCGGGGACGTTCGAGAAGTAGAGGACCTGGTCCTCGGGGTCGTTGAGCGGGACGCCGTCGACCGAGATTGCGAGCCGCGTCTGGTCGATCCCGCGGAGCCGGATGGAGCTGTAGCCGGACAAGGCCCCGGCGTCGGAGGCCGCGGTGATGCCGGTGGCACCGAGGAGCGCGAGCGGCGCGTCCTGCCCGACGTAGGTGCGCTCGATCTGCTGGCGGGTGAGCGTGGTCTGCGAGGTCGGGGTCGCGGTGCCGCCGCGGGTGGCGCGGATGACGACGCGCTCGAGGGTGTCGCGCGCGAGCGAGTCGCGCGCGGGGACCTGCGCTGAGAGCGGCGCGCCGACGAAGAGTGCGGCGACGAGTCGAACGGTGAGCGATCGGAACATGCCGGAAGCCTCAGGAAGTGAGAGAGTCCGGAGTGACGGGTAAGAACCTTGCCGTGCGCGCGCGACGCTCGCCGGAACGACGAAGGCCGCGCACACCCGGCAAGCGGGTGGCGCGGCCCCAGGATGGCGGACACGACACTCGCCGCACTCCCTACGCCGGTCTTGACCGGGTCAGGTTCCAAGGGACTTTCTCAACCCCGTGCACCGTGCGCGGAGTACCCCTGGCGGCTGTGCCGAAGGAATAGCGACGGCGGAACGTCCGCGCCAGTGGCCGCGTATCTTAGGAACATGCGCTTCCGACTCCAGTTCCCTGCCGTCGCCGTTGCCGCCGTCGCGGCCTTCGGCGCTCTCGCGTCGGGGCTCACCGCCCAGTCGCCCGCCGCGTCATCTGCAGCCTCCCCCACGGCGGCGCTCGCCGAGCTCGTGCGGCCGCGATACTCCGGCCAGAACGCCTTCGCGACCGTCGCCTTCCTCGACCGTTTCGTGCGCTGGCCCGGCAACCGCGGCTTCGACGCGTCGATCGCGCACATCGCCGAGCGACTCGAGGCCGCGGGCTACGTGCGCGAGGACCGCGCGGCGAAGGATGCGCTGCTCACGTACCGCATCGAGCGCTATCCGATGACCGCTCCCGCCTGGGAACCACTCGACGCAACGCTCTCGATCGAAGGTGAGGCGGAGCCCGTGCTCCGGTTCGCGACCAACCGCAACATGCTCGCGACCAACTCGTACGCGACGCCCGCCGGCGGCGTGACGGCCGAGCTCGTCGATGCCGGACGCGGCACCGCGGCCGAGCTCGACGCCGCCAACGTGCGCGGAAAGATCGTCGTCGCCAACTCGTCCGTAGGGCGGCTCTTCACCGAGGCCGTTGTCCGCCGCGGCGCCCTCGGCGTGCTCGGCTACTCGCTGCCGGCCTACCTGCAGCCCGAGAAGAATCGCACCTCGATCCAGTTCGGCAGCGTCGCGCGCGACACCACGGCGCGCGCCTGGGGCATCGCGCTCTCGACCGACGCGCGCGAGCGGCTGCGCGCGGCGCTCGCGCGAGGCCCCGTGCGCGTCAACGTCCGCGCCGACGTCGCGTGGACCCAGAACGCGGTCGAGCAAGCCGTGATCGCCGAGGTGCGTGGCCGTACCCATCCCCGTGAGCGCTTCGTCTTCAGTGCGCACGTCCAGGAACCCGGCGCCAACGACAACGCCTCCGGCGTCGGCGCGCAGGTGGAGATGGCGCGCGTCGCCGCCTCGCTCGTCGAGGACCGTCGTGTCGCCCCGGCGCGGACGATCACCTTCCTCTGGGGCCTCGAGATCCGCTCCACCGCGCGCTACATCGAGCAGGACTCGGTGCGTGCCCGCGACATCAAGTGGGGCCTCTCGCTCGACATGGTCGGCGAGGACACGAAGAAGACCGGCGGCACCTTCCTGATCGAGAAGATGCCCGACCCCTCGGCGATCTGGACCCGTGGCGAGGACAAGCACAGCGAGTGGGGCGGGAGTCCCCTGAAGAAGGAGGACATGACCCCGCATTATTTCAACGACTTCGTGCTGGGCCGGGCCCTCGAGCAGGCGTCAACGAATGGGTGGGTCGTGAAGACCAACCCCTTCGAAGGCGGGAGCGACCACACCCCGTTCCTGCGCGCCAAGAAGCCGGGGCTCCTCTTCTGGCACTTCACCGACCAGTTCTATCACACGGACCGCGACCGGATCGAGATGGTCTCGCCCGACGAACTGCGCAACGTCGGCATCACCGCGCTGGTCTCGGCGCTGGCGCTGGCGAGCGCGGACGGTGCGACCACCCGCGCGCTGGTCGCGGAGACGCAGCGCGCGGCGATCGCGCGGCTCGAGACCGAAGGGAAGTTGAGCGCCGCCGCGGTCCGCGAGGGGAAGGCGGCGGCGACCGAGCGCGACATCGTGGAGACCTGGGCCGCGTGGTACCGCGACGCGATCGCGACCTTCGACGATCTCGAGGTGGGCGGCACGAGCCCGGCGACGCGTTCGGCCATTGCAGCGGCGCGAAGCGCGGTGAACGCGGCCCTGGCGCGCGTCCTGCGCGAGGCGGGACTCTAGGGCTTGCGCAGCCGCAGCACGGTGAGGGATTCCAGCTCGTCCTCGTCGTGCGAGAGGCCCAGCACGAAGTCGGAACCGATGTCGAGCGGCGTGAAGCGGGCCGGGAGGTCCACGGTCGTCAGCCAGGTCCCCAGCGGATCGAAGACGTCCCAGCGCGTCGGCACCCGCAGCACGCGCGTGCGCACCGGACCCGGCGTGAACAGGATCCATTCGGGATCGTAGTGCTGCGCCCAGAGATTGCCGGCACGGTCGACGAGCAGTTCAGCGAGTGCGGGCATCGTGGCGGCGTAGACGGCCTTCGCGAGTTGCTGCTCCATGTATGCCTTCATCTCCGCTCCCATCGGCCGTCCGTCCTCTCCCGGTATCGCACGGGCGTGCGCGAGATATGTCTCGCGGTGCTCGGCCGAGACGCGCGTCGGCGTCCAGGCGCGGCGGATGGAGCGGACGATCCGGCGGTTCGGACCGTACTCGGTGATCTCGTAGTTCGCAGGGAACGAGTAGAGCATCGAGGTCCCGCGCACCGCGAGCAACGGCCGCGGCGCGTGGACGACCCTCGCACCGTAGGGCTGGCGGCCATCGAAGGTGGCGTCGGCCGTCGGCACGAGCGCGATCGTGTCGTTGCGCATCCCGTCGGCGCTCACGCGGAGCAGTCGCTGACGCCGGATGCGACGACCGGCCGGCGGGATCGACTGGTCGTTCAGGTCGAAGCCGACGTAGCTGCCGTCAGTGAGGACGGCCTGCGGATAGATGAAGCCGACGTCGCTTCCCTTCGCGCGGCTCGCGCCGGTGCGCGCGAACTTGCCGGCAGCGCTGAAGTACTCGACTTCGCCGAGATCGGTCACCACGATGGTATCGCCGCGCGCGAGCCCCATCCCCAGGATCTGGCGGAACTCGCCCGGTCCCTGTCCCGAGCGACCCGCGGCGCCCACGAACCGTCCCACGGCGTCGAAGAATCGGAGATGGTGAGAGCCCTGGACCGCGACGACGTATCGGCCGTCCGCGAGCCGCGCTGCGCCCATCACGAGGGCGAACTCGTAGTCGGGACTGGCGGCGCTCGCGAGCGGATTCGGCCCCCCGATCGTGAGGACTGGCCGGGGATCCACTCGCCAGGTCCGCGCGCCCGCCAGCGACGGCGTTGCATTCTCGATGATCCGGACGCCGGCACTGTCGCGAGCCGACTGCCCCGCGGCCGCGGGCGGGAACGCCAGACCTCCCAGCGCGGTCCAGGCGAGGAGCGCGCAGAACGTCGGAATGCTGGACTGCCACCGGTCGTCGGTCATCAGAGATCTCGGCCGCGGGACGCGAGGGACATTGCACGCCGACGCGCGGACGCGCAATCTTCGCGGATGAGCGACCTAGGCTTGGCCCGATGAGCGCTGCCCTCCCCTTCTCGATCACGCGGAGCACCGACGTCATCCGCGGCGGCTCCGTGACGACGACCGCGCAGGAGGTGCAGGGACTCCTGCACCTCGGCGAGCACGAGTTGCGCGTGCAGTGGCGGCTCTCCACGACCGTCTCCGAGGTCGGTCCCCAGATCCGGAGCGATACGACGGTTGACGGCGTGCGCGAACTCGCGATCCCGCTCGAGGCGATCGCCGGCGCGACGGTTCGCCGCGCGGGGATGTGGTGGTCGCGCCACGTGAAGCTCGTGCTCACGGCCGCCGACCTGATGGCGTTCGAGCCGCTCTGCGGGCCAAGCGGGCTCGGACTCGATCACCCAGCCGAGCTCACCCTGCGGCTCCGTCGCGGGGATGAACTCGCCGCCGAGGAGTTCGCCGGCGAGCTCGCGCTCGCACTCGCCGAGCGCGACTCCGGACGGCGCGCGATCAGCGCGCCGTCAGCCGCGCGTATTCCGCGCTAGCGACCGAGTCGCGCGCGATCCGGTAGATCATCGCCTCGAACTGATCGGCCGTCAGGCCGTTCGCCGTCAGGATCGAGTCCGAACTCGTCGGCACCGCCATGATCGCATTGGCGATCGCGGCCGCGCGGGCGGCCTCGGAGGGCGCGGCGACCGCGACGGTGGTGGTGTCAGCGGCGGCGGACGCGTCGTTGCCCCGGCCGGCGCAGGCGGCGGCGAGGAAGAGCGCCGCGATGGCGGCAAGTCTGGTCGTATGCATGTGGGGGATCCTCTTCAGTTCGGACGCTTGCTGCCGGGACCCTTCGACGGCGTCGACTCGGATCGCTTGCCCTTCGAGGCGTCGCGCGCGTCATCCTGGCGGTCGCGCTTCTTCGCTTCGTCGTCATCGTCATCATTGTCATTGTCGCGGCCGCCGAGCGGACGTTCCTTCGAGTAACCCTTCCCCTTGCCCCGCGCCGCGTGCTCGGCGCGGATCGCCGCGGCGAGGTCGCGGCCTCGCAGCCCCTGGTCGAGCCGGGACTGCACGAAGGCGCCGAAGTTGTCGGTCGGCCCGTGCTCGCGGGCGGCATCGCGCTCGGTGATGAGGATCTCCTCGACGTCCTTCGCCGGGAGCTGCTTGGCCCGCAGGATGTCGAGGACCGAGCGCACGGAGCTGTCGGGCACCCCGGCCTTCCGGATCTCCTCCGCGCGCATCGGGATGCCGAGCATCGCGAGGAACCGGTCACCAGCCGCCCGAGCCTCGCTGGTCTGGGCCTGTGTGGCGGCAGGGACGAGCAGGACGGCGCCGGCAAAGGCGGCGGCGAGGATCAAGGCTCTGTTGCGCACGGTGACTCCTGATGGGGGCGGGGACATCCGTCAGGGGACTGCACCGCTCCCTGCCAGCGTCACATCCGGAACAGATACGACGCCTTGAGGAAGAACGCATCGTCGGTGCGATGCAGCCCCTTGAACCGGAACGGCTCGGGCTCGGTCATCCGGGCACCATAGCCGAGATAGAACACTGTGCCCGGCGAGGGCGTGTACGCCAGTAGCACGTCTCCGCGCACGCGGCTGATCTTTTGCGGCGTGGTTCGGACATAGACGCCGCTGCTGTTGCGCTGGAGCAGCGGATACCCGGTGCGCGAGTCGTCGCGCAGGGCGTCGACCGACTCCGAGTAGTATTCGCCGATCAGCCGCACGAAAAAGGGGCGCGAGACCTGATACTCGGTCTTGATGCGCGGGATCCGTACGAGCCCGACCAGCGTCCCGTCGGTCCGGCGCACGAACTCCTGCAGCTGGAAGGTCCCGTCGATGCGTAGCCGCTCGGAGGCGCGCACGTTGATCGTCGTCGAGATATACCAGATATCCGCCGACGCCCATTCATAGAAGTTCTCGTCGATGCCGCGGATGATCGCCGCACTCGCCTGCACGTACTTGAAGCGCGGCGTGCCCATGCGCAGCACCCAGTCGCGGTTGGGGAGCCGCGGCGTGCCGGTGAAGGCCAGCGTGTCGAACCCGCCGCCCGTGCGCGGTGCCTCGATCCGGAAGCGCGGTCCGTAGAAGCCCGGGTCGTAGCCGAAGGTCTCGAGCAGCAGCGAGGCGCCGACGCTCCAGCCGCCGCGCAGGCTGAAGTCGGAGTTGACGTGGAACTTCTTGTCGCGCGCGTCCCCGCGCTGCATGAAGTTGTCGTAGTTCCAGATGTTGTCGCCGAGCAGGCTCGCGGTGAAGCTCTCGATGCGGTTGCCGCGCGCGCCGAAGAGGGTCACGCGCGGCGCGACGTTCACCTGCACCTCTCCCGTCCGCGAGATGAAGCCGCTCTCGGTGTTGAAGTCGGGGTCGATGCCGCGGAACATCGCCCGCATCCCGAAGGCGCGGCCGTCGCGTGCGACGCGAGTCTCGAAGAGCGGCGCCGTGGAGACAAGACCGTCGCGCACCGTGCGCGCTCCCGCCACCTGGAACGACCCCGAGTAGATCCGCCTCTGGACCAGCCGCCCGTCCACGCTCAGCACACGGTTCGACGAGGGCCCGTCGATCTTGTCGGTGTAGGTCATCGCGATCCGCGACTGTGCGCCGAGGTCGCGCGAGAGTCGCAGGATGTTGTAGACCGGGTTGTCGTCGCCACTGCGCGAGGTGACGCGGTCGTCGACAGCCGAGAGGAGCGCGACGTTCATCGCGCCGAGCTTGCCGGCGATCTTGGCGGCGCCCATCGGCTGCACGATCCGCCGCGTGTACACCAGCCCGTTCGGCGTCTGGAACTGCTCGATGCCGTCGATGAAGAAGGGACGTCGTTCGGCGAAGAACACGAGACGGCGCGGATCGAACTGGAACTGGCCCGCATCCGCCTCGACCTGCGAGAAGTCGGGATTGACCGTGCCGTTGAGCGTCAGGTTGTTCGTGATGCCCCAGCGCACCGTCGCGCCGACCTTTGCCCCTCCCTCCCGATACGACCAGGCATCCGTCCCGGGGCGCCCGTCGAGTCGGTCGGTGAGCTCCGGCGTCATGTCCAGCACAAGGCCGCGGCTCAGTCCGTTCAGGCCCGTCAGCGAGCCGGACTGCGCCAGGAAGCTCGCCCCCGAGCGCGTCGCCGGCACCCAGCTGTCCTCGTAGTTCGAATGCTGCACGCGCCGGATGACGTTGATCCCCCACGTCTGCTCCGGCAGCGACTGGTAGCGGAGGCTCTTGAACGGGATGCGGACCTCGATCTCATAGCCGTACTCGGTCAGCCGGCCCTTCGACTGGTAGACGTAGTCCTGGCTCAAGTCGGCCGACTCGCGAGAGGAGTTGCCGCCGCCCATCAAGCCCGCGCCCCCGCGATTCCCCTGCTCGACCAGGCTGCCGTCCGACTGGATGCCGAGCGGGTTGACCGCGAACATCGCGGCCTGCCGGCCATCATTGAAGGTGCCGATCAGGAACTGGATCTGGTCGTCGGACGCGATGCGGTCGCGTTCGGCGAGCGTCGCGCGCACGGTGCCGTGCGGCTCGTAGGCGCGCACGCCGAAGTGCATCGCGGTCGGCGAGTACCACACGTACACGACGGTCGAATCCGCCGCCGGGATCCCATCCTGGGGCGAGAACTGCGAGAACCCGGTCAGGACCGCGGCCTGCCGCCAGACGGGCTCGTCGAGCGCCCCATCGATCACCACCGTCGCTTCGACGCGCGGCGGGTCCACCTTGGTGGCCCCCGCGCGGCCGATGAAGACCTTCGGCTCCGTCGGCTGTTCGGCGGAAGGAACCAGGAGCGAGACCAGGAGCGGCAGGACGTGCATGGAGACTCGGCGGTGGAGGTCCGGGAGAGCATCCCGTGGCGGTCCGACGGGTGTTCAGGACGTTACGCCGCGCACGCGGGTTTCGCTTGGATGGAATTTGCCCGTCAGAGCTTCAGGATCAGTCCGCGGCGGTGCAGCACCCAGAGGATCCCCAGCCAGACAAGGACGAAGGAGACCGCGTACGCCAGCGAGGCGTTCCGCGGCTCCAGCCACCCCGCGAACGCACCCCGGTAGATCGCGGTCTGGAGCCCCACCTCGGCGCCCTCATACTGGACCTTGATCAGCGACCCGACCGTCCGCGCCATCATCCCGGATCCCACGAATGCGACGATCGGGTTCACGCCGTAGATCACGAAGGGCCGGGTCCACCAGGTGACCCGCTGCGCGTCGGTGATCCAGAGGATCGTCGCAAGCGCCGTCGCGGCCACGCCCGCCGTGAACAGCACGTAGCTCGAGGTCCAGAGCCCCTTGTTGATCGGGAACGACCAGTGCCACATCAGCCCGAGCATCGTCGCCAGCGCACCGGCGGCGAAGAGCCCGCTCAGCCGGTCGCCGAGCGCGCGCGCGGTGCCGAGCCAACGCCCGGCGAAGACCCCGAGCATCAGCGTCCCGATGGCCGGGAGGGTGGAGAGGACCCCTTCGGGATCCCAGGTGCGCGACTGGCGCCAGAGATGTCCGTCGAGGAGCGCGCGATCGACCCACGCGGCGAGCGTCTTCCCCGGCTGGTCGAGCCAGAGGGCGCCGATCCCCTCCTGCCCCGGCACCGGCAGCAGGGTCATCGCGAACCAGTAGCCGTAGAGCAGCGCGGCGACGATCGCGACCTGCTGTTTGAGCGTGGTCCGCTGCGTGAGCAGTGCGCCGAACAGATAGGCCACGCCGATCCGCTGCAACACACCGGGGATCCGGATCTCGGTGAAGCGCGTGAGCGTCGTCCAGGGGAACGAGGTGAGCAGCAGGCCGGCGATGATGATCAGCGCGGCGCGGCGGAACACCTGCCGCCGGAGCGCCGACTCGTCGTCCCCCCGCGCGCGCCGCGCCTCGCGGGAGAGATGCGTGGTGATGCCGACGATGAAGAGGAAGAACGGGAAGATGAGGTCCGTGGGCGTCCAGCCGTGCCACGCCGCATGGGCGAGCGGCGGATGGATCGCCGACCAGCTCCCCGGATTGTTCACGAGGAGCATCCCGGCGATCGTCATCCCGCGAAAGACGTCGAGCGCGAGCAAGCGCTCGCGCGCCGGCACCGACCCCAGCCGATCCTCTCCCACGTCATTCCTCCGCGGTGTGCAGGGGGTAATGATAGCGTCGCGGACTTCTCAGGGCGCGCCGCGGACCTGTCCGGCGCACATCGCGACGCCCTCGAGCATCGCGACGCCGAAGAACACCAGGAAGATCAGCTTGCCACTGTGCCGACCGACCCACGCGACGAAGGTGGGCACCGGGATCGGCTCCGGGGGCCGCTCCTCCTCAGTCA
The DNA here is from genome assembly GCA_031396725.1 of Gemmatimonadaceae bacterium. Lineage (GTDB taxonomy): Bacteria > Gemmatimonadota > Gemmatimonadetes > Gemmatimonadales > Gemmatimonadaceae > Pseudogemmatithrix. The sequence goes on along the minus strand of JANNLH010000146.1, from coordinate 6,857 downwards.
TGGCGGTACAGGTCGTCCAAGTCAGCGGCGGCGAGCTCCACGAGGAATCCCGCGATGCGCTCGGCGACCGCGTCCACGTAGCGCTCGCCGCGTTCGGCGCTCGCCTGCCGGGGGTCACCGATGCCCGTGTCCGCCGTGACCTTGGTCCATTGCCGCGGTGCCCACGCCCAGCCTTCGCGGAAGGCCGCGATGCGCCACGGCTTCGACCGTCCGTCACCCGCTTCGCTGAGCGGCCGCACCAGCGTCGGCGCGATGTGCTGCATCACGCTCGTCTCGAGCTCACCCGCGTGATCGCCGAGGTCGGTGAAGAACGCGCGGCCGTCGACGACCTGCCACCAGTTGAGCGTACAGAGAAAGACCCGTGTGCTCGGCTGCAACTCGCGGATGATCGCCCTGAACTCGTTGCCGCCGTGCCCGTTCAGTATCACGAACTTGCGCAGCCCCTGCCCCTCGAGCGCCGACACCAGGTCACGCAGCAGCGCGAGTTGCGTCGACGGGTTCATGTTCAACGTGAACGGGATGTCGAGCTGCGTGGTGTTGACGCCGAAGGGGACCGTCGGCAGGACGGCGACGCGTGCCCCGCGTTCCCACGCGCGGCGCGCCGATTCGGCGGCGATCGCAGCGGACTCGACGCTGTCGGTGCCGTACGGCAGATGCAGGTTGTGCGCTTCGGTCGCGCCCCAGGGGAGCAGGGCGACCTTGTAGCCCGCCGCGCGCACGGCCGGGAGCGGTTGCTCGGCGAGGATCCAGGGTCGGGCGGTCATCGTACAGGAGAACTTACTGCGACGGCCCGACCGTCGCCGCCGTGCGTATCTTCCGTGTCATGCCGACGCGACTCTCCGTCACAGTGCTGCTGCTCGAACTCTTCATCATCGCGCCGCTCGCAGCCCAACGGCCCGACTCGGGGACGGTGAGCGTCACGGTGCGTGAGGCGATGGGGATGGTGGAGGGAATTCGCATTCGCTCCGATTCGGTGAGCGCCACCTCCGACGCCAACGGCCGGGCACGGCTGGTACTGCCCGCCGGGCAACGCACGCTCCTCCTGACCCGGATCGGGTTCGTCCCGAAACGCGTCAGCGTCCGGGTCATCGCCGACAGCACCGTCTCGGTGACCATCGACATCGCGATGTCCGACATGGTCGCGGCCATGAACGAGGTGATCATCTCGACCACCCGCACGGAACGCCTGGCCGGAGAGACGCCACTGCGCGTCGAGGTGCTCGACGAGATGGAGGTCGACGAGAACACGCTGATGGCGCCCAGCGGCATCTCGATGCTCCTCAATGAAACGCCGGGGCTGCGGGTCCAGAACGCGTCGCCCTCGCTCGGTACCGGCAGCGTGCGGATCCTCGGCCTGTCCGGACAGTACACCTCCATGCTCGCCGATGGCCTGCCGCTGTACGGCGGCGCCGCCAGCGCGCTCGGCCCGCTGGACATCTCGCCCGTCGATCTCAAGCGCGTGGAGCTGATCAAGGGCGCCGCGTCGTCGCTCTATGGCGGGCAGGCACTCGGCGGCGTGATCAACCTGATCTCCAAGCCACCGACCGGACAGAGCGAACTGCTCCTCAATCGCCGGACCATGAGCGTCACCGACGCGGCGACGTGGCTGAGTCGGCGCACCTCGGAGCGGTCCGGCGTGTCGCTGCTCATCTCCGGAACGGCCCAGGGCGCCGTCGATGTGGACGAGGACGGTTGGGGCGATCAATCCCGCGCGGATCGCTGGAGCATCCGCCCGCGCTTCTCGTCGAGCGATGCGGGCGGCCGATCGCTCTTCGTGACGGTCGGATACGGCTATGACGACCGCCGCGGCGGCACCATGGGAAGCGGAGTCGCACCCGATGGGCTGCCGTTCCGTGAGGCATTGACCGGCCGGCGTGCCGATGCGGGACTGACGCTTCGCCTCCTCCAGGCGGACTCCGGACACTTCGCCGTCAGACTGGCGCTCTCGACCAACGGCCGGGAGCGGCGGTTCGGCCCGGGGGCCGTCGAGCGGGATCGCATCTCCACCGGGTTCGCCGAGCTCACGCGTGTGCTGAGGATCACGCGTGGAGCCCTCGTTCTCGGCGCGGCCGTGCAGACGGACGCGTATCACAACACGCTCAATGCGTCCTTCGACCACGACTGGGCGACGCCGGGACTGTTCGCGACCGCCGACCGCGACATCGGCCGCATCACGGTCTCCGCGAGCGTTCGCGCGGACCATCAACCCGCGACCGGGCTGATCCTGACGGAGCGCCTGGCGCTCCTCGTGCGTCCGGCTGCCGAGTGGTCCGTGCGTGTGAGCGGTGGCACCGGGTTCGCGGCCCCGGCGTCGCTGACGGAAGAGGTCGAAGCCATCGGACTGCGGACCATCCAACCCAGCGCACTCGACGCGGAACGCAGCGTCGGCGGAATGCTCGATTTGAATGGCCGCGTGCTTGGCGCCGAGTTGCTTTTGACCGGTTACGCGTCGTCGATCAAGGGAGCCATTCAGCTCGTCGATCTTGGCACCCCGACACGGTCGGGTTCGCTGCGCAATGCGGCAGGTCCTACCCGCGTCGGCGGCGTCGAGGCGGCGGCGATCTGGAGATTCGGAGACAGCAAGTTCCTGCTCACGTATGGCTTCGCGCGCGGCTCCCGGACCGACGCCGAGAGCGGCGAGCGCGAGGCGATGCCGCTGCTCACGCGCCACCGACTCGGCGGCGATCTGATGTTGGAGAAGCCGGGCGTCTATCGGATCGGCATCGAAGGCATCTACTACGGGCGCCAGGCGTTGGATGACAATCCCTACCTCAACCAGTCGAAGCCGTACCTGTACACGATGGCGATCGCGATGCGTCAGTTCGGACCGGTGGAGATCGTCGCCAACTTCGAGAATCTCCTCGACGTGCGGCAGACGAACTACCAGTCCCTCGTTCGGCCGACGCCCACGGTGGGCGGCCGTTGGACCACCGATGTGTGGGCGCCTCTCGAGGGCTTCATGGCGAACGTGGCCGTGCGCGTCCGGTGGCCGCGCGCCGGCTGAACGTGGATCAGGGGCGCGAGGACGTCAACGAGATCCGCTCCGCGCGCATCGTCACGACTACGCGGTCGCCGCGCCTGCCCTCCCACTCGAAGCGGACGCGGCCGTCGCGGTACTTGATCCAGTAGCCGGGGAGGAAGTACCACTCGGGGTCGCGGAGCTCGTCCCAGCGGCGCGCGAGCCGGGCAGCCTCGTCCCGCACGACGGGTCGGCCCTCGAGACGGAGCACGGCGCGCATGATGTCGAAGTCCCCACGCCAGACGGTGCTGTCGGCCGTCTCCGAGATCGGCTCCAGCGCGATCGCGAAGAACCCATCGGTGGCGACATCCGGCCCGTTCGCGAACGCGTCCGGCGTCGGCGCCCCATCCGCTCGGAGGTAGTACCCGATGGCAGCGCCGTCGTTGCGGAGCTCGGTGCGCGTCCACGCATGGAGCCGCGACGCGGCGCGTGGCGCTGTGCGCATGTACACGACGCTTGAATCGATGCCGACGAAGTCCACGACGACACGGTACGTCCCCACGATCGGCGGGTCGATGCGCCGCAAGCGTGCCAGCTCCTCGAAGTACCCGATCGACCTGAGCAGCCCTTCTGCGGGCCACCGCTTCGCCAGCTCGGGATGTGCCGCCTCCCACTGCCTTGCCGCCGAGGCATCGAACTCGCCGGTGCTGATCCCGCCCGACTCCATCGGGAGCACCTCGACCAGCCCGAGGAGTTGCTCGGCGGTCAGAACTCGGGGTTCCCGCCCGGCTCCTGTCCAGGCGCGCTCGGCCTTCGCCTGGTCCGCGTCGGGATACGGCGTGTGCTGCGGCGCGAACACATCGAAGGTCGGAAGCCCTCGCACCCAATGCCGCTCCTCCCGCAGCGTCGCCCGAACGAGGCCCGCGGAGCCCAGCGTGCTCCAACGGGCGCTGCGCGACCAATACACGGGCTCGCACGCGGGGCCAAAGTCCCAGGGGATCAGGATGCCCTCTGTGGGCGGCGTCTTGAAGAGCCCCCGCCACAGTTGACCGACCCTCTGGATGACGAATCGCTGACCGTGGACCGGCCGCGCATCCCCGCGCCCGAAGTGCCCTGCACCGCGACCCGGGTTGACCGACCCCGCACTGGCGGCGACGGTGTCCTCCGTCGGGACGCCGAGGAAGTACACGGTGGTCGGCGAGTTCGTCGGCGGGATCGCGATCATCGAGCAGCGGGCCGTCTCGCCGCGGCCGGTGACCGTGGCGATGAGCAGCGCCAGCATCCAGACGTGCGTCATCGTTCCCCGGCTTCGCAGCGCCGCACGATCGCGACCGCATTCCCCACCGCCCGCTCGCCCGTTGGATCGGACGGTCGGTTGACGACCCGCAGGGAGTCACCGGCGGCAGGGTCCGCGACGACCATCGTCGTCGATCCCCCACCATCGAGATTGATCGCCTCGCGTGCCCCGAGCGCGCGCAGGAGCTGGGCGAGTTCGCGCAGCGTCATCCCGTCGCTGTAGGGCGCCTGACGGCCATCGACCACCACGAGGATCAGACGCCTCCCGCGGTCGGCGATGCCGACCGCGGTCCGAGGATGGCGCCGCGCGGCGAAGGGGGCGCCACCGATCGTATCCACCACGTCGGTGATGGCGCTGTCGCCGACGATCCTCCCCCGTCCGCCGACCGCTTCCATCGGATGGAATGGAAGGAGCGAGAGCCCCGCGAGACGCGGGTCGTCGAGCGCCAGCGAGTCGCGCGTGGCGCGCGTGAACGTCACGATGTGCGGGCGGCCCGCCGAGTCGGTGGCGAGGGTGAAGTGCCTGGAGGGCGGCGTGACGACCCGGCCGGCCTCGACGTGCGCACCGGTCGGGACACCCTGGGGAGCGAAGAAGTCCGCGTTCACCCCGCCGACCACGTGGACGCTCTCCGCTCGCGCGCGCAGCAGCTCGGAGGTCTTCGTCCGCCCGGTCGCACCGCGCGCCCCCTTCAGCGCGGCGACTGCCTGACATCCGTCGATCCGGACTTCGAGCACGTGGACGGCCCACGGTCCCGAGGCAGCGTAAAGGAAGTGATGCCGAGCACCGCCGCTCAGGGCACGCGTCCGAATCGAATCGATGGCGAACGGGAACGCGGCCGGCGACAGCTCCCGAAACTCAGCGCGAGTGCAGGCGAGCGTCCCTGCGAGGCAGCACAGCGCGGCTCCCAGCGGGCGAGTCCTCATGGCCGAGAATCTAACCTCTCGGCGACGCGCCATTTTGGCCTGCCGATCCGGCATTAATACGAATTGGCCTTTTTTTCACATATACAAGTAGGGGGATCACTCCACTCGCGACGCACTGACTGCGAGGCACAGGTCGCCGCTTGCGAGTGACGAAGCACCGCCGGCGAGCGGCGGCTCAGCACGCAGCAGGCGAGCTGCATCGCCGACGGGCCGAGTTGCACCGTCCCGATTCCGAAGGCATTCGCGACGAGAAGCGGAGCACCAGCCCTGATCGCAGGCGAACCCGACGCCAGCCGGAACGCACCACTCACCAGCCGCAATGCACCACCGACCTGCCGACTGTCACTGCGGACGAGCGTCGTCGCACTCCCTACGAGTCCCGAGGCACGGCGTGCTGATCACGAGACACAACCCTGGAGCCGCGTCGCACACATCACGAATCGGGAGGCACGAGCCATGAGCCGCGAAGCCCCACCCGAGACGCTGAGTCGCCCGCCGCCGAAGCGGGTCGCACCGTCTTCGAGGCACGTCGCACCGACTGCGAGGCAAGCGCGATCTGGATCAAAGCCGTTCGTCGTTCGTTCCCGTCTCCTCTGGAGGTTCAGCGATGTACGCGACGCAGAAGCAGGTGATCGAATCGTTCGTGCGCGTGCGCTCATTCATAGAGGCGCATCCTGCGAGCGGTGTGTTGACCTATCGCGGAGCCCGCGAAACGCTGTACGAGGTGCTGGAGCGGATCTGGGAGCACGTGGGCACCCAGATATCCGGACGCGCGCTCGGCCGCGCGGAGCTGCGCCATCAGAAGCGACTGATCCAGCGCCTGCGGGACCGGCACATGCGACCGATCGTGACGATCGCACGCGCACAGATTGAGCCGCATTCGGATGTGGGCCTGCCGGTGGCGCTGCGCATGCCGAAGGTCCGCATCGGCGAGACGAAGATGCTGCAAGCCTCCGACGGCATGATCGAAGTGGCGCGGACGTTCGAGGCCCTCCTCATCGACAACGGGATGCCGTCCGACTTCCTCGCCCGCTTCAGGAGCGCGAGGGACGAGTTGGATCGGACGTTCGCTCGCCGCGCGTCCTTCACGGGATCGCACATCGGGGCGCGCAAGGGACTCGAGGTGGAGTTGCGGCGCGGTCGCCGAGCCGTGGACCGATTGGATGCGATCGTGCGCGTTGCGTTCGAGGGCGACGGCGTGCTCATCGCGACGTGGCGAGCGACGAAGCGCGTCCACCAGTTGCCTGGGGGCGCAAGCACTCGTGCGCCGGCGGGAGACGATGCGCGTGAACCTGTGATAGAGCTGGTGCCGGTACCGCAGTCGATCGCCGCGGAGCCGACAGGGCTGCGATCGGCGGCGTGAACCGCGCAGCGCCATCGGGTTCTTCGGCGAGCTCCCGGATTGTCGATTCCCGGATCGCCCGTTCGACGCGTTGGGAGAGCGGGTCAAGCGCTCGAGATGCCCAACCTGATCCTGGAGAAGTACAATGCGCTTCTGGGTGTTGTTGATCCTGACGCTGCTCGTGCTCTATCGAGCTGAACGCCGCACCACCGACGCGAAGGCCTCCGGCGGCGGCTACTGTAGTGGCCACGTCGAGTCGCACGAGTAGTCCACCCGACCATCAACGACCGGAGAATCGCCAAGAATGCGCTACCTGACGTTCGTCAAAGGCCCCGA
>JANNLH010000140.1:0-8629 GCA_031396725.1 Gemmatimonadaceae bacterium | reverse complement strand
TGGCGGAGAGATCTCTCCGCCACGCCCCTTCAAGTTTGCCCCGGCTCTCGCTGTTGCCTCCTCCGTCGTGCTCCGTCTCTCCGCGTCTCTGCGGTGAAGCAGTGGCAGTCTTCGCCGTGCTTCAAGCCTTCGTGCCTTCGTGGTGATCGGTCTCCTCGTGGTGCCTAAAAGAACTTCCACCGCGCCCGATAGGCCCGCGTGAGCGCCGCACCGGTGAGCCGCGCCCGCACCATCTCGACCGGCATCCGCCCGCCCTGCAGGATCGCGTCGTGGAACTGCGTGTTCGTCATCCGTCCGCTCTTCACCAGTTCCGTGTGCAGCGCCCGGAACTGCAGTCCGCCGAGCATGTAGGCCGCCTGGTACATCGGCGAGTAGGTGCCGTTGAACGACCGCCGCACCTCGGCCTCGGCGTTCGCGCGCTCGTGCCCGACCCGGTTCACGAGCAGGTCGATCGCTTCCTGCGGCGTCATCTGCCCGAGATGCACCTTCAGCGAGAAGATGATCCGCGCCAGACGGTGCGAGCGCCAGAAGAGCACGCCCATCCGGTCCTCGGGCGTCGGCGGGAAGCCCTCGTCCCAGAGGAGCATCTCCCACCAGAGCGCCCACCCCTCGCCCCAGAATGGCGTCGAGAAGGCCTGCCGGTGCGTGTTGTAGCGCGAGGTCATGAAGCCCTGCAGGTGATGCCCCGGGATCAGCTCGTGGTGCACCGTCGCGAGCGAGAAGTGCGGGTTGTTGCCGCGCATCGACATGAGCTTGTCGTCGTGCGCCATCGAGTCCGTCGGGTACGCGACCTGGATGATCTCGCCGCCCAGGAAGAAGGGCGAGACGAGCTGCTGGCGCGGCGACATCATCTCCATCCGCCAGATCTCGTCGGCGAGAGGCGGCACGGTGACGAGGTCGCGGTCGGTGATGAACTTCACCGCCGAGCGCGCGAGGTCGCGCACCATCTCCGGCTGTTTGCCGGGCGCGACATAGGCCTGCTTCACCTTCTCGAGCGCAGCGCGCCAGTCGTCGCCGAAGCCCATCTCGCGCGAGGCCTTCTTCTGCTCCGCCTCGATCCACTGGAAATCCCGCTCGGCGAGCGCGATCAGCTCCTCGGGCGTGTAGGCGATCATCTCGAAGTCGAGGTCGGCCTTGATGCCGTCGGGGCCGATCGGGTCGCCGATGATCGGCTCCTCGGCGCCCTCGCGCTGGCCGACCACGACCTCGCGGATGGCCCGCGTATAGCGCGTCACCGCCTCGTTGGCGCGGCGATAGGGATCCTCCGTCCACCAGGAGAACGTCGGATCGTAGCCGCCGTAGAAGCGATGCCAGTTGCGCATCGTCGCCTGCAGCTCGCCGAGGTACTCGAGCGAACGCAGGCCGACGATGCGCTCCGGTCGCGTGATGTTCGCCGAGTTCTTCGCGCGGACCGCGCGCGTGAGCGAGTCGACCTGCACCGCGAGGTCGGCGAGCGTGCGCGCGGACTTCTGGCCGTCCACCGGGTCGAAGTGTCGGCGGGCCTCCTCGAACCCCGCGACCACGCTGCCGAACGGCACGAGGGGCATCATCTCCCCGGCGAGCTTCTCCTCGCGGCGCAGCTGGTCGAGTTCGGAGCGGAGCCGCGTGTCGAGCAGGACGTAGTCGATCCGCCCCTCCTGGCTCAACCGGTCGAAGTCGATCCGCGTGAGCCGCGCGCGCCAGTCCGTGTAGAAGGCCTGCATCCGCGCGCGCCGCGCCGGCGAGTAGGCGACCGTCCAGCGTCGCTGGAGCACGCCGCGGTCGTTCTGGAAGAGCATCACGGTGTCGCGCAGTTCGCTGGCACCCACCGGGACGGCGCCGCGGCGCGGGGCCTGCGCGTCGGCCGGACCGGCGGGCGCGCCGAGGAGCACGCCGCCGACTACCGTCGCGAGGATCACCAGTCTCTTCACGGCTTCCTCTCATAGCGCTTGAGCGCCCGCGGGCCGACCTCGGCCCCGTAGATCACCCCATGCTTGTCCACCGCCACGCCTTCGGCGGCGCTCGTGTTGCGCGTCGTCTCCACTGGGTCGGGGATGAACGCCATCACCTCGCCGGTGCGCGCGCTGCCGATGCGGATGCCCCGCTTCCACTCCGGACGCGCCGGTTCGATCGACCCCGACTCGGAATCGGCGACGTACATCACGTCATCCTTGTCGATGAAGATCCCGCTGGCCCGCGAGAACTGCGTCCAACTCTCGAGGAACTTCCCCGACTGGTCGAAGATCTGGATGCGATTGTTCGTCCGGTCGCCGACGAAGAGCCGGCCGCGCGAGTCCATCGCCAGCGCGTGCGGCTGATCGAACTCGCCGATGGCGGTCCCCTTCTTGCCGAACGCCATCAGGAACTTGCCGCTCCGGTCGAACTTGAGGATGCGTGCGTTGGCGGTCTCCCCCGAGCCGTGCCCCTCGGCCACGAAGATGTCGCCGCTGGGCGCGACCAGCACCGCGTTGGGCTGCCAGAAGAACTTCGGCTCGCGCCCGCCCCCCGGATCCCCGAGGGCGAGCAGCAACTCGCCCTTCGGCGAGAACTTGAGCACCTGATGCCCCGTCACGACAGCGGGTGGCGGGGGCAACGGCGTGCCGGCCGGCGCATTGCGCGGCAGCGTCGGCCGGTTGTCGCGACCGTCGGTGACCCAGACGTTCCCCTCCTGGTCCACGAACATCCCGTGCGGCCAGTTGATCATCCCCTTGCCGAAGGACGCGACGAGATTCCCCGCCGCGTCGAACTTGAGGATGGGATCGAGGTCCGACCCGGTGCAGAGATTCGCGGCGCAGCGCTCGCCGACCCAGACGCTCACGCCGTCCTTGTCGATGGCGACGGCGCTCGTCGATCCCCAGACGCGGCCCGTCGGCAGTTTGGCCCAGCCCTCGATGGTGCGGTAGGGATTGGGACGGTCGTTGACCGGCGCCTGCGCGCCGAGTCCGGTGGCGCCCATCGTCAGCAGCGCGGCGATCAGGTGACCCTGGTGTCTCATTCGTCCTCCTCTCCTCGGCGCGGCGCCCCAGCGGGCGCCGGCTCATAGTCGACCATCGGGAACCGGAATGCCTCGGCCAGAGCGGGATCGCCGCCGTCGCCGAGCACCCGCCACGCGGTGTACTCACCGGCGACCGGGGCGAACTTGAAACCCTCCGCCTGTCCCACGCCGGTCACCCACGCATTCTCTACGCCGGGCAGCCGGTCGATGATGAAGTTGCGGTTGGAGCTGCTCTCGTAATGGCAGGCACGCGTCTCGAGGAGCGGCGCGTCCTTGAGCGCCGGGAAGCAGGCGGCGAGCACGCGGCGGGAGCCGTCGATACGGTCCTGAGCGGACCAGCGGAGACTCAGGTCGGGATCCTGCTGGCGCGGATCGGGCGGCGGCGGCGGGGGCGGCGGCGGGCCGTCGTCCTCGTCGTTGGCCGGGCGCGGCGGCGCCGGCGGCGCGAACCCTCCCCGCACGCGGAATCCGCGGCTGTCCACCGGCAACGCGGGCCATCCCGTCACGCCGGGGACGTTCCAGCTCGGCATGTTCGGCACCTGGAATCGGGTGTCCCCCTCGGGCGTGCCGAAGTAGGCCACGTGCCCGAGCGGCGTGCGCATCCGGTTCTCGAGGAGCGTCGGGAAGACCTTCCGCAGCCAGGGGCCGCAGGCAAAGACGTACGCGTCGGCGGCGAGCACCGTGCCGTCGTCGAGTCGTATGCCCTGCATCCTGCCGCCGGTCACGGGGCCCGGGGTCGCGCGCGCGGTCACGTAGCGCACGCCGAGGTCCTGCACGATGCCCGCCAGCGCCTGCACCGAGGCACGGGCGCGCGCGACGCCGGCATCGGGCTCGTAGAGGATCACCTTCGCGTCGGGGCGCTCGATCATCGGCCAGCGCTTCTTCGCCTCGGCCGCCGTCAGGACCTCGTGCGGGACCTTGAGCTTCTGCCAGATCTCGCGCGTGCGCGTCGTGAACGGTTCCTCGGCGTCGCGGTAGATCACGTCGCCGGTCGTCATGAAGAAGCGCGTGCGGAAGCGCTTCGCGAACTCGGCGTCGAAGTCGCGCCATCGCGTGATCGACTGCCGCGCCCAGCCGGTCCATTGCTCGCCCGTGGTGCGGTCGCCGTACGAGGAGCGGATGCCGCGCGTCTCGTCGCCGCTCGTCGCCCGCGAGTTGGCGGGTCCGTACTGGTCGACGAGCGTGACGTCGACACCTTGCTGTCGCAGATGGTACGCGATCCAGGTGCCCCAGACGCCGGCGCCGACGATCACCACCTTGCTGGTGGCGCGCGTGGTGGCCACGCGGCGGGTGGCCGCCTGTGGTGCAGCACCCTGCGCGGCGAGCGCTGCGGCATCGAGCCCCCCGACGATCAGGGCCCCGGCACCAGCCCCGGCAACGCGCAGGAAGTCACGACGGCGCAGCTCGGCGGAGTCGCCGCCGCGCCCGGGAGAATCGACCATCGAACGGACCATCCGTGGGTTGAGTGTGAAGCCGCGAGAAGTTGCTCGGTCGCAGGGGTTGCCGCCACCCCTGTCCCGCGGGCAGTTTCCCCACGATGAACGCCCTGAATCGTCCCCGACGCACCCTCTGTGCCTCTGTGGTGATGCCGTTGCTCCTGGCGATCCCAGCCGCCGTGCCGATCCCCGTCGTGGCGCAACAGGCCCCGAACGGGATCCCCGGCGTCTTCACGGACTCGCAAGCGACCCGCGGCCAGCAGTGGTACGACTCGCAGTGCGCCGCGTGCCATCCCTCGCGCGACATGTCGAGCAACGATTTCAAGCTGCGCTGGAACGGCCGCAACGCGCTCGACCTCTACCTGCGCATCGCCACGACGATGCCGGCGACCTCCCCCGGCACGCTCTCGCGCCGAACGTACACCGACATCGTCGCGTACCTCATGAGGATCAACGGCCTCCCGGCCGGCACGGCGGTGCTCACGGCCGACTCGACCGTGATGGGCCGCATCCCGTTGGCGTTCGCCGGTCTCCCCACACCCACCAGGTGACATATGCGCGTCCTGCCCCTCATCGCCCGCTCGCTCGTGCTCCTCGCGCTCGCCTCGGTGCCGGCGTTCGCGCAGGCGCGTGAGGCGCTGGGCACCTCGTCGCCGACCCTGACCCCTGCCATCCGCGTCGGGAACATGGTCTACGCCTCGGGCCAGCTCGGCACCAGCCGGCAGGACCCCGACTCGAGCATCCACGCGCAGACCCGCCGCGCGCTCGAGAGCACCAAGCGCGTGCTCGAGATGGCCGGCACGACGATGGCGAACGCGGTGAAGTGCACCGTCTTCCTGGTCGAAGCGGCCGACTTCCAGATGATGAACCAGGCGTACCGGGAGTTCTGGCTGACCGCGCCGCCGGCCCGCAGCACGGTCGTCGTCAAGGCGCTCGTCGTGCCGGGGGCGCTGGTCGAGATCGAGTGCATGGCGGTGATGCCGGTCAAGTAGTGCTTCACTGCTTCACCACGAAGGCACGAAGGGCTGAAGAACGGCGAAGGAAGTGACTTTCGGCTTCTTACCTGCAACTTCCAAGCGCGTCACCACAGAGGCACAGAGGCACGGAGACCGCCATCGACACCTGATTGCGGCCTCTGCCCCTCTCTGTGCTCTCTGTGTCCTCTGTGGTGAGTTGCCGTCGCTTTCGTCCTTCGTCGTTGCCGTCTTCATCCCTTCGCGTCTTCGTGGTGAACGTCGCGAACCCGTCCGCACCCTGAGAACCGAATGCTGACCCTCCTCCTCGCGCTCAGCGTCACGATCGCCCCGGACACCACGGTCTGGACCGTCGACAACCACGGCCGACCGGCAGGAGAGTTGACCGTCGTCACGACGCGGGATTCGCTGGTCGCGCGGTTCATCTACACCGACCGCAACCGTGGCGCCCGGATCGAGACGCGCTACAGGCTCGGCAGCGATGGGGCGCCGGTCGCGGGCGAACAGCGCGTGGTACTCCCCGACGGCAGCGCAGGCCCGCCGGGCGAGCGCTTCGAGCTGGTCGGGGACTCGGTCCGCTCCTCCTTCGGCACGGGGCCGCCGACGATGTTCGCCCGCGTCCCCGGTGCGTTCGTCGGACTCCGCGGCGGGACGCCCCTCGAGCAGGCCTGGCTCGCGCGCTACCTCCTCGCACGCCCCGACCGCTCCGCACCCCTTGCCACCGGCGGGACCGCGCGCGCCGAGGTCATCGCCGACACCACGCTCACGCTCGGCAACGCCCGCCAGCGCGCGCGGCTCGTGATTGTGACGCGCAGCGCGCAGCCCTATCCCAACGGCGTCTGGCTCGACGAGCGCGGTGAGCTGCTCGCCTCGGACATCCAGTGGTTCATCACCGTGCGCCGCGGCGCGGGGGCGCTGCTGCCGGCGCTCCGCGCGATCGAGCTGCGCTACCGCGACCGGAACGCCGAGACGCTCGCGAGCTCGGTGGTGCGCCCGACCGGCGCCACGATCGCGATCCGCAACGGCAACGTCTTCGATGCCGACGCCGGCGTCATGCGCCCGAACCAGACGCTGGTCATCCGCGGCGACCGCATCGTCGCGCTCGGCCCGACCGCGTCGGTCGCCGTGCCCGCGGGCGCCACGGTCCTTGACGCCACCGGCAAGACGGTGATGCCCGGGATGTGGGACATGCATACGCACCTGCAGGTCGCCAGCCAGTCGCAGCTCGGCCTGCTGCAGTTGGCCAACGGCCTTACCACGGTGCGCGACCTGGCCGCCGACCTCGACGTCGCCGTCTCGCAGCGCGACCGCGAGGTCGCGGGCAAGCTCGCGTCGCCGCGCGTCCTCCTCGGCGGATTCATCGAGGGCCCGCTCGCGTGGGCCGGGCCCTCCGAGGCGCTCGCGCGGGACGAGGCGGAGGCGCGGGCGTGGGTGCAGCGCTACGCGGCCAACGGCTACAAGCAGATCAAGCTGTACAATGTCGTGCACCCGGACCTCGTGCCGATCATCGCCGCCGAGGCCAAGCGGCACGGGCTGCTCCTGAGCGGTCACATCCCGCGCGGGATGAGCATCGAGGCGGCGGTCTCGCTTGGCTACGACGAGATCCAGCACGCCGCGTTCTTCTTCTCGAACTTCTTCCCCGATTCGCTCTACCTTCCGCGGATGCGCGCCTATTCACAGGTCGCCACCGCGGTCGCGCCGACGTTCGACGTGTACTCGCCGGGGATGACCAAGCTCCTCGACTTCCTGAAGGCGCGCGGCACCGCGGTGGACGGAACGTTCAACCTCTGGATCGGCGGGGGTGGCGGCCAGGTGGGCGCGGGCGGATCGACGGACCAGCAGAAGGCCGACAGCGCCTACATGCACCTTATCCGCCGCCTCTACGCGCACGGCATCCCGCTGATCGCGGGCACCGACAACTCGGCGGGCACGACCTTCCGGCGCGAGCTGGAGATGTACGAGCTCGCGGGCATCCCGGCGCCGCGCGTGCTGCAGATCGCGACCATCGATGCCGCGCGCTTCATGCGCGAGGACCGCGACCATGGGAGCCTGGCCGTCGGGAAGGTCGCGGACGTCCTGATCGTCACCGGCAAGCCGGCGGAGAAGATCGGCGACCTCGCCGGGATCGAGACGGTGATCCGCGGCGGGAGGCTGTACCGGGTCAGCGAGCTGCAGGAGGCCGCGGGCATGCGCCAGCGCGCCGCCGCGACCCAACGTCCGCGCTGACGGCGAACACAGCAACCGCTCTCACCACGAAGAGACGAAGGGACGAAGACCTGCGGAAGGATGCGTTGGGGAACTGCGCACCGATTCCTACTGCGCATGTCGTTCCCCCCGCAGTCGCCTCCTTCGTCCTTCTTCGAGCCTTCGTGTCTTCGTGTCTTCGTGGTGAAGCCGTGAAGCAGTGCTCAAGGTTCGATGACGCCGGTGAGCCAGTGCAGCACGTTCAGCACGAACTGCGGATTCTGCTCGGCCATCGGCGCGTTCATTCCCATCGGGCGGCGCTCGGCGCCCGCGATTTGCGCGCTGAACATCGCGGCCTCACCGAAGAACGCGACGCGTCCGCGCCCGACGCGGCGCGTGGCGCCCTGGAGCCAGCCGCCCACCGGACGGATCGGCGTCGTCGGCTCGAACTGCCACGCGATGCGCGGCTCGAGCGAGATGAAGTCCGCCGGCAGGACGAGCACCGGCTGCACGTCGGCGCCGTCGAGGCGGAACGCCTGACCGGTGAAGCTCCGCACCTGCGTGATCCGCTCGGTCGAGTCGCGGCCGCGCACTACCGGGTGTGACGCGAGGGTCCCGTCACCGGGAGTGAAGAGGGTCGGCGTGCCCATCGCCGCCTGTCGCGCCTCCTGCGGCGCGTCGGCGGCGAACCCCTTGTAGGCGAACCCGTCCGTGAACGTCGCCCCGAACGCGGCCGCGAGATCGGCGGCGGCGCCCGCGAGCGGCATGTGGTCCGCGATCAGCAACAGGCGCCCGCCGCGCTCCACCCACGCGTGCAGCGCGGCGATCTCCGGCGCCGTGAACGCCGAGGGCGTCGGTCGGGGGTAGGTGTTCCACTCCCGGCCGTTCGGCTGCGCGTTGGAGATCACGAGCAGGTCGCACGCGGCGAGCGTGGCGGCGCTGAACGCGGCGCGCAGCGGCGCCACGCGGAAGCCGTCGCGCCGCGCCAGTGCACCGAATGCCCAGAATCGGTTCTCGAGCGTGTGGAAGTTGAAGTGCGCCTCGTCGAGGCAGAGTCGCGG
>JANNLH010000053.1:0-24199 GCA_031396725.1 Gemmatimonadaceae bacterium | reverse complement strand
CGCGGTCGAGCTGCTGGTACGCCGCGTGCTTGCGTTTGGGCTCGGCGCCGCGGTGGTAGCGGGCAACGTGCGCGATGACGACCTGCTCGTCCGGCGCCATCCCCAGCAAGTCCGCGTGCTGGATCAGGTGGAATGAGTGCTAGTGGTGCTCTTCATAGTTGATGTGGTAGCCGACGTCGTGCAGCAGCGCGGCGTCGGCGAGGGTCTGCCGCTCCGCGGGGTCGCAGCCCAGTCGGGGGCCCAACGCGTCGAAGAGCTGCAGGGCGAGCCGCTGCACCTGCTTCGCGTGCGGCTCCTCGTAGTGGCAGCGCTCGGCGAATCCGGTCACCGAGCGCGTGCGGGCTTCACCCGGGTCGGCGATCACCGGCATCACGCGCGCGGTTTCGAGCAGCAGCCCCTCGCGGATGCCGTAACCTGAGGCGGTCAGGTCGCGCGGCTCGACGCGCGCGAGCACCTCGGCGGCGACCGCGAGCCCAGCGACGATGATGTCGGCGCGGTGGGCATTGAGCCCCTCGACCTCGAGGCGTTCCTCGGGTGTCATCGCGGCCAGGATCTCGAGGATGTGCTCGAGCTCGTGGCGCGGGATGCGCGTGCCGTGCACGCTCCGCACCCGGATCCCCTGCCGCGCGAGGAACATCCCCGCGAGGTTCGTGAAGGTCCCGCCCGAGCCGATCACCTCGGCGCCGCGCCAGTCGCGAACGGGCATCGCTTTCCGGATCGGACCGCGGACGAACTTGCGCAGCTTGCGCACGCCCTTCGGCCCGGGGTGCCCGAGGAGGAACTGCTCCGTGAGCCGGATCGCCCCGAAGGGGAATGAGACCAGTCGCTCGACCAGTCCCTCGGCCGCCATCGCGAGCTCGAGCGACCCGCCGCCGATGTCCATCACGACCGAACGACCGCGGCCGAGCTCGAAGTGCGCGAGTGCGGAGCGGAAGGCGAGCCGTGCCTCCTCCTCGCCGATCAGGACGCGCGGCCGCAGCCCTGATTCCTTCCGCACCCGCGTGAGGAACTGCGCGCCGTTCGACGCATCGCGCACCGCGCTCGTGGCCACGACCTCGATCCGCTTGGCGCCGAGCTGGCGCGCGAGCGTCGCCATCCGCGCGAGGGCCTCGACCGCCTCGGTCATGTGCGCGTCGTCGAGCGCGCCGGTCGAGGAGAGTCCCGCGCCGAGGCGCGGGGCCGCCTTCATCTCGTCGACGACGCGGATGTTGCCGTCGGGCGCGACGTCGGCGACGATCTGCCGGATCGAGTTGGAGCCGATGTCGATCGCGGCGATGCGCCGTTCGCGATCGTCACGGGACGGTCGATACGGCCCATCCGGGAGACGCGCTCCAGGATGCGTCATCGGCCCGCTCGCGCCGGACAGGTCCCGGGCCGGAGGGCGTTGAGACGCGTGGTGAATCGGCGCGTCACCGACACGGGCAGTGGGGCATAGCCGAGTGCGGCCGCGGATCGCGCGCCGTCGGAGAGCGCCCAGCGGATGAACGCCACCAGGTGGGCGCCCTTCGTCGTGTCGGCGAGCGCCGAATCGGCGACGATCCGCGTCAGCGCCGCGACAGCGTACGCACCGGGCGACGGCGCGCCGACGAGGGCGGCGGCCGTGTCGGCGGTCGCGGGGCTGAGCAGGTCGCTCGCCGTCACCGCGAGCGAGGTCGCATCCGGGAGCACGAACCGTCCCGAGGCATTCCGCAGGGCGGCCACCTGCAGCTTGGTCTGCTGGGCATAGGAGAACTCGACGAACCCGATCGCGTGCTCGCTGACGCGCACCTCCGTCGCGACGCCCTCGTTCCCCTCGGCGCCGGTGCCGACGGGCCAGCGCAGCTCGGCGCCGGACTGTGCCTCGCGCCAGGCGGGGCTTCCCGCGAGATAGCGCGCGAACACCTCGCTCGTGCCGCTCGTCCGCACGCGATGCACGACCGTGATGGCCGCCGCGGGGAGCGCGAGCCCGGGATTCAGCGCGCGAAGCTCCGGCGCGTCCCACCGCACGATGCGGCCGAGGAAGACCCCGGCGAGCGCGTCCGCATCCAGCTGGAGCGGCGTCGTGAGACCGGAAAGGTTGTAGGCGACCGCGACGGCGCCGACGACGGTCGGGATGTCGAGCGGGCCGCAGACGGCGCGCGCGCGCTCGTCGGCGCGGAGCGGGCGGTCGGTCGCGCCGAAGTCCACGCCCTCGTCGAGCATCAGGCGGATCCCCTCACCCGAGCCGACGGAGAAGTAGTTGATGCGGACGCCAGAGGACGCGCCGTACTCGGAGAACCACTGACGGTAGAGGGGATAGGGGAAGGTCGCGCCCGCGCCCACGAGGTCGATGCCCCCGGACGGCGGCGGGGGCGCGGCGGGGCGGCTCTTGATCCACTCGATGCCGGCGGCGAACCCCGCGAGGAGCCCGATCCAGAGGATGACGAGGGCCCGGAGCGCGGCTCCGGGACGGGGTGCGGGCATCGAGGGCGGGTCAGAGATCGTTCGCGTAACTCACGAACTTGTATCGGCCGTCGCGATTCAGCAACGAGCCGAAGATCCGGAGCTCGCGCGACGCCGAATCTGCGGCGGCGAATCGCACGCGACAGCCGGCGATCACGCGGTTGGGTCCCTCGACCTCGACCGAGTCCGGGCAGCCGAGGGCTTCGAAGCGGAGCCGGCTGCCGCCGTAGCGACGGAGCAGTCGGACCGCCCCCTTCTCGCTGTTCGCGCCGATCTGCAGCCAGATGAGCTCCGGACCCATCTCATAGGGCGGGCGCATCCACTTGGTGTGCGGGAAGTAGAGCCAGGCGAACTCGGCGCGTGAGAGCACGAGGCCCCGGACCGTCGAGGTGTCGTTCGCCTGCAGCGCGGTGAGTAGGGCGCGCGCCAGCCGCTCGGGCGAACTCTCGCCGCCGGTCAGCGTCGTCGGCGTGTCGGCGATCGCTGCGCGAAAGCGGTGGAGCAGCGTATCGATCGGGAGAGCGCTGTCGATCACGCCCGACGGGACATCGGCGCGCGGATCGGCGGCGCGCGGATCGGCGCCACACCCCAGCGTGGCGGCCGAGACGAAGCACAACGCGACGAGAATGAGTCTGCGCATCGGGGATGGCGGGAAGGGGGGATGCGAAGAGCGGCCGGCGCCCGGTCGTGCCAGGCGCCGGCCGCTCCTCACGAATCTAGTGCATCAGTTGCGGGCGTACGTCGTCCAGCCCGCCCACCACTTCACGCCGCCCGGGGCTGCCGCGCCGCGGTAGGCCGTGCCCTGCACGAACGTGCCGGCGGCCGTCGCCATGTTGCCGGTGAAGAGCGTGAGGCCGCCCTGCGCGGCGAGCGAGCCCGCAACCGGAGTCCAGTCCAGCGACGCGGTCGAGGTGGCCGGCAGCGTCAGCGTGGTGAACTGGCTGGCCGTCGTGGCCGCCGCGTCGCGCACGATGTTGCGGGCGACCGAGTCCGGGAGCACGATGCCGGCGGATGCCGCAGTGAAGATGGACGGCGACTCCAGCACCAGCACGTTGCGGACGTCGAGGACGCCGTTCGTGATGCGCGTCTGCGTGGCCGCGTCGCGGATGCCGAACGCGCCCTTGGGGAAGCGAGCGACGACGCCGTTCACATAGTAGCCGCCCGTGCCGCGGCGGAGGATCAAGCCGTAGCCGCCGGTGGTCGGGTCGATGTCAGTCCCGGCGCCCGAGCCGACCATCGTGAAGTTCGCCACGACCGGGGTCGTGAAGGGCGGCGTGTCCTGGCCGGTCGCGCAGCCGGCGCCGTTGCAGCCGTCATTCTCGATGCCCTGCGGGTCCTGCGACGAGTTGCCGGCGCCCGGACGCGGGATGACGCGCGCCGTCTGGTGCGCGATCAGGAACTGGAGGCGGCCGATGTAGCCTTCGGCCATGTCGAAGTGGTCGTCGCCCGCCTCGTACGAGACGAGGTACTTGGCGTCCACTGCGCCGCCGAACCACTCGAACGAGTCGTCGAGGCCGTACAGCGCCTGCAGGTACTCGAGCGTGGTGCCGCTGCCGACCGCGGCGAAGGTGAAGGTGTTGAGCTCCTGGTCGGCCGCGGTGCCGTAACCGGCGAACTCGACGCGGACGTAGCGAAGGGTGCCGGAGTTGTCGGCATTGTTGCTGCCGTTGCTGTACTCCTGCGCCGGGTTGCTCGCGCCGGTGCCGGTCCCTTCGAGCACCACCGAGCCGGTGCGGTTGATGATGCCGTTGCCGATGAGGATCAGACCGCCCCAGTCACCCGCCTGGCGCTGACCCACCGGGCGCGACGAGGTGAAGACGATCGGGTTGGCTGCGGTGCCGTTGGCGTTGATGCGCGCGCCGCGGGTGATGAAGAGCGAGGAGCCGACGGTGTTGAAGTCACCCTCGATCCGCGTGCCCGGCTGCACCGTGAGCGTCGCTCCGTTGGTCACCTGGACGAAGCCGCTGATCGTGTAGACGGTGTCGGAGAAGAGCGTGCGGTTGGCCGTGATGTTCGCGTTGATCACGGCGACACCCGGCGCGGGCGGGGGTCCGGTCGGATCATCGTCGTCGTTGCAGGCGGAGAACAGGGTCACGGCGGCGAGAGCCACGCCGAGGGTGCGCACGCGGGCGAATCGGAACATGTCGGGTCCAGGAAAAAGGTGTATGTGAAGAAAAGCGCCACCGTGTCTCTGCACGGTGGCGCTTCGGTCACGACCACGTCACGGCGCCCGTGGCGCTCGCGCCGCAGGTTAGGGGCGCCAGCTCAGTCCGAACGTGTAGCCGCGACCGACGCGATAGCTCTCGCGCGTCACCGGGCCCTGGACGATCCGGTACGGCGCATCGAGCAGGTTCTTCGCGTCGAATCGGGCCGAGAAGCGGTCGCCGAGCGGGAAGCGCAGCGCGAAATCCACGACGTGGCGCTCAAGCTCCTCGACGTCCGGCAGCGGGCTCTCCCCGGCATCGGTGATGCGCGGGCCGACGACGTTGTACAGCACCGTCGCACTGGTCGCGCCGGTGTTCGACGTCCAGGTGAGGCCGCTGTTGAACATGTACGGCGCCTGGCCCACCATCGCGCGCGAGGAGTTGGTGACCGCCACCGCCGTGGGACTGATGCGGATGTCGCTCTGCATCACCGTCGCGTTGGCCGAGAGGCTCAGGTTCGCCAGCCGATCGGAGATGAAGTCGAGGTTCTTCCGCGCCTCGAGCTCGACGCCGAAGTTGTCCGCGCCCTCGGCGTTCACGAAGGTGACGATGCGCGTACCCGACGAACCCCGGTACACGCGCTCGATCGGGTCGGTGAACCGCTTGGCGAACGCGGCGACGCTCACCACCTCGCCGGCGCCCAGGTACCACTCCCAGCGCAGGTCGAGGTTCTGGATCAGCGCGCGCTTGAGGTCGGGGTTGCCGATCACGTTGTCGAAGCCGATGACCTCGCGGTACTGGATCGGCGCGAGCTCACGGTACTCGGGGCGCGAGAGCGTCTGCGATGCCGAGAAGCGCACATTCATCTGCTCGGTCGGGCGGAAGGTGACCGCCAGCGCCGGCAGCACGTCGAAGAAGGTCGGGTTCGTGCGCGTGGTCGCGCCGACGGTCGGCTCGGCCTTCACCAGCACGTCGGAGTACTCGGCGCGCGCGCCGGTGATCAGCTGCCAGCGCGGGCCGAACTCCTTCTCGACCATCGCGAAGCCGGCGGCCAGGTAGTCGCTCGCACTGTAGGTGCCGCCGACGCCGATCGGCGTCACGCGCCAGACCGCATCGCCCGGCGCCGTGTAGCGGCCGTTGAAGATCTGTTCGGCCGGCAGTTCGCGCTCGGCCTGCGTGATGCCGGAGGCGTTGATGCTGTAGGCGGTGCTCTGCGCGTCGCGCGTGCCGTATCGGCCGAGGCCGCCGACCTTCACGGCCAACGTGCGGCCCGGCTCGCCGAACTGCAGGCGATAGTGGCCGCGGGCCTCGTAGGCATCCTCGGTCAGGTCGCTGAATGATCGCACCGCGCCCTCGTTCGACGACGAGAACCACTGGGGGGCCATCGTCGCGCCGGTGGAGGGATCGGTGAAGATCGCCTGCACGAACTCGGAGCGGTCGGGCTCGACGCGCGAGACGCCGGAGGCGCTGATCGCGAACTCGAGCTTCTGGCGCGCCGTCAGGTCGCTCTGCAACACGAGCTGCGAGCTGCGCACGCTGCGCTCGACGTAGCGCTGGCGCGAGATGATGAACGGGATGCCGAGGTTCTCCGAGAGCCCCTGCTCGCGGCGCGCCTCGGAGTCCATCGTGCGGTTGTACGTGTTGTTGAACGCGAGACGCGTGCGGTTGCCGAGCAGCGTGCTGAAGTTCGCGAGGCCGCCCCAGAGAACGCTGGACTTGCCACTGCTCCCCTCATACCGGTCGATCTCCGACGCGGTGCTGCCCGACTGCGCGAGCGCGAGCGCGCGCACCTGGTCGAGCTTCGCTTCCTGTGAGTACGAGTAGGTGCCCGAGACGAGATAGCCGACGCGACGGCCGAGCACCGGGTCGTTGCCGCCGACGGAGACCGAGGTCGAGCCGTTGAGGCCGCCGTTCTGGCCGTTCGGCGACCAGGAGTTGCGGAACTCCGAGACCATGCGATTATAGTCGCCCTGGCCCGGAAGGGAGGTCGAGAAGTTGCCGAACTGCTGGATGAAGCCCGGGAGCGATCGGTTGCCGGCGCCATTCGCGAAGAGGTCACCGCCCAAGCGGGACGGCATCGGCACCTGCTTGCCGAAGACGTTGTCCGACGCGCCGACGCTGGTGCTCATCGCCCAGGTGCGCTGGGCCGGGAACTCCTTCGTCTGGATGTCGACCTGCGCGCCCGAGAAGTCGCCCTGCTGGTCCGGGGTGAAGGTCTTCACGGTCGTGATCGTCTGCAGGAGCCCGGTCGGGAAGAGGTCGAGCGGCACCACCTTCTTCTCGGGCTCCGGGCTCGGGATGCGTGCGCCGTTGAGCGAGGTCTGCGTGTACCGGTCGCCGAGTCCGCGCACGAAGACATACTTGCCGTCCTGTACGCTGACGCCGGAGACGCGGCCGACGGCCTGCGCGGCGTCGCCGTCGGGGCTCTTGGCGATCTGCTCGGCGGTGATGTTGCTGACCACGTTGACCGAGTTCTTCTGGGCGTCGAGCGCCGCGCTCACCGAGCCGCGCTCGGCATCGGCGGTCACGACCGTGGCCGTGAGCTGGATGCTCGCGGTCACCAGCGAGACATCCTGCTCCAGCGTCTTGCCGCCCTCGAGGAAGAGGCCGGTGATGGTCTTCGGGGAGTAGCCGATGCGACGGACCTGCAGCGTCACCGTACCCGCGGGGGCGTTCGGGATCGTGAAGCGGCCGTCGACGCCGGACATCGCGCCGATGGTCGTGCCGACGACCTGGACCCCGGCGTCGCTGAGGCCGACGCCGGAGGAGGCGTCGATGATGCGGCCGACGATGCGGCCGGTGGTGCCGGCGGTCGGCGTCTGGGCGCCGAGGGCGCCCCCAACGACCGTGGAGATGGCGAGCAGAAGCGCGGAGTATCGCAGGACACGGCGCATTGGCGTCTCGTGAGGAAGTGTTCGGAGGCTCGGGGCTCGACCGGGACTGACTCCCCCTGTTCAAGCCCCTCAAATGTCCCTCCGCCCCGTACCGGGGGTCTCACGGAACTGCAACGGATGTGTAACGGGCTGTTACAATCCGGCCGGATCGTGCGGGAAGCGGGCGCTGATCGTGGTCCCGACCCCGACGGCCGATTCGGCCTTCAGCCGGCCCCCGTGCGCCTCCACCAGGTGCTTGACGATCGCCAGGCCGAGTCCGGTCCCTCCCTCGTCACGCGAGCGGCCGGGATCGACCCGGTAGAATCGCTCGAAGATGCGCGGCAGGTGCTCGGGCGCGATGCCGCTGCCGGTGTCGCGGACGCCGACCACCACGCCGCGCTCGTGCGACTGGGAGAAGACGGCCACCCGGCCGGCGGCCGTGTGGCGCACGGCGTTGTCCACGAGGTTGCCAAGGATCTGCCTGAGGGCGGTCGCGTCGGCGTGCACCGTCTCCGCGTCCGGCGAGATCTCGCCCTCGAGTCGCAATCCCTTCGCGTCGGCGGCGTCCCGCGCGGCCGCGAGGACGTCATTCGTGACCTGCCGAAGCTCGATGCGCTGCGGGTTCGGGACCCACCCCCCGGACTCGATGCGGGAGAGATCGAGGAGGTCGTCCACGATCCGCTGCATCCGTCGGGTGTTGCCGAGGATGCGTTCGGCGAACTGCCGACGCGCCTCGAGCGGCACGTCCTCGGCCACGAGCGTCTCCGCGAAGCCGCCGACGATCGTGAGCGGGGTCCGCAGCTCGTGCGACACGTTGGCGACGAAGTCGCGCCGCACGGCCTCGAGGCGCCGGACGCGCGTCAGGTCGAAGAGCGCGAGCACCGCGCCGCCGCCGGTCAGTGGCCGCGCCGTGACATTCAGTGTCCGCCCTGAGATCACGACCTCCGCCTCCTCGGTGGTCTCGCCGTCGAAGGCGGACTGCAGCGCCTCGCGGAGCGCGACCTCGCGCGGCAGGTGGTCGAGCGGGAAGGGGAGCGGCTCCCGCACCGTCAACAGCCGGCGGCCCGTGTCGTTGATCCGCACGACCATGCGCGATGTGTCGACCGCGATCACGCCCTCGTTGAGGGACTCGGTGAGTTGCACCAGCAGCGTCTCGTCGGCCTCCAGCGCGTGGAGGCGGGACGAAAGCTGTTCGGCCAGCTCCCGCAGGGCATCGGCGAGCTCACCGACCTCTCCTGGAGCGCGGAGCGTGGGGCGCCGGGCGAGATCACCGTCGGCGAGTGCCTGCGCGACGTCGCGGAGCTCCTCGACCGGACGCGAGACGGAGCGCGAGAAGATCCAGGCGATGAAGAGCGCGCCCAGCAGCGCCAGCAGGCTCGCGCCGATCACGTCGCGCCGAGCCGCGCGAATGATCGCGTCGATGTTGCGCGTCGGGAGCGACACGCGCGCCACGCCGAGTGGCGGCACGTGGACCGCGACGTAGAGCTCTTCCTCGCCGGTGCTCGGCGAGGGACGGCGGGACTGCCCGGTCTGCCCGGCGAACGCGTCTGCAACCTCGGGTCGGCTCAAGTGGTTCTGCAGCGAGTCGAGCGCGCCGCCGTCGAACTCGGAGTCGCCGATGACCTTGCCGTCGGGTCGGATCAGCGTCACGCGACGCCCGAGCGCGCGCCCCGCACGGTCGGCCAGCGAATCCGCGAAGAGCGGATCGCGCTGCCAGAGGTCGCCGACCAGCTGCGCTTCCCGCGAGAGGAACTGCGTCGCGTCCTCGCTCAGCCGTGCGGTCAGTTGGCGGTCCACGACCGTGATGATGAAGACCGCGAGGAACCCGACGACGAGCGATGCGCCGAGAAGGAGGCGCTGGGTGAGCCTCAACGGGGCCTCAGGCCTCGCGTCCGGCCGGCGATCGCAGGCGGTAGCCGAACCCGCGCACCGTCTCGATCAGCTCGCCGGCCGGATGCAGCTTGGTCCGCAGGCGCTGGATGTGCATGTCCACGGTGCGCGTCTGGATGTCGGGCGCGGCGTCCCAGACGGTCTCGAGCAGGTGGGCGCGCGCCTGCACCCGGCCGCGCCGCTCGGCGAGCGTGAGGAGCAGCTTGTATTCGGTGGGCGTGAGCTCGACCTCGAGGTCGTTGACCGTGACGCGGTGGGCGGAACGGTCGATGCGGATGGGGCCGATCTGCAGCACGTCGGCGTGCTCCGCCGATCCGCCGAGGCGCCGCAGGATCGCGCCGACCCGCAGCACGAGCTCCTGCGGGCTGAACGGCTTGGTGAGGTAGTCGTCCGCGCCAAGCTCGAGCCCACGGATGCGGTCGGGCTCCTCCTTCCGCGCCGTGAGCATCAGCACGGCCACACTGGCGGTGTTCTCGTCCTCGCGCAGGCGGCTCAGCACGTCGAACCCCGACATGCCGGGGAGCATCAGGTCGAGCACCACCAGGGAAGGCCGGTCGCGCTTGGCCAGCGCCAGGGCATCCGGGCCGGAGGACGCGGAGGAGACGCGATACCCCGACTTGGCCAGGTGATAGACGACGAGCGCGACGATGTCGGGTTCGTCATCCACGACGAGGATCCGCTCGCCGCCGGTGGTCGGGGCGGTCACGCCGGCGACCCCTCGAGCCGCCGGGCGATCGACGCCAGCAGCAGGTCGATGGCGATGGCGTTCTCCCCGCCGCGAGGGATCACGAGGTCGGCGTAGCGCTTGCTGGGCTCGACGAACTGCAGATGCATCGGTTGCACGGTGGTGAGGTATTGGTCGAGGATCTCCTCGAGCGGCCGGCCGCGCACGGCCATGTCGCGGCGGATGCGCCGGATCAGCCGGACGTCGGCGTCGGTGTCCACGAAGACCTTCACGTCGCAGGCGTTGCGCACCCGCTCGTCCACGAGCAGCAGGATCCCGTCGATCACGATCACGTCGGCCGGGGGAATGGAGACGGTCTCCGGCGCGCGCAGGTGCGAGACGAAGTCGTAGACCGGCTTGTCGATCGGCTCGCCGCGACCGAGCGCCTCGAGGTGGTCGGCCAGCAACGCCGTGTCGAAGGCATCGGGGTGGTCCCAGTTGACGCGCCGCCGCTCCTCGAGCGTGAGGTGACGGTGGTCGCGGTAATAGGCATCCATATCGATGAAGGCGACCTGCGCCCCCGCCAGCGACTCGGCGACGCGCTTGGCCACAGTCGACTTCCCGGAACCGGTGCCGCCGGCGATCCCGATGATCAGTGGTCTCATGTCGGTGTAGAGCGGGGCCGTGGGCACGCGGGAAAGGTGTCCCGGCCCGGAGAGTCGTAGAAGCTACGGGGCTGTCACAGTCCTGTATCGGGGGCAAGGGAACGTTGGGGGCGGCGCGCGCATGCGTCAACCAAGTTGCCCTCCCACGTAACCCACGGGCGGGACTAGCTTTCGGGATGCGTTCCGCCTCATTCCGGCTCGCCGCGCTGGCCGCTCTTGCCCTCCTGACCGCCGCCCCTCTCGGGGCCCAGCAGGGCTCGGTCGAGCTCCTGGTCGCGGCCACGACCGACGTCCACGGCCGGCTCCGCGCCTGGGACTACTTCGCGAACGCCACGGACCCCGCGCGCGGGCTCTCGCGGGCCGCCACGATCGTCGACTCCCTCCGCCGCGCCGCCCCGGGCCGCGTGATCCTCGTGGACGCGGGCGACCTGCTGCAGGGCAACCCGATGACGTACGTCGCGGCGCGACTCGACACCACCGCCCCCAGCCCGGTGGTCGCGGCGATGAACGTGATGCGCTACGACGCCGCGGCGGTGGGCAATCACGAGTTCAACTACGGGTTGGATGTCTTCGACCGCGCGCGCGCCGCCGCCCGCTTCCCGTTCCTCGCCGCCAACACGCGCCGGCTCGACGGCGGGCGCGCCTTCCCGGCGATGGCGATCGTCGAGCGCGCGGGGGTGAAGGTCGCGATCATCGGCGTGACCACGCCGGGGTCGATGATCTGGGATCGCGACCACCTGAAGGATCGCCTCGTCGTCTCGGACATCGTCGCGGCGCTGCCGGAGCAGGTGCGCGCGGCCCGGGCGGCCGGCGCCGAGCTGGTGGTCGTCGTCGCGCACGCGGGACTCAGCGGCGAGTCCTCGTACGACACCGTCTCCACCGGGATGCCCAGCGAGAATCCGATGGCGCGCGTCGCCCGCGAGGTCGCCGGCATCGATGTCCTCGTGGTCGGGCACTCGCATCGCGAGATCGCCGACACCACGATCAACGGCGTGCTGCTGATCCAGCCGCGCAACTGGGCGACGAGCGTGGCCGTCGCCCGCGTGCGGCTCGAGCGCGGCGCCGGCGCGGGACGCTCACGCGTGGTCGCCTCGAAGCGCGGCGAGCTCGTGCAGGCGGCCGGACACGCCGAGCATCCCGCGCTGGTGCGCGCCGTGGCGCGCGCGCACGCGTCCGCGGTCCGCTACTCGACCACCGTGATCGGACGCACCGCGGTCGCGTGGCGCACCGATTCGGCGCGGACGCGGGACCTGGCGCTGATCGACCTGATCCAGGAGGTCCAGCTCAAGGCGACCGGCGCGGACCTGAGCACGGCGTCCGCGTTCACCGTCACCGCGACGCTGCCGCCGGGCCCGATCACGGTGGCGCAGATCGCGCAGCTCTATCCGTACGAGAACTCGCTGCGCGCGCTCCGGCTGTCCGGTGCGCAGGTCCGCGCCTATCTCGAGCACAGCGCGCGCTACTGGGTGGTCCGCGTGGAGGCGGATGGCACCCCGCGGGCCACCCCCGATCCGCGGATCCCGGGATACAATCTCGATGCGCTCGCCGGCGCCGACTACGTCGTGGATCTCACGCGCCCGATCGGATCGCGGATCACGACCCTGACGTTCCGCGGCCGTCCGGTGCTGCCCACCGACAGCTTCACCGTCGCCATCAACAGCTACCGCGCGTCCGGTGGCGGCGGCTACGACATGCTGCGCGGTGCGCCGGTGGTGTACGCGTCACCCACGGAGATCCGTGACCTGATGATCGAGGAGGTCCGCCGGCGCGGCGTGCTGCGGCCGGAGGACTTCGCGCGCGAGAACTGGCGCCTCGTCCCGCCCCGCCGCTTCCTGCGCGTCATCCAGGTGAACGATTTCCATGGCGCGCTGGTCAAGCGGCCCGACGGGTCGGCCGGCAATCGCGGCGGCGCCGCGGAACTCGGGGCGATGATCCGCCGCGCGCAGACCGAGTGCGCCCCGCTCTGCGTGCCGGTGCTGCTGCACGGCGGCGACCTCTTCCAGGGGACGCCGGCCTCCAACTTCGCGTACGGCGTTCCGGTCGCACGGATCTTCAACGCGCTCGGCTTCGCCGCCGGTGCGCTCGGCAATCACGAGTTCGACTGGGGGCAGGACACGCTGCGCGCGCGGATGGCGCAGCTGACGTCGCCGGTGCTCGGCGCGAACGTGACCTACGCCGACGGCCGCGACGTGCCCTGGATCCCGGACGACACGCTGCTCACGGTGGACGGCGTGCGGCTCGGCGTGATCGGCATCGCGGATCCGGCGACCCCACGGACCACGATGCCGCGCCACGTCGCCGACCTGCGCTTCGCCCCACCGGCGCCGATCATCCGCGCGCGCGCGGCCGCCCTGCGCGCGCGCGGTGCGCAGAAGGTCGTGCTGGTCGCGCATCTCGGCGGGTTCTGTGATCGCGCCGACGCCGACAAGTGCGACGGCGCGATCTTCGACCTCGCGCGTGAGACCGGCGGCGCGGTGCTCGACGCGATCGTGGCGGGCCACACGCACGTGCCCGTGAGCACCGTCGTGAACGGCGTCCCGGTCGTCCAGGCACGCTCCAGTGGCCGCGCCGTCGGGATCGTGGACCTCCCGCTCGGAGACGTCGGGGCCGCTCCGGCCGCGCGACCCGAGGTCCGCTCGGTGACCAGCGACAGCATCACCCCCGATCCGGAGATCGCGGCGATCGTGCGCGACGCGGTCGAGAGCGTCGCCGGCCGCGTGAACGCGCACGTCGTCGAGGCCGCGGAGCGGCTGCCCCGCGACGGTGACCAGTACGCGCTCGGCAACCTCATCGCCGACGCGCAGCGTATCGCGGGGAAGGGGGATGTCGGCGTCATGAACAACGGCGGCATCCGGACGGAACTGCGCGCCGGCCCGGTGCGCTGGGGCGACCTGCACGAGATCCAGCCCTTCGAGAACCGCCTCGTGGCCGTCAACGTCCGAGGGGCGTCGCTGCGGGCCTACCTCGAGGAACTCGTGAAGGGGGGGAGCGTCCGGTACCACGTCAGCGGACTGACGCTCGAGTACGACGCCGCGGCCCCGGACGGCGCGCGGCTCCGCCGCGTGACGATGGCCGACGGTTCCCAGCTCGACGACCGCCGGCGGTACCGCGTGGTCATGAGCGAATTCATGGCGTCCGGCGGCGATGGCGCGGCCCTCTCGAAGGATGCCGTGGTCGAGGAACTCAACCGCATCGACCTCGACGCCCTCGTGGACCACCTCAAGGCCCAGCCGGGCGGCCGCCTCGCGGTGACCGACGCCCTCAGGACTCCCCGCATCCGTCGCGCGCCATGACCGCACCGCTGACCGTGTTCGTGAATGGCGCCCGCATCGAGGTGCCGGCCGGCGCCACCGTGATGGACGCCGTCGCCGCCGCCGACCCCACGGCCGCCGTCGCGCTCGGCCGGGGGGAGCGCGGCGTCGCGGACAGCCGCGGACTTCCGGTGGAACCCGGCGCGCTCCTCACCGGCGGTTTCGTGATGCGGCTCGTCTCGGCACGCGCGCGCCCCGCGGAGCCGGATGCCGACTGACCGCGGATGCCGATGATCACCAGCGACCTGCTGCGCCGGCTCCCCAAGGCGGAACTGCACTGCCACCTCGACGGCTCGGTGCGCCCGGCGACGCTGCTGGAGCTCGGACGCGACCTGCATGTGCGCATGCCGCGCGACGATGCCGAGGCGCTGGCCGCATACATGCGCGTGGACGACGCACGGAACCTCGAGGACTACCTCGCCCGATTCACCGTGACGCTCTCGGTCATGCAGACGGCGGAGGCGATGGAACGCGTGGCCTATGAGCTGGCCGAGGACTGTGCACGGGAAGGCGTGCGCTACCTTGAGGTCCGGTACGCGCCGATCCTCAATGTGCGCGCCGGCCTCTCGCTCACCGAGGCGGTGGAGCATCCGCTGCGGGGGCTGGAGCGCGCCCACCGCGAGTACGGCATCACCGCGCGGGTCATCGTGTGCGCGATCCGCAACATGGCATCGGCGACCTCACTCGAGCTGGCGCGGCTGGCGGTGGGATTCCAGGACGCCGGCGTGGTCGGATTCGACCTCGCGGGCGGCGAGGCCGGACATCCGGCCTCGGTGCACAAGGCGGCGTTCGACCACGCGATCGAGCATGGGCTCCCGTGCACCTGCCACGCGGGCGAAGGCGCCGGTGCGGAGTCGGTCGCCGACGCGATCCATGCGTGCCGCGCGCACCGCATCGGCCACGGCACGCGGCTGGCGGAGGACCCGGCGCTCGTCGCCGAGGTCCTGGCGAGCGGGATCGGCGTCGAGTGCTGCCTCACGAGCAACGTGCAGACCCACGCGGCGGCCTCGTTCGACACGCACCCGCTCCGCGCCTATTTCGACGCGGGCTTGCAAGTCTCCCTCAACACCGACAACCGGCTGATGAGCGGCACCGACCTCGTGACCGAGTACGGACTGGCGGCGCGCCACCTCGGATTCTCGTTCGCGGAGCTCACGCGCCTCGCGCGGAATGGGTTCACCAACGCCTTCCTGCCGGAGCCGGAGCGCGCGGCACTGCTGACCCGCATGGATGCCGAGTTCGCCGCGCTCGCCCCGGCGATCGCGTGAGCCCACACCCGATGCCTTCACCGCCCCTCGGCGACCCCCGCAGGCACGGCGCGGCCGACGCCCGCTTCGCGGCCGATGCCGTGCGCGGGCCGCTCGGCGTGCGCGAGCCGGTCGCCGCGATCATCCTGGGGTCAGGGCTCGGCGCGCTCGCGGATCGACTCGAGGGCGCGACGCGCGTGCCGTACGCGGAGATCCCCGGATTCCACGCGCCGGGCGTGGTCGGGCACCGCGGGGAACTGCTGCGCGGAATGCTGGCGGGTCGCGAGGTGCTGCTGCTCGCCGGTCGCTTCCACATGTACGAGGGACACTCGGCGCGCGCGGCCGCGTTCCCCGTGCGCGTGATGCACGCGCTCGGCGCGCGCACCCTGTTCATCTCGAATGCCGCCGGGGGCGTGCGCCGGACCCTCGCGCCCGGCGACCTGATGCTGATCGCCGACCACATCAACCTGCAGTTCCGGAACCCGCTGGTCGGCGCGCAGGAGCAGGGGGACACGCGGTTCCCCGACATGAGCGCCCCCTGGTCCCCGCGCCTGCAGGCGTTGCTTGAGACAGCGGCGGGCGAGGCCGGCGTGCGCCTGCAGCGCGGCGTATACGCGGGACTGCTCGGGCCGACCTACGAGACGCCAGCCGAGGTGCGGATGCTCGAGAAGCTCGGCGCCGATGCGGTCGGGATGTCCACGGTGCCGGAAGTGATCGTCGCCGCGGCGCTCGGGCTGGAGTCCGCCGGTGTCTCGTGCATCACCAACCATGCGGCCGGCATCACGGCCCAGCCGCTGCATCACGACGAGGTGGTCGAGGTCGGCGCGCGCGCCGCCGGGGCGTTCTCGGCGCTCGTGGAGCAGTGGGTCCGACGGCTCTAGGAGCCGCCGACTCCCGTCACCGCGTCCGAGGCGGCGGCGAGGGGGGCAGCGCCTGCAGCCGGCGCTTGAACGCCTGGAAGTTCGGCGAGTCCTTCATCAGGCCGCGCAGCGTGGCGGGGTCGCGCTCGGCGATGCGCTCGCGGGCCTTCGCGATGCGCGATTCCTCGAGCGGATGCGAACGGAACCAGGCATCCAGTGCCCCCGGCTCCCGCTCCCGCTCCTTGAGCAGGATCTCGAACATCTCGGGGATCCCGCTGGGGTCGATGCCGGCCCGGATCAGGTAGGTCACCGCGACCGCATCGGACTCGTCCTCGTCCGCGCGGCTGAACTTGGCGAACACCGCGTTGGCACCGAGGTTGATCGCCGCTTCACTCGCGGGATTGTTGCAGACGCTGGTCAGCACGCAGACCGCCATCAGGCCGACGTTCGCGCCCTGCGCCTTCTGCATCTGCTGCACCGAGTGGCGCTGCGTCACGTGCCCGATCTCGTGGCCGATCACGCCCGCGACCTGCGACATGTTCGTCGCGCGCTCGATCAGGCCGCGGTTCAGGTAGATGAAGCCGCCGGGGACGGCGAAGGCATTGACGTCCTTGCTGTCCACGATCTGGAACTGCCAGTCGAGGTTGCGGGAGTCCGCGATGCGGGCCAGCGAGTCGCCGAGTACGTTGATGTACCGGTTGAGCTCGGCGTCCCGGACCATCGGGAGTTCCTTGTCGATCTGCGCAGCGTAGTTGGCGCCGAGCTCGACCTCCTGCTGCGTCGAGACGGCACACCCGCTGATGAGCGCCACGAGGGCGAGGACCGATAGATTTCGCATGAGAATATTGACCCTAGCGAGAGACCTGACGCGCCGCAAGGCGCGGGAGAAGAGCGGACTGTTCGTCGCCGAGGGGATCCGCACGGTCGAGGAACTGCTCGCCTCGCCGCTCCGGATCACCGGGGCGCTGACCTGCGACCTGCTCGACCGCACCCCGCGCGGCGCGGTGCTCGCCGCCGCGCTCCACGGCCGTGATGTCGACGTCGTCCGCGTCAGCGAGCGCGAGTTCCTCTCCGCGACCGACACGGAGAATCCGCAGGGCGTCCTCGCCATCGCCGAACAGCCGCTGCACACCCTCGCGTCCGCGGTGGTCGCGACGGCCGGCCTCCGGATTCTCGTCCTCGACGGGATCCAGGATCCCGGCAACGTCGGCACCCTGCTGCGCACCGCCGCGGCCCTGGGCGCGGCCGTGACGGTCGCGTTGCCAGGCACTGCAGACATCTGGAATGCAAAGGTCGTGCGCAGTGCGGTCGGGATGCAGTTCCGCCATCCCACGGTGCTCTGTACCGCGGAAGAACTGGGGACGTTCCTTCGCGCGCACGGGATCGTCCTATGGGGAGCGGACGCCAGCGGCACCAGCGTGGACGACGTCACGGCGCCCGCGGCGCTCGCACTGGCGGTCGGCAACGAAGGGGCCGGACTGACGCCTTCGGTGCGCAGCGCCTGCGCATCACTCGTCGCGCTCCCGATGGCGCCCGGTGCCGAGTCGCTCAACGTCGCCGTCGCTGCCGGCATCGCGCTCTTCGCCCTTCGTCCGCATCCAAGATGACCCCACTGCTCTTCGCGATCTGGGCCACGATCTTCTTCCTGGGCGCAAGCATCGGGTCGTTCCTGAACGTCTGCATCTCGCGCTGGCCCGCCGAGCTCTCGGTGGTGCGGCCCCGCTCGCGCTGCCCGCGCTGCGAGCGCGCGATCGCGTGGTACGACAACATCCCGCTGGTCAGCTGGGTCGTCCTGCGCGCGCGGTGCCGGGGCTGCGGCCTGCCGATCAGCGCCCAGTATCCGCTGATCGAGCTGCTCGTTGGCGCGCTCTTCGTGGCGAGCGTCTACCACTTCGGCCTCTCGTTCACGGCGCTCCGCGTCGCCGTCGGCGGGACGATCCTGCTCGGCGTGCTGATGACGGACCTGTTGCACTACGTCATCCCGGACGGCTTCACCGTGACGGGATTCCTGTTCGCGCTCGTCGCCGCACCGGTGGCGTTCGTGCTCGGGGAAGTCGGGCCCTTCGCCGGCCCCTGGGATGCGGTGGTCGGGGCGTGCGTCGGTGCGGGCCTGATCGCGATCGTCGGCTGGCTCGGCGAGGTGGCGCTCGGCAAGGAGGCGATGGGGCAGGGAGACGTCACGCTGATGGCGATGGTGGGCGCGATGGTCGGGCCGGAGCGGAGCTTCCTCACCGTCTTCGTCGGGGCGGCGCTCGGCGCGGCGGCATTCCTGGTGCTCGTCGTACCGGTGGGAATGTGGCGCGCGAAGCGGCGCGGCGAGGTGTTCGAGCTGCCGCTCGTGCCCTTCGGCGTATTCCTTGCGCCCGCCGGGATGCTCACATTGCTTTGGGGGGATCCCCTCATCGACTGGTACGTCGGCCGGCTCGCGGGCTGAGCGCGGGCGCCGCGGCCGCTGGACGCGACCCTCCACCACACGACCCGATCCGACGCATGCGACGTTGTCCCACGCGCCGCGCGGCGCTCCTCTCGGCCGGCACGCTCCTCCTCGCCGCCGCCGGCGCCGCCTGCGCACCCGACACCAGCGGTTACAGCGGCCCCTTCGAAGCCGAGGTGCGGCGCGCGATCCCCGCGATCGAGCAGTCGAGCGGCCTCACGTTCAAGACGCCGCCCAAGCTCGAGCTCCGCACGCGGGACGAGGTGCGCGAGTTCCTGGAGCGGCAGTTCAACGAGCAGCTCACGCCGCTCGAACTCGCCGGGGTGCAGCAGTCCTACCGCCTCTTCGGCCTGCTCCCGGACACGCTGGAACTGCGCAGCTTCCTGCTCGATCTCCTGACGGAGCAGGTGGCCGGCTACTACGACCCGGCGACCAAGGTGCTCTACGTCGTGAGCGGCGGCGACGCCCAGCTGACCGGCATCACGATCAGTCACGAGCTCGTGCACGCGCTGCAGGACCAGTACGCGCCGCTCGACTCGGCGCGCTCGCTGAAGGGGGACAACGACCGTCAGGTCGCGATGCAGGCGGTCGTGGAGGGGCACGCGATGTACGAGCAGATGTCGAGCATGCTCGGCGGTGACCTCGGTCTGCGGCTGCCGGGCGGATGGGACCGCGTGCGGGACATGATCCGCTCCGAGCAGGGCTCGACGCCGCTCTTCGCCAACGCGCCGACCTTCATCCAGGAGACGCTGCTCTTCCCGTACCTGAGCGGCGCGGCCTTCTCCCGCGAGTACAAGCTCCGGCGGCCCGGCACGGTGCCCTTCACGCCGTTCGCGAGCTCGACCGAGCAGATCCTCCATCCGGAGCGCTACCTCGACCCGGTGCCCGACGTGCCCACGCGGGTGACGCTGCCGGCGCCGCGTGGCGGAACGCTGATCCACGAGGACAACCTCGGCGAGTTCGAGACGCGTCTCTTCGTCTACGAGCACCTCAAGGATGCGGGTCTGGCGTCGCGCGCCGCCGAGGGCTGGGACGGCGACCGCTACCAGGCGGTGAACACGCCGCAGGGGGCGGGGCTCGCGTGGCTGACGGTCTGGGACTCGCCGGTCGAGGCGGCGGAGTTCCGTGACGCGATGGAGCGCCTCGTCGAGCGCCGGTACGGCGTGCGGGCGACGACCGGCGGCTCCGGCGACGCGCGCAGCTGGACGGCGCGCGGACGCCGGCTCACGCTTGCCGCGGAGACGATCGACGGACGGCCGAGCGTGGTCTTCGAGGATGTCCCCGCGGGCACGAACGGACGCGTGATCACGACCGCGGCGGTGCAGCTCCGTCAGCCCTGACGCGGACCCTGCTCAGTCCCCGATCAGGTCCTGATCAGTTCCTGATCAGTTCCTGATCAGTTCCCGAGCAGGCGGCCGACCGCGAAGGTCATCACGCCGATGACGGCACCGAGCACGTAGCCCAGTCGCACGATCGTCCGGAGCTCGCGTTCGGTCACGCCGCGGATGATCTCCTCGATGCGCTGCGTGCTGAAGCCGAGGACCTTCCGTTCGACCATCGCCTGGATGTCGAGCTGCTCGACGAGGCGCGGGAGTTGCGCCTCGATCCATTCCCAGAGGGCGGGGCCCGCGGCCGCCGCGAGGCGGGCCGGCGCCTCCGGCGGGAGCAGTCGTCCGGGGCGGCCGATCGGGCGGTCGAGGAGCGCGACCGCGCCCTGGGCGGCGCCCTCCGCCGCGAGCGCGTTCGCGCGCGGCGAGCGGGCGGCGTCCACGAGCCAGCGCACGACCGTCTCCTCGCCGATCGCGTCGAGCACGTCGCTCCAGCGCCGGTGCTCGGCGCGCCCGAGCGCATCGCTCACCGTGCGCTCGACGAAGCTGCGGGTGCGTTCGGTGCCGGCCATGCGCAGCAGCAGGTCGCCGATCCGGGCGGTCGCGGAACGTCCGTCGGCCTGGCGGCTCTCCTCGATGAGTTCGGTGGCCAGCACCGCCGCCTGCGACGCGAGGTCCGCCCGGCGCTCCGCGGTGAGCACCTGGCCGACCGTGATGCCGCCGACCTCTTCGCGGAGCCGCGCGACGGCGTTCCGCACGCGGGTCTCGAACTCGGGCGTCTCGGTGAAACGCGCGACGCCGTCGGCGACCGCAGGGCCCATGTCCGTGAGCGCGCGCTCGATCTCGGCCAGCACCGCCTCGGGCAGCAGCGAGCGGAGCGACCCCCGCTCGGTCTCGAGCGTTGCGGCGATGAAGTCGGCGAGCTTGGCATCGAGCGTCTCGCGGAACCCGGCGCGCGAGAGTTCGTCGAGCAGGTCCTTCGGGGTGAGCAGCTTCTCGCCCACCGTGCGGCCGATGCTCTTGGCCAGCCGCGACTTGTTCTTCGGGATCGCGCCGTGGAATCCGAACCGCTGTTCGTAGGGATGGAACAGCATCCAGACCGCGATGGCGTTCGTGACGCCGCCGGCGATCGTGCCGACGGCAACGTTGAGCAGGAAGTCCTGCCAGAGCGGGCTCACGCGCGAGCGCCCGGGCCCCAGCGGCGGATCGCGCGCCGCACGAGCGGATGCAGCGGCTGGTGCTTGGGCTTCAGGATCGAGCCCCGGCACGCGCGCGCGCCGCAGGCGCAGGGGAAGCGGCGCTTGCGCGTGGGCGTGTGCGGCTCGTCGAGCTCGATCGCGTAGTCGTAGGCGAGTTCCTCGCCCGGCCTGATGTCCCGCACGGCGATGATCCACATATGGTCGCCATACGCGATCGGCTCGCAATTCGGTTCACAGGAGTGATTGATGAACCGCGCCGCGTTGCCGCCGACGTTGGCGTCGATCACGCGCCGCTCGTCGAGCGTGAGCAGGTAGGTGTGCTCCGGCTCCTCGTGTCCGTCGCGGGCCGTGGGGTAGCGCCGCTCTCCCTCGGCCTCGGAGATCAGCTCTCCCGTGTACTCGATGATCCGCGTGCCGGCGGGGATGGTGGCGACGGCAAAGACGCCGCGGCCGTGGCGCGCGGAGCGACGGACCACCCAGGCGCGCGATCGCGTCACCCGGCACCGGGGCCGTCGGCCGCGGGACGGTCGGCAGCGGCCCGCGAGACCTCGTCGAACAGCGGCAGGTCCTCGGCGAATCCATTGCGGCGCGGCGGCAGCAGCATCACCTCGATCACCTCGTCCATCGACGCGAGGCAGCGGAACCGGACCGCGTGCCGGACCTCGGTCGGGATGTCGCGCAGGTCCTTCTCGTTCGCTGCCGGGAGCACGACCTCGCGCAAGCCCGCGCGGTAGGCGGCGAGCACCTTCTCCTTGAGTCCGCCGATCTCGAGCACGCGGCCGCGCAGCGTCACCTCGCCGGTGACCGCGACGTCGCGGCGCACGGGGCGGCGACTCATCACGCTGGCAATGGCGAGGGTCACCGCGACGCCCGCGCTCGGCCCGTCCTTGGGTACCGAGCCGGCGGGGAAATGCACGTGCAGGTCGCTGGCGCGGAGTTCAGGGTCGGCGACCCGCAGCACGCGGCCGCGCGAGCGCACGTAGGAGCAGGCCGCGTCCACCGATTCGCGCATCACGTCGCCGAGCTGCCCGGTGACCGTGAGCTTCCCCGTGCCCGGCATCATCAGGGCTTCGATCGTCATCAGCTCGCCGCCGTTGGACGTCCAGGCGAGCCCCGTCACCGTGCCGATCTCCGGCTCCTGCTCGGCCGCCTCGGGTGCCCAGCGCGGCGGCCCGAGCGCGTCCTCGATCCGCGGCTGATCCACGATCCAGGCGCCCTGCTCCCCCTCGGCCTTTCGCTTGGCGCGCTTGCGCATCAGCGCCGCGATGTGGCGCTCGAAGGTGCGCAGTCCCGCCTCGCGCGCGTAGCGGTTGGCGATCACCGAGAGCGCCTCGTCGGTGAACTGCAGGTCGTGGTCGGTGATGCCGTGCTCGTCGAAGAGCCGCGGCAGCAGGTAGCGCCACGCGATCTCCACCTTCTCCTCGACCGTGTAGCCGGCGATGCGGATCACCTCGAGGCGGTCGCGCAGCGCGTGCGGGATGTCGAAGAGGTTGTTCGCGGTGCAGATGAAGAGCACCGACGAGAGGTCGAAGGGCAGGTTGAGATAGTGGTCGGTGAAGGTCGAGTTCTGCGAGGGGTCGAGCACCTCGAGCATCGCCGCGGTCGGGTCGCCGCTGGGGCCGCCGGCGGTCATCTTGTCGATCTCGTCGATCATCAGCACCGGGTCGTTGACCTGCACGCGCCGGAGCGCCTGCAGGAGGAGTCCGGGCAGCGAGCCCACGTAGGTGCGCCGATGGCCGCGGATCTCGGCCTCGTCGCGCACGCCGCCGACCGAGATGCGGTAGAACGCCCGCCCGATGCTCGCGGCGATCGCCTCGCCGAGCGAGGTCTTGCCGGTGCCCGGCGGACCGACGAAGCAGAGGATCGGGCCGTGCGGGTCGCGACCGCGCGCGCCGCGCAGCTGGCGCACCGCGAGGTACTCGAGGATCCGTTCCTTGGCCTCGTGCAGTCCGTAGTGCCGGTCGTCGAGGGCGCCCTCCACCTTCTCGAGCGCGATGCGGTCGTCGCCCGACTTCGCGCGCCAGGGGAGCGCGAGTACCCAGTCGAGGTAGTTGCGGAGCACCTGGTGCTCACTGGAGGCCGCGGAAAGTGCGCGCAGCCGGTCGATCTCGCGCCGCGCCTCGGTGGCGACGTGCTCGGGGAGCTGCGCCTCCTCGACGCGGCGCATCAGCTCGACCGTCTCGCCCTCGCCGAGCTCGGCCTCGCCGAGTTCCGACTTGATCGCCTGCAGCTGCTGGCGCAGGAAGAACTCGCGGTGGTGGCGGTCGATGCGGCGTTCGGTCTCCTGGCGCACCTCCTCGTTCACCTTGGCCTTCGCGGCCTCGCGCTCCCAGCGTTCGGCGAGGAACTCGAGCCGCGCCACGACGTCGAGCCGCTGCACGACCTCGTCCTTCTCGGCGGCGCGGAGCGCGCCGCGGGCGGCGGCGAGGTCGGCGAAACGCCCGGGGCGCGCGATCTCGCGACGCAGGAGGGCGGGGAGCTCGGGCGGAAAGGTCGTGTCGAGCTCCACGCGCGCATCGGCGGCGTTCACGACGCGCTCCATCAGGCGGATGCGCGCCTCATCCGCCGCCGACGAGTTCGCGCTCGCGCCGTCAACGGCCTCATCGACCGCCTCGGCGCGGGCGAAGGGATAGCCGGCGACACCGTCCCGGGTGGGGTTCGAGACGCGGACGCGGGTCAGCCCGTCGAGCGTGACCTGCGTGAGTCCGCCCTCGATGCGCCGGCGGTCCGTGACGAGCGCGAGGACGCCGATGCGGCCGTCGGTGCGCGGCGCGGTCTCGGGGCGCTCGTCGGGCTCGAGGATGCAGATGACGGCGGCGCCGTCCTCGGCGTGCGCGGCGAGCAGCGCGAGGTTCTCGGCGCTCGAGACCTGGACGGCGATCCGGCCGCCGGGGAAGACGATCGTCGAGCGGAGCGCCAGCAGCGGCAGGTCGGCGGGGAGTGCGACGCCCGCGAGCGAGTCCCGGATCTCGGTCACGCGGAGCAATCTACGTCACGCGCTCGGGTGCGCGCACCGGTTGCGCGCTCGTGCACATTGCTGTGCGCGGCGGAGGCGACAGGAGGTCGCGCCGGTCGATGCTCTCGGACCGCTGCGCGCTCAACGTCCGCGGCCCGGACACCGGCAACGTTCGCGTCGGCATCCCCGGCGACGATATCAACCGGG
>JANNLH010000042.1:0-34120 GCA_031396725.1 Gemmatimonadaceae bacterium | reverse complement strand
AGCTCGGTCAAGACGGAGGTCTCCGTCGTCCCTGTCGACTGAGGGCAACGTGCTGCGTCCCGAGACCGCGCGCTGGCAGGGCTACCTCGAGGACACGATCACGATCGACTGGCAGACGCCGCCGGTCATGGAGAAGTCGCGCGAGCTCTGCGAGGGCTGCGCCGACGACGTGGCGAAGGCGCGCGCGGTCTACGCGTTCGTGCGCGACGACATCGTCCACACCGCCGACGCCGGGCGCGACGAGCTGCCGTGCCGCGCGAGTCAGGTGCTCGCGGCCGGGACGGGCATCGGCTTCTCGAAGAGCCACCTGCTCGCGGCGCTGCTTCGCGCGGCGGGTGTACCGACGGGCTTCTGCTACCAGGTGCTGCGTCTGCCGGCTCCGCAGGACGGCACGGCGCTCTACGGCTACAACGGCGTGTACCTGTCGAGCCGCGAGGGCTGGATCGCGCTCGACGCGCGCGGCAACAAGCCCGGGCTCGACGCGCAGTTCTCGCTCGACGAGCCGCGCCTCGCGGTGAGCGCCGATCCGGCGCGCGGCGAGTGGCGCTACCCGCTGATCTACACGCGGCCGGCGCAGGTCGTCGTCGATCTGCTCTCGCGGAACGCGAGCCTCGCGCGGATCGCCGAGCACGTCCCGGAAGAGCTCGTCGGCGTCGCGCGCGGCGACGCGACCGGCGCGCCTAGCGCCCCTTGAAGAGCGGCTTCCGCTTCTCGAGGAACGCGCGCACGCCCTCCTCGTAGTCGGCGGTGCGCCCGGCCTCCTGCATCGCCTCGGCCTCGACCTCGAGCTGCGCGTCGAGCGAGTTGGACCAGGACGCGTTCATCGCGCGCTTGGTGAGCCCGAAGCCGCGTGTCGCCTGCGTCGCGAGCGCCTTCGCCAGGTGCAGCGCGGCCTCGTGCAGATGCGAGAGCGGCACCACGTCCCAGATCAGCCCCCATTCCTTGGCCGTCGTCGCGTGCACCTTCTCGGCGAGGAAGAACATCCCGGTGGCGCGTTGCGATCCGACCAGCCGGGGCACGAAGAAGGTGCCGCTGGTGTCCGGGATCAGGCCCAGCTTCGCGAAGCTCTCGACGAAGCTGGCTTCCTCGGCCGCGATCGTGAGGTCGCAGGCGAAGGCCAGGTTCGCGCCCGCGCCGGCCGCGATGCCGTTCACCGCGCAGACCACCGGCTTCTCGAGCGTTCGGATGGCGCGGATGATCGGGTTGTAGCTCGCGCGCACGACCTCGGAGATGTCGGGCATCGGCCCGGACCCCTGTGGGAGCACCTCCTGCAGGTCCTGGCCGGCACAGAACCCGCGGCCGGCGCCGGTGATCAGCACCGCGCGCACCGCGGGATCGCTGGCGGCCCGCGCGAGCGCGGCCTGCATCTCGGCGGCCATCGCCCGGTTGAAGCTGTTGAGGACGTCCGGCCGGTTGAGCGTGAGCTGGAGGACGCCGTCGGCGAGATCGGTGAGGACCAGGGGGGCGGTCATGGGGGTGGAATCTAGCCTCGGGCCGCTCGGGACGCTCCGGTGTGGGGTCTCCGGAACGGCGATTCACCACAGAGGGCACAGAGGTCACCGAGGAACGGCAACGGCCGCTGTTGGGGGTGCGGGGCGGGCGGATCGTTCCGCCGAACGCCCATCGAATGCCGTTGCCGTTCGGTGGTTGCCGTTCCGCCAGCAGTTGCAGTCCTGTGTGCCCTCTGTGCCCTCTGTGGTGAAATGCCGTTGCCGTTCCCCGACCGCTACGGACAGTTCCCGAACCCCTCCCTCGCCCCCAACTTTAGGGAATGCCCCACCCGCAATTCGACTGGCGCACCATCGCCTACCACGTGCTCTGCTCCCGCGCACTCGACGACGCCGAGGAGTACACCAACAAGAACCGCGCGACGGTCCCCAAGGACCACGTCGTGCTCTACCAGTTCTCGGCGCGGGGCCACGACGTCGCGCAGATCATCCTCGGGTCGCTCATCACGGGGCGGCACGATGCGGCCGGCGCCTACTATCGCAGCCGTCCGCTCCTCCTCTCGCTCGGACTCACCCTCGAGGACGCCTTCGGCTCGCCGCTCGGACGCGCCGGGGGCTTCTCCGACGGCCGCGATATCGGCGTCGTCTGCAACCTCCCCAATCGGGACGGCCCGATCGTCCTTCCGATGTCGGGTGACGTCGGATCGCAGTACACACCCACCGCGGGGTGGGCGCAGGCCATCACCTATCACCGTGACACCCTGAAGGACGCATCGTGGAAGGGCGCGCTGGGCGTCGCCCTGGGCGGCGACGCCTCGGTCGCGACGAACGGCTTCTGGTCGGCGCTCACGATGGCGACGACCCTCAAGCTGCCGATGCTCTTCTACATCGAGGACAACGACCTCGGCATCTCGGTGAAGGGGGAGATGCAGACGCCGGGGGGGAACATCGCGAAGAACCTCGCGTCCTTCACCGATCTCTTCGTCCGCGACGGCGACGGCACCGACCCCGAGCAGACCGCGAAGCTCCTCCGGGAGTGCGTGGACCACGTGCGCGCCGGCACCGGCCCGGCCCTCGTGCACCTGACGCTGCCGCGGCTCTCGAGCCATTCGGGCCCCGACAACCAGAAAGGCTACCGCACCGACGAGGAGATCGCCGTCGACGCCTCGCGCGACCCGCTCCCGAAGCTCAAGCGCTATCTCGTGCCCGCGCTCCTCTCAGTGAAGGAGTGGGAAGCGCTCGAACAGGAGGTGGCCCGCGATGTCGCGCGCGCGCTCGAGTCGGCCCGCGCGCGGCCGGTGCCCGATCCCGCAGGGATCGCGCAGCACGTGCTCGCGGACGAGACGCCGGCGGTGCCCGAGGCCCTCGGCGGGCTCGCGCGCGCCGAGCGCACCGCCCTCGGCGGCACCGCCACGCCGCAGGCCGACGGGGAACTGCTCCGGTTCGCCGAGGCGGTGCGCCGCACGCTCCGCCACGAACTCACCGTGAACCCGAAGGTGGTCGTCTTCGGCGAGGATGTCGGCCGCAAGGGCGGCGTGCATCTCGTCACCGAGGGACTGCAGAAGCAGTTCGGCGCCGCCCGCGTCTTCGATACGTCCCTCTCCGAGGAGGGGATCATCGGCCGCGCATCAGGGCTTGCGATCAGCGGCCTGATGCCGGTCGCCGAGATCCAGTTCCGGAAGTACGCCGACCCGGCGACGGAGCAGCTCAACAACACCGGCACGATGCGTTGGCGCACGGCGAACCGCTTCGCGGCGCCGATGGTGGTGCGGATGCCGGGCGGATTCGGCAAGGATGTCGGCGACCCCTGGCACAGCCTGAGCGACGAGGTGCGCTTCGCGCACGCCTACGGCTGGCAGGTCGTGATGCCGTCGAATGCCGCCGACGCCGTCGGCCTCCTGCGCGCGGCGATGCGGAGCCCCAATCCGACGGTCTTCTTCGAGCATCGTTCGCTCCTGATGACCGGCGACGGAAGCGCGCGCTACCCGGGCGACGACTACGTGCTGCCGCTGGGCGTCGCGCGCGTGGTGCAGCCGGGCACGGACCTGACCCTGGTCAGCTGGGGCGCGATGGTGCATCGCTGCGTCGAGGCGGCGGAGCGTTTCGCGGGCCGCGTCGAGCTGCTCGACCTGCGCACCATCGCGCCCTGGGATCGCGCCGCGGTGCTCGGCTCGGTCACGCGGACCGGGCGCTGCCTGATCGTCCACGAGGACAACGTCACGGCAGGCTTCGGCGCCGAGATCGCGGCAACGGTCGCGCAGGACGCGTTCTGGCATCTCGACGCACCGGTGCAGCGGCTCGCGCCGGCGGACATCCCGATGCCCTATCACCCGGTGTTGCTTGACGCGGTGCTGCCGGGGGTCGAGCAGATCGCCGCGCGCATCGAGGAGACGCTGCGCGCCTAGGCGCGGCGCGCGGCGGCGAGCAGCGCCTCCACTTCGTCGTCCCCGGTCTGCCCGAAGTCGTCGTACCACGCCCCGACGCTGAAGAACGGCTCAGGTTCCGCGAGGCAGATGCACTCGTCGGCCTCGCGGCGCAGGCGTCCGCAGCTCGCACTCGGCGCCACCGGGACCGCGACGACGATGCGCGCGGGATGCTGCGCGCGCAATGCGCGCACCGCGGCGACGACGCTCGCGCCGGTCGCGATGCCGTCGTCCACCACGAT
Organism: Gemmatimonadaceae bacterium; assembly: GCA_031396725.1. Classification (GTDB taxonomy): domain Bacteria; phylum Gemmatimonadota; class Gemmatimonadetes; order Gemmatimonadales; family Gemmatimonadaceae; genus Pseudogemmatithrix. The sequence continues at coordinate 30,007 of JANNLH010000042.1, read as the reverse complement.
CACCGTGCGTCCGCCGAGCGCCGGGAATCGCGCGCCGCCGCGATAGCGCCGCTCCCGGCGCGCGAGCTCCGAGAGCTCGGCCGACGTGACGTCGGCGAGCGCGAGCGGGGAGACGTCGGCCATGCGGATGATCGCGTCGTCCAGCACGCGCACGCCGCCGCTCGCGATCGCGCCCATCGCGAGCTCCTCGTGTCCCGGCAGGCCCAGCTTGCGCACGACGAACGCCTCCAGTGGCACGTGGAGCGCGCGTGCCACCTCGTACGCCACCGGGATGCCGCCGCGCGGCAACCCCAGCACCGTCACGTCCCGGCGGTCCGCGTACGGCGCGAGGCGCGCGGCGAGTCGCGCGCCCGCCTCGCGACGATCGATGAACCGGACCATCGGCCGGTGCCGCCGGGCCTCAGTCCGAGAGGATGAAGGTCACGCGCATGATGATGCGGTACTCGGCGATCTTCCCGTTCTCGATGACGACCTTCTGGTCCTTGATCCACGCACCGGTCAGGTTGCGCAGCGTCTTCTCGGCGCGCGCGATGCCCTGCTTCAGCGCGTCGTCGAAGCTCTTGGTGGAGGACGCCTGGATCTCGGTGATCTTTGCAACGGCCATGGGTTGCTCCCGCTGGGGTGATGCCTCGACGGTGAGCCTTCCTGGCGCGCCGGGCAAGGGCGGATACCCTACAAGGCGCCGAACGGCAACGGAGCTTGACAGGTTTTCGGACCGACATTAGCGTGAGGGTTCGCCCGACCTCTCTTTCCCTTGGTGCATCGATGGATCACCCGTGCTTCATCGCTGGCTCCCGGATCCGGTCTCGGATCACGGTGACCGCCGTCCCGGCGGTCGGCGGAGCCGTCGAAGCAGGGCACCTCGGGTAGCAGCGGCGACCAAGAGCCACGCGCCGTCCCTCGCGGATCCACGCCCCTCCTGCTTCGACACGAACAGGCGGGGCGTTCTCATATCCGATCCCCAGAGGTCCTTGCGTGCATAGTCCTTCCGAATCCCCCTCGCTCCCTACACCCGCGCCCGCTCATGCTCCAGCGGGCGGCTTCTGGCGCGACCTCCGCGATGCGGTCCGCGGCACACCGCACGACTACACGGCCGGCCCGATCCGTCGCGCGATCTTCCTGCTTGCCGTGCCGATGGTCATCGAGATGGCGATGGAGAGTCTCTTCGCCATCGTGGATGTCTTCTTCGTCGGCCGGCTGGGCGCGGCGGCCGTCGCGACCGTCGGGCTGACCGAGTCGCTGATGATCGTCATCTACACGATCGCCTTCGGGCTCAGCATCGGCGCCACCGCGACCGTGGCGCGCCGCATCGGCGAGAAGGACCCTGACGGCGCAGCGCGTTCGGCCGTGCAGGTGTTGGCCCTCGGGCTCGGCCTTTCGGCCGTGCTGGGCATCGCGGGTGCCATCTGGGCGCCCGAGCTGCTCACGCTGATGGGCGCTGATGCGGCGGTGATCGCCCAGGGCACGATGTTCGCGCGCGTGACGCTCGGCGGCAGTGCGACGGCGTTCCTGCTCTTCCTGATCAACGCCGTCTTCCGCGGCGCCGGCGACGCCGCCGTCGCAATGCGGGTGCTGATCCTCGGGAACGGGATCAACATCGTCCTCGATCCGATGCTGATCTTCGGCATCGGGCCCTTCCCCGAGCTCGGACTCACCGGCGCGGCGGTGGCGACGACGATCGGCCGCGGCATCGGATTCCTGTACGCGCTGTCGCTGCTCACGAGGGGCACCGGGCATCTGGTCGTGCGGCGCGAGCACCTGCGCCTGGAGCCGGTGACGATGTGGGCCATCACCCGGCTCTCGGGATGGGGCACCTTCCAGGTCGCGCTCGGGTCGATGAGCTGGATCGGCCTCGTGCGCGTGATGTCCAGCTTCGGCAGCACAGCGATGGCGGGCTACACGATCGCCATCCGCATCGTGATCTTCGCGCTGATGCCGGCCTTCGGACTCGGCGCAGCGGCCGCGACGATGGTCGGTCAGGCGCTCGGCGCCAAGCTCCCCGACCGCGCCGAGGCGTCGGTCTGGACCGCCGCGAAGTTCAACGTGTGGTTCCTGAGCATCACCGGAGTGGTCTTCCTGGTGTTCGCGCCGCAGATCGTCGGGCTCTTCACTCCCGACCCTGCGGTGCAGTCGATCGGAGTCTACGGCCTGCGCGCGATCGGCCTCGGCTTCCCGCTCTATGCGTTCGGGATGGTGCTCGAGCAGTCCTTCAATGGCGCCGGCGATACCCGGACGCCGACCTGGATCAACTTCCTCTGCTTCTGGGTGGTGCAGATCCCGCTCGCCTGGGGGCTCTCCGCGTGGGGGTTCGCGGAGCGCGGGGTGTTCATCGCGGTGCCGGTGGCGTACTCGGTGCTGGCGGTGGTGAGTGCGGTGATGTTCAAGCGCGGGGGATGGAAGCAGAAACACGTGTGAGGGAGACGGGAGAGGGCAGACGGAAGACGGGAGGCGGCGTCTCCCGTCTCCCAACTCCTACCTCGCCTCCAGCTTCAGGGCGAACTCCCGGCCGCGCTTCCCGACGGACGAGAGATGGATCCAGAGCATTGCCAGGTTCTCCAGCACGGCGGCGTTGCGCAGCGGCCCGGCATCGATGGCGTGAAAGCCCATCCGCGACGCGACGGCCATCACCTCGGCTTTTGCGGCCGCATCGTCCGCTGCGAAGAAGGCGTCGGCAGGCCCATGACGCATCGACGGATCGCGCTGGATCTCGGCGCCGAAGTGATTGAACCCCTTCACGAAGCGGAGGGCGGGAAAAGCCACCGCGAGTTGCTGTGTCACGGAGCCTTCGGGCGGCGGCGTCCAGACGGGACCATCGCTCCAGCGCAGCGGGTTCGTACAGTCGACGACCACCGTGCCGTGCGCTGCGCCGGAGGCGCGGATCACGTCGACGGCTGCGCCCGCGGGCACGGCCAGGAGAACGAGGTCCGCGCCGCGCACGGCGTCGGCGATGCCGAGTCGGGGCACCGCGTCGTCCGCTGGCTTGCCTGGCTCGCGAACGCCGAACCGCGTCGAGTCGCCGGGCCCGTGCAGCCGTGACGCGAGCGACTGTCCGACGTTGCCATCTCCGAGGATCGCGTACGTGGTCATCGGTGCTCCTATCGGCCGAGGGCTTCGATCACGAGCCGCGCAGCCGCGGCTCCCGAGTACTGCTGCTGCCCGGTGACGAGCAGTCCATCGCGGACGGCGAACGCGCGGAAGGGCCGGTCGACCACGAAGTTCGTCCCGGGGACGCGCCGCGCCTCGCGCTCGATCCAGAACGGCTGGATCCGCTGGCCGACGGCCGCGTCGGCGAACCGTTCCTCAGCGTCGGCGAATCCCGTCCACGTCCTGCCGCTGACGAGCAACTCCCCGTCCGCACGCCGTGCCTTGAGCAGGACGCAGGTCGCGTGACAGACGAGCGCCGTGACCCTGCCCGCGTCGTGGAACGCGGCAACGAGCGCGTGCAGTTCCCGGTGGTCGGCGAAGGTCACCATCGGCGACTGTCCGCCGCTGACGAACACGGCGTCGTAGTCGGCGACCGGGACGTCCGCGATGGCGCGCGTGTCCGCGAGCCGCGCCACGTGCGCCGCCGAGTGCTTGAAGCCGAGCGAGAGGAGGTCGTGCGCGGCGTAGCCGCTGGGGTCCTCGGGGTCGGAGTATCCATCGGCGACAAGGGCCCCGCCGTCGGGACTGCGGATCTCCACCTCGTAGCCGGCTTCGCTGAACGCCCAGAAGGGATGCGTGAGCTCGGCCCACCAGAAGCCGACCGGCCAGCCGGTCGTGGGAGAGGTCGCGGGGTTCGCGGCGATCAGCAGGATGCGCTTCCTCGCTGCGGCATTGGTGGGGTTGGGATCGAAGCTCATGTGGCGGGCTCGGCGGCTGGGGACGCCGATAGCTATCGGGATGTTCGCCGCTCGGGTAGTATGCACCTTTACGGATGATACTCACCTATTCGATAGTGCCATGCCCGTCTTCGAGTTCGATGGCCACGAGTTCAACAACCCGGTGGAGCTCGCCCTCCATGTGATCGGCGGAAAGTGGAAGATGCCGATCCTCTGGCGCCTGAAGGACCGCACGTGGCGCTACAGCGAGCTCCATCGCGACCTCGGGCGCGTCAACCACAAGATGCTGACGCAGCAGCTGCGCGAGCTCGAGCGCGGGGGGCTCATCACGCGGACCGTGCATCCGGTGGTACCCCCGCACGTCGACTACGCGATCACCGAGCTTGGCCGGACGGCGGTCCCGAGCATCGAGACCTTGCGAGCGTGGGGCGCGCACTACCGCCGGCGCGCCAAGTGACCCGGGAGGCGGGTCGCCGGCCTGGCGCCGGCAACCCGCGGCGGCGTCTGCCGCCCGCCGTCTCCCGCTGTTTCCCGACTATTGGCCGCGCAACGACGCCAGCGCAGCCGCCACCTCACTCTCGGTCGCCGCGCGGGGAAAGCGATCACCGCGAGCGTTCTGTCCGCCGAGATTCTCGATGCCGACGATCTTGCCGGCAGCGTTCACCTTCACGATCGACTCGGCCGTGCCGTGCTCGCCGTGGTCACCCTGCTTGATCGTGAAGACCAGCACCCAGGGCGTGCCGGTGGCCCACTGCTTCGCCACGCCGTAGCGGCCCGTGATCGGGGAGGCGGTGAGCGCGACGGCCTGCGTCACGCGCTTCCCGTCCCGTTCGGCGATCGCGCGGCCCGAGACGTCGGGACGTTCCTCGTCGGTGTGGTGCTGCGTGGCGACATCGAGGACGGCGCCGGCAGTGATCGGCGTGCCCGTCACCTCGGTCACCGTGATGCGCGGCGGCCCCAACAGCGCCGCGGCAGTGAGAAGGGCCAGACCGGCGATCGGAATGGAGGAACGAACGAAGGAACGAGCGCGCATCGGAGACTCCTGCCGGGGGTGACGGTTGACTGCACCCCCTCTGATGCCGGACGCCAACGGAATGTTTACTCCCCCTTTCTACTTCCTACTTTCTGCTCTCCACTTGCTAGATCGCCTTGAACTCATCGAACGGCTGCCGGCAGCTCCGACACACGTGGATCGCCTTGCACGCCGTGCTCCCGAACTCGCTCCGGAGCTCGGTCTCGCTCGAGCCGCAGAACGGGCACACGACCGGGGCGTGCGCCCTCGTGAGCGTGACGAGCCCTCCCTGGTCGGCCTTTCCCGGCGGCGCGATGCCGTACCTTCGCAGCTTCTCGCGCGCTTCGGGGCCGATCCAGTCGGTGGTCCACGCCGGCGCCAGCACCGTGCGCACCTCGACCCGCGGCACACCGGCCGCGGTGAGCGCCATCCGGATGTCCTTCTCGATCTCGAACATCGCCGGGCACCCCGAATAGGTCGGCGTGATCGTGACCGTCACGGCGCCGTCCGCCGCGATCGCCGCATCGCGCACGATCCCCAGCTCGACGACACTGATCGCCGGCACCTCAGGGTCGGGCACCGTGCCGAGGATCTCAAAGACCCGCGTGCGGTCCAGCACCGGCGCTACCACGTCGCGCCCGGGTGGGAGCGCGCCACGATCTGCATCGTGGTCAGCAGGTGGCCGAGGTGCTCGGTGTGGCGGCCCCGGCGCCCACCGATCTGCATCGTGCCGTCGGCCGGCCGCGTGAGCGTCGCGCGCGCGAGCACGTCGTTCACGATCGCGTCCCAGCGCGATCGCAGCGCGGACGGGTCCACCGCGATCCCGTCCGCCGCGACGGCCGCATCGACGGCGTCGTGGTCGAAGAGCTCTCCCGTGTAGCGCCAGAGCGCGTCGAGCGAGTGCTGCACGCGCGCACGGCTCTCGTCGGTGCCGTCGCCCAGCCGCACGACCCACTCGCTGGAGTGCCGGAGGTGATACTTGTCCTCCTTGAGCGCCTTGGCCGCGATCGCCGCAAGCGACCCGTGCCCGGCGCGCGCGAGCGCATCCCAGATCAGCACGCTGTGCGCGTCGAAGAGGAACTGCCGCACCATCGTGTCACCGAAGTCGCCCTTCGGCTGCTCGACGAGCAGGCAGTTGCGGAACTGCACGCCCTCGCGGAAGTAGGCGAGCGCGTCCTCGTCGCGTCCCGCACCCTCGACCTCGCCCGCGAGCCTGAGGATCGAGGCCGCCTGCCCGATCAGGTCGAGCGCGATGTTGGCGGTCGCGATGTCCTCCTCGAGGATGGGGCCGTGCCCCGTCCACTCGGACATCCGGTGCCCGAGCACGAGGCGGTCGTCGCCGAGCCGGAGCAGGTACTCAAAGAGCGCGTTGTCGACCGTGCGCGCGCGCGGTGCGGCCACCGGACGCGATCCAATCACGTCCGTCGCCTCACCCGGCGCGATCCCGCCTTCCTCACCGACCGGCGTCGTCATCAGAAGACGCGCACGCCGCGCGGCACCTTGTAGAACTGCGGGTGGCGATAGGCCTTGTCGTTCCCGGGATCGAAGAACGGACCGGCATCGTCCGGCGACGAGGCCGTGATCGCGGTGCTCGGCACGACCCAGAGATTGACCGCCTCGCCGCGGCGCGCGTAGACGTCGCGCGCGTTCTGCAGCGCGAGTTCGGCGTCGGGCGCGTGGAGACTCCCGGCGTGCTCGAAGGGCTCACCCCTGTTCCCCTGCGTGAAGACCTCCCAGAGCGGCCACGACGACTCGGCGGCCGCACCGCTGGTCGCGCCGTCCGACCGCCGCCGCCCCTCGTTCACGCCGCCTCCGTCGCGCGACGGTGCTTCGCCGCGTGCGCGAGCGCCGCCTCGCGCACCCAGGCGCCCTCATCGTGCGCCTGGTTGCGCGCGGCGAGCCGTTCCTTGTTGCACGGCCCATTGCCGCCGATCACCTGCTGGAACTCGGCCCAGTCGATCGCGCCGAACTCCCAGTTCTTCGACTCGGCATCGTACCGGAGATCCGGATCCGGCAGCGTCACCCCGATCGCCTGCGCCTGCGGCACCGTGAGGTTCACGAAGCGCTGCCGCAGTTCGTCGTTCGTCTTCCGCTTCACGCGCCACCGGAGCAGCTCGGCGGAGTTCGGCGAGTTGGTGTCGCTCGGGCCGAACATCATCAGGGAGGGCCACCAGAAGCGGTCGACCGCGTCCTGCAGCATCTCGCGCTGGGCCGGCGTACCGGCCGCGAGCGTCGCGCAGATCTCGTAGCCCTGACGCTTGTGGAAGTTCTCTTCCTTGCAGATGCGCACCATCGCGCGCGCATACGGACCATAGGAGGCCTTGGCGAGCACCGTCTGGTTCACGATCGCCGCGCCGTCCACGAACCAGCCGATGACGCCCATGTCGGCCCACGAGAGCGTCGGGTAGTTGAAGATGGACGAGTACTTCGCGGTCCCGTCGAGCAGCTGGTCGTAGAGCTCCATCCGGTCGACGCCGAGCGTCTCGGTGCCGCAGTAGATGTAGAGCCCGTGCCCGGCCTCGTCCTGCACCTTGGCGATGAGCGACATCTTGCGGCGCAGCGAGGGGGCGCGCGTGATCCAGTTGCCTTCCGGGAGCATCCCCACGATCTCGGAGTGCGCGTGCTGCGCCATCATCCGGGTGAGCTGCTTGCGGTAGCGCGCGGGCATCCAGTCCTTGGGCTCGATGCTCTCGCCGGCGGCGATCCGGGCCTCGAAGGCCGCGACGAGCGCCGGGTCGTCCTGGGAGGCAGGCAGGGGGGCAGGCGTCTTCTGGTCCATGGGATGGAATCTATAGTTGGGCCGTGGGGGACGACAATCGAACGCCGGAGGCCCGTGTCAGGGTCCCTCGGACGCGGGTAACTTTCCCCGCATGCCACCGAGCCCCGCTCCTTCGCCCCTCGCCGACGGCCTCGTCCGGACCTCGGTCGCGAACGGCATCGGCACCGTCGAGTTCAGTCACCCCAAGGGCAACTCCCTGCCCGCGTCGCTGCTGGACCGGCTCGCCGCCGCGATCACCACCCTCGGCGCCGACCCCGCGGCGCGCGTGATCGTCCTGCGAAGCGGCGGCACCGGTCCCTTCTGCGCCGGCGCCTCGTTCGACGAGTTCACGGCCGTCGCCGACCCCGCGGCCGGGAAGGAGTTCTTCAGCGGCTTCTCCCGTGTCGTCCTCGCGATGATCCGCGCACCCAAGTTCGTGCTGACCCGCGTGCAGGGGCGCGCCGCCGGCGGCGCGATCGGGGTGATCGCCGCCAGCGACTACTCGTGCGCCGTGCGCAGCGCGCAGGTGAAGCTGAGCGAGCTGCAGGTCGGCATCGGCCCGTTCGTGGTCGGCGTGGTGATCGAGCGCAAGCTCGGCCTCGCGCCCTTCATGCACCTCGCCGTCCACGCGGATTGGCACGACGCCGAGTGGTGCGAGCGGCACGGGCTCTACTCGATGCTCGCGGAGGACACCGCCGCGCTCGAGAGCGCGGTCGACGCGCACGCGCGGCGCCTCGCCGCCTCGAATCCGGAGGCGATGGCCGAGATGAAGCGGATCTTCTGGCGCGACACCGACGACTGGGAGTCGCGAATGGCCGAGCGCGCCGCGATGAGCGGTCGGATGGTGCTCTCGGCGTTCACACGTGAGGCGCTGGCGAGGTTCCGCTCGCGCTGAGGGCGCCGGGAACGGCTCAGCGCGGCGCGAGTTCCCATCGCGCGTGCACCGTCATCGAGATCGCGATCCAGGGCCGGACGATCGAGGTGCCGCGCACGGACTGGCGCGTCGACGGCTCGGCCGAGGTGGTGGTGGCACCGGTGGCAAAGAGCTCGCGACCCGCCGGCGCCGTCTGGTTGCTCAGCGCCACGATGCGCCCGAGGCGCGACCCCGCCGCCTCGGCGATCGCGACGGCGTGGCGGCGGGCCTTCTCGGTCGCGTCCCGCAGCGCGCCCTCCTCGGACGCCGTCGTGTTCGTCGCGATGAACCCCACGTTGCTGATCTCGGTCAGCCCGCGCCCCATCACGGTGTCCAGCGCCGCCCCGAGCACGTCCAAGTCGCGGATGCGGACCTCGAGCACGTCAATCGCGCGGAACGTGGAATCCGTGAATGGGTCGCAGGTGCGCCCGTCCGGACCGCGCTCGCGCCGCGGGCGGCACCCGCTGTTGGCGACGACCTCCATCCGGCCTCGCCACCAATCCGAGCGACGGGCGCTGACGATCGAATCGCGGGGGATCCCGAGGGTCGTCAGCGCGCGCCGGACGCTGTCCACCCGCGCGGCCAACCGCTGGCCTGCCTCGCGTGACGAGAGTCCCTCCTCGGGCACCTGCACGGTGAAGGTCGCAAGGTCCGGTCGCTGATATCGCGTCGCGCTCGCCGTCGTCGAGACGATGGCCGGGGCCGGTGCGTCCTGCGCGCACAGCGGGCCGGCGAGCAGGAGTCCGCCCAGCAGGCGGAGGAGCGGGAACGGATGGACGTGCGGCATCACTGGCTCCGGAGGTATCGATGGGTTGTCCACGCTGGAAGGACTACCCACCCTACCCGGGGGGCACCCTCTCGCCGTCACAATCCGACGACGAGGTCGGCGATGACGTCCGCCGGATGCTCAAGCCCCACCGACACGCGGACCAGCCCCGGCGTGATCCCGACGCGCTGCCGCTCCTCCTCCGTGAGCTTGGAGTGCGTCGTCGACGCGGGATGCGTCACGATCGTGCGCGTGTCGCCGAGGTTGGGCGAATGCGAACAGAGCCGGAGCGCGTCGATCATCCGCGTGGCGGCCGCGTAGTCGGCGAGCCGCAGCGTCAGGATCCCACCCCCCCAGCGCATCTGCTGCTTGGCGAGCGCGTACTGCGGGTGCGAGGGAAGGTGCGGATAGCGCACCGCGTCGACCCCCGCGTGCCCCTCGAAGTGGCGCGCGACGGCGAGCGCATTCGCGCTGTGCCGCTCAAGCCGCAGTGAGAGCGTCTCGAGACTCTTGGAGAGCACCCACGCATTGAAGGGCGAGAGCGCGGGTCCCGCGTGGCGCGCCAGGAATCGCGCCTCCGCCACGAGCGCCGCGTCGCCCACGATCGCGCCGCCCAGCGTGCGCCCCTGCCCATCGATGAACTTCGTCGCCGAGTGGACGACCAGCGCCGCCCCGAGCTTCAGGGGCTGCTGGATCACCGGCGTACAGAAGCAGTTGTCCACGAGCAGTGGGATCCCGCGCGCCCGCGCGAGCGCCCCGAGTGCGGCGAGATCGACGAGGTCGAGCCCGGGGTTCGAGGGTGACTCGACGAAGATCGCCTTGGTGCTCGGCGTGATCGCCGCCGCCCAGGCGGCCGGGTCGTCCCCGTCGACGTAGGTGTGCGAGACCCCCCAGCGCGGGAAGACGCGCGTCAGCAGCTGGTGCGTCGAGCCGAACACCGCGCGTCCCGCGACGATGTGATCGCCGGTGCTGACCAGCGACGCCAGCGCCGTGAACACCGCCGCCATCCCCGAGGCGGTGGCGATGCCGTCCTCGGCGCCCTCGAGCGCACAAAGCTTCGCGATGAACTCGTCGGTGTTGGGATTGGAGTAGCGGCTGTACACCGGCCCCGCGACCTCCTCGGCGAAGAGCGCCCGCGCCTGCTCGGCGTCGTCAAAGACGAAGCTGGACGTGAGGTAGAGCGGCACCGAATGCTCGCGCGAGGGGGAGGTCGGGTGCTGGGTGCGGATGGCGATCGTGTCGGGGTGCATGAACGGCGGATGTGAGGTGTGAGGTGTGAGGTGTGAGGTGTGAGGCCTCTCGCCTCCGTCACCTGTCTACTTTCTCCCTTCTACTTCCTACTTGCTGCTTCGCAGCACGTCCGCGAGGATCGCTGCCGCCGTCGCCGGCCCTCCGGCCCCCCGCCCCGCCACCGAGACCATCCCGCTGCTCTCGCTCTCGATCTGGATCACGTTCTCCTCGTCACGCGCCTGCGCGAGCGGGTCGCGCGCGTCGAGCACCTTCGGCGCGACGCTGGCGTAGACGCCGTCGCCCACCTGCACCGCGCTGGCGACGAGGCGGATCACCTTGCCGTGCGCACGCGCGGTCCGGACCTCGCGTTCAAGGTCCGGCGGCAGGCCGGCCACCTTCACGTCGAGCGAGGCCGGGTCGACGCCGAAGCCGAGCCAGGCGAGCACGGCGATCTTGTCGGCGGCATCGAGCCCGTTCAGGTCGCGGGACGGGTCGGCCTCGGCGAACCCCGCGCGCTGCGCGCTGCGCAGCGCCTCCGCGAAGGAGGCCCCCTGCTCGACGCGCGTCAGGATGTAGTTGGTCGTGCCGTTGAGCACGCCGCGGATCGCGTGCAGGCCTTGGCCGGCGAGCGACTCGCGCAGCAGCCGCACCACCGGGACGCCACCGCCGACCGCCGCCTCGAAGTCGAGCGCCGCGCCCGCGTCGCGATGCCGGCGGGCGAGCGCTGCGAGCTCGGGCCCGGCGACGCGCAGCAACGCCTTGTTCGCCGTCACCAGCCGCCGGCCGCGCGCGAGGGTGTCGCGCGCGATCTGGTCCGCCGTCGAGAGTCCGCCGATCGCCTCCACGACCACGTCGGCGGGAGTCGCCAGGAACTCACCGAGCTCGTCCGTCAGGAGACGCGGCTCCACGCAGGCGGAGCGTGGCACCGCCGCGTCGCGCACGAGTACGCGGACCACCTCGAAGTGGATGCGGGTGCGGCGCTCGATCCGCGGCCCGTGCTGCGCGAGCAGGTCGAGCAGCGCACCGCCGACGGTGCCGCAGCCCGCGACGGCGACTCGGATGGTGGTTGAGGTGCTGGTCACGCGACCTCCGCGGCGCGCGGCGCCCTGGTCGCTGTCCGGAGGGACCCGTGGAGAATGGACGCCACCTGGTCTTTCTCCAGCAGGAACGCGTCGTGCCCGTGCTCGGAGTCGATGGCCGCATACTCCGCTCCGGCAGCCTCGACCCACGCACGCACCTCGTGGTCAGGATAGAGCACGTCGCCGGGGATCCCGACGCCGGTGAAGCGCGTGCCGCTGGCGCGCAGCCGCTCGCCGATGCTGCCGCGCCCACGGCCGACGTCGTGGGCATCCATCGCCCCGAGCAGCGTCAGGTAGCTCGCGACGCTGAAGCGCGCCGCGAGCCGGTCGCCGTGCGCGCGAAGCCACGACTCCACCTCAAAGCTCTCGCCCGCGCTCGCACCCGCGCTCGCACCCGCGGCCGCGCGGCGTGCGAACCGGCGCTCCAGCCCGCGCGGCGTACGGTACGTCAGCATCGCGACGCGCCGCGCGAGCGCGAGCCCGGACGGCCCGAGCGCGCGGATCAACTCGCGCTGCACGTGACCCCAGCCGATCGCCGACGCGCCTTGCACCGCCGGCGCAGCGAAGACGACCGCGCGCTCCGCGCGACCGGGGAAGCTCGCCGCGAACTCCAGCGCGACCATGCCGCCGAGCGAACCGCCCGTCACCAGCGCGATGCGCGGGATGCCAAGCGTCTCGAGCAGCACACCGACGGCGCGCGCGAGATCGCGCGTGGTGAGCGGCGGGAACGCCTCGGTGTCGTGTGCGGGTCCGGTGCTGCCGAAGCAGGAGCCGAGCAGGTTCGGCGCGAGCACCGCGAAGCGATCGGTGTCGAGCGCCGCGCCTGGACCGATCAGCCCGCGCCACCATTCGCCCGAGGCGTCGGCCGATCCGGTGAGCGCGTGCAGCACGAGCACGACGTTGTCGCGCTCCGGCGCGAGCGCACCGTCGAGGTGGTACGCCATCTGCGCGTCGCGCAGCACCTGCCCGCACTCGAGCGGCAGCGCGGGCAACGTCGTTAGGCGCAGCGTGCGCGCCGAGGGGAGTTCGGTGACGAGCGTCATCGGGCGGCCATCCGGTGGAGCGTGGACCGCGGGAAACGCAAAGGCCCTCTCCGTCGAGAGGGCCGCTGGGACTCCCGGGGCACGTTCCGGGGAAAGAACAAACCCACGGCACGTGCCGCGGGCGATGGCGTTTTAGCGCATTCTTTTACGTGGCGGCAATCGCGGCAAATGACCACGGGCTTCGGTTGTCTTCGATGAAACTGTCGTGCGGCTGGTCTCGTGTCAAGCGGGCCGCGCGGTTCACCACGAAGTCGCGAAGGGTTGAAGACCGGCGAAGCCTACGACTTCTTCTCACCGCGGAGACGCGTCGGGACAGAGGGACGGAGGAAGAACGGAGCAGGACTCTGGGGACAGTGCTCGCACAGTACGGCCCGCTCCTGGCGCTGGCAGTACCCCCCAAGCGGTCTCCGTCTTTCCTCCATCCCTCCGCGCCTCCGTGGTGAAGCACAGGAGAAGGCGGCAGGCAGACGCTTCCTTTGCCCTTCTTCGTCCCTTCGTGCCTTCGTGGTGAACCGCGCCGATCCAGCCTACGCGTAGACCTTCGAGACCGCCTGCTCGAACGTCTCCACATACCCGTTCGCGATGATCCGCGCGGTGGTCTCCTCGCCGGCCGTGTCGAGCCGCTCGGCGGCCGTGAGCAGCGTCTGCACGTTGAACGGCACGCCCTCCAGCACCGAGAGATACTCCTCGACCGCCGTCAGGTATCCCATCATCCCGCCGAGCTCCGTCGGGGCGAAGACCTTGCGCGCCCGGCGCAGCACCTCCTCGAGCCCCCCCTCCGGCATCACCAGGTTCTCGCTCCCGCAGATCACGCGCAGCCGCGCATTCGCGGCCGCGAGTTCCACCGCCGGCCGGTCCAGTGTCCCCCCCGCCGCGTTCACGACGAGCGCATCCATCGGCAGCCGAAGGAACTCCGCCTTCCGCTCCGGTCCCCAGGTGCGGATCCCCAGCGCCTCGAGTTCCGTGCGCCGCTCCTCGCGCGGCTCGAGCACCAGGATCGTGAGGTCGTCCCCGTGCGTGCGCAGCCGCTTCACGATGTGCATCCCGATGTTCCCGCAGCCGACCAGCGCGACCGTCGCGCGCTCGATCGGCAGGCCGCACGCCCGCAGCATCCCCGCGAGGATCCGGTAGTTCCCCTCACCGGTCGGGACCGACGTGTCGGCGACGACGCTGCCGCGGAAGCGCGCATTGAGATACTGCAGCGACTGCGTACGCCCGTCGTGCATCGTCCCGTGGCCGAGGTCCTGCCCCGTCGTGATGTGGATCCCGGCGTTGGACTCCACCTCCTGGAAGGCGGCGACCGCGAAGTCGAGCATCGCCGTGTCGAGCGGCTGCCCGATGCGCGATTGCGGCGTGGGCGCGAGCACACACTTGCCGCCCACGATCCGCGTGATGTCGCGCATCGCCAACGGCCCACCGACGCGGATCACGCGGGACCAGTGGACCTTCTCCTCCATCCCGATGGCCAGCGCGATCGACTCACGGTCGGTGGTGAAGCCGGCCGACGTCGTGCGCTCCAGGGGGGCGATGCGAAAGCCGCCGAGCGAGAGCTTCCCGGAGCCCGGCTCGGCGTGCGTCGCGATCGACAGCGTCCAGCCGTGGCCGGCGTCGGTGGTTCTATAGACCCAGACGTTCGGGTTGCGGGTCTCGGCCAGCTCGGGGACGAGGGCGCGGCACTCGTCGGGGCGCAGGATGGTCGCGGGCACGCGGGAAATGTAGCCGTCCAGAAGGTGGCCGTCGCGCCTCCAGGCGTTTCCGGCGTGACGTGCCAGTTACAGTGCCGATAGTCAGTCCTATTGACGTTCTGTTGTAGGAATACTATCTATCGTCCCATGAAGCTACACGAGAAGGGCCGACCGGAGATCGCCCGGCTCCACAACCGCCTCGCCGTGTTGCGCGCCGAGCGTGCGATGTCGCGTCACGACCTGGCCGCGGCGCTGGGCGTCAATTACCAGACGATCGGGTACCTCGAACGGGGGGAGTACAACCCCTCTCTGGAGCTCGCGTTCCGCATCAGCGACGTCTTCGGCGTGCCGATCGAGGCGGTCTTCTCACGCGAACCCTTCCCGCCCCTCCTGTCGATGCTCTACACCCGACAGACGTCGGGGACGCCTTCCGGCACGGAGATCATCCGATGATCCGCGAGTTGCCCTCCCGCGCCGTCCGGCGCCGGGACATCGTCCTGCTCTTCGCGAGCTACCCGCTCGGCACGCTGGCCCTGCATCAGGCGCTCGGCGACAGCCGGTGGTACTCGATCTCGCACATCGGACTCTCGGTCCTGATCCTCACCTTCCTCGCGATCCTGCGCGTCTCCCGCGCCGGCCGGCGCATCGCGGACGACATCGACACGCGGCTGGACGAGCGGCAGATCGCACTCCGTAACGCCGCATACCTCGACGCCTACCGGATCGTCTGTGGGGTGGCGCTGCTGGGCGTCATCTGGATCGCCCTGGGCATCGACCAACGGCTCTGGTGGGTGCCGAGCACGTACCACGAATGGAACGACATCTTCTGGGGACTGTTCATCCTGACGACAAGCCTGCCCTCCGCCTTCCTCTCGTGGCGTGAGCCGGATCGAGCGGACGACACCGAACTCGAGGTCGCTGATGCGTGAGCTCACGAAGCGGCACGTCGCCCGCTGCGGCACCGGCCTCGCCCTGACCCTGCTCTGCTGCGCGTCGGTCGCACGACCACAGTCGGTGGAGGTGCCGGGACGCATGGTCGCGCCGCTCGCCAGTTTCGATTCCGCGTGGGCGAGCATCTCCCGGACGTTCTGGGATACGGCGCTCGTGAACGGCCGGTGGCGCGTCGCGCACGATTCGCTGCGGCTCGTGGCGGCTACGTCGGCCGATGATGCCGGCGTCCGCGCGGCGATCCGCGCGCTCATCGCCGTGCCGGCGGCATCGCACTTCGCGCTCATCCCCGGTGACGCGGCACCCGCCGCGGAGGCGACGCCGGCCAGCGACGCGCGCGCCGAGGCGCCGCGCCGCCCCGGCACCACCGGCCTCGATGCGCGCATGCTGGGCGACACCGTCGTCGTCTGGCGCGTCCAGGCCGGGTCCGCCGCCGAGCGCGCCGGCATCCGCCCGGGCCACACGATCACGCACGTGGACACGATGGCGGTGGACTCGGTGCGCGCGCGGCTCCGGCGCGCCCTGCCCGAGGACCCCACGCAGGCGCTCCGCTTGCTCAACACCTGGGTGCTCGGACGCCTCGCCGGCCGCAGCGAGGATACCCTCCGCATCACGCTGCGCGACGCACGCGGCCGCGCGCGGACGCACCGGCTCGTGCGCGCGCCAC
This sequence comes from Gemmatimonadaceae bacterium, assembly GCA_031396725.1. Taxonomy (GTDB): domain Bacteria; phylum Gemmatimonadota; class Gemmatimonadetes; order Gemmatimonadales; family Gemmatimonadaceae; genus Pseudogemmatithrix. The sequence continues at coordinate 14,085 of JANNLH010000042.1, read as the reverse complement.
TGGCCGGCCAGCTCACCCGCTTCGGCAACCTCCCGCCGCTCGTGGTCGCATCCACCGGCGACTCGGTCGCGCTCGGCGGCGGCCGCTTCGCGCCGGTGATCGCATTCACCGCGTGGTTCCCGGCGGTTGCCGGCGAACTCGACAAGCGACTCTTCGCGATCCGTTCCGCGCCGGGGCTGGTGCTCGACCTGCGCGGCAATCCCGGCGGCGTGATCGGCATGTTGGCCGGCGTCTCCGGACACCTGCTCGATACCGCGGTCTCGCTCGGCACGATGCGCGGCCGCGGCGCGACCATCAACTTCGTCGCGAATCCGCGGCGCGTGAACCCGGCCGGGGAGCGCGTGGCGCCGTACGGCGGTCCGCTCGCGATCCTCGTCGACGAGTTCACCGGCAGCACTTCGGAGTTCTTCTCGTCGGGCTTGCAGGCGATCGGCCGGGCCCGCGTCTTCGGGGTACGGAGCGCGGGACAGGCGCTTCCTGCCGTGATGGTGCGCCTCCCGAACGGCGACGTGTTGATGCACGCGATCGCCGATCATGAGGACGCCGCCGGACGCCGCGTGGAGGGGCCCGGCGTCCAGCCCGACGAGCGGACCCCGCTCACGCGCGCCGATCTTCTCGCCGGTCGTGACGCCGCCCTCGAGGCGGCCCGCGCCTGGCTCGCTCGTCACCCCCGTTAGTCCCCGCTCGAACCCTTTCCCATCGGAGTCCAGGATGCCGTCCATGTTGCGTTCCGCCCTTCGCGCCCTCTCGCTCACCGCCCTCGCCGCCGGCGTCGTCGGTGCGCAGGGACGCTCGCCCGAGGAGATCCTCGCGCGTTACACCAAGGCCATCGATCCCGAGGGCAGGATCGCCTCGATCGAGGGCTTCAAGTCGGTCGGCACGATGGAGATGCCCGCCGCCGGGATGAGCGCGACCATCACCGCGATGCAGCGCCGCCCGAACCAGATGGTGATGACGATCGCGCTGGCCGGGATGGGCGAAATGAAGTCGGGCTACGATGGCACCATCGCCTGGTCGAACAATCCGATGCAGGGACCGCGCATCCTCTCGCCCGAGGAGACGAAGGAGATGGCGGACGGCGCCGACTTCCGCGCGCTCGGCCGCGACAAGGCGCTCTTCACCGCGATCGCGGCCGCCGGCGAGACGGCGGTCGACGGCGAGGCGACCGACTGCCTGAAGCTGACCTGGAGGACCGGCCGCGTCACGACCGAGTGCTTCTCGCGCACCTCGGGACTGATGCTCGAGTCGCGCGCGACGCAGGCCTCGCCCCAGGGTGAGGTCGCCGTGACGGCGCGCTACCACGAGTACAAGAGCGTCGGCGGCATCATGATGGCGCATCGCGTCGAGAACTCGATGATCGGGATGCAGCAGACGATCAAGATCACGGAGGTCCAGGTGGGTCCGATGGACGCGAAGGCGTTCGAGCTCCCGCCCGAGATCCAGGCGCTGAAGAAGCCGTGAGTCGCCGGGCTCGGGGGCGCCTCGCCTCCCTGCTGCGCTGGACCGCGGCCGCAACGACGATCGTCGTTGCGGCCGCGGTGCTCTGCTCGCTCTACCTGCTGCGCGACCCGGAGCCGTACTTCCTCGCGCGACGCTCCACGATGGCCGGCGTCGATACCACCGCGAGCCGGATCGACGGCGCCGTGCGCGAGCAGGACATCACCGTGCGCGGGGCGAATGGGTTCACCGTCCACCTGACGGTGCGGCGGCCGCTCGCCGACGATACGGTCCCGCGCCGCCTCTTCTTCATCCTGGGCGGCCAGCAGCGCGGGCGCACCGCGGGACGGCTGCTGGGCGACACGCACGGCTTCGTCTTCGCGTCGCTCGAGTATCCATTCGAGGGGAACGATCGCGCCAAGGGGTTCGCACTCGCCGCCGAGATCCCGGCGATCCGCCGGGCCGTCTACGACACGCCTCCCGCCGTGCTGCTCGCCCTCGACTACCTGCTCACCCGCCCGGATGTGGATCCTGCGCGCGTTGAGCTCCTCGGCGCGAGCTTCGGCGCGCCCTTCGCCGTGATCGCGGCCGCGCTCGATCCGCGCGTGACGCGTCTCTGGATCGCGCACGGTGGCGGCGAACCGTACACGTTGCTCTCGCACAACCTGCGACGCGAGATCCCGTTCGCGCCGGCCCGTGCGGTGGTGGCCGGACTCGCGACCCTGGTGGCGTCCGGACCGCGGCTCGCGCCGGAGCACTGGGTCGGCCGCGTCGCGCCGCGCCCGGTGATCCTGTTGAATGCGACCGAGGACGAGATGATCCCGCGGCGTTCGGTCGAGGCGCTCTGGCGCGCCGTGCAGGAACCGCGGGAGCAGATCTGGCTGCCGGGGCAGCACATGCGCGGGAGCCGGCCGGAGGTGCTGCAGCGGCTCGTGGACGCGGTGATGGCGCGGGCCGAGGCAGCGCCGAGGACGGACTGAAGGGCCGCGCCGCTCAGTCCGGTCCGCGTCCCACCACGCGCTCGAGATCCCGCAGGCCGAGGTTCCCGCCGCACATCACGATCCCGACCCGCTGGCCGGCGAGCTCCGGGGCGAGCTTCCGGAGCCCGGCCAGTCCGGCGGCGCCGGCGCCCTCGGCGAGGTTCGCTGTGACCTGCAGCAGGTCCCGGATGGCCGCGTACATCTCGTCATCCGTCACCTGGACGAAGCCCGCGAGTCCCGCGCGCAGCGCCTCGAAGGTGAGTTCGTACGCGGATCCGGTGGCGATCCCCTCGGCAAAGGTCCGGATGGGCTGGCCGGTGAGCCGCTCCCCGCGCCGCCAGCTCTCGTACTGCGCCGGCGCGCCGACCGCCCCGACCGCGTACACGCGGAGCGAGGGCCGCCGCGCCGCCGCGACCGTGAGCGCGCCCACCGACTGCGAGCCGCCGCCGAGGGCGATCACGAGTGCGTCGAGCTCCGGCTGCTGCTCGAGGAGCTCGAGCGTCATCGTGCCCGCGCCGGCGACGACGTGGGGATCGTTGGTGGAGTGCAGGAGGGTGAGCCCGCGCTCCTCCCGGATCCTCGCGCAGGCGCGCACCGTCTCCTCGTACGTCGCGCCGACCTCGATCAACTCGGCCCCGAGCGCACGGATGGCCGCGTTCTTCTGCGGGTTGTTCCCCTCGGGGACGCAGACCGCGACGCGCGTCCCCGTGAGGCGGCCCGCGTAGGCGATCCCCAGGCCGTGGTTGCCGGTGCTGGCACCGATGGCGCCCCGCGCGCGCTGCTCGGCCGAGAGCGCGAGCACCGCGTTCAGCCCGTTCCGGATCTTGAAGCTCTGCGTCGGCTGGTGGTTCTCGTGCTTCACCCAGACGTGGAGGTCGTGGTCGACCAGCGCGTCGAGCATCGGGTAGTTCCGGAAGGGTGTCGGCACGAGGTGCGGGCGCAGCCGCTCGGCGGCGGCGCGCACGTCGTCGAACGTGATCGGCGCAGCGGGGCTCACGGTCGTGCCCGGTCGGCCATCGATTCGCGCAGCTGCATCAGCGGCGAGAACGCGTACATGATGAGGCGACGCCGCTCGACCACCACCCGGGCCGTGCCGCCCATGCCGGGCATCAGCGCGAGATCCGCGCCGCCGACGCGCACGGTGGCGTCGTCCGGACGCGCGCGCGCACGGAAGGCGGTCGAGTCGGAGACGGCCGACGTCCCGGACGCGGCGCCGGCCCAGGTGACCTCGGCGAACCGCACGCCGTGGCGCTGGTACGGGAACGCATCGTACAGGAGGCGCACGTCCTGTCCGGCGCGGATGCGCCCGATCCCCGATGCCGGCACGTCCATCTCGACGACGAGCGAGTCACTGACGCAGGCGAGATCGGCGAGCAGGTCGCCCTGCGCGACGAAGCTCCCCGCCGCGCGCACGCGAAGGCGCAGCACCGTGCCGTCGCAGGGGCTCGGGACGACGAGGCCCGCGCTCGTGGGCGCGCCTGTCGCCCGCAGCGCGGCGAGACGCGCCTCGGCCTGACGGATCTCGACGTCCAGCCGCCGGATGCGCTCGCGGTAGTCGGCGGCCCGCACCGCCGCGTCGAAGTCGAGCCGCGTGCGCGCGGCCCTCGTGTCGGCGATCGCGCCCTCGGCGATCGCGAGGTCGTCGTCGAGGCGGCTCGCGCTGAGCCGGAGGTTCGCGAGGTCCACCTCGCTCGTGACGCCGCTGGCCGCGCCGCGGCGCGCGCGGTCCTCGAGGTCCCGCGCGATCCGCAGCTGCTCGCGCTTGGCGGCGATCGACCGCTCGAGCGTCCCGAGCCGCTGGTCGAGCCGGGCGCGCTCGCCGTCGTCCGCCTTCCGGACGGCCTCGTACTGCGAGGCGAGGTCGCGCCGGGAGACCGGCCCCTCGGTGACGGTCGCCTCGAGCGCGCCGCGGTCCGTGCCGCGGTCGAGCGCCGGCTCCGAGGTGATGACGAAGAGGGTGTCGCCGCGCCGCACGGGCGTCGCCTCGCGCGCGGGCACGAGCAGCACCACGCCCTCCTGCGGCGCGCGCACCGGGTCGGCCCCGCGCGCCGGCACGAGGATGAACCGCCCGCTCACCGTCTCCGGCACGCGGATCGTGATCCCCGCCACGAGCCCGACGATTGCGACGACCAGCGCCGTCGTCGCGAGCGCGCGCGCCAACCAGGGCGGCGGCTCGTCGTCGAGGAACGGGGGAGCGGTGGTCGGGGTGGGCATCGGTCAGAGCGAGAGCTGCTGCGAGACGAGATAGTAGTAGAGCCCCTGCCGCGCCATCAGCGCGTCGTGGTCCCCCTGTTCGACCAGCCGGCCCCGCTCGAGCACGAGGATCACCTGCGCGTCGCGCACGGTGCTCAGCCGATGCGCGATCACCAGCGACGTGCGGCCCTCGAGCAGCCGGTCGAGGTTGTCCTTCACCGCGCGCTCCGACTCGGTGTCGAGCGCACTCGTCGCCTCGTCGAAGAGCAGGATCGGCGGGCGCCGGTAGAGCGCGCGCGCGATCGCGATGCGCTGCTGCTGGCCGCCCGAGAGCGCGAGTCCCGACTCCCCGATGCGCGTGTCGTAGCCGAACGGCAGCCGTTCGATGAAGTCCTGCGCCGCCGCCGCGCGCGCCGCCCAGATCACCGCGTCGAGGTCGGGTTCCGGCTCGCCGAACGCGATGTTCCGCGCGATGGTGTCGTTGAAGAGATGGTTCTGCTGCAGGACGAACCCGACGTGTTGCCGCACCGACCGGAGGTCGAGGGCGGTGAGGTCCTGGCCGTCGAGCAGGATCCGGCCGCCGGTGGGCTGCAGGAGCCCGGAGAGCATCTTCACCAGCGTCGTCTTCCCCGAGCCGCTGCGGCCCACGATCGCGACGCGTGTGCCGGCCGGGATCTCGACCGTGATCCCCTCGAGGATCGGCGTCGACTCGGGGCCGCCGTAGCGGAAACTCACGTCCTGCAGCGTGATCCGTCCCTCGAGCGTGCGCACCGGACGCAACCGCGACGGATCGCGCCCCTGCTCCGGCTCCGGCTCGAGCACGTCCTGCAGGCGATTGAGCAGCACACTCAGCCACTGCACGTTGTCCCACATCCCGAGCAGTTGCTGCAGCGGCGCGATCGCGAGCGTGGCGAGGGCCGTGAATGCGACGAATCCGCCGATGGTGAGGTCCCCCGACATCACGCGCAGCGCCCCCACCCAGAGTACGAGCGCGGTGCTCACGTAGCCCAGCACCTGCGTGACGCCCTCGTACGAGAGCATCACGAAGTTGGTCCGGAAGCGCTGCCGCGAGACCTTCAGGAACTCGTCGAGCATCAGCTCCCGCAGCGCCCCCTCGGCGCCCATCGCCTTCACCGTTTCGATGCCGCGCACCGCATCGATCTGGTAGGAGTTGTAGCGGCCCCCGGCCTCCTCGAGCGCGTCGAACATCGGCCGCAGCCGCGCGCGCGAGTACCAGAGGAGGAAGACGTAGCCCGGCGTGGTGGCGAGCACCACCAGCGCCAGCGACGGGCTGTAGAGGAACATCAGCCCGATCGCGACCACCAGCTGCACCGCCGAACTCAGGCCGCCGACTGCCTGCTGCACGAGGAAGTCGCGGACCTGCGACATCCCGGCGAGCCGCCGGAGGATGTCCCCCGTGCGCCGCGCCGCGAAGTACTTCATCGGCAGCGCGAGCAGCCGGCGCGTCAGGTAGTCGAGCGCCGCGGTGTCGAACCGGACCGCCACCCAGCTGAGCAGGTAGCGCTGGACCATCGACGCGCCGAGCGAGAGCGCGAGCACGGCGAACATCCCGATCACGACGATGTTGAGCAGCGCCCGGTCCGACTCGACCAGCACCCGGTCCACGATCACCTGCGAGAACACGGGCACCGCGAGCTGCAGCGCCGCCACGAGCGTCGCGAGGCCGAGCGCACGGACCAGCAGCCCGGTGTGCGGCTTGAGGAAGCGCACGAGCCAGGCCCAGTCGCGCTCCGCCTCCGGCTGGGCCGCGAAGGCCTCCGTGTAGTCGAACAGCGCGGCGTACCCGGACCACTTCCGCGCGAACTCGTCGCGCGCGATCCGTCGGCGCCCGAACGACGGATCGAGGATCACCGCCCCCTTGGCATCCACCCGCTCGAGCACCACCCAGTGGTTCCCGTCCCAGTGCACGACCGCCGGCAGCGGCATCTCCGCGAGCTGCTCCATCGACGCCTTGACCGAACGCGCCGCGAGCCCGAGCTGCTCCGCCGCGGTGACGATCGCCCGCAGGCTCGTGCCGTCGACGCTGGTGTGTGCGACCTCGCGGATCCGCGTCAGCGAGACCGCGCGCCCGTGGTAACGGCAGATCATCCCGAGGCAGGCCGCGCCGCAATCCATTTCGTCGATCTGCGCCACGAAGGGCACGCGCCGGCGCGGGCGCTTCCCGCCGCGCCGGGCGAAGCCGAAGGGCGACGCCGCCGGCTCCTCCGCCGCCGCCTCGTCCGGCTCGGCCCCCCTGCGTTCCGGTTCGTCGGCGAGGCTCCCTGCGTCGGCCGGCAGCAGCTCGTCGTCGAAATCGAGCGGCACCCGCGCCACGCGCTTGAAGTCGTACTGCGCGACGCGCTCGGCGATCTGCCGCGCGAACTCCGGCGACTCGGCGATCAGCGCCCGGAAGGTCTCGGGCTTGAGCTCGAGCAACACGCACGCATCATGGGTGACGACCGTTGCCGCTCGCGGCTGGTCGGCGAACACGGAGAGCTCGCCGAACCAGTCGCCGCGGCGCAGGTAGGCGAGCGGACGGCGCTCACCGTTCTCCTCACGGAAGACGCGCAGGCGGCCACTCCGCACGATCCACATCGGGCCCGGCGCATCGCCCTGGCGCACCACCATCGTCCCCGCGGGCACCGGCCGCACCTCGAGCGCGTGCAGGAGGCGCTCGAGGAGCGGCGCCGGGAGCGAACGGAACGCGGTGAACTGCCGGAAGAAGGAAGCGAGTTCCCGCTCGGTGGTCTGCAGTTCGAGCCACTGCCGCGCCTCCGGGCGCGCCCGCAGCAGACCATCGACCACACCGCGCTCGAGACGCCACACCAGCACTTCGCCGCTCGCCCGGACCGAGGCCGTACGCTCCGTGTGGTGCAGCAGCGCGGCCTCGCCGAAGACGTCTCCCGGCTTGAGGGAGCCCAGCACCACCTCGCGACCGTCGTCGCCGGTGGTGAGCACGCGCGCACGGCCGCTCCCGATGACGAGCAGCGCGTCGGCCGGATCCCCCTCCCGGACGATCATCTCGCCGAAGGCGTAGTGCGCCGGCTCGAACGCGGCGACGAACACGGCCCGCGCGTCCGGCGGGAGGAGACGGAACAGCTCGAGCCCGTCGAGCGTGCGGCGATCGGGACTCGGTTCCGCGCTCGGTCCGCCGGCGCTCACGCCGTCGCTCCGGGCCACTGCACGTGCTGCAGGACGAGGGGCGCCGCGGCACGCGCCTCGACCTCACGCTCCGCCGCCGCACGCACCAGCGGATCGGACAGCGACGGCGTGCGCTTGGCGCGCACGAGGACGACCTCCCAGTGCGTCGGCAGCTCGACCGGACCGACGAGCTCGCCCGACGCGGCGGTCAGCAGCGCATCGTGAAGGACCTCCGGGACGTTCGCCAGCAAGCAGCGGCTCGCCGCGGCCGGCGCGCCGGCGTCCCGCGCCACCTCCTCGAGCGGCGACCCATCGTGGCGCACGCACGAGACGGCCTCGCGCGCGGCATCCAGCGTCGGCCATCGCGAGCGCGTGAGATCCAGGACCAGCCACGCGAGCCGCTCGCGGTCGACGGCCACCTGGAGCTGCGCCTCGGCGCAGGCCTCCGTGCGCCACCGCCGCCACGCGGCCTCGAGCTCGTCGTGCGGCAGACCACCCGCCTCCGGCAGCGACACCTCCGCCGCGCGCGCCACGGCGATCCGGCGGGCCAGGGCCTGCACGGCCGGCTCGAGCAGGTCCGTGACGACGAGCTCGGCGATCCGCGCGTCGGCGTCCTCCTCATCGGCCTTCTCCTCGAGGGTCCCGGCGTCGCCGGGGTCGGCATCGTCCGGGCCGGGCGCGTCACCCGACGGCACCGGCAGCCCGTCGAATCGCCGCTCGAGGACGCCCCGCCGCACCGCCTCCCACCACGCGTCCACGGAGAGTCCGCGGGCCGCGAGCCATGCCGTCAGCGCGTCCGACGACTCGAGTTCCCGCTCATAGCGGAACTCGGCCGCAGCATTCTCGACCTCGGCGTCGATCGTCTCGTCGTCGAGCGCGAGCGCCGCGAGCGCGGCGCGACGATCGGCGCGTGCGGCGATCGACGGGGCGAACCGTGCGGCCCAGCGCAACACCTCACGACGCGGGACCACGAGACCGTCCGACCGGAGGACGACCGCATCGAGGACGGCCTGCGGATCGAGGATCGGATCGGTGCTCACGGGCATCGCGGCGGCTGGTCGCGCATTGGGGCGAGTATGCACCGTCCGCAGGGGAGCCGTCAACGTGCGCGACGCGCCGGCAACGCCCCGACGAAGCAATGGAGGCCGGCCGCCAGTTCCATCATTCCGTGGGCGAGGGGGCCGAACCCCGACAACGGGACCGGTTCGATCCCCGCGCGGCGATACTGACGTTCCGCCAGCGCGTCCAGTGCCGCGATCCCCCAGGGGAGGAAGTACACCGCCGGCACTCCCCGATGCGATGCCGGGAGGGCGTTCGCGAACGAGAAGTCCATGTTCCCGAGTCCGGCCAAGCGGCGCTCCGCGTCCACCCGGAGTTCGGGGAGGGAGATCACGCGGTACCCGAGCCGTTCGAGCTGTCGCCGATAGCGAGCGAGCTTGGGGCGTCGCTCCGCCGCGACACGTTCGTATTCCTTGCGCAACAGTCGGGAGCCGAGTGCGTGCGGCAGTCCGTGCCAGTCCCGCAGCAACGGATGGCGCAGCACGGCCGGCAACACCGACAAGCCGAGGTCCGGATCAGCGAGCATCACGGTCGGCGGCCCATTCCTTTCACCCACGACACCCAACGGGCACACGTCGAGGTCGATGTGGTACGACGCCTGCCCCGATCGTGCGAGCTGGTCCCGCGTGCCGTCGAAGTGCGAGCGCGAGAGCTCGCCCAGCGCCTCAACGCGCACGCCGAACTCCGCCTCGAGGATCGCGACGACCTCGGCGCGCGCGAGTCCCAGGCGCCCCATGTTCTCGCGCAGGAGGTCGACGCCCACCAGGCACCGGTGGCCGTCGAACAGGATGTTCCCGCCCTGCCAGTAGAGTCTCGACCGTCGGATCCTCACACCGAGGGCGCGGCGTGTCCTGCGTGCGTCGAGCGGCGCATCCTCCTTCCCGCGCTCCGGGCGGAACCCGCGCGGGATGAGGAGCACCGAGCCGCCGTCCGGCGCGCGGCCCGCCACGGCGTGATCGCGCGCGAAGGCCGTGGCGGACGACGCCGTGCCGAAGCGCACGCGACGGACCGGACCGAGCAGCGCGCGCGCCACGCGGCGCACGAGCGCGGACGCGGGGCCCGGCGTGAGCATCACGCGGATCTGCGTGTGCGGGTCCAGTTGCGCGTCGAGGGCGCGGAGGAGCGGCAGCACCAGCGGAACCGCGCCGGACGCGGGGGCGAGCTGCAGCCGCACGGCGGTCATCGGGTCCGCCGCCGATGCGGCGTCGAGGGTCATCGCGCGAGGAGGTGCGGCAAACCCGGCGCGGTCGCCCTGCCGCCAGCGCGGGAACAGGGCGAGGAGATCGCCCGGCAACCGCATCGCCTCGAGCTCCTGCGGGCCGAATCCGAGCTCGCGGCGGAGCGCGGCGGCCACCGTGACAAGGGGCGCACGCACGAGCGCGCGGCGGCACCAGCTCACGAGCAGTGCCGCCGCGCGCGCGTGTCGGATGATCCTGCGCCCGGGCGCCTTCGGGAGGTCGCGCCGGATCGCGCGGAGCTCCGCCCAGAGGGCGTCGGGCAGGCCGTCAGGCAACGGCTAGTTGCGTCCGCGCTTCTTCCGCATCGCCCCGCCCTTCACGTTCTTGACCTTCGAGTCCAGCGCGTCGAGATCGCGCAGTTTGGCGGCGGAGGTGCCCTTCTTCTTCGACTTGGCCTTCTTGGCTGGCATTCGCGTGTGCTCCGGAAGTGAGATGACGAGGGGGACTGCAGACCGCGCCTAGTAGCCCTTCTTGCCGATCGGGTCGGCCTTCATCATGCCGCCCTTCACCTGCTTGGCCGATCCGCCCGAGACCTTCTTGGGAAGGCTTTTCGCGGAGGGCTTCTTCTTCGGGGCCATCGAGAACGCTCCTGACAGGAGGGTGTGGGTCGAGCGGGGGAACAGGGTTACTTGTGGCGAAGCTGCGAGAGGGCACCGCCCTTCACCTGCTTGGCCGACGCGGCAGAGACCTTCTGCGGGAGGTTCTTCGGAGCGGACTTCTTCTTCGGGGTCATCGTCTTGCTCCTGTCGTCGGGTTCACCACTTTCCCGCGAGCTTGCTGAGCGCGCCGCCTTTGACCTGCTTGGCGCTGCTCGATGCGACCTTCTTGGGGAGATCCCGCTTCGCCTTCGCTGCGCCCTTCCCCTTCTTCTTGCCCTCGGCCACGACGCGCCTCCTCTCGGTGGGTGTTTTCTTGGTCCTCGCCGTCCCGGACTCGCCGGACGTGCGCACGAAGATACGGTCGGCGCCTCCGCTCCGCAGTGACCCTGCGCACACGGCGTGCCAGACCGACGGCAACCCCATCGCCGGATCGATCGCCGCTCCCCGCCAGGGCGACTCGACGCCCATCGACCGGGGTCGTAGGTTGGTCCCCATGTCGCGCTCCGGTGCTCCGCCCACGCTTCCCCCGCTCTTCGACGGCTGGATGCGCGACCACCTCGGCCGATCCGTCGGCGGCGAACCGCTCGCCACCTGCCACGACTGCGCGATGTGCGATAAATCGCCCGGCCGACCGACGCTCCCGGTCGCCGGCGGCCCGATGGTATTCGACCCCAGCGCGAAGTGCTGCACGTACGAGCCGGAGCTCTGGAACTTCCTCGTCGGGCTCGCGCTGGCCGATGCGTCCCCGCAAGCGGTGCCGGGACGCGGCAGCCTCGTGGACCGGCTCCGAACTGCCGAGACCGTCACGCCCCTGGGGATCGGCCGCTCACGACGATACGAAACGCTCTACCGACGCGGCGCGGAGGGCTTCGGTCTCTCGCACGCGATGCGCTGTCCGCATTACCTCGAGGCCGACGGACGCTGCGGCGTCTGGCGCTATCGCGAATCCACCTGCGCCACCTGGTTCTGCAAGCACGAGCAGGGCGCGGCGGGCAAGCGCTTCTGGGACCGCCTGCACGACGCCCTGCACTCGGCAGAGGTCGCGCTCGCGCGACACGTCGTGCTGCAGCTCGACATCGGGAGCGAGGCGGTGGAGGCGCTCTTCCCGATCCGCCGCGACGAGGGCCGTGCGGCGGACCGCTCGCTGACGGCCGCCGACCTCGACGGCCATCGCGATCCCGCGCGGCATCGCACGATCTGGGGCCACTGGCTCGGACGCGAGGAGGAGTTCTTCGTCGCCAGCGGACGCCTCGTCGCCGACCTCGCGTGGCCGGACGTGCGAACGATCGGTGGAGTGGAGCTCGGGATGCGGCTCGCGCTCCTCGACGAGGCCGACCGGTCGCGGCTCGATCGCGCGCTCCCCTCGCGGCTCACCGCGCAGTCGTTCTCGGTGGTGCCGGCCGGCGCCGCCTCACCCGACCACGTGCAACTCGTCACCTACAGCGGCTACGATCCGCTCGAGGTGCCGGAGGTGATCGTGCGCGCGCTCCCCTACTTCGATGGCCGTCCGGTGGCCCAGGCCCTCGACGCGATCGAGTCCGCGCTCGGCGTGCGGCTGGAGCGCGGACTCGTCAAGCGCCTGCAGCAGTTCGGGGTGCTCGCCCCCGTCGCACTGCCGGTCAGTCCATCGCAGTGATCTTCCCCGCCACCAGCGCCTCGATGAAGAACTCCATCATCCGCGCCTGGTTGATCCCGCTGTGCCCCACGTCGGGCCCCACCTGCACCTCGAAGCTCTTCCCCGCCTGCTGCAGCGCGCGGATCAGCTGCATCGAGTTGTTCGGGTGCACGTTGTCGTCGGCGGTGCCGTAGTAGATCATCAGCCGCCCCTTCAGGTCCGCGGCGTACTGCATCGCGTTCCCCTTGGCGTAGCCCTCCGGGTTGTCCTGCGGCGTGAACATGTACCGCTCGGTGTAGATCGTGTCGTAGTGGTGCCAGCTCGTGACCGCGCTCGACGCCGACGCGGCGTGGAACGCGTCGGGATGCCGCAGCAGGGCGAGCGCGGAGGCATAGCCGCCGTACGAGGTGCCATAGATGCCGACCCGTTGGCCGTCCACATAGGGCCGCTTGGCCAGCGTGCGCGAGGCCGCCGCAAGGTCGTCGATCTCCACCTCCCCCAGCTTCCGATAGATGGCGTCCAGCGCGCGCTTGCCGCGCCCGGCCGCGCTCCGCGTGTCCACCGTCACCACGAGGAACCCGTACTCGGCGACTGCCGACGGGGCGCCGAACACCTCGCGCGCGCCATTTGTCGCGGGGCCGGCGTAGACCGAGAAGAGCACCGGATACTTCTTCCCCGCGTCGAAGTTCGACGGCTTGTGCAGCAGACCCTGCAGCTGCGTCACGCCGTCGGCCGCCGTATAGGTGAACATCTCGAGGCGTTCGAACCCCGCCGCGTCGAGCGCGCTCACGTCCGACTCGGCCACCGTCGCCAGCACCTTGCCGTTGGCGTCCAGCAGGCGCGTCACCGGCGGGTCCTTGTGGGTCTGCGCGGCATCGGTGAAGGTGCGGCCGTCGGGCGCGATGCTGACCACGTGATGGAATGCGGGATCGGTCAGGCGCCGGTCGCCCTTGCCGTTCAGCCCCACCCGATGGAGCTGCATCTTCATGAAGTTGTCGCCGCTCCGGGCATAGTACCACAGCGTGCCCGCCGCCTCGTCGACCTTCACGATCCCCCCGACCTCGAAGGCGTGCGCGGTGAGCGGTGCGAGCAGCTTGCCGTTCAGGTCGTAGAGGTAGTAGTTCGAGTAGCCGGTGCGCTCCGATTCCCAGATGAAGCGCTTGCCGTCGGCGAGCCAGCGGAGCGTGGGGCGGTTCTCGGTCCAGCTCGCGGGCCACTCCTCGCGGATGACCACGCGGCAGGCACCGGTCGCCGGCGCGCAGGCCGCGAACTCCATCACGTTCTGGCGGCGGTTGGTCCGGTTCACCAGCAGCGCGCTGCCGTCCTTGGTCCAGTTCACCGCGTACACGTAGTGTCCGACGACCTCGTCGGTGAAGGGCCTGCCGTCGCGCACGTCGATGCGCGTGCTCTTCCCGGTCGCGACGTCGTAGACGAACAGGTCCACGACGGGGTTGGCCGTCCCCGCCTTGGGGTACGCCTCGATCATCACGCTCCCCTGCACCGCCGTCTGCGCCGTCTGCAGCCAGTAGTCGCTCACCGGCTTCTCGTCGAACCGGTAGTACGCGAGCTTCGAGCCGTCGGGCGACCACCACATCGCGGTCGTCTGGCCGAGTTCCTCACCGTAGACCCAGCTCGCGGTGCCGTACTTGATGCGGAGCGCCTCGGAGCCGTCGGTCGTCACCTGGCGTTCGTCGGTGCCGTCTCGGTTCGAGATGAAGAGGTTGCGGTCCTTGTGGATCGCCTTGCGCAGCGAGTCCCCGGACCAGGCCTCGGTCGACTGCCGGCCGCGCGCGGGGCCGCCCGGCCGGCGCGCGCCGGTCGGG
>JANNLH010000025.1:0-12515 GCA_031396725.1 Gemmatimonadaceae bacterium | reverse complement strand
GACGGCCCCCCTCTGTGCCCTCTGTGCCCTCTGTGCCCTCTGTGGTGACCCGCCGTTCGCCGTTCCCAAATGCGCGCCAGGACTCCATCCTTCTGCCACCCATGCCCACCCTCCGCGACCCCCTCTGGAACAACATCCGCGTCGACGGCCCGTACCTGCGGCTCCTCGACGCACCGGTGTTCCAGCGGCTGCGCTATGTGCGACAGCTCGGGCTCGCGCACCTCGTCTACCCGGGTGCGACGCACAGTCGCTTCGAGCACGCGCTGGGCGCCTACCATCTCGCCGTCGAGACCGTCCGCGTGCTGCGCGTGTCCGAGGCGGGCGCCGCCGTGCCCGAGGGCGACTGGGACCTCGTTACCGCCGCGGCGCTGTTGCACGACATCGGCCACTATCCGTTCTCGCACGCACTCGAGGAGCTCGGCGTCCCGCACCACGAGTCGGTCGCCGAGCCCCTGCTCCGCACCGGCGAGCTCTCGGCGATCCTGCGCTCGGAGTTCGCCCCCGACGCCCCGGAGCGCATCCTGGCGCTCGTGCGCGGCGTGAGCGAGTCCCCGCTCCAGGGGCTCATCTCCGGCTCGATCGACCTCGACAAGATCGACTACCTCAAGCGCGACGCGATGATGTGCGGCGTGGCCTACGGCGAGATCGACGTCGACCGCCTGCGCCACGGGTTGGCGCTGGTCACCGACCCGGCCACCGGACGGCTCGCGATCGGGCTCCGCGAGAAGGCCCTCTCCGCGCTCGAGTCGTTGCTCTTCGCGAAGTACCAGATGTACCGCAACGTCTACTGGCAGCACGCCGTCCGCAGCGCGACGGCGATGTACAAGCGGCTCGTCGAGGACGCCCTGGCCGACGGCACGCTCGCGGTCGCCTCGCTGGCCGGCTTCACCGACGAGGGCCTGCTGCACGCGCTCGACACGGGCGCCCCGCGGCCGCTGCTCGAGGCGATCCGCACGCGGCGGCTCTTCAAGCGCGCGATGGAGGCGCCGGCCGCCGAGCTGACCGATCGCGACCTCGAGTGGCTCTCGGTCGACCGGGCGCGCACCCGCGCCGCGGAGGACGCGCTGGCGCGCGCGCACGGTCTCCGGAGCGGCGACCTCCTGCTCGACTACCCGAGCAAGGAGCGGATGCTGGGGCTCGACCTGCCGCTGCTCGCGCGCGACGGCTCCGTGCGCCGGGTGACCGACCGGGGGATCGCCGGGGCGATCAACTTGCCGATCCTCGCCGAAGAGCTCTATCAGTCGGCGCGGTGGCTGCGGGTCTTCACCGCCGAACGCCGCGAGATCCCGCGCGCGGACGTCCTGGCGGCGATCACTCGGGGCTGACCGCCGGCGCGGCGCGGTGCTTGCCGTGCGCCTCGGCGAGCGCGCGCGCGATCCCGCGGTAGAACTGCGCGTCGGACCCGCGGCCTTCCTCCGCCATCGCGAGGGAGCACCGCTCGAGCGCGTACAGGATGTTGCCGAGGTAGAGCTCGGCGATGCCGCCGACCGACTCCGGCTGGTCAGCCACCGGTGCCACCGGTGCCACCGGTGCCACCGGGACCTTCGAGCCCGGCGACCTGCACCACAATGGCCGTGATGTTGTCGAGCCCGCCGCGCCCATTGGCCTCGGCGATCAGCGAATCGACGATGCGGCCCGGGCCCGAGCGCGCGAGCAGCAACTGCTGCAGCCGACGGTCATCCACCATGCCGGTCAGTCCGTCCGAGGCGACGAGGAAGACATCGCCGACGCGGATGTCGCCCGAGTAGATGTCTGCCTCGACGTCCTCGCTGGCCCCTACGCAGCGCGTGATCACGTTGCTGTACGGATGGTAGCGCGCCTGCTCCGGCGTGAGCAGTCCGGCGTCCACCTGCTCCTGCACGTACGAGTGATCCTTCGTGATCTGCGACAGGGCGCCGTCGCGGAGCAGGTAAATGCGCGAGTCGCCGATCTGGCCGATCAGATACCCTTCGTCCGAGAGCACGAGCACGGAGGCGGTGGTCCCCATGCCCTGCTTGTCCACCTCGGCCAGCATGCGATCATAGATCGCGCGGTTCGCGTCCTTGAGCGCCTGCTGCACCGTTTCCGCGGCGCGCGGCTCCTTGACCGACGTCAGCGGCAGCAACTGGCGCGCCACGATCTGCACCGCCATCTCGCTCGCCACCTCGCCCGCCGCGTGCCCGCCCATCCCGTCGGCCACGACGAAGACGCCGCGATTCTCGTCCGCTTCGGCGAAGAAGTTGTCCTCGTTGCCCGATCGGATCATGCCGACGTCGGTCCGGGCGCCCACCGCGATCTGCATCAGGTCAGCGCCCCACGAAGAGAAGGATGCCCAGCAGGCCGGCACCCGCGCCGACGAGGGTCACGAAGAATGCGATCACGGTGCCACACCCCTTCTTCGCCTCGACCGGCGGCGTCACCGTCGGCGGCGCCTTGGTGAGCGCCGGCGTCCGGTTCGCGGCCGCGCGGCGCACCGCGTCCACATTCACGGCGGCGATGGCGCGCGTGCCCGCAACGTCGTCCACCGGCGCGGCGATCGCGCGGAAGGCCATCTTGATCCCGCCGAAGCGGAGATCCGGGGCGCCCTCGAGCCGCTGCTCCCCCATCACGCGGCGGCCGCCGACGTACGTCCCGTTGGTCGAGCCCTGGTCGACGATCCACCAGCCGTCACCGCGCTTCTGGATCTTGGCGTGCGAGTCGGAGACGGACTCGTCCTTGATCGCGATGTCGTTGTGCTCACCGCGGCCGATGTTCGTGAGCGCCGAGTGCAGCTCGAACCTGAGCCCCTTGAGCGGCCCTTCCGCGATCACCTCGAGCGAGGCGAGCGGCGCGCGCTTGGCGGCGGCCGGTGCTGGTGCCGGCGGCGGCGGGGTGACCGGGGCTGGTGCTTGAGGCGGCGGGGTGACCGCGGCTGGAGCCGGCGGCGGAGGCGGGGCGACCGGTGCCGCCACCGGCACCTCGGCCGGCGCGGGCGCCGGCTTCGCCACGTCCGCGTAGAATCGGAACTCCTCGCTCGCCATCTTGATCACGTCGCCGCGGCCGAGGAGCTGCTCCTCGGCGATGCGCTGGCCGTTCACCCAGACGCCGTTCGTGCTGTGGTCGGTGATCGTGTACCCACCCGGCGCCGGGGCGATCGTCGCGTGCTTGCGCGAGATCTCCGTCGAGGCGATCACGACGTCATTTCCGACTTCACGGCCGAAGGTGAGGCCCGTGTCCGCCACCTCGTATTCGCGGCCGTCCACGAGGGAGACCAGGCGCCCGCCGGTCGCGGTCGTCGGCTTCTTCGGCGTGCCGCCGGCCTTGCCCTGGGTCAGCTTCGCGATCTCGGCGGCGCTGACGAACTGCGTGCTGCCCCCCTTCTGGTCCTCGCCGACGCGGAACTCGTGGCCGGCGATCTCCACCCGGTCGCCGTGCAGGAGGGGACTCGGCTCGTTGCCCAGCTGGACCCCGTTCACGAGCACCACGGCTTCGGGGCTGCCCCGCCGGATGATGATGCCCTGGGCTCCCACGGAGACGACGGCACGCGTGCCTGGGTCCCCGCTGGGCAGCCGTACCGAGGCGCCGTCGAAGGCACCAATGGTCGCGTCGCCCGGGGGGAGCGGGTACTGCCGGTCCTCAAGCTGCAGATAGGGCATCGAAGAGGGGAAACTACCGGGGCTCCGGGGGGTCGGCAAGCACCGGAACGGGTGTCACGCCGACACTTGCGCCGCGGCTTCCCACTCCCCTGCCTGCAGCCGGAAGAGCCGGGCGTATAGTCCCCCTGATGCCAACAGGGCACGATGCGTGCCGCGCTCCCGCACCACGCCGTGGTGCAGCACCAGGATCTCGGTCGCGCCCGTGATCGTGCTCAGCCGATGCGCCACGGCGATCGTCGTACGTCCGCGCATGAGGGTCGCGAGTCCGCGCTGGATCTCGGCCTCGACCTCGCTGTCCACCGCGCTCGTCGCCTCGTCGAGGAGCAGCAGGGCCGGGTCGGCGGCGATCGCCCGCGCGAACGAGAGCAGCTGCCGTTCGCCGACGCTCACCGAGCTCCCGCGTTCGCCGAGTCGATGATGGTAGCCGTCCGGGAACCGCTGAATGACCCGGTCCGCGCCGACGCGCGCGGCCGCCTCGGCGACCGCCGCGTCCGAGAGAGGATTCCCGAGCCGGATGTTGGTCGCGATGTCACCGGCGAAGAGGAAGATGTCCTGCTGCACATAGCCGACCACGCGGCGGAGCGCGTCCACCGGCATCGACCGGATGTCGCGCCCGTCGAGCAGGATGCGCCCTCGCTGCGGCTCGTAGAACCGGAGCAGGAGGTTGATGATGGTGGTCTTCCCCGCACCGGTGTGACCGACCAGCGCCAGGGTTTCGCCGGGCCGGACCGTGAAGCTCACGCCCCGCAGCACCCACTCCGGCTCCGGCGGCAGCTCCCGGATGTTGGCCGCGAGGTGCGCGAGGTCGTACGCGAACCAGACGTCCTCGAACGTGACCGTCACACCGTCGGCCGCCGGACGCACCACCGGTGCGACCGGAGCAGCGGGATCCGGGGCCGCGGACGGCAGCCGATCCGCCGCCGCCGTGCCCTCGGCCACCGGCGTGTCGAGGAGCCGGAAGATCCGCTCCGAACTGGCCATCGCCTGCTGGAGCGTGTTGTACTTGTCCGAGAGGTCCTGCAGCGGCTGGTAGAATCGCCGCGCGAGCTGCAGGAAGGCGGCGACGGTGCCGACGGTGAGCACACCCCCCTCGACGCGTGGCGCCGCGGCCACGATGAGGCTCGCGAGCGCCACGGTCGTCAGGATCTCGATCGCCGGGAAGTAGAGGGCGTAGACGGTGATCGAGCGCAGGTGCGCGTCGAGATGGGCCTTGTCGAGGGTCGCGAACTTCTCGGCCTCCTCGCGCTCCCGCCCGAAGAGCTGGACGATCCGCATCCCGGACACGCGTTCCGCCAGATAGGCGTTGATGCGGGCGATCCGGGTGCGGATCTCGCGGTACGCCTCGCGCACGCGCGACCGGAAGAGCTTCGACACCCAGAGGATCCCCGGCACCACGAGGTAGGCCGCAAGGGCCATCCGCCAGTCCACCGCGACCATCAGGACGGTGATGGCCAGCAGCGTGAAGAGGTCGCCCAGCCCGGCGACCACGCCCGAGGCGAAGAGCTCGTTCAGCGACTCCACGTCGCTCGTCACGCGCGTCACGAGGCGGCCGACGGGGTTCCGGTCGAAGAAGGTGATCGGGAGGCGCTGGATCTTCGCGAAGATCTCGCGCCGCAGGTCGTGCATCACCCGTTGCCCGAGCACTCCGGTGAGGAGCGTCTCACCGTACATGCACCCGATCTGCGCCACGAGCGCGCCGATGAAGAGCAGCGCGGACTGGCGGATCATCGCGCCGTCGGCCGCCGGGATCGCGACATCGATCACCCGGCGCGTGAGCATCGGGCCCACCAGCTGCAGGGCCCCTTCGATCATCAGGAGCAACACCGCTCCAGCGACCAGCGGCGCGTACGGCCGGACGTACGCGAGCAGACGGCGCGCAAGACGCCCGTCGAACGCCTTGCCGAGCGCTTCTTCGTCGTGCTGGATCGGTGCCGGTGCGGTCACGTCCGCAAGCTCGCACGGCGACGCTCCGGCGCGCCACCCCGTCCAGGTCCGAACCCTCCGGCCGGCGCGGCACCCGCCTCCCGTCGGCCACGTACGGACGCATAGGTTTATCGGGTCCGTTCCCGCCGCCACCGAACTCCCGATTCCGCCATGCCACTCACACTCGACGCCGCGCTGGCCGGGCTCCCCGCCGCTCTCGCCGGGGAGTTCGAGCTGGAGCACGAACTCGGCCGCGGCGGGATGGGCGTCGTCTTCCGCGCACGGGATGTCGTACTCGACCGCCCGGTCGCGCTCAAGGTGCTGCCGCCGTCGCTCGGCGAGAACGCCGAGATCCGCACCCGATTCCTGCGCGAGGCGCGGACCGCGGGCCAGCTCTCACATCCGCACATCGTGCCGGTGCATCGGGCCGACGAGCGCGAAGGGTACGCGTTCTTCGCGATGGGGCTCGTGGACGGAGAGACCCTCGGCGAGCGCGTGAAGGACCGCGGTCCGCTGCCGCCGGGGGACGTCGTGCGTCACCTGCGCGAAGTGGCCTGGGCGCTTGCCTACGCCCACGCGCGCGGCGTGATCCACCGCGACGTGAAGCCCGACAACATCATGATCGAGCGGCTGACCAATCGCGCACTCGTCACCGACTTCGGGATCGCGCGCTCCGAGAGCGCCGCGGGCCTGACCTCCGAAGGCCACGTGGTCGGCACCGCCCACTTCATGAGCCCGGAGCAGATCCAGGGGCGCGCGATCGATGGACGTTCCGACCTCTATGCGCTCGGGGTGGTCGGCTTCTTCCTGCTCAGCGGACGGCTGCCGTTCGAGGGGGACGCGGCACCGGCGGTGCTGGTGGCACACGTGACGCGGCCCGCGCCGGCGCTCCTCGGCGTCGCGCCGCACGTGCCGCGCGCGCTCGCCGCGGTGATCGACCAGTGCCTCGCCAAGGATCCCGCGCAGCGGTTCGACAACGGCGAGGCGTTCGACAACGGCGAGGCGCTCGCCGACGCGCTCGGCAAGGCGATGGAAGGGGCGGCCGCGGCCCCCGCGGTCGTGAGCGGGGGCCAGCAGGTGCTCTCGGAGGACCAGGCGGCGCTCGTGTGGAAGCGCGCCGCGCAGTTGCAGGCGGAGGCCGCCGCACGGCTCGAGCGCGAGACGCGCACGAACGCGGCGCGCGCGCTCGGCACCGACGTTGCGTCGGCCGGCGCGAGCCCCGCGACCCCCGGCGCTGCGCCGACGAGCACCTATCGGGTGCAGGACGTCGAGGCGGCGGCGGTGGAAGCGGGCATCTCGCAACGCTTCGTGGCGCTGGCGCTCTCGGAGATGCCGCGTGGCGATGTCGCCGCGGCATCCGACGACGAGGGCGGCCTGCGCGACCGGGTCGGGTCGGCGCTGATCGGGCGCGTACAGCGCTCGCTCTCGATCTCGCGCATCATCCGCGCGCCGGCGCGCGAGGTGCTGCAGGCGATCGGCCGCACCTTCCAAGGACATCCGTACCGGATGACGCTGCGCGACCAGATCGGCCCGCATCCGCTCGACGGCGGCATCCTCGTCTTCAAGCTCCCGGCGATGGATGCTTCAGGCCAGGTCGGGTTTCCCTTCACCTGGCTGCGGTACGGCCTCGGCGCGCTCGAGCTGCGGGCCACCCTGCGCACGCTCGAGCACGACCGCGGCGCGACCGAGGTGACGGTGTTCGCCGACCTCCGGCCGGGCCTGAACGCGAACGTCTGGGGCTATAGCGGCATCTCCTTCGGCGTGGCGGCCTCGTCCGCCGGCGCTGGCCTCGCCATCGGCATGCAGGCGATGGCGCTGACCGGTCTCATCGTCGCCGCCCCGGCCGCGATCACCGGCCTCGCGGGCGCCGCGATCGCGGTCGCGCTCACGCGCGCGTTCTACCGCGGAGAGGTCCGCTGGGCCACCAAGGAGTTGGACGACCTCCTCCACGCCATCGACGGCACGCTCCGCTCGCGCTCGATCTTCGACGCCGATCCTCCAGCGCTGCCGCCGCCGCGGAAGGGCGACGACGGCGGCTGGATCGCCATGGTCGGGTGAAGGACCGCATCATCGTCCGCGGGGCGCGGCAGCACAACCTCAAGGACATCTCGGTCGAGTTCCCGCGCCGCGCGATCACCGTCATCACGGGTCCCTCGGGCTCCGGGAAGTCGTCGCTCGCCTTCGACACCATCTACGCCGAAGGGCAGCGCCGCTACGTCGAGTCGCTCTCCGCCTACGCGCGGCAGTTCCTCGAGCGGATGCCCAAGCCGGACGTCGACTCGATCGACGGTCTCTCGCCCTCGGTCGCGATCGAGCAGAAGAACCCGACGCGCACCTCGCGCTCCACCGTCGGCACGGCCACCGAGATCTACGACTACCTGCGGCTCCTCTGGGCGCGCGCGGGCCGCACGATCTGCCCCGTCTGCGGCCGCGAGCTCCGGCCCGACTCGGCCGACTCCGCAGCGGACGTGGTGAGCGCCCTGCCGGCGGGCACGCGGTTGCACGTGACCTTCCCGTTCGCGCGCTCGGCCAAGCTCGTGCACACCCGGATCGTCGAGCACCTGCGTGCCAAGGGCTTCGTGCGCGTGGTCGCCGACGGCGCCGTGCACCACCTCGACGAGCTCGACACCGCGAAGCCCAATCTCGCGAAGGTGAAGGAGCTGCTCGTCGTCACCGATCGCCTCGCGGTCGATCCCGCCGCCCGTTCGCGCCTCGCCGACGCGCTCGAGACGGCCTTCCGCGAGGGCGACGGCGACGCGGTCGTCGTCGCCGATCGTCCCGGTCACGGGCCGTTGCGCTTCACGACGAGCTTCCGGTGCCCCGATGACGGCCACGTCGCCCCGGCGCCCTCTCCGCAGCTCTTCTCGTTCAACAATCCGCGCGGGGCCTGCGCCACCTGCAACGGCTTCGGCGCGAATCTCGAGTACGACGAGTCGCTGATCGTCCCTTACCACGAGCGGACGCTGCGTGACGGCGCGCTCGACCCCTGGACCAAGCCGCGCTACGACACCAAGCGGCGCGCCCTCGCCGACTTCGCGAAGAAGGAGGGCATCCCGCTCGACCGCCCCTGGAAGGAGCTCACGCGCGACCAGCAGGAGCGGATGCTGCACGGCAAGGCCAAGGGGTATGTGGGGATGATCCCCTTCCTCGAGGCCCTCGAGCCCAAGAAGTACAAGCAGTACATCCGGATCTTCCTGCGGCAGTACCAGACGGCGCAGACCTGCCGCGACTGCGGCGGCACCAAGCTCCAACCGGACGCCCTGGCGGTGCAGGTCGGCGGACGCACGATCGCCGCGGTCGCGGCGATGCCGGTCGGGCTGCTGCGCCCCTGGATCGACTCCCTCTCGCTGCGGCCGCAGGAACAGCAGATCGCCGCCCATATCCTGCGCGAGGCCCGCGACCGCATCGCCTTCCTCTGCGACGTCGGGCTCACCTACCTCTCGCTCGACCGCGCGACCCGCACCCTCTCCGGCGGCGAGGCACAGCGGATCGGGCTCGCCAACGCGCTCGGCGCGCGGCTCGTGGACACGCTCTACGTCCTCGACGAACCGTCGATCGGGTTGCACGCGCGCGACCTCGACCGGCTTCTCGCGCTGCTCAAGCGCCTCCGCGACGGCGGGAACACCGTGCTGATGGTGGAGCACGACCTCGAGGCGATGCGGATGAGCGACTGGATGGTCGAACTCGGGCCCGGGAGCGGCGAGCACGGGGGGCGCGTCGTCTTCAGCGGGCCGACGACGCGGGCGGAGGAGAGTCCCCTCACCGGCCAGTACCTCACCGGTTCGAAGGTCATCCCGCTCCCCGTCCGACGACGCCGCACGGGACCGCAGTGGCTCACGCTCACCGGCGCCCGCGAGCACAACCTGCGCGACGTGACCGCGCGCATCCCGCTCGGCGCGCTCACCTGCGTGACCGGCGTCTCGGGCTCCGGCAAGAGCACGCTCGTTCACGACGTGCTCTACCGCGCCCTCGAGCGCGTCCTGACCGGCGAACACACCGCCCGCCAGCACCTCGGCGAGCGGGTCGGGGCCTACGACACGCTCACCGGCTGGGAGGCGCTCGACGAGGTCGTCCTCGTGGACCAGGAGCCGATCGGGCGCTCGCCCCGCTCGAACCCCGTCACCTATGTGAAGGCCTTCGACGAGATCCGCCGGATCTTCGCCGAGGTGCCGCTGGCCCGGCAGCGCCGCTACACGGCGGGGACCTTCTCCTTCAATGTGAAGGGGGGCCGATGCGAGACGTGCGAGGGCGCGGGGGCGCTGGAGGTCGAGATGGTCTTCATGGCCGACGTCTTCGTCCCCTGCGAGACCTGCGGGGGCACCCGGTACAAGGAGGCCGTGCTCGAGGTGACGTACTTCGGCAAGCGAATAACGGACGTGCTGGAGATGACCGTGGACGAGGCGATCCGGTTCTTCCCCCGCGAGGAGAAGCTCGGCCAGGCCCTCTGGCAGGTGCAGCAGGTCGGCCTGGGCTACTTGCGGCTGGGGCAGCCCGCCACGACGCTCTCCGGGGGCGAGGCCCAGCGACTCAAGATCGCCCGGGAACTGGCCTTCGCGGCCAAGAAGGGGGGCCGGAAGCTCTATGTCATGGATGAGCCCACGACGGGGCTGCATCCGCGCGACATCGAGGTCCTGTGCGGGGTCCTTGACCGATTGGTCGATGCCGGCCACACCGTGGTGCTCATCGAGCACAACCTCGACGTCATCAAGCGCGCCGACTGGCTGATCGACATCGGCCCCGAAGGGGGGGATGGCGGGGGCCGGGTGGTGGCGACGGGGACCCCCGAGGAGGTCGCCCGGGTCGCCGGATCCCACACCGCCCGATTCGTCTCGCCGCTGCTCAAGCGCTAACTTGCAGTGAACCCCGGAAAGCAGAATCCAAACTGGAGACGACGATGGCGATCACGAAGCGCAAGGTGAAGAAGGCCGCCCGCAAGGTCGTGCGGAATGCGAAGAGCACGCAGAAGAGCGTCGCGAAGAAGTCGGCGAAGGCCGTGAAGGGCGCGAAGAAGTCGGCGAGCTCGGCGCGCACCAAGCTGAAGAAGGCCGCGACGCGCGCCGGCACGAAGCTCAAGGCGCTCAAGAAGTCGGCCGCGCGCACCGGTGCGAAGCTCAAGAAGTCCGCATCGCGCACGGGGGCCAAGCTCAAGAAGTCCGCGGCCCGCACCGGCGTGACGATCAAGAAGAAGGCGGTCGCCGCGAAGCAGTCGGTCACGGGGACGAGCCGCAAGAAGCAGGTGCAGGCCGCTGCCGCGACCGTGGTCGCCGCCGGTGCCGCGCTCGCCGCGGCGGGCGCCGCGTTCATGCAGCGGAAGGCTGAGTCGGTCGCAGCGCCGAAGCCGACGCCCGCACCGGCACCGGTCGCGCCCACGCCGCCCGCGTACGTGGCACCGGTCGCGCCCCCGCCGCCGAACGCGCCGTACAACGCGAACGGCCCGATCGCGTTCTGATCGGCGCACGTCGGCACGAAGGCCCCTGCTCCCACCGGGAGCAGGGGCCTTCGTACCTCCAGTCCCTCTACTCGTGGCGGATCGCGTCGATCGGGGAAAGTCGCGCCGCGCGCACCGCCGGATACAGCCCGAACACCAGGCCGATCACGATCGACGCGCCGGCCGCGAAGAGGATCGTCCCCGCGTTGACCGCGGGATACACGGGCGCCTGCGTCTGCGCGCGCATCACCGCCGCCGAGAGCGCCGAGATGCCGTAGCCGAGCAGCACGCCGATCGCCGCCCCCGCCCCGGTGATCGTGACCGATTCGGCGAGGAACTGCACGAGGATGTCGCGGTCGCGGGCGCCGGTCGCCTTGCGGATGCCGATCTCCCGGGTGCGCTCGGCCACGGCGGCCAGCAGGACGTTCATGATGCCGATCCCACCGACCAGGAGCGAGACGCTCGTGATCGCGCCCATCAGCAGCTTGAAGACGCGCATCGCGGTGGCCGTCTGCGCCACGCGGGCGCGGTTGGTGCCGATCGTGAGCCGCTCCTTCCAGGTCGCGCCGTACTGCGCCTCCGCCCAGCGCTCAACCCGCGCGCGCAGCGTGTCCACGTCCTCGACCCGCGGCGCCGTCGCGAGCAGCTGGGGCGAACGCGTGCCGGGGATCGCCCGCGCGGCGTCGTCCACCGGCACGAATCCGGCGAGGCCGCGTTCGGTCTCCTGCGGCGCGAGCACGCCGATCACCAGATGCGGATTGCCCTGCAGCAGGATCGAGCGGCCGAGCGCGGCCCCGGGCCGCGCGCTGTCGCCGGCGACGATCGCCGCGGCGCGCGAGGCCAGTACGACGACCGCCGTATCACCGTCGGCGAACCAGCGCCCGGCCGCGAGCGTCAGGCCGGCTGCGACGGGATGCGTCGAGAGCGTGCCGGTCATCGCGAAGCCGCGCGGCCGGTCGCCCTTGCCGAGCTGGACCAGCGAAGCCCCCCCGGTCATCAGCGCGACCTTGTCCTCCCCCTCGAGCGCCTCGGCGAACGCCCGCGCATCGGCCGCCGTGAAACGGATCGCGTCGGCGCGGCGGACGGCGATGCCGTCGATGCTGTCGTTCAGCTGGGGGGTGACCGAGACCGCGAGCAGGTCGGTCGTCCGCTCGATCTGCTCGCGGGCGAAGCGCTCGACCCCATCCCCCATCGAGAGGACGGAGACCATCGCCCCGACCCCCATCACGATGCCGAGGGTCGAGAGCAGGGTCCGGAGCGGGTTGGCGCGCATCGCGTCGAAGCCAACGGAGAGGGAACTGCCGGGGGAGATGGGCATCGGGCCTGGAAGGTCGTTCGTCGGAGCGCGGGGGTACCCGGGGGCATACGACCGGCCCGCATCCCCTGTTTCGGCGGCGAGGGCCGAGGGTTGAACCACCCCCTGCGCCCGGCTAGGTTTCCCGGTCTATTCCCGCGTAGCTCAGTTGGTAGAGCAGGCGACTGTTAATCGCCGGGTCACAGGTTCGAGTCCTGTCGCGGGAGCTCCGAACGCACGAACGAAGTGGAACTGC
>JANNLH010000014.1:0-15358 GCA_031396725.1 Gemmatimonadaceae bacterium | reverse complement strand
CTTCACCACCGACGAGCCGGGGCTGAAGGTCATCATCGCCGAGGGCGAGTGCCAGCTCGAGCGCCAGCGCCGCATCCGCCCGGTACTCGCGCGGCTGCTGGGCTCGGGTGCGCGCGTGCCCAGAACTCGTCGTTCCGATCGTCCTTGGCCTTCCACTGGAGCGCCTCGGGGACCGAGAAGAGACGCTGGTCGGCGGCCATCGTCGCGGTGTACTCCTGGATCGGCTCGAGATGGTCGAGTACCCAGAGCGCGCGGCCGTGCGTCGCGACGAGCATCGCGTTGTCCCGCGGGTGGAGCGTGATCTCATCGACGCGAACGCTGGGGAAGTTCGCCTTGAGGCGGCGCCACGAACGGCCGCGGTCGAGCGAGAGGAAGATCCCGGTCTCGGTACCGATGTAGAGCACGTCCGGGTTCTTCTGGTCCTCGGTGAGCGTGCGCACGACCTCACCGGTGAGCCCCGCATCAAGGCGCGAGAAGGTCGCGCCGAAGTCGGTGGTCACCCAGATGTACGACGCGTAGTCGTTCTGGCGGTGATTGGCGACGGTGACGTAGGCGGTGCCCGCGTCGAATGCCGAGGGCACGACCTCGGAGACGAATGCACCGGCGGGGAAGCCGGAGAGGCGGCTCGTGACGTTGGTCCAGCTGCGGCCGCCGTCGCGGGTCATCTGCACGTTGCCGTCATCGGTGCCGGCCCAGAGCACGCCGGCCTGCTTCGGCGACTCGGCCAGCGCGACGATCGTCGGCCACGACTGGATGCCGTCGTTGCGGGCGATCGTCGTTGCGGTGTTCACGACGCCCATCGTCCGGATGGAGTCGCGGTTCGCGTTGCTGCTCAAGTCGGGGCTGATCATCTGCCACGAGTCGCCGCGGTCGTTCGAGCGGAAGACGCGGTTGGCGGCGACGATGATGACGCCGGGATCGTGCGGCGAACGGATCAGCGGCGTGTCCCAGTGGAAGCGGAACGTCTCACCGGCCGCCGGCGCCGGCGTGACGTTGGTCGGGCTCGGACGGATCGAGCGCGACTCGCCGGTGACCGTGTTGCGGCGGATCAGGTTGCCGTCCAGCGACTCGCTGTAGACGATGCGCGAGTCGCGCAGGTCGGGGAGCGCGACGAAGCCGTCGCCGCCCAGGATCTGGAACCAGTCGTAGTTGTAGATGCCGGCGCCGTGGCGCGACGCGCTGGGTCCGCACCAGTTGTAGTTGTCCTGCATGCCGCCGCAGATGTTGTACGGCATCTCCATGTCGTAGCTGACGTGGTAGAAGAGCCCCACCGGCAGGTTCGGGATGAAGATCCAGCTCTTGGCCATGTCGTACGAGACCGCGAGCCCGCCGTCGTTGCCGATCAGCACGTGCTCGGGATTGC
Organism: Gemmatimonadaceae bacterium; assembly: GCA_031396725.1. Classification (GTDB taxonomy): domain Bacteria; phylum Gemmatimonadota; class Gemmatimonadetes; order Gemmatimonadales; family Gemmatimonadaceae; genus Pseudogemmatithrix. The sequence goes on along the minus strand of JANNLH010000014.1, from coordinate 13,995 downwards.
GCGGGTTCACCCAGATGGAGTGTACGTCGTCGTGCGTGACGAGCGCCGCGTCGGTCTCGACGCTCTTGGCGCCGTCGATCGACATATGGAGCCCGACGCCGCCGAAGTAGACGCGCTCCGGATCGACCGGGTCGATGAGGAGCTTGGAGAAGTACATCGGGCGCGGGTTCACGTTGTTCACCTTGCGCCAGGTCGCGCCGGCGTCGTCGGAGCGCCAGACGCCGGTGCCGCTCGAATCGGGCGCCTGATTGCCACCGCCACCGCCACCGACGGCGGGCGCGGCCGGGGCGCCGCCGCGCGGCGGCGCCTCGACCAGCGCGTAGAGCTTGTTGGGATCCGACTTCGCGACGTCCACCGCGATGCGGCCCAAGTCACCGGTCGGGAAGCCGCCGCCGACCTTGGTCCAGGTCTCACCGCCGTCGACCGACTTGTGGAGCGCCGAGCCGGGACCGCCGCCGTTCATGCAGCAGTTGGTGCGGCGCCGCTGGTACATCGAGGCGTAGAGCACCCGCGGGTCCTTCGCCGACATCACGAGGTCGTTCGCACCGGTGTCGTCGTCGCCCTTGAGCACCTGGCGCCAGGAGCGACCGCCGTCGGTCGACTTGTAGATGCCGCGCTCACCGCCCGGGCCCCAGAGCGCGCCGGTCGCAGCGACGTAGACGATGTCGTTGTTCGCGGGATCGATCAGGATCTCGTTGATGTGCTTCGAGGAGCGGAGCCCCATGTGCGTGAAGGTCTTGCCGCCGTCGGTCGACTTGTAGACGCCCTCGCCCCAGCTCGTGGACTGGCGATTGTTCGACTCGCCGGTGCCGACCCAGACGAGGTCCGGATTGGTCTGCGAGATGGTGACATCGCCGATCGACATCAGCCCCTGGTCCTGGAGGAGCGGGGTCCAGAGCGCGCCGTTGGAGGTCGTCTTCCAGACGCCGCCGTGCGCGGTGCCGACGTAATAGACGGCGGGGTTGGCCTCGTAGACCGCGACGTCAGCGATGCGGCCCGACATCGTGGCGGGGCCGATGCTCCGGAAGTGGAGCTTCTCGAACTCCTGGGCGACGGGGATCGGAGACTGGGCCGGGAGTGTCGCGGCCGCTCCGGTGAGGAGCAGGGCGGCGAGGGCCCGATGACGCAGGTGGATCACGGTGGATCTCCACGCACTTGAGGTGGGATGCGGTCCGGCAGGCAACGGTAGAACGCACGGCGCTCGTGCTTCGCTGGGGAGGAGCGCTAGGTTTGGCCGATGCCCCGCACCCTGCTGCGCGCCACCGCCGCCATCATCCTGCTCCTCGCCGTCCTCGCCGCGTCGGTCTGGATCGGCGGCCGGCGCTACCTCGCGCGCTCGGTCGCGCAGTACGAAGGTCAGGTGACACTCGCCGGACCCACCGCCCCGATCGAGATTCTCTTCGACGCGCGCGGCGTTCCGCAGGTCTATGCGCGCACCGACGCCGACGCGCGCTTCGCGCTCGGCTGGCTGCACGCCTCCGAGCGGCTCTTCCAGATGGAGCTCACGCGCCGGATGGCGCGCGGCGAGCTCGCGGAAATCTTCGGACCGATCGCCGCAGAGCTCGACGAGCAGCAGCGCCGGCTCGGCTTCGCGCGGCAGGTCGCGCGCGACGCGGCGTCGCTCGACGCCACGACGCGCGGCGAGATCGAGCAGTATCTCGCCGGCATCAATGCGTGGATCGCGCAGGCGAAGCCCCTACCGCCGGAGTTCGTGCTGCTCGGCGTGGCCGCGCGCCGCTGGACGGTCGAGGACGTCAGCATCGTCGGGTTCTACCAGAGCTGGTTCGCGCTCTCGCTGATGGACCGCGGCGCCGACTACCGCGACGTGCTCGCGCGGCTTGGCGGCGACGCCGCACGGCTCGCGCACACGGTGCAGCGGTGGTCGGACCCGGTGGTCCCGGCAGTCGCCGCCGCGCCGCGCATGACCAAGGCGAGCAACTCCTGGGTCGTCGCACCCGCGCACTCGGCGTCGGGGGCCGCACTGCACGCGTCGGACCCGCATCTCGAGCTCTCGAGCGCCCCGGGACTCTGGTACGCGGTCGGGCTGCATTCGGAGGAGGGACTCGAGGCCGTCGGCGTGAGCGCGCCCGGGATCCCCGCCATCTCGATGGGACACAACGGCGCGATGAGCTGGGCCTTCACCGTGGCGCCGGTCGACCTGATCGACGAGTACCGCGAGATCATCGAGGGTGCGGAGACAGACACTCCGCGCGTACGGACGCGCGGAGGCTTGGCGCCGGTGGAGGTGCAGGTCGAGTCGATCCTCGTGAAGGGCGAGGCGCCGCGCGTCGCGCGGATACTGCGCACCGCGCGCGGCCCGGTGATCGCGCAGCAGGGTGACACGGCGCTGGTGATGCACTGGGCGGGCTACGACTTCCCGGCGTGGGCGGTCTCCGCGCGCGCCGGCGCACTCATGCGCGCGCAGGATTTCGAGTCCTTCCGCGCGATCGTCGCGAGCACGGGCGCGCTCAGCGTGAACTGGACCTACGCCGACCGGCGCGGGAACATCGGCTACCAACTCGGCTCGCCGGTGCCGCGGCGTGCGGGCTACGACACCTTCACGCCGCAGTGGGGCACGGACACCGTCGCCGACTGGAAGGGCTACCGTCCGCTCGCCGAGACGCCGTCGGCGTTCAATCCGACGCAGGGATGGCTCGCGACGACCAACGACCAGGTGGTGGGCGAGTCCTGGCCCTATCCGCTGCCGGGCTACTACGACTTCGCGCGCAAGACGCGCGCGACGGCGCTGCTGGGTGCTGCTACCGTGGCCGCCGCCGGGAGCTCGCCGCCGCGCACGAACGCCGCCGCGATGACCGCGATGCAACTGGACCCCGTCTCGGGGAACGCCGTGCGCTGGAAGGCGCTCGCCGCCGACGCGGCCGCTGCGGCGGGGAACGCGGCCGCGGCCGCGCGACTCCGCGCCTGGGACGGCGGCATGCGCGCGAGCGACACGACCGCGACGCTCTTCGCCTACTGGTGGGAGCGGATGCCGCGCGAACTCTTCGAGGACGACCTCGGCGCCGACTGGCTCCGTGCGCGGCCGCTGACACTGGCGGCGATCTCCGACAGCGCCGGCGCCTTCGTCGACGACCGCCGCACCGACGAGCGCGAGACGCTCGCCGCCCTCGCCGCGCGCGCGATGCGCCACGCGCTCGCCGAGCGGTGGGAACGCCCCTTCGGCACGATGCAGACGCTCACCGTGCGGCATCCGCTCGCGAGCGTGGCCGTGCTCGACCGCTGGCTCGGGCTCACGCGCGGGCCCTTCCCCGTCGGCGGCGACGACGCGACGCTGAACGCGGCGTTCGCGGCATTCGACACCACGACGCGCACGCTCGCCGACCAGGCCGGCCCCAGCATGCGCTTCGTGATGGACTGGGCGGACGTGGACGGCTTCACGCTCAGCCGGCATCTCGGCCAGTCGGGGAATCCGCTGAGCCCGCACTTCGACGACTTCCTCGCGCCGCACTTGGCGGGGGAGCCGTGGCCGATGCCGTTCACGCGCGCGAAGGTCGAGGCGCGGGCGGTGAGCACGCTGCGGCTGGTGCCGGCGGGGGCGCGCTAGTCAATCGTCGGCGACGAGCGCGCGTCGACTACCAGCCCCCGCCGCCCCCGCCGCCGGAACTCCCGCCGCCTCCGCCCCCGCCGCCGGACGAGCCGCTCGAACTCGGCGACGGTACGGACGCCGCCATCCCGCCGACCGCCGCGGCGAAGGACGCGCTCGCACCGCCGCCCGAGAAGCCGCCCCCGCCGCCGAACCCGGTCCACGAGTTCCCGCCCGACGAGCTGCTGCTCCCGCCGCTCCGCGCGATCGCCGCGGCACCCACCGCGGCAGACGCGCCGCCGAAGGCGCGGAACCACTTGTCGACGTGGCGGCCGAGTCCGAAGGCGATGAGGTAGGGGAACCACTCGTCGCGCAGTTGCGGTTGCTGCTTCGCGAGTTCGTCGCGGAAGTACTCGCGCGCCGCGGTGAGCCGCTTGCGGACCGCGATGCGCTCGGCCGACTGCCGGGAACGCGCGATGTTGAAGATGCTGTTCACGATCGCCACCGCCCACACGGTGAGACCGGCGAGCACGAGCGGTCCGACGCGGAAGCGTCCTTCGTACAGGAGGAACCAGCCGAGTCCGACGCCGATCGCGGCGACCGGCACCAAGAGCCAGAGCGTGCCGGCCAGCATCCCGGTCACGCGACGCTGGAAGGCGTACGCGAGCGCGCTGCCGACGATGTAGATCGGGAGCGAGGCCGCCACCCCGACGGCCGCGACCACGCCGTCGCCCGGCCGTTCCTTCACACCAAGCACGAAGAGCACCACCGCCACCACGAGCAGCAGCAGCGTGAACTTGCGCGAGGGTTTCGCTCCCTTCGGCCCCGCGGTCGTGAGCTCCACGAGTTCCTTGAGCCGCGCGCTGATGAGCGCCGCGGGATCGAAGCCGGTGCTCTTGTACCGCTCCCGCACGGCGGCGGTGTCGGTTCGGTCCGCCGACGGCAGGAAGAGCGCATCGATCAGCGCGCGCTCGTGCTTGTTGAACTGCGAGCGGGGGACGAGGAGCCGCAGGTGGAGCACGTCCTTGGAGAAGACCCAGATCTTCTCCGACTTCACCGAGCTCTCCAGCTTCTTCTCCTGCACGAGTCGCGCGAGCGTCGCGGCCACCTCGGGTGAGGCGGTATGGTCGTCCCACGCCGCGCCCGCGACCTCGGGGAGATGCTTGAAGACGTGCTCGTCGAACCAGGAGGGCGTCATCTCCTGCCGCGGCACGAGCGGCGCGAAGCGGCCGAGCCGGGACTCGCGACGCAGCAGCAGTGCGAAGAGCGCGGCGATCGCGAGGGCGAGAGCAACCAGCAGCGACTGCCGCGTGCCTTCCTCGGCGCCGTAGACGACCGACGCCGGACGCGCGGCGCCGCGATGGGTGAGCGGGATCCAGACGACGAAGCCATCGCCGGGCGGGAGATCGGTCCTCGTCCACCCGCCGGTGAAATCGTCCGGCGGCGCCCACGCGGGATCGAGCGTGAGCGCCAGGTCGAAGCGCGCGAAGTTCCCGTCGCGGTCGGCGAAGGCGAAATCGTGGTCGAGCAGGAACGACCCGTCGTCGCGCGGCACGAGGAGGTTCGCGAGCGTGTACTCGATGACGTAGGTGAACTCCGAGCCGGCGAAGGGCGGGTCGTCAGGCAGTCGCGTGCGCCAGCGCAGCGTGTAGCCGTCCGCCCACTGGTATTCGTCCACGCGGCTCAGATCGCCGGCGGTGAGCTCACGCTCAAGACCGGTGGCCGACTCGACGCGCGCGAGCCGTCGCAGCGCGAGCTCCTGGCCGCGGCGCACATTGAATCGCCGCTCGCCGCCGTTCCACGCGCCGGTGAACCGAATGGTCTGGCGCTCGCGCACGAGCAGCCGCCCGTCGGCGTCGAGATGCGCGATGACGGAGAACTCCGGCCAGAAGAGCGTGCGCTCCTGGGCGCCGAGCGGCGCGCCCCGCGGCGCCACGAGCGCAACACACAGCAGGAGCCCGGCGAGACGCCAAAGCGCGCGCGCGGTCATGGTGTCAGCAGCTCCCGGAACTCGCGCACGAGGAAGATGTCCGAGAGCACGGTGCGCTCCCTCGCCACGCCGCGGAGCCCGTTGCGCGCGAAGCGGTAGCTGGCCTCGGCGCGCGGTGGGTAGCCGAGGCGCTGCGGCGTTCCGCCGCGCGGCGGGATCCGGTACCACACGTCGCTCCACTGCGTCTCGCGGATCGCGATCAGCAGGTCGCCGCCGTCGGTCCAGGTGACCTCGCCGATGCCCTCGGCGTACCACGCCGCGAGGCGCACGTGAGTCCCCGTCGCGAGTGACGTGCGGAACAGGAGCAACGAGTCGCCCGTCGCATTCCAGCCGACGGACGCGAGTGCGTCACCGGTGGGCGACGGCTCGAGCACATCGAGCGAGCTGAGGCCCGGCGGTCCGGCGAGCAGGGTATCACCGCGCGCCCGGACGCCGAAGACGCGAATGCTGTCAGGGAACACGATGTGCACGTGACCGCCACCCGGAACCGTCTCGAACCACTGCGTGGCGCTCGACGTCGTGAACAGCGGGGTGACGCGCGCACTCGGGATCGCGAGATCGCTCACGCGCACCGAGTCCGTGGAGAGCCGGTTGATGAGCAATACGGAGCGACCGTCCTGGTGAAAGTCCCAGTCGAGCAGGTCGCGCTGCGAGCCCAGTGACGTCTCGGCGCCCCCGCCGAACGGCACGACGGCGAGGTCGCGCAGCCGCTGGTCGCTCGCGCGCGTGCGGATCAGGAGCAGCTGGTCGCCCGCCGCGGTGATGCTGCCGAGCACTTCGGCGGTGGACGCCTCTACGCGGCGCTCGGTGAACCGGACATCGGTCACGTTCCGGCGCTCGATCGCCCAGATGGCGAACTGGGGTGCGCCATCGGCGATGGTGAGCATCCCATTGCGCGCGAGGTTGAGTCCGGACCCTGCTTTCACCCCCCCCGCGATGACGGTGAAGCGTGGATCGAGGCCGCCCGACCCGCGGAAGCGGTACCGTCGGAGTTCGACCTCCTCGTCGCGGTCCGTCGAGACGGCGAGCACGAAGCCGCCGGCGACCGTCTTTACGAACTGGTGCGAGACGGCGGCGTCGCCCAGGCTGATCGAGTCGAGCAGGGCCCCGCCGCGCTCGAGCAGCAGGATCTTCTGCGGAAGACCGGGCCACGCGGTCCAGGCCAGCACCGTTCCGCTCGTCGGACCCGGGCCGGCCCAGCTAATGTAGTCCTGTCGGTCCTTCACGAAGAAGCTGTCACGCACGACGCCGTCGGCGATGGTGACGAATCGCATCGGCTGCGGCGCGCCGAGCGTGTAGATGCCCGGCAGGATGGCGGTGTCGCCGGACGCGACGAATTCGGAGGAGCAGCAGCCGAGGAAGCGCGGTTCCCCGCCGAGCGAGGAAAGCGCGAACGCGCCCCAGCGCTCCCGCATCGAAGCATCGATCAGCAGGAATCGTCCGTCTCCGCTCCACTCGATGTCGCCGACGCCGACCGCGTTGCGCAGCAGGGTCGTCGACGCAGCGCCTTCCACATCCTGCACACGGATATCGATCGAGCAGCGCCCGTTCTCGTCGCACACGCGCTCGGCGAACGCGAGACGCGTGCCGTCAGGAGAGAGCGTCGGTGCGAAGGCGCGTCCGGTCGAGGTGAGCTGCACGCGGTCGAGCGTCACCGCGGCCGCGCGGTCCGCGCCGCCACGCCCGAAGGCGAGCCAGCCGCCGACCGCGGCCAAGAAGACGACGAGCAGCGCCGCGCCCATCAGCCAGGGCGTGCGCGACGCCGCGGCAGGCGCCGAGGCGCCAGAGGGCGCTGCGGTCGCCGCCGCGGTACCGCTCACAGAGCCCGCCGGACGCGACTGCGTCGGCGTGATCCCCCCACTCGAGACGGCGAACGGCTCGAGCGCGTGCAGCAACTCGTCGGCGCTCTGCCAGCGGTCCGAGGCGCGCTTGGCGAGACAGCGCATGATGATCGCCTCGAGCTCGCTCGGGCAGGCGTCTCGGTACTTCGACACGGGATCCGGCGCCTGCGTCACCTGCGCGAGCAGCATCTGCTGCGGCGACATCCCGGTGAAGGGGGTGCGCCCCGCGAGCAGCTCGTATCCCAGGACGCCGAGCGCGTAGATGTCAACTCTATGGTCGAGCAGAGGATCCGCGGCGGCCTGTTCGGGGGCCATATAGGCCGGCGTGCCGAGCGCGACGCCCGCGGTGGTGACGCGGTTCTGGCTCGCGGCCTCGCTCACCGCCTTGGCGACACCGAAGTCGGTCACCAGCGCGTGCCGCCCCGAGAGCATCACGTTGTCGGGCTTGATGTCGCGGTGCACCACGCCCTGCGAGTGCGAGTACGAGAGCGCGTCGGCGACCTCGACGAGGATCCGCACCGCGTCCTGCACCGGGAGCTCGCCCAGGCGGTCGAGCCGCTCGCGCAGCGACTCGCCGGAGACGAACGGCATCACGAAGAAGAGGAAGCCGTCGGCCTCGCCCGAGTCGTGGAGCGGGAGGATGTGCGGGTGCTGGAGCCGCGCGGCGACCTGGATCTCGCGGAAGAAGCGCTCGGGCCCCATCGTCGCTGCGAGTTCGGGGCGCAGCACCTTCAACGCCACCTGCCGGTTGTGCTTCAGGTCCTCGGCGAGGTAGACGGTCGCCATCCCGCCCGCGCCGATCTCGCGTACGATGCGATACCGGTCGGTGAGCGCGGCGGCGAGACGGTCCATAGGCAGGAACCTACGCCCCGCGCGACTGTTTTGGCGAGGGAACAGCGGACCTCAGAAGCGGATCCGGAACCCCACCGCGGTGCCGTTCGCACTCGGCGTCAGCGTGAGCGCGACGCCGCTGGGGCGCTCGACCGCGAGCCATCGCTCAGTGCCCTTAATCCCGAGCGCGGTGATGAGCCCCCCGGTGAGCCCGACCCAGGTGCCGGCGCGCACCCAACTACTCAGCCGCTCCGGCATCACGATGCAGCTGAAGATCATGTCGTTCTGAGGATCGTTGCACGAGTGCCAGCTCGCCCAACCGAGCAGCGCCCCGAACGCGGTGACGCCGGCCGCCATTCCGGCGCGGTCCCAGACCGAATACGGGCGGCGGCCCCCGCTCCGCTCGAGTCGGTCGACTCGTCCCCACTCGATATTGCGGAGTTCGCCGGAGCGCTCGTCGACCATCCGGAGGGAGAGCGCATCGCTCCGCTCGACCTTGCCGACGAACGTATGCTCCTGATCGTCGCCCCGCACGAGGACGCGGATCCGGGTCTCGGGCGGGAGATCGGGGATCTGCTGGGCCCGAACGACGGTGGCTCCTGAGCAGAGGAGCGTCGCGACGGCGAGCAGCGTGCGGAGCGTGCTGTCCACTCGGTCCTACTTCTGTCGGACCGCCGTGAACTTCGCGCCACCCTGTCCGGCGAAGTCGACCGCCCCGTTGAGGCTGTCGGCCGTGACGATCGCGGCCGAGTAGGTCAGGACCATCGACGCGTCCTGGCCTGCCGAGAGGGAGAAGAAGAGGGAGTCGCCCACGACCTTGCCGGTGATCGACCGCACGCCGAGGGTCGGGGAGTCGTAGGTGCCGGTGATCTTCTCGCCCTCCTGCTTGAGCGTGATCGTCGGGTAGCCGGTGCCGTTGTCGGTGACGACGGCGGCCTTCCACTTGCCGTTCAGGTCGTGGAGGATCGTGGCGGCGAGGGCGGTCGAGGCGGCCACGAGGCCCACCGAGAAGGCGGCCACGAGCAGGGAGGCGCGTGAGTTCATTAGGCGGATCATCGGAGCGTCCTGGTCGGTCGGGGAGCGGGCACTTTGTACGGGGTCCGGCGGAGGGCCGGCGCCGGATGAACTCTACCAATACCCCGGACCCCCGAGAAGGGGGATATCGCCCGGGCGGGACTGCGCTACAATTGCCCGATGCAGTCCGTCGCGGCCTGGCTGTCCCTGCCGTTCCTCACCCTCGACTTCGGCGGCCTCGCCCTGGTGGCGGCGCTGTTCCCGGTGTTTGGGGTGAAAATCGTGCTCTACAGGACTGCCCATCGGCACGCCGATCGGCGAATATTCGTGGCCAAGGCCGAGCTCGCTCGCATCCCCTGCTGCGGCGTCGACATTCACGTCCTCGACCCCTTCCCGGTCGAGGGTCTTACCTATGATGCCCGCGACACCCTCGCGGCCACGGTCCGCGACCGCATGGAGGCGTTCCTGCACGAGAACTACGGCACCCCGGTCACCCTCTCCCGCCTGGAGACCAGCGTTCATGGCGCATAGCCTCCCTTCCGACTCGACGGGTCCCTCGCGCCCGGGCGACGCGCCGGTCAACGCGATGGCCGAGTACGACTACAGCAACTTCTACTACTCGGCCTCCGATGACCTCTTCACGATCTTCGGCGCCTACGACGACTGGTGGCACGGCTATGCCCGTGAGCATGGCTACTACCTGTTCTACCAGGCGATGCACGGCGCACCGACGCCGCGGATCGAGCTCGAGGAGGGGCTGCACCACGAGAAGCGCTCGCTCCTGAACCTCGCCTCGTACAACTACCTCGGGCTCTCGTACCACCCCGAGGTGATCGCCGCCGGCAAGGCCGCGCTCGACAAGTACGGGCTGGGCGCCGCGGGCTCGCCGACGCTCTCCGGCTCGATGGACGTGCACCACGAGCTCGAGAAGGCGCTCGCGGCGCATATGGGCAAGGAAGCCGCGATGATCTTCCCGACCGGCTACAGCACGAATGTCGGCCTGCTCGCCGGCCTCGTGCGTCCGGGCGACTGGATCATCATGGACCAGAACGCCCACGCCAGCATCGTGGACGGCGCGATCCTCTCCAAGGCGAACACACGCTTCTTCCGCCACAACCGGCCGGACGAGCTCGACCGCAAGCTCAAGGAAGCGAAGGGGAAGAAGCTCGTCATCGTCGAGGGCGTCTACTCGATGGACGGCGACATCGCCGCGCTGCCGGAGATGGTCGCGGTCGCCCGCAAGCACGGCGCGCGCATCATGATCGACGAGGCGCACTCGGGCTTCGTCTACGGCCCGAACGGCCGCGGCGTCGCCGAGCACTTCGGGCTCGACCACGAGATGGACATCCACGTCGGCACCTTCTCGAAGGCGCTCGGCGGGATGGGCGGTTATGTCGCCGGCTCCAAGAGCCTGATCAACTACCTGATGGGCTTCGCGCGGTCGCGCGTCTTCTCCTGCGCGCTCTCGCCGGTCGTGACCGCGGGCGTGCTGCAGGCGCTGCACATCGCCGAGCGCGAGCCCGCGCTGCGGACGCGGCTCTGGGACAACGTCGCGCACCTGCGCAAGCGGCTCGGCGACGCCGGGGTGGACATGGGCGACTCGACGTCGCAGGTCATCCCGGTGATGATCCGCAAGGACCCGCGGATCTTCGCGATCGGCGAGAAGCTGCTGGACGGCGGGATCTACCTGCAGCCGATCATCTATCCCGCGGTCGCGAAGCACAAGTCGCGCTTTCGCATCTCCGTTTCCGCCGCGCACACGCCCGAGCTCCTGGACAAGGCGGCGGACATCCTCATCGACGTCCTGAGTTCGGAGCAGATCCTGTGAGCAAGTTGCCAGACGGGTTCGTGCAATACCACTACCGCACCGCCGTCGGCGGGTTCTTCGAGATCCCGACCGCGAACGCGGTGAAGATCCTGCCGGCGCATCTGCAGCCGGTGGAGCCACATCATGGCCAGAGCGTGCTCTCCGTGATGGCGTTCGACTTCCACGAATCGATGGTCGGCGCGTACGGCGAGCTGATCATGTCGGTGCACGTCGCGCCGCGCATCGCGCCGGGGGACAAGCTGCCGCGCGCCGCGTTCTATCCCTACCTGCTCGGCACCACCACCAAGGCGTCACGGGAGCACGCGATCGAGCGCTGGCACCTGCCGCACTTCATGCAGGACATCGAGCTCTCGTTCGACCGCGGGCCGCACGACATCCGCATCGCGGCGGCGCAGGGCGGCAAGCCGATCCTCGACATGCACTTGACCGACTACGAGTGGGAGAACGTGACCCACCGCTACCAGTGCCTGATGCACGACACGGCCGGGTCGTATCTGTCGACGATCATGATGGAAGCGCCCTTCAGCGAGAGCGAGGAGGAGAAGGGTGCGGTCGTGGTGCACGACCATCCGTTCAACGCCGCGCTCGACCGCGGCGGCATCAACACGACGCCCTTCCGCGAGATGTGGATGAAGGACGGGCTCCAGACCTTCCATCCGCTGCAGCGCATCGTTCCTTGATGGTGAAAGACCGCTGATGGCGGGACCTGACAAGGTCTGCGTGATCGTGAACCCCGCGGCCGGACGTGGCCGCGGGGCGAAGGCCCTCCCCACCGTGCGCGCCGCCTTCGCCGCCGTCGGCATCACCGACGTGCGGGAGAGCACCGCGCGCGAGGGTGAGGCGGTGGTGGCGGAGCGGGCCATCGCCGAGGGGTGCACGACGCTCGTCGCGGTCGGCGGGGACGGCACCTGGGGCAACGTCGCCAATGCGATCCTCCATTCGCGCGCCGACACACGGCTCGCGTTCATCGCCGCCGGCACGGGGAACGACTTCGCGAAGACGGCCGGCGCCCCCGCGCGCGACGCCGTCGCGACCGCACGGCTCGTGGTGGAGGGTGCCGAGCGCCGTGTGGACGTGGGGCGGATCGAGGACCGGTATTTCCTCAACATCGCGGGCTTCGGGTTCGACGTCGCGGTGCTCGAGGACGTGGCGCGGATCAAGTGGTTGAAGGGCGACGCGCTCTACGCGTACTCGGCGTTGACGCAGATCGGCAGCTACACCGGCACCAACATCGCGATCGCCACCGATGCGCGGGCACGCGACGATGTGCCGCACCTGATGCTCGTGATCGCGAACGCGCGCCACTTCGGCGGCTCGTTCCGGATCGCGCCGTCGGCCTCGATCACCGACGGGCGCTTGGATGCCGTGGCGATCCGCGATGCCTCGCCGCTCCGCCGGCTGGCGCTCTTCGGCGCGGTGATCCGCGGCAAGCACGAAGGGATGCCGGACGTGGACATCGAGCGCGCGTCGACCTTCACGTTGCGCTTTCCCTCGCCGCCGGCCTACGAGGTGGACGGCGAATACCGCCGCGCCGCCTCGGCGACGCTCACGGTGGCGAGCGTGCCGGGCGCGCTGCGGATCGTGGTGCCGCGCGACGCCAAGGTGCCGTGAGCACGTTGAGCGAGTCGAGCGCAGGGGCCACGATGCGGGCGATCACCTTCGAAGCGCCGATCCCGCGCTACCTGGTGACCAAGGCGGCCGGCGCGATCTCCGACTCGCTCTTCGTCGGCGCGCACGCCTGCACGCGCCACCGCACGGTCGACACCCCCGAACTCCCCGGCGACGACTGGGTGCGCGTGCGCACCACGCTCGGCGGCATCTGCGGGAGCGACACGAACATCGTCACGCTCGGCGCGAGCCCGTCGTCGTCCCCGTTCTCGTCCTTCCCATTCGTGCTCGGTCACGAGAACGTCGGCGTGATCGACGCGCTCGGGCGCGGCGTGAAGGACTGGGCGGTGGGGGAGCGCGTGGTGGTGAACCCGCTTCTCTGCTGCGAGCCACGCGGCGTGACACCGCCCTGCGCCGCCTGCGCCGGCGGCCATCACTCGCAATGCGCGCACTTCACCGATGGCGCGCTCGCGCCCGGGATGTTCATCGGCACGACGCGCGGACTGGGCGGGAGCTGGGGGGAGTGGTTCGTCGCGCACCGCTCGCAACTGGTGCGGATCCCCGAGACGGCCGCGGACGTCGATGCGGTGCTGACCGAGCCACTGGCGTGCTGTGTGCACGCGGCGCGGAGGGCGTTGCCCGCCAAGGGTGAGCGCGCCCTCGTGATCGGCGCGGGCACGATGGGACTGATGCAGGTCGCGGCACTCTCGGCCGTCGCACCCGGGGCGCCGGTGACGGTCCTCGCGCGCCACGACTTCCAGGCCGCCCACGCGACCAGGCTCGGTGCGGCGCGCACCGTGAAGGCGCGCGGCGACTACCTGCAGGAACTCGCCGACGCGGGCGGCACGCGGCTCCTGCAGCCGATCCTCGGCCGCAAGATCGGCGTCGGCGGATTCGACCTGACGTACGTCTGCATCGGCGGCGTGCGCGGGGTGGAGGATGCCCTGCGCTTCACGCGCCCAGGCGGCACGATCGTCCTGCTCGGCAACGCGAGCACGCTGCGCGGGCTGGACTGGACCCCACTCTGGCTCAAGGAACTGACCTTGAAGGGCACCCTGGCCTACGGCGCGCACACCCACGGCGGCGCGAGCCTGAGCGCCTTCAACGAGGCGGCGCAGCTGATCGGAGCCGGGGCAGTGAAGCTCGGCGGCCTCGTGACGCATCAGTACCCGCTGTCGGAGTACCGCCAGGCACTGGCGACCGCGCGTGAACGTGGCGGGAGCGGCAGCGTGAAGGTGGCGTTCAGGTTCTGAGCTGTTCACCACAGAGACACGGAGAGACGGAGGAAGAACGGAGGCGGCAACTGCACTTGAAGGGGGTGTGGCGGACAGTTCTGTCCGCC
>JANNLH010000209.1:0-8839 GCA_031396725.1 Gemmatimonadaceae bacterium | reverse complement strand
GCGCGCGGCCTCGCCGAGGCGCAAGGCGGCACTCTGCGGTACGCGGACCGCGAGGGCGGCGGCAGCATCTTCTCGCTGCGCGTGCCGGCCGCCGACCTGCGCGACCTCGGATCGGGGGAGTAGCTCCCTCGCGGGCGCCTGAATTCACGGGATCTTCACGGTCCGTCACCCCGGTCTTTGTGCGGTCTTAACGCCCTCTGCGGCAATGTGGACTCGTGCCCAGAGACCCCGGGGAGGACCCGTGACCGCGATGGACCTGCTCTACACCAGCCTGACGATCGGCTTCTTCGCCCTGATGCTCGCCTACCTGCGATTCTGCGTCCGGCTCGGCCACGCCGACCCGGACGCGGGAGGGTCGGAGGTGACGCGATGAGTCCCGCGGCGCTCGCCGTGCTCGCGGCCGCCGCCGCCGTGGGCGTCCTCGGCTATCTGCTCTACACGCTCGCCCGCCCCGAGCGCTTCTGAGATGACCGCCTCCGGATGGTCCCAAGTCGCGCTCTTCCTGCTGTTCGTGCTCGCGCTGACCAAGCCGCTCGGGATCTACCTCGTGAAGGTCTACGACGGCTCCCTGCGCGCGCCCGGACTCACGGCACTCGAGCGGCTCGTCTATCGCGCCTCGGGCGTCGACCCGACCGAGGACCAGCACTGGACGCGCTATGCGACCAGCGTGCTGCTCTTCAGCGCCGTCTCGATGCTGCTGACCTACGCCGTCCTCCGGCTCCAGGCCGTCCTGCCGCTGAATCCGGATGGGTTCGCGGCGGTGACCGACCGGCAGGCGTTCGAGACGTCGGCCTCGTTCATGACCAACACCAACTGGCAGTCATACGGCGGCGAGGCGACGATGTCCCATCTCTCCCAGATGTGGCAGCTCGCCTTCCACAACTTCGCGTCGGCCGCCGTCGGGATGGGGGTCGCGGTCGCGCTGGTGCGCGGGGTCACGCGGCGCTCGGCGGGGCGGCTCGGGAACTTCTGGGCCGACCTCGTGCGCGGCACGCTCTATCTCTTCCTGCCGCTCGCCTTCGTCGTCGCGCTCGTGATGGCGCAGCAGGGTGCGATACAGAACTTCTCGCCGACGCTCGAGCTCACGACGCTCGAGGGCGCGACACAGCGCCTCGCGATGGGGCCGGTCGCGAGCCAGGAGGCGATCAAGCAGCTCGGCACGAACGGCGGCGGCTTCTTCAACGCCAACGCGGCACATCCGTTCGAGAATCCGACGCCCTGGAGCAACCTGGTCTCGATGCTCGCCATCTTCGCGATCCCCTCCGCGCTGGTGTATGCGTTCGGCCGGATGTCGGGACACCTGCGGCACGCGTGGACGGTCTGGGGGTCGATGGCCGTGCTCTTCGCGGCCGGCGTCGCCATCACGTACGCGGCCGAGTCGTCCGGCAACCCGATCCACGCCGCGTCGGGGGTCGCGGTCGCGGCAGCGGCGGGGCATCCCGGCGGCAACATGGAAGGCAAGGAAGTGCGGTTCGGCATCGCCAACTCGGCGCTCTACGCCGTCGTCACCACCGCCGCGGCGAGCGGCGCGGTCAACGCGATGCACGATTCGTTCACGCCGATCGGCGGTCTCGTGCCGTTGGTCAACATGCAGCTGGGCGAGCTGATCTTCGGCGGGGTCGGCGCCGGGCTCTACGGCATGCTGATGATGGTCGTGCTGACCGTCTTCGTCGCCGGCCTGATGATCGGCCGCACGCCCGAGTACCTCGGCAAGCGCATCGGCCGGCGCGAGATCCAGATGGTGGTGCTCTACATCCTCGCGCCGCCGTTCGCGATCCTCGGGTTCACGGCGATCGCCGTCGTGAGCAACGCGGGCCTCGCCGGACTCGCGAACACCGGCCCGCACGGGCTCTCCGAGATCCTCTATGCCTTCAGCTCGACCGCGGCGAACAACGGCAGCGCCTTCGCCGGCCTTTCCGGCGGGACGTACTTCTACAACACCCTCTTCGGGACCGCGATGCTCGTCGGCCGGTTCGCGCTGATCGTGCCGGTGCTCGCACTCGCCGGCTTCCTCTCCGAGCGCAAGGCCGCGCCGGTGACCGCCGGCACGCTTCCAGTGTCGGGCCCGCTCTTCCTGACCCTGCTGGTCGGCGTGATCCTGATCGTCGGCGCGCTCACCTTCTTCCCGGCGCTCGCGCTGGGGCCGGTGGTCGAGCAGCTCCTGCTCGGCGCGGGGAGGACCTTCTAGGTGCCCGCTAGGGGAACATCGCATCCGCTCTTCGATCGCGCGCTCGCCCGGCGCGCCCTGCGCGACGCCTTCGCCAAGCTCTCACCCGTGACGATGGTGCGGAATCCGGTGATGTTCGTGGTCCTGGTGGGGAGCGTGCTGACAACGCTCGTCCTGGCCGGCGACCTCTTGCGCGGCGCGCCGGATCTCGGCTTCACGCTGCAGATCGCGCTGTGGCTCTGGTTCACGGTGCTCTTCGCGAACTTCGCCGAGGCGATCGCCGAGGGGCGCGGCAAGGCGCAGGCGGACAACCTGAGGGAGGGGCGTGCGCTCACGCACGCGCGGCGGCTCGATGCCTCGGAACTCGGCGGTCCGATCGACCGTCTCGCATTCTCGATCGTCGACGCCACCTCGTTGCGGAAGGGCGACCTCGTGCTCTGCGTGCCGGGCGACACGATCCCGAGCGACGGTGAGGTGATCGAGGGCGTGGCGTCGGTGGACGAGTCCGCGATCACCGGCGAATCCGCCCCCGTGATCCGCGAGTCCGGTGGCGACCGATCGGCGGTGACCGGAGGCACGAAGGTGCTCTCCGACCACCTGGTCGTGCGGGTCAGCGCCGACCCGGGCGAGACCTTCATCGACCGGATGATCGCCCTCGTCGAAGGGGCCTCGCGACGGAAGACGCCGAACGAGGTCGCGCTGACGATCCTGCTCTCCGGCCTGACGATCATCTTCCTGCTCGCGGTCGTGACGCTCCAGCCGCTGGCGCGCTACTCCGGCGGGTCGGTGCCCGTGCCGGTCCTCGTCGCCCTGCTGGTGTGCCTCATCCCGACGACCATCGGCGCCCTGCTCTCGGCGATCGGCATCGCCGGGATGGACCGCCTGATCCAGCAGAACGTGATCGCGGTGAGCGGGCGGGCGGTCGAGGCGGCGGGGGACGTGAACACGCTCCTGCTCGACAAGACGGGGACCATCACGCTCGGCAACCGTCAGGCGGTCGCCTTCGTCACGATGCCGGAGGTCTCCGACGACCTGCTGGCCGATCGCGCGCAGCTCGCGTCGCTGGCCGACGAGACCCCCGAGGGCCGCAGCATCGTGGTGCTCGCCAAGGAGAAGCACGCCCTGCGCGGACGGCCGCTCGGTGATGCGGGTGGGCACTCGGACGCCCTGTTCGTCCCCTTCAGCGCGCAGACCCGGATGAGCGGGGTCACGCTCGGGACGCTCGAGGTCCGGAAGGGCGCCGGCGACGCCGTCGCGCGCTGGGTGACGGAGAACGGAGGCACGGTGCCGGGGGCACTGGCCGCGGTCGTCGAGCGGATCGCGCGCGGCGGCGGCACCCCGCTCGTGGTGGCGGAACGGCAGAGCGGCGCGCCCTCGGTGCTCGGCGTCGTCCACCTGAAGGACGTCATCAAGGGCGGGATGCGCGAGCGGTTCGACCGGCTCCGGGCGATGGGGATCCGCACCGTGATGATCACCGGGGACAACCCGCTCACGGCCGCAGCGATCGCCGCCGAGGCCGGCGTGGACGACTTCCTCGCGGAGGCGCGCCCGGAGGACAAGATGGCGCTGATCGTGCGGGAGCAGTCGGGCGGCCGGCTCGTCGCGATGACCGGCGACGGGACCAACGACGCGCCGGCGCTGGCACAGGCCGACGTCGGCGTGGCGATGAACAGCGGCACGCAGGCGGCCAAGGAAGCCGGGAACATGGTCGACCTCGATTCCGACCCGACCAAGCTGATCGAGGTGGTGGAGATCGGGAAGCAGCTCTTGATGACCCGCGGTGCGCTCACGACCTTCTCGATTGCGAACGACGTCGCCAAGTACTTCGCGATCGTTCCCGCGATCTTCCTCACGACCTACCCGGCGCTGGCGGCGTTGAACGTGATGGGGCTGCATTCGCCGACCTCCGCGATCCTCGCGAGCGTGATCTTCAATGCGCTCGTGATCATCGCGCTGATCCCGCTCGCCCTGCGCGGGGTCAAGTACCGCCCGGCGGGGGCGGCGTCGATCCTGCGCCGCAATCTCCTCGTCTACGGCCTCGGTGGCCTCCTCGTCCCGTTCGTCGGGATCGCGGCGATCGATCGGCTCCTCGTGTTCCTCCACCTCGTGTGACCGGGGAACCCATGCAGGTCATCCGACAGCTCCGCGCGACCCTCGTCCTGACCCTGGTCCTCTCGATCATCACCGGTCTCGTGTATCCGGGACTCGTGACCGGGGCGGTGCAGCTGCTCTTCCCCCGGCAGGCGGCGGGCTCGCTCGTGCGCGTCGAGGGGCGCGTCGTCGGGAGCGAGCTCATCGGCCAGTCCTTCACGAAGTCCTGGTACTTCCACTCGCGGCCATCGGCGGCCGGCTCCGGCTACGACGGTCGCGCCTCAGGTGGCAGCAACCGGGGACCGACGTCGGCGCTGCTCGCCGCCGCGGTCGAGGCGCGCATGGACACGCTGGTATCGGCCGAGGGCGCTTTCCGCGGTGCGGTGCCGGGCGATGCGGTGACGGCGTCCGCGTCCGGACTCGATCCGCACATCTCGCCGGCGAATGCGATCCTCCAACTTGCGCGCGTCGCGGGCGCGCGCGGCGCGGACACCGCCGCCGTGCGCGCCTTGCTCGAGCGCCACGTCGAGGACCGGCAGTTCGGCATCCTCGGCGAGCCGCGCGTGAATGTGCTGCGGCTCAACATCGCCCTCGACAGTGCCTTTCCCCGGAAGGTGAGCCTCACGCCGGCCGCGACGAGGGACGCACCATGAGACCTACCATGAGACGTACCATGAGACGCACCGTGATACGCCCGGGACTGCTCGCCATCTCCGCGCTCGCGCTCAGCGCACCGCTCGCGGCCCAGCAGCCGCGCGACAGCACGATCACGGTCCGGGTCGGCGCCTTCGTCGACGCATACTACGCCTACGACCTCGGCCGCCCGCCGGACTTCGACCGGGCCTTCACCACGCAGCCGGCCCGCGCCAACGAGTTCAACGTGAATCTCGCGCACGTCGAGGCGCGGTTCAGCGGCGACCGCGTCCGCGGGCGCCTCGCCCTGCAGGCGGGGACGTCGGTGCAGTCCAACTATGCCGCAGAACCCGCGACCGGCGCCGTGAGCGGTCCGTCGCTGGCGCGCCACCTGCAGGAGGCGTACGCCGGCTACCAGGTGACACCGGCGCTCTGGGTGGACGCCGGGATCTTCTTCTCGAACGCCGGCGCCGAAGGCTGGATCTCGGCGGACAACCTCACGTATACGCGTTCGCTCGTGGCCGACTACTCGCCGTACTATTCGGCCGGCGTGCGCGCGACGTGGCGGGCGGCGCCCCGCGTCTCCGTGCGGTTAGACGTCGTGAATGGCTGGCAGAACATCTCCGAGACGAATGGGGACAAGGCGGTCGGGACGCGGCTCGACATCCTGCTCCGTGAGGGTGTCACGCTGAGTCACTACACGTACGCCGGGACCGAGACCGGCGGACGGCTCCGCTTGTTCTCCGGGGCGGCGCTGGTCGCGGCCCTCACGGAGCGCACGCAGGTGCTGGCCCAAGCGGATGTGGGACGGCAGGACGGGGCCGCCGGGGCCGATGCGGACGCGTGGACGGGCGGGGTGCTGGCCGTCCGCTGGCAGGCGAACGGGCGGACCGCGTTGGTCGGACGCGTCGAGTGGTACAACGACCCGGCGGAGGTCATCATCACCACCGGTGCGGGCGTCCCGTCGTTCCGCGCTCGTGGTGGATCCCTCGGCGTGGACGTCGCACCGCGACCGGGCCTCGCGTGGCGGACCGAGGCGCGCTATCTCTCGGCCGGCGATGCGATCTTCCCGGATCGTGACGCGGCGGGCGGGCGCTCGAGGGCGAACGTGGTGCTCGTCAGCGCGCTCACCCTGCGGTACTGAGGCAGCGGGAGGGATGATGCTGCCCGCGCCCGGTGCGAGTGCACGCGGTGTCCTCAAGCTCTACATCGGCTCCGCGGCCGGTGTGGGGAAGACCGTCCGCATGCTGCAGGAAGCGCACGAACTGCGTCGGCGGCGGGTTGACGTCGTCGTCGGGTTCGTCGAGACGCACGGGCGTACCGAGACCTCGGCGGCGATCGCGGACCTCGAGGTCTTGCCGCGCCTGCGCATCCCGTACCGCGGCGTCGAGCTGGAGGAGATGGATCTCGACGCGATCGTCGCCCGTGCTCCCGAGGTCGCGCTCGTCGACGAGCTTGCGCACACCAACGTCCCCGGCCTCCGCCATCGCAAGCGCTGGGAGGACGTCCTTCACCTGCTTGACCGCGGCATCAACGTGCTCTCGGCGGTGAACGTCCAGCATCTCGAGTCGCTGAATCACGTCGTGGAGCGCGTGCTCGGCGTCACCGTGCGCGAGACGGTGCCCGACTGGGTCGTGGCGCAGGCCGACGAAGTCGTGAACATCGACCTCTCGGCCGAGGACCTGCGGCAGCGGCTGCGCGAGGGGCGGATCTACGCACCCGAGAAGGTCCCGCGGGCGCTGGCGAACTTCTTCACCGAGGAGAACCTCAGCACGCTGCGCGAACTCGCGCTGCGCGAGGTCGCGAGCTCGGTGGACCGCGCGCGGCAGGATCTCGTGCGCCGTGAGAGCGGTGCGGCGCCGAAGACCGTCGACCGGATCCTCGTCGCGATGTCGAGCGATCCGCCGCTGACCAAAGTGCTGCTGCGAAAGGCCAGTCGCATCGCCGGCCAGCTGAACTCCGACTGGTACTGCGTGCACGTGCAGACCCCGGAGGAGCGCGCCGACCGGATCGAATCGGCGGTCCAGCGACGGCTCGTCGAGAACATCCAGCTGGCACAGTCCCTCGGCGCCGAACTCGTCAAGATCGAGAGCGCCGACGTGGCCGGGGCGATCGCGCGTTTCGCGCACGAGAAGGGGGTGACCCTGCTGATCGTCGGGCAGTCGCGGCGCAGTCGCTGGCATCGGCTGCTGCGCGGCTCGGTGATCGGACGGCTGATCGCCGAGCGGCGGGGGCTCGACGTGCTGGTGGTCTCGCTGGACGACGGGGCGCCGGCGGTGGCGAGGCGGGAGGAGCCGTGAAGGAGCGACGCGAATCGGAACTGCTCCTCGACGCGCTGCTCGGCCCGCTGGCCGACCGGCTGCGCGAGGTCTCGCTGCCGTTGCACATCCTGCTCGAGAACCGCTTCGGGGACCTGAACGACAACCAGCTCGAGATGATCGAGGCGGCGCGCCAGGGCGCCGATGAGGCGGACCAGCTGTTGCGGCTCGTTCGGCGTGTACACGCGCTGCGGAACGAGGGTGCGTCGGCGGCACCCGTGGACGTCCGGCCGCTCGACCTGCTGCGCGCACCGGTGGCGCTGGCTACGGCCTACGGCGAGTCGCGCGGTGTCACCGTTGGGCTCGACGCTTCCCCCGCGCTCCCGTACGTCCGCGGCGAGCGGGCGCATCTCGAGGAGGCGATGAGCCTGCTGCTGTCAGAGGCGGTGCGCACGGCTCCAGAGCGCACCGCGATCAATGTGGCAGCGGACCGCTCCGGCGATTCGGTGGTCGTGCGCGTGATGCCGTGGCGCACCACGGTGGACTCGAGTCTGGATCGGCTGCTCGCCTCGCGACTGCTGGCGGCCGATGGGGCCACGCTCGGGCAAGCGGACGGGACGGTCCTGGTCAGGCTTCCGCAGAGTCCGGTGCGGTCTCCGCCGGGCTGAGCAGCGACTCAGTCGCCGCCGCCCCCGCCCCCATCCCCGCCGCCGCAGTCCCCGCCGGATCCGCCATCTCCGCTGTCGCAGTCCCCGCCCGATCCGCTGTCGACCCAGGTGAAGCCGCCGTCGCCGGATCCCGCTCCGGAGCGGCGCCGTGGTCCCCTCGACCAGCTTGCCGCGATCACCACCGCGGCCATCAGGAGCAGGAGAGCGATGATCATCGTGAGCGCCATCCGATCCTCCTTGGGTGAGTCGTCCGGGCTCACCTGAACCATCGCGCAGTCGCCGACGGAGCGGACCACCCGGTGTGTCTCAAGGGTGTAACGCCCCGCGCCGGCACCCCCTTCAGGGCGCCCCGAAGAACACCCCGGCGACCGAGCGTTCGAGGTCCCAGAAGATGATCGCGAGCGCGGTCAGGTCGAACGCCGCGTGCGCGATCATCAGCATGAAGAGGCGGCCCGCCAAGGCATACACCGTCCCGAACGTCAACCCGACGATCGTGGCCTGCTGCACGCCGGCGATCCCCTGCTCGGGATAGTGCACGAGTCCGAAGAACGCCGACGTGAGCAGCACGATCAGCGTCCGGGCGGCGGGCGCGGGGCCGAGCAGTTTGCCGAGCCGCTCGAACAGGTACCCGCGAAACACCGTCTCCTCCCCGAATCCGGCGCCGATCAGGATGATGAGGATCATCCCCGGCAGCGCCGCCGGATTGGCGACGAGATGCTGGTACGCCTGGTTGAGCGGGTCCGCGCCGAGCAGCGGCATCACGATCGCCTTCAGGACGAGCTTCAACACGACGCCGAAGACGAGGCCGGTGGCGATCGTCGCCGGCCAACTCCGCGGCCGCACGTATCCGATCTCGTGCCACGGCGTGCGCGACGCGCGCACCCAGAGCAGCACGAGGATGGCGATCAGCGGCGCGGCGATGTACGCCTCAGGGCAGCCGCGGGCTCGCCGACTCTCCGCGCGGATCGGTGTCGCGCTGGAAGCGCACCGAGACGGAGGCCCGACCGGGCCCCGCATATGAC
>JANNLH010000195.1:0-3646 GCA_031396725.1 Gemmatimonadaceae bacterium | reverse complement strand
CCTTGGGGTGGTCCCGGGGCCGGAACACAATTCCCCGGTATATGCCCCCCCCGCCCCCTCTTTTCAAGGTTTCTGGTTTGCCCATCCCCCTAACCGCGCGCCTTTTGGGCCCGCGGCTCTCCCTTCTCTTAACACTCGCGTCCGCGAGTGCGGTCGCCCCGCTCGCGGCCCAGCAGCTCCCGGCCGGCGTCACTCGCGGCGCGAGCGTCGAGGGGATCACGGAGTACACGCTCCAGAACGGCTTGCGCGTCCTCCTCTTCCCCGACCAGTCCAAGCCGACGGCGACGGTCAACATCACCTACCTCGTCGGCTCCCGGCATGAAGGCTATGGCGAGACGGGGATGGCCCACCTGCTCGAGCACCTCGTCTTCAAGGGAACGCCGAAGCACCCGAACATCCCGCAGGAGCTCACCGAGCACGGCGCCTTCCCGAACGGCACCACCTGGTTCGACCGCACCAACTACTTCGAGACCGTCCCGGCCACCGACGCGAACCTCGACTGGGCGCTCGACCTCGAGGCCGACCGCATGGTCAACTCGTACATCGCGAAGAAGGACCTCGAGAGCGAGTTCACGGTCGTCCGCAACGAGTTCGAATCGGGCGAGAACAACGTCTTCCGCGTGACCTGGCAGCGCACGATGGCCGCGGCGTTCGAGTGGCACAACTACGGCAAGACGACCATCGGCGCGCGCGCCGACATCGAGAACGTGCCGATCGAGCGGCTGCAGGCCTTCTACCGGAAGTACTACCAGCCCGACAACGCGATCCTCACCGTCGCCGGCAAGTTCGACGTCGCGCGCACGCTCGGCGTGATCGCCGCCAAGTACGGCGCGATCCCGCGCCCCGAGCGCTCGCTCGCGCGCGGCAACCTGCTCTTCGAGACCTACACCCGCGACCCGGACCAGGACGGCGAACGCGAGGTCACCATCCGCCGCGTCGGCGATGAGCAGATGCTGATGGCGCTCTACAAGATCCCGGCGGGCACGCACCCGGACTACGCGGCGATCGCCGTGCTCAACGGCATCATCAACCAGCAACCCGGCGGCCGCCTCCACAAGGCGCTCGTGCAGCCCGGGCTCGCCGCCAACACCAGCGGCATGGCGTTCCAGTTCAAGGAGCCCGGCGCGGTGCTCGCGATGGCCTCGCTGCGCAAGGACCAGCCGCTCGCGCCGGCCAAGACCGCGCTGATCGCCGCGCTCGAGGGCTTCGCGGCCGAGCCGCCGACCGCGACCGAACTCGCGCAGGCGAAGACGGCACTGCTCAAGAACATCGAACTCCAGTTCGCCAACTCGCAGGGCGTCGCGCTCGGCATCTCCGAGTGGGCCTCGATGGGCGACTGGCGCATGATCTTCATCAACCGCGACCGGATCGAGAAGGTCACGCTCGACGACGTGAAGCGCGTCGCCACGACCTACTTCAAGTCCGACAACCGCACGATCGGCCAGTTCATCCCGACCGACAAGCCGGATCGCGTCACGATCCCGGTCGTGGTCGATGCGGAACTCGCGAAGACCGCCGCCGAGTACAAGGGGCGCGCCGCGCTCGCCGAGGGCGAGGCGTTCGATCCGTCACCGGCGAACCTCGATGCCCGCACCGTGCGCAGCACGCTGCCGGGCGGATTCAAGGTCGCGCTGCTCGAGAAGAAGAACCGGGGCAGCACCGTCAGCGCGCGGGTCACGCTCCGGCACGGCAGCGAGCAGACGCTCACCAACCGCAACAACGCGGCGCAGGCGATGGCCGGGATGCTCGACAAGGGCACGAAGAACCGGACGCGGCAGCAGATCAAGGACGAGTTCGACCGGCTCAAGGCGCAGGTCTCGTTCGGCGGCGCCGGGAACAACATCGTCGCCAGCATCCTGACGACGCGCGAGAACCTGATGCCGACCCTCGCGCTGGTGGCCGAGGTGCTGAAGGAGCCGGTCTTCCCGGCAAGCGAGTTCGAGGAGATCAAGCGGTCGCAGCTGCAGGCCATCGAGGCGCAGAAGTCGGAGCCCACGATGCTGGCGGTCACGCTCTTCAGCCAGCGCATGTCGCCCTACCCGAAGGGCCATCCGCTCGGGACCAAGTCGATCGACGAGCAGATCGCGGAGATCCAGTCGCTCAAGGTCGAGGACGTGAAGGCGATCTACACCGAGTTGGTCGGCGCGACCTACGGCGACCTGGCGGTGGTCGGCGACTTCGACCCGGCGGCGGTCAGCGCCTGGGCCCGGGCGACCTTCGACGGCTGGAAGAATCCGAAGCCCTTCCGGCGTCTCGAGCGGAAGTACTTCGACGTCGCGCAGTTCAATGAGACGATCGAGACGCCCGACAAGGCCAACGCGTTCTTCTTCGCCGGTCAGAACCTGAAGCTCCGCGACGACAGCCCGGACTATGCCGCGCTCTCGATCGGCAACTTCGTGCTCGGCGGCGGCTTCCTGAACTCGCGGCTCGCGGTGCGCATCCGCCAGAAGGACGGCATCAGCTACGGCGTCGGCTCCGGCCTCGGCGCGCAACAGCTCGACAGCGTCGGCTCGTTCCAGGCGAACGCGATCTACGCGCCCGAGAACGTGCTCCGGCTCGAGTCGGCGTTCGGTGAGGAGATGGGCCGCATGTTGAAGGACGGCATCACGCAGGAGGAGCTCGACGCCGCACGGTCCGCCTGGCTGCAGCAGCGCCAGCAGATGCGTGCGAACGACGGCCAGATCGCGGCGATGTTCTCGAACCAGGTGATCACCGGCCGCACGATGGCGTTCGAGGGCCAGCTCGACGACCGCGTGAAGGCGCTCACCGTCGACCAGGTGAACGCGGCGCTCAAGAAGCACATCAGCCTGTCGAAGATCTCGAGCGTGAAGGCGGGGGATTTCAAGAACAAGCCGCCGAAAGCGCCCGTCACGAAGCCGTGACGGAGTAGGAAGTAGGAAGTAGGAAGTAGAAAGTAGGAAGGGGGCCGGGGACACTCTCCTCGCCCCTTTCCTACTTTCTACTTCCTACTTCCTACTTCCTACTTCTTGCTTCCTACTGCGCGCGCCACCGCCGCCTCCAGTAGCCGCGTGCGCACGTCTCCCGGCTGCCGCTCCGCCGCCGAGCCCAAGCGCGCGAGTGCACTCTCGGCGCCCGCTGCGTCACCGGTCTTCAGCCGCGCGATCACCGCGGCATCAAGGAACAACCCGCGGGGGAGCCACTGCCGTCCCTCGTTCCGGGCCTCGATCAGCGTCTCGACCTCGGCCGCCGCGGTCGGCCAGTCGTACGAGACCGCCGCCCAGAGGAAGCGGAGCGCCGAGATGCCGTCGCGCGGGGCGCTCTGCGCGACCATATACCGCTCGACCTCGCGGAACCATGCGGCCTCGGCGACGCCCATCGTGCCGCCGTGCCGGTCATGCTCGACCGCGACCATCTGCGTGAACCAGACGAACCAATCAGCCGGCGGCACGCCCGACGCCATCCCCTGCTGCAGCTGCTGCGTGCGCAGTCGCGCCGATTGGAAGCCGCGGTTCGCATTCGTCGTGTCGTCGCTCGGCAGCGTCTCGCCGCGACGAAGCCGCGCCGCGATCACCTGCTTCAGCACCCGGTCGTGGCTCAGCGACGCCCGCGTGTCCGTGGTCAGCGGGATCACGCGGCCGCCGAGCGCGGCCGCGGCATCGAAGCGGTCGGTCGAGAGTCCGAGGAA
>JANNLH010000185.1:0-10460 GCA_031396725.1 Gemmatimonadaceae bacterium | reverse complement strand
GGCAACATCACGAACGGCGAGCGCTACAACAAGGTCATCGACACCTGGACGCACGCCAACAACGACATCGCCGACGCGATGGTGAAGCGGATGCGCGAGTCGCAGAACGGCTTCAACACCGTGTTCATGATGTTCGATTCGGGCTCGCGCGGTTCGCGCGACCAGATCCGCCAGCTGGCCGGCATGCGCGGCCTGATGGCGAAGCCGCAGAAGAACCTCACCGGAGGCATCGGCGAGATCATCGAGAACCCGATCAAGTCGAACTTCCGTGAAGGCCTCTCGGTGCTCGAGTACTTCTCGTCCACCCACGGCGCCCGCAAGGGTCTCGCCGACACGGCGCTCAAGACGGCCGACGCGGGCTACCTGACGCGCCGCCTCTGCGACGTCGCGCAGGACGTGGTCATCGCCGAGGAGGATTGCGGCACCGTGATGGGGCTCGACATCGCCGCGCTGAAGGAGGGCGAGGACATCATCGAGCCGCTGGCGGAACGCATCGTCGGCATCGTGGCGGCGGAGGATGTGGTCGATCCCCAGCTGCTCGACGAGGCCGGGCGCCCGCAGCTCCTGGTCGAGGCCGGCCAGATGATCGACGAGGAGACCGCGACGGCGATCGAAGAGGCGGGGATCGAGACGGTGCGGATCCGTTCGGTGCTCACCTGCGAGGCCAAGCGCGGGCTCTGCCGGATGTGCTACGGCCGCAACCTGGCCACCATGCAGATGGTGGACCTGGGCGAGGCCGTCGGCATCATCGCCGCGCAGTCGATCGGCGAGCCGGGCACGCAGCTCACGCTCCGCACCTTCCACATCGGCGGCACGGCAGCCCGCATCGCCGAGCAGACGGCGCGGAAGTCGAAGGTCAAGGGCGTCGTCGAGTTCGGCGATCGCCTCGTGAACGTCACGAATCCGGATGGCCAGGAGATCGTGACGTCCTATGAAGGCGAGCTCTACATCCGCGCGACGCGGGAGAAGAACGCCCCGGTCATGGCACGCCTGGCGGTCCCGCTCGGCGCGATCCTGATGGTGGAGAACGGCGCCGACGTGGAGAAGGAGCAGGTGATCTTCACGTGGGACCCGTACACCAACCCGATCATCGCCGATGTCTCGGGCGAGCTCCGGTTCGTGGACCTGGTCGAGGACGAGACGGTGTCCGAGGAGCTCGACGAGCTCACCGGCCTCCGCCAGCGCGTCGTCATCGAGGACCGCGAGAAGAAGCTCCACCCGCACATCGAGATCTGGGACGCGAAGGGCGGGAAGGAGAAGAAGATCCGCGACTTCGTCATCCCGGTCGGCGCGCAGCTGATCATCGAGGACGGCGCCAAGGTGGCCGCCGGCCAGACGATCGCCAAGATCTCCCGCGAGGCGTACAAGACGCGCGACATCACGGGCGGCCTGCCGCGCGTGGCCGAGCTCTTCGAGGCCCGCAAGCCGAAGGATCCGGCGACGATCTCCGAGATCGACGGCGTCGTCCGCTTCGGCGACATCAAGCGCGGCAAGCGCGAGATCTTCGTGCAGCCGATCGACCAGTCGGGTTCGCTCGACGACTCGCAGCAGCCGCAGCTGTACGAAGTGCAGTCGGGCAAGCATCTCCGCGTGCACGAGGGCGACCGCGTCCGCGCGGGTGACCGCCTGAGCGAAGGCCCCGTGAACCCGCACGACATCCTGCGGATCAAGGGCCCGCGCGCGGTGCAGGAATACCTGCTGAACGAGGTGCAGGAGGTCTACCGCCTGCAGGGCGTGAAGATCAACGACAAGCACATCGGCGTGATCGTGCGTCAGATGCTCCAGAAGGTGCGCGTCGTCGAGTCGGGTGACACCGAGTTCCTCGAGGGTGAGAACGTCGACAAGGCGATGTTCCGCGACGCCAACGACAAGTCGAAGAAGAAGAAGCAGAAGGCCGCCCAGTCGGAGCCCCTGCTCCTCGGGATCACGAAGGCGTCGCTCACGACGCAGTCGTTCATCTCCGCCGCGTCGTTCCAGGAGACCACCCGCGTGCTCACCGATGCCGCGATCCGCGGGGCCAAGGACAACCTCCTCGGCCTCAAGGAGAACATCATCATCGGCCACCTGATCCCGGCCGGTACGGGCATGTATCGCTACAGCGACGTGGACATGGACATCGAGCCGCCGCCGGCGCCCGCGCCGGAGTTCGGCGGGTTCGGCGAACTGCCGCCGAGTTTCCTCGCCGCGCCGATGGAGGCCGATGCGGGTCTCCTCGCGATGCCGGCCGAAGAGGATTGAACGAACGGCAGATGTGAGGTGGGAGGTGTGAGAGAGGGGCGCCGGCGACTGCCGGTGCCCCTCTCTCCGTTGCGTCCGCACCACAGGCGGTGGACACTGCGTACGCATGAACTCCGACGATGGCCTAGGGCTTCTCCTCTGGCGGAACATGCGGGCGCTTGCACTGTTTAAAACATCTGTACCGAAGCACTAAACCCCTCACCGGAGATTCCATGCGCGCACTGAAGATCCTGGCAGCCGCACTGGCGCTTGGCGTCGCGACGCCGGCCCTCGCACAAGACCGCGGCACGTTCGAACTCGGCGCGTACGGCCGATACATGATCCTCGACGAGGATCTCAATCTCGACAATCCGATCGGATTCGGCGGACGCGTCGGACTCTTCCTCGCGCGCAACCTCGCGGTGGAGTTCGAGACCTCGCGCAACAACGCGAAGACCCCCGGCACCGACATCGAGACCATGATCAACCCGCTGTACCTGCGCCTCGCGTGGCACATCCCGTTCTCGGCGGGCTGGAAGGGCGTGATCGGCGCCGGATGGGTGCGCGACCGGATGGAGCTTCCGAGCGGCTACAAGTGGACGGACGACGGGTACAGCCTCTCGGCCAGTCTCCAGCGCAGTCTCAGTGACCGCGTCGGCCTGCGGTTCGATGCGATCGGCGATGTCCTGATGAGCCCGCTCTACGAGACGTCGACCGCGGAGTTCAAGACGGGCAACATCTCCCTCCAGGCCGGGCTCAACTTCCGCTTCGGCAGGGTCGGCCCGAAGGACGCGGACAAGGACGGCGTCACCGACGACCTCGATGCGTGCCCCGGCACGGCGCTCGGCGAGATGGTCGATGCGCGCGGCTGCGTGCCGCCCAAGGACGCGGATCGTGACGGCGTCATCGATGCCAACGACCGCTGCGCCAACACCCCGGTCGGGACGCCGGTGGACGCGGCAGGATGCCCGCGCGACAGCGACCGCGACGGCGTGATCGACGCCAACGACCGCTGCGGCAACACCCCCGCCGGCACGCGCGTCGATGCGACGGGCTGCCCGGTGCCGGTGGACACCGACCGTGACGGCGTGATGGACAACGTCGATGCCTGCGCCAACACCCCGGCCGGCACTCGCGTCGATGCGCGCGGCTGCCCGATCCCGGTGGACTCGGACAGTGACGGCGTGATGGACAATGCGGACACCTGCCCGAACACCCCGACCGGCACGCGCGTCGATTCGCGCGGCTGCGCGATCGTGTTCGAGGCGGGCCGGACGTCGATCGTGCTGGAGGGCGTGACCTTCGCGACGAACCGGTCGGAGCTCACCCCCGAGGCGATGGTGGTGCTGGACCGGGTGGCCGCGGCGCTCGTCAACGCGACCGACGTGAATGTCGAGGTGCAGGGCCACACGGACATCAGCGGGTCGAGGGCGCTCAACATGCGCCTCTCGGGCGCGCGGGCCGAGTCGGTCCGGGCGTACCTCGTCTCGAAGGGCGTGGCCGCGAGCCGGATGACGGCGCGCGGGTACGGGCCCGACCAGCCGACCGCGTCGAACGCCACGACGCTCGGCCGCTCGCAGAACCGGCGCGTGGAGCTGCGCCGCACGAACTGATCGCACGCACGAGGGGAACGCCGTCCGGGGGAGGATCCCCGGGCGGCGTTCTTGTTTTCCTCCCACCAACGACGAGGTCGTAGCTTTCGCGATGATCCCCGAACTCGACCTCTCCTCACCGGCGCTCGCGCTCTGGTCGGCCGGCGTGCTCGGGTTCCTAGTGGGGATCGTACCGATCGGGTTGGCCGAGGTGGTGGCGCTGGCGATCGGGGCCGTGCGACCGCCGGGGCTCGCGCTCGCGATGCTGGGGGTCTTCACCGCGACGCACGTCGGCGCCAAGCTCCTCTGGTACTGGCTCGGCACGCTCTCGGACCGGGTCACGCACGCGAAGAGCCGCGCACTGATCGAGCGCGGCCGTGCGGTGCTCGACCGGCATCCGGGGTACGGTGCCGGGGTGCTGGCCGCGAGCGCGGTGGCGAGCATCCCGCCATTCCATCTGGCGGCGATCGCTGCCGGGATCGCGCGCTATCCGTTCGTGCGGTTCGTGCTGCTCTGCCTCGCCGGGCGCGCCGTGCGCTTCGGGGCGATCGCGGCGGTGCCGGCCCTGCTGCGCGCCTGGCTCGGGTGAATCAGGGCAGGGGAAGCGCGCGCCCCATGCGGACGAAGGGGAGCGCGACGCCGTCGGGGAGCCGCTCACTGACCTCCTCGAGGGCGCGGAAGCCGTACGCCTCGTAGAGCGGCACGCCGGGGAGGGTCGCCATGAGCTCGAGGCGCCGGAATCCGGCGGCCTCCGCGGCCGCGGCGCAGGCACGCATCAGCGCGCTCCCGATGCCGCGCCGCGCGAACTCCGGTGCGACGAAGAATGCACGGATGCGGGCCGCGTCGGTCGCGGGGTCGAGCAGGGGGTCGGCCGCGTCCTTGTGCTGGTCGCCGCCGTAGAGCGTGCGCCGCCGGCTCCAGCCGCCGCATCCCGCGATCGCACCCCCGGACTCGGCCACGAGGTAGGTGCCGTCGGCGACGAGCTGGGAATCGACGCCGAACACATGGCGGATCGCGGACTCGGTCTGCGCCTCGGAGTAGAACCCGGCGCTCAGCGCGCGCGCCGAGCGCGGGATGAGCGCGCGCAGCGCGTCGAGGTCGGCGGCGGTCGCGGCGCGGACGAGGGGCGGCGTGGACATGGACGTGGAAATATGCGACGCGCTGGCCGCGGCGGCGCCCGCGGACCACATTCCCCCGATGTCCACGCCGACGCAGGCCCCGATCGCCCGGAGCGCGGTCTGGAGCTGGATCCTCTACGACCTCGCGAACACGATCTTCTCGATGGGCGTGGTCTCGCTCTATTTCTCGCTCTGGGTGCGCGACCAGGTGGGTGCCGAGCGAGCCGATTTCGTCTACGGCATCATCAGTGCCGTGTCGATGGGGATCATCTTCGTCATCTCGCCCCTGCTCGGCGCGATGACGGACCGCGCACGGCGCCGGATGCCCTTTCTCGTGGTCTCGACGCTGCTCTGCGTCGGCCTGACGCTGCTGATCGCGCGCAGCGGCTACTGGCCGACGATCTTCGCGTTCATCTTCGCGAATGCCGCCTATCAGGCCGGACTCCAGTTCTACGACGCGCTGCTTCCCGAGGTGACGACCGAGGATAACCGCGGCCGCATCTCGGGCATCGGCGTCGGCGTCGGCTACCTCGGATCGTATTTCGCGGTCGGCATCGGCATGATCCTCTCCGGCGACGACAAGTCCCCGGTCTTCACCGCGATCGCGATCGCCTTCCTCGTCCTCGCGATCCCCTGCTTCCTGTTCGTGAAGGAACGCGGGAATCCGGACCCGCGGCCCGTCTTCGGCTGGCGGATGATCCAGGAGTCCACCGCGCAGACCCTTCGCACGCTGAAGGGGGGCGCGGCCTATCCGGGGCTGCTGCGTTTCCTGGTCGGACGCGTGTTCTACACGGACGCGATCAATACCGTCATCAGCATCATGGCGCTCTACACGGTGAACGTCGCGATGGCGTCGGGCCTCGAGAAGGCCGCGGGCGAGGGGAAGGCGCAGCAGATCATGCTCTTCGCGATCACCTTCGCGGTGCTCGGCGGCTTCATGTGGGGCCGGATGGTCGACCGCATCGGGCCGAAGCGGACGCTCGATCGCGTGCTCTGGCTCTGGGTCGTGACCTTCCTCGCTGCGGGCGCCGTCGGGCTCTTCGCCCTCCCGGTCGAGTCGCTCTTCCTCGTCGCTTCGATGGCGGGCGTCGGGCTCGGCGGCATCTGGAGTGCCGACCGCCCCTACATGCTGCGGCTCACCCCGCCCGATCGGGTCGGCGAGTTCTATGGCCTCTACGGGATGGTCGGCCGATTCTCGGCGATCACGGGCCCGCTGATCTGGGCCCTCGTGACCTGGGTCTGCAACGCGCAGCTCGGCATGTCCCCCGCACGCGCACAGGGCGTCGGCGTGATCGTGCTGCTGGGCCTGATCGTCATCTCGCGCTGGATCCTCGGCCCGGTGACGGACGAGAAGCGCGACTGGGACGCACTGGGACGGCTCGCGGCGGAGTAGCTGGCGGCGACTACTCCGGGAAGACGAAGCGCAGCGGGAGGATCACGTTGCTGCGGACCGGGACGCCCTCGATGTGCGATGGCACGAACCGCGTCGCGGAGACGATCCGCAGCGCGGCCGCATCGACGACGGCCCAGCCGGACGACAGGATGATGCGCGACTGCTCGACCACACCTTCGGGACTCACGGTCAGGTGCACGCGTACGGGCAGGGTCAGCCCGTCGAGCGAGTCGAGGTTGCTCCGGAGATCCGACGCTTCGCGCTCGAGCCGCCGCGTCAGGATGCCGACGTTGGCGAGCGCCGCGCGGCGCAGGTCAACGGTCGTCTCCTCGACGCGAGCGTCCGGCCCGGACTCCACGAACAGGTACACGCTCGCCCCGGGTCCGCGGTGGGGGATCGGCCGCTGCGCCGCGCGCAGGAGCGCGAGCACCGTGTCGCGCCAGATGGCCGGCATCGGACCGGGGGCGGCCTCCCGGGGTGCCGTCGGAACGCCGGCACTGTCGAAGCCGGCGAGGAAGAGGCGCGTTGCGCGATGCGTCCCGCCGTGCGGTCGCACCGCCATCAGCGCCGCGCGCAGGGCCGTCGTGTCGAGCCAGGTGCCGAGTGCCGGGCGCGGTGCGACCGTCGCGGAGTCCTGCGCCGACAGCGGCACGGTGACGAGGACGACCGCGAGCACGATCCCGCGCGCGAACGCGCGCCGGAGAGTGCAGAGGTGCGGGCGGACGCAGAGCATCGACGGAAAATATCGGCCGACGGCCGTCACGCCACGGGCTTGACGCCCCACCGCCGTGCGCGGACGTTTCCGGCCGATGCCGGACGCGCGCTTCCCCTGGTGGCTGGTGGTCCTCGGCACGGTCGCGCTCGGCGGCGTGCTGATCCTGCTGCTCTGGCGCCGGTGGTCACGCACCGCCGCCCTGCGCGCGATGCTCCGATTCCGCGCCCGCGTGGACCGGTTCAAGCTCACCGGCAAGCGCTACATCACCGAGGCGCTGCTCGCCGACGAGACGATCGCCGCGGCCGTGCGTGCGCACGCCGCGGAGCACGGGATGACCGAGGCGCGCGCCTGGGCGCGGGTCCGCACCTACGTCGACGAGATCGTCCCTGCCTTCAACCTCCTGATGTACTACCAGTTCGGCTACGCGCTCTCCAAGGCGGCGCTGAACCTCTTCTACAAGCCCACTGTGCGCATCCGCGACCCGGGGGCCTTCGCCCGGCTCCCGCGCGAGAGCATCGTCGTCTATCTGATGAATCACCGCTCCAACGCCGACTACGTCCTCGCCGGCTATGGGCTCGCGGGGCAGGTCGCGATCTCCTACGCGGTCGGCGAGTGGGCGCGCGTCTTCCCGCTCGAGTACCTGTTCAAGAGCTTCGGCTCGTACTTCATCCGCCGGCGCTACCGCGAGCCGCTCTATCACACGGTGCTCGAGCGCTACGTCCAGCTGATCACGCGCAACGGCGTCACCCAGGGGATCTTCCCCGAAGGGGGACTGACGCGCGACGGCAAGCTGCGCCCCGCCAAGATCGGTCTCCTCGACTACCTGATCGGCACCGCGCGCGAGCCCGGCTTCGCCGAGCGGATGTATGTGGTGCCGGTCGCGCTCAACTACGACCGCGTGCTCGAGGACCGCACGCTGCTCCGCGAACTGCGCGCGACCGAGGGGGGCGAGCGCCCCTCCCGCTGGCGGCAGTTCCGCGAGGTGGTCGGCTTCGGCGCCTCGAGCTTCGGCCGACTCTCGACGCGACGGTGGAAGCGCTACGGCCGCGCCGCGGTCGTCGTGGGTGAGCCGGTGCCGGTGCTGCCCTGGCTCGCATCGGTCGCCGCGTCTCATGGTGTTGCGCTCCACGAACTGCCGCGCACCGAGCGGCTCGGCGAGGTCCAGCGCTTCTGCGACGGGATGATGACGCGGATCGGCGCCATCATCCCGGTGACGGCGGTGCCGCTCGTCTGCGCTGCGCTTCAGACATTCGACGCCGAGTATGTCCCGGAGGAGAGGTTGCTGGCGCGGATCGAGGAGCTGCGCGACGTGCTGGTCGCGCAGGGGGCCGAGGTGGTGGAACCGGAACGCGAGGCGCTCGAGACGTTCGAGCGCGCCTGGCGGATGCTGCGGATGCGGCGCGTGCTCGCCAAGGAAGGGGATGCCTACGTCATCCTGCCGCGCGGTCGCGAGCTGATCTCCTACTACGCCAACGGCATCGCGCATCTTTGCGGCGCGTTCGAGGCCGAGGTGCGCCGGCGCGACGCGCTGCCGATGGACACGCTGATCGGCAGCTGAGGCTTCACCACGAAGGCACGAAGGGATGACGAAAGGCGAAGCAAGCGCTGCGACAGTTCTTGCCGCCCTTCGTTCCTCATCATCCCTTCGTGTCTTCGTGGTGGATGATGCGATCCGGCCGTCAGCGCTCGGCGCGCAGGGGGGGTGCGAGGGTCACGGTCGCGGTGAGTGTGGCGCCCGTATAGGCGGTGAAGCCTTCGACGCGTACATACCAGATGCCGGCGACCGGGTTCGGCTGTGTCACCTGCTCGACACTCGCTGCCGTGAACGACGCCTGGTCGAACTGGTTGAGCAGCGGGAACGTCGCCTGACGGAGATAGAGGTCGGCGTCACCGTTGGGGCCGTTGAGGGTCACGCCGAGCGAGGTGGCGCCGGCCGGAACGGTGATCGAGTACATCTTGAACGAGCCGGCGCCCCCGGCCAGACCGGCGACCGGAACCCCGCTCTGCAGCGGGATCGCGCCCGAGGTCGCGCCGAGGTTCGCGGTCAGTCGCACGTTGTTGTAGGCCTCGAACCCGACCACGAGCACATGCCAGGTGCCCGAGAGCGGCGCGTCGATCAGGCACTCCTCCTCGTTCGACTCGGACTCGGAGACGCAATCGTAGAGACCCGTTTCCGGGGCCGCCCCCTGCCGGATCACGAGATCGGCGTCCCCGGCCCCTCCCGTGAGCACGACCTGCAGTGTGCCGGTGCCCGCCGGCACCTCGATCCGGAAAGAGCGCTCGGAGTCGGCGGCGCCGGAGATGGTGACCGACTGTCCCGGCAACAGGTTGCTGTTCGGGCGGTTGCCGGTCGGGGACTCGTCGCAGGCGACGAGGAGGGTCGCAGAAGCGACGAGCAGGAGGCGGGCGGAGAGTGGCATGGTCCGAGTACGCGCCGAGCCGCGGAGAGGTTCCATGGAGGGGTCCCGGCGGTTGACGGCCTCCAGCCGACTGCCTACCTTACTAGGCTCTGTTCCGTGCCGCCCGTCCGGGCGATCCACGTAGATGCAGATGGTCGAACACCAAAGGTAAGATGCCGACGATCAATCAGCTCGTCCGGCAGAGCCGCCGTGAAGTCGTCAAGAAGGACAAGGCGCCGGCTCTGAAGGAGAATCCGTTCAAGCGGGGCGTGTGCACGCGTGTGTACACCACCACCCCCAAGAAGCCGAACTCCGCGCTCCGCAAGGTCGCGCGTATCCGCCTCGTCAACGGCTTCGAAGTCACCGCCTACATCCCCGGCGAAGGCCACAACCTGCAGGAGCACTCGATCGTGCTCATTCGCGGTGGCCGTGTGAAGGACCTGCCGGGCGTCCGTTATCACATCGTACGCGGCAAGCTCGACGCCTCCGGCGTGCAGGGCCGCAACAAGAGCCGCTCCAAGTACGGGACCAAGAAGCCGAAGGCTGGTGCCCCGGCCAAGGGAGCCAAGTAAATGAGCCGCCGCAAGAGTGCCGTGAAGCGCACCATCCTCCCGGATGCGCGCTACGACAGCCAGACCGTCAGCAAGTTCATCAACGTCCTGATGTACCAAGGCAAGAAGTCCACCGCCGAGCGCATCTTCTACGCCGCGATGGACATCGTCGAGGCCAAGGCCGCGCAGCCGGGCGTCAACGTCTTCAAGGCCGCGCTCACCAACCTCAAGCCGGTCGTCGAGGTGAAGAGCCGCCGCGTCGGTGGTGCGACCTACCAGGTCCCCGTCGAAGTGCGTCCCGAGCGCCGTACCGCGCTTGCCATGCGCTGGCTGATCAGCTTCTCCCGCGGGCGCAACGAGAAGTCGATGGCGGAGAAGCTCGCCGCCGAGACGCTCGCGGCTGCCAAGGGCGAGGGCAATGCCGTCAAGAAGCGTGAGGACACGCACAAGATGGCTGAGGCCAACAAGGCGTTCG
>JANNLH010000178.1:0-6359 GCA_031396725.1 Gemmatimonadaceae bacterium | reverse complement strand
GGCGGACGACTCTGTCCGCCACGCCCCCTTTCATAGCAGTTGCAGTTCCCCCAGCAGTGGCAGTGGCGTTGAACCTGCACTTCCTCTGTGCCCTCTGTGCCCTCTGTGGTGAATTGCAGTTGCAGGAAGACCCAGCCTTACATCGTGACCTTCGGCCCAGAGACCTGCGCCCGCCCGATCGTCCCTTGGTCCGTCCCGAACCAGAGCATCCCGGTCTTCTTGTCGAAATACATATGCCGGATCGTGTTGTTGCCTTCCTTCCCGATCGGCGTGTTGTGCGTGAACTGCTTCTTCTTCGTGTCGTATCCGATCAGCCGCGCGCCCTTCGCCCCGGACTCGGCCGCCCAGATCACGTCCTTGTCGTCGACCGCCATGCCATAGGGCAGCGAGGCCGGGCCGGGCCGCCGGGCATCGGGATCTCGTCGATCGTCTCCGTCTTCGGGTCGAGCCGGCCGATGAAGCCGCGCGTGTAGTCCACGTACCAGACGATGTCGTCGCTTGTGATCGCGATGCGGCGCCCGCGGGCGCGCTCGTGCGGGAGGTCGATCGTCTTCACCGCCATCGTCGCCGGGTCGATCGTCGCGATCTTGTTCGTGCCGAAGAGGTTGAACCAGGGGATGTTCTTCGAGTTGATCACGATCCCGTAGGGGCGCGACTGCGCCGCCGTCCTCACCAGCCGGATCTCGCCGCTCTTCACATTCAGGTGGCCGACCGCGTTCGAGTTCTGCGCGGTGAACCAGATGTTCCCCTGCTGATCGAACACGAGCGTGTGCGGGTCGCGCACGGTCGGATCCGGCATCGGATAGCGCGTGATGGCGCCAGTGGCCGGGTCGAGCTTGCCGATCATCCCGTTGCGGTTGCCGGAATACCAGACCTGCCCCGCGGGGTCGATGATCAGGTTGTGCGGGTGCGTGCCGCTGTCGATCTCGAAGCGCTTCCACTGTCCGTCCTTCGGGTTCAGCCGGGCGATGTAGTTCCCCGCCTGGCCGACGAAGAAAACCTGGCCGTCGGGGGCCACGTAGGGGTCGCGCGGGCGGCCGTCCCACGGCACCGTCCACTCGGTGGCGGGCACGATCGCGCTGGCCTGTGCCGCGACCGGGGAGGGAACGAACGGGACGGCCAGCGTGACCAAGGCATACAGCGCGTGCCTGGGGACCAGGTGTACCATCGGGACCTCGCGTTGCGGATGTGACGGATCGACTGCCCGACCGCGGCAGTGTCGGCAGGACACTCTACCTGAACCCTCGGAGAACGCACGATGCGCCCCCACCGTTGCCATCATATCATCCTCGCCCTCGCACTACTCGGCGTCAGCGCACCCGCGGCGATCGCGCAACAGACGACCCCGGCCGCCGCCCCCGCCGCCCCTGTCGCCCCCGCACAGATGCCCGTGGCGCGCCCGGCCGACGTCGCGAGCCCGGATGCGATCATCGCCGCGCTCTACGACGTCATCTCCGGCGCCGCCGGGCAGAAGCGCGACTGGGACCGCTTCCGGTCGCTCTTCATTCCGAATGCGCGGCTGATCCCGACCGGGCGCGCGCAGAATGGCGCGGGCCGCCATCGCGTGATGACGCCGGAGGAGTACGCCGCCGGTTCGGGGCCGGTGCTCGAGCGCGACGGGTTCTACGAGCGGGAGATCGGGCGGAAGATGGAGCGGTACGGGAACATCGTGCACGTGATGAGTGCGTACGACTCGAAGCGCACGCTCGCCGATGCGCAGCCGTTCGCGCGCGGGATCAACTCGATCCAGCTCTGGAATGATGGGACGCGCTGGTATGTCGTCACGATCTTCTGGGAAGCCGAGACGGCTTCGAATCCGATTCCCGATTCTTACTTCCGGGCGCCCTGAGTCTTTCTGGGATCTGATCGCCCCCACGCTTCGAGCCGGGAGCCCCTCCGCCGGGCCCTGCCGCTTACACGCTTCGAGCCGGCGGTACTGCCGCCGTCTCTCGCTACGCGGCGGGGCCCGGCTGCGGGGCTCCCGGCTCTTCGCTTGCTCTCGCGACGCGGACGGCGGCGGTCGGTGAAACCCGAGCGGCGCCAGGTGTGTCGTATCTCCAGGCATCGCGCCGCTTTCACCTTTCGCCTTTCTGCTTTCTACTTTCGGAGTTCTCCATGCGTACGACGTTCGCTCGACTCGCGCTCGGCCTCACGCTCTTCGCCGCCGCCCCCTTGGCGGCGCAGACCTCGGCTGATTCTGTCGGCATCCGCGCCACCGCGCTCGATTATGCCGAGGGGTGGTACATGAACCAGCCGGAGCGGATGGAGCGGGCGCTGCACCCGGATCTCGCGAAGCGCATAGTCTCGCGCGACGCCGAAGGGAAGGACGTCGTGCGCAACATGGACAAGGCGACGCTCGTCGGCGCGGTGAAGAGCAATGCCGGGCGGAATGCGCCGGGGGCCGCGCTGCAGCGCGACGTGCAGATCCTCTCGATCTACGCCAACGCCGCAGTCGTGAAGCTCGAGATGGACGGCTGGGTCGACTTCATGCAGATGGGGCGCGTCGACGGGAAGTGGCTCATCGTCAACGTGCTCTGGGCCAACAAGCCGCGCCCGCCGCGTCAGTAGGGGCCCGGCGCCGCGCCCTACGCGCCTTACGCGCTGAGTGCGCGCATCGCGCGCACGAGGAGGGCGCGGGCCATCGTGACCTTGTAGCCGTTCCGCTCGAGCGGCTCGGTGTCGTAGAGCGCGCGCTCGGCCAGCGCGTCGAGACTCTCGGCGTCGAGTCCGCCCGACGCCACGTCCTCCTCGACCGAGAGCGCGACGCGCCAGGGTGCCGCGGCGACGCCCCCCAGCGCCATCCGCACCGTGCCGTCCGCACGCCGCGCCGCGGCGCAGGAGACGAGTGCGAAGTCGAAGGCACCGCGCTGCATCAGTTTCTCCCAGTGCTGCACGCCGTTCGCGGCCGCGGCCGGGAGCAGGATCGCGGTGATCAGCTCGCCGGGTCCCAGCACCGCCTCGGCGTCGGGGTTGGCGGCGGCGCCCTCGTAGAGCGCCTCGAGCGGGATCGCGTGCCCGCCCCCCACCCACGCGACCTCGACCACGGCATCCAGCGCGAGCAGCGCCGTCGCCGGGTCCGAGGCGTGCACCGAACGGCAGGTGCCCGCGGCCACGATGCCGTGGTACTGGTGCTCCCCGGAGACCGCGAGGCAGCTCGTGCCGCCGTTCTTGAAGCAGGGCATCGCGCGCCGGTAGTACCAGCAGTGGGGGCGCTGCAGGAGGTTGCCGGCGAGGGTGCCCATGTTCCGCAGCGCCGGCGTGCCGACCGACTCGGCGGCCGCGGCGAGCAGCGGGAAGCGTGCAACGATGCCCGGGTGCTTCGCCAGCTCGGCGATGCGCACGGCGGCCCCGATGCGGAGTCCGCCGTCGGGAAGCTCGGTGACCTCCCGGGCGCCGGGGATCCGGCGCACGTCCACGAGGTGAACGGGGGCGGCGAGCCCCTCGTCGATGCGCGGCACGAGGTCGGTGCCGCCGCCGACCGCGGTCGCGCCGGGGCGCTCCAGCGCGGCGAGGGCGACGGCGAGCGAGGTGGGGCTGTCGTATGCGAACGGTGCAGTGCTCATATTTCCCGCGTGCCGATCACACGTTCTCTTGCTCGTATGGGAAGGACCCTCGCCGCCGTGACGCTCGGCGTCGCGGGCATCGCGGTGCTCTCCGCCGCCAGCCTGCGTGCGCAGACGCTCGCCGACAGCGTGCGTCCGTATCTCGTCTTCGCGCCGAAGGGCGAAATGTGGTTCGTTGCCGCGAGCCGCGGCAAGCGGATGCTGCTCGACATCGGCCGGGTGGACCTCGAGGTGCGGAAGGACAGCGCGCTCGCGGCCGCGTACCGGGAGACCGTCGCCGCGCACGCGCCCTTCAAGCTCGGCGGCAGCTTCACACTGCGGGCGCCCTGGGGCACCGAGCGCGTGCGCGCCACGGCGGTCGACAGCTGGAATGGCCGCGTCGTGTACGTGCTCGAGGGGTCGGCGCTGATGGACTCGCTCGCGAAGGAGAAGGCGCCGCTGACGGCAGCGGCGGTGCGCGACACGACGCTCGGCGGGACTCCCGCGACCTGCGACCGCGCGCCCCCGATCGGCGTCTTCGCCGAGCGCGTGGACGCGGTGCGCGACTCGCTCGAGTGGGCGCTGCGGGCGGAAGGCCTGCCGATCTACGAGCGGCTGCAGCGCCGGATCACGGTCGCGAGCTCGCGCGTGCCGGGTTGCTTCGGCGAGGCGCGCGTGATGCTCGCGGTGAGCCTGCGCGCCGCCGCGACCGAGTGGTCGCGGCAGCGGGTCGTCCTGATACACCCGGACGGGAGTGTGCTGCCGCTCCAGGTGCAGGACTTCCGGTTCCGCGCGCACGACCTGCTGCACGCGCTCGATGCCGACGGCGACGGGGTCGACGATGTCGCGGCGATCGGGCGGGCGCACCTGATGGGCGGCACGACCGTGCTGCGCTACGATCCCACGACCAAGCGGCTGGTGCGGCTGGCGGCCGGGTTCAGCTGGGAAGAGCGCTAGGGCTTGGTCTCGGGCTTCGTCTCGGGCTTCGTCGGCTTCGGCGTCGCCAGCGTGAAGACCACCCACTCCCCGAGCTTCTTGCGCGGCTTGCCCTCTGCGGTGTCGAGGTCGGCGACCGGCACGAAGCTGACGACGAGGATCTTCGCGTCGGGCATCCGGCGCTTGACGCGCGCGACCGTGCCGAGCCGGTGGTCCGAGTGGAAGGCGCCGTTCGCGTGGACGACGAGCGTCTGGTGGGTGGCCGCAGCGGTCGCGATCGCCTCGCCCATGTTCTCGTCCTTCACGCACTGCGCCTCGTAGAAGCGCTGGACCATCGCGTCGGCCTGTTCGGGCGTCATCTGCACGCCGTGGCCGCTCATGTCGCCCATCGTCTCCTTGAAGCGCTTCCAGTACGCGTCGCGCGGGCAGGAGAGGTCGGCGGCGATCAGCGCGCGGTCCACGGCGGGGAGCGTGTCCACGGCACCGAGTCCGCGGCGAGAGACGACCTGCGCGAGGCGCCGCGGGACGTTCCCGGCGATGACGGGCCAGCCCTTCTCGCGGGCGAACTCGACCATCGGCCGATAGTCGGTCTGGTAGTTCGGCCAGGGGCGCGACGCGGCGAGGAAGTCGGGCTCGGTGCTGGTGCCGGCGAGATACGCGTCCAGCGGGGCCTGGGCGTCGCGCTCGAACATCTCGAGGGCGAGGACGATCGGGCCACTGCGGCGGCGGGCGAGCCCCTCGAGCACGGCCGCCTGAAGGCGGTGGGTGCGCGGGTCATCGTGCTGCTCGCCGAGGAAGACGACATCGGCCTTGGCGAGCTGGGCGACCATCGCCTCGAAGTCGGCGAAACGGCTCTTCTTCGCGTCAAACACGCGATGCGGGACGTAGCGCTCGGCGACTGGCTGGGCGGTCTGGGCCTCCATGGTCGAAGGCGAGACAGCCGCGCCAGCGAGCGCCAATCTAAAGAAAAGTGAGCGCATTAAATCTTCCTAGTCGGAATAAGATGGCAAGCAGTCTCTGATACTCGTGGTTCTTTATGAGGCAATAATGCAGATTTAGATGTATAATTGTTTTTAATGCAAAGCGAAGCCATCATCAAGTCGGAGTTCTCGACAGCCGCGCGCG
Organism: Gemmatimonadaceae bacterium; assembly: GCA_031396725.1. Classification (GTDB taxonomy): domain Bacteria; phylum Gemmatimonadota; class Gemmatimonadetes; order Gemmatimonadales; family Gemmatimonadaceae; genus Pseudogemmatithrix. The sequence goes on along the minus strand of JANNLH010000178.1, from coordinate 756 downwards.
AGGCGGAGGAGGCCTCGGATGAGCTCGCGCGCCTCGACACGGTCTGTCGCCTCGCTCCATCCTCGAGCGGCCTCGCCCTTCGCCTCCGGGCAATCAGCGAGGCGGCGGTGCTCCGCGTCCCTGAAGGTAGCGACTCCGACGCTCCGGAGGAGAGCGCTGGTGATTCGGGAGTGCTCGCCCGCGTCCGCGACGGCGTGAGGGTCCTCGTCGCGGCGCTCGCCGACCCGACAGCCGAGGACCGGGTCGCGGCGCCGCTGCTTCGCTGGGCGGAGATCATTGACCGCGCCGAGCGTCTCGTCCGCGGTGGCGCGCCGTTGACCTTGGCGCGTTTGACGCGCCTCGGCGAGGAGATCGCGTCGGCGCGCGGGTCCGCCGTGGCGTCGCCGATCTCGGTCAACGCCGAGGCGATCGATCTCGCGCTGCGTGATCTTCCGCCGCGCCGCCCGGCGCTCGAGCGCGCCGTGCACGTGGCCGCGCTGATCGAAGATCCGGCGGTCGCCGAGGTCGGGGCTGCGCTCGTGCTCTGCGCCGCGGGCCGCACCGACCGCGTCCGATTGCTTCCCTTCGTCTCCGCGCGCCGTGGCGGGAGTGGTACGTGGCCGGTGCGTGCGCTGGGTGCGCTGGCGGCATCGTCGCGAACCAAGCGCCTCGCGGTGACGGAGCTGATGGATGCACGCGAGAGGGAAGAGGACCGGCTCGACACCCTCGGCCGCGCCGCCATCAATGCGCGGCGAGGGTTGGCCGTCCTGCGGGAGT
>JANNLH010000158.1:0-5223 GCA_031396725.1 Gemmatimonadaceae bacterium | reverse complement strand
GCTCGAGAAGCCCGGTGACCTGGTGGGGACGCTCACCAACCTGCGCGCCGGCGACATCCTCTTCATCGACGAGATCCACCGGCTGCGCCCGATCATCGACGAGTTCCTCTATCCGGCGATGGAGGACTGGAAGATCGACATCCGGCTCTCCGAGGGTCCGAAGGCGCAGACGATCACGATGCCGATCGAGCGCTACACGCTGAACGGCGCGACGACGCGGCTCGGCATGATCACCGCGCCGCTGCGCGCGCGCTTCGGGATCGAGCTGCGGATGAACTACTATCCGACCCCCGAGATCGAGGAGATCGTGCACCGCACGGCGACCGTGATGCAGGCGGGGATCGACGCCGAGGGCGCGCACGAGTTGGCGCGGCGGGCCCGCGGCACGCCGCGCGTCGCCAACCGGCTGCTGCGCCGCGTGCGGGACTTCGCGCAGGTGAAGGCCGACGGGCACATCACGCGCGCGGTGGCGCGCGAGGCGCTCGCGATGCTCGACGTGGACGAGTTCGGGCTCGACGAGATGGACGCGCGGTTGCTCCGCGTCATCATCGAGAAGTTCGACGGGGGACCGGTGGGCGTGAGCACGATCGCCGCCGCCGTCGGCGAGGACGCCGACACGATCGAGGAGGTGTACGAGCCCTTCCTCGTGCAGAACGGATTCCTGCAGCGGACGCCGCGCGGTCGCGTCGCGACGCCGCAGGCCTATCGGCACTTCGGGTTCGCGCCGCCGGCCTCGCAGCCGGATCTCTTCTGACCGGCGAGCCGCTCCGGAGCGGGCTTCGCACGGCGGACTACGATTTCGCGCTCCCGCCGGAGCGCATCGCGCAGACGCCGCTCGGGCAGCGCGACGAGAGCCGCCTGATGGTCGTGGAGCGCGCGACCGGGACCATCGCGCATCATCGGTTCCGCGACCTGCCGCAGTTCCTGCGCGCCGGCGACGCCCTCGTGCTCAACACGACGCGGGTCTTCCGCGCGCGGCTCAAGGGCCATCGCGACTCCGGCGCACCGGCCGAGGTCTTCCTGCTGCGCGAGCTCGGGCCCGACCGGTGGGAGGCGATGGTGCAGCCCGGCTCGAAGCTGAAGGAGGGTCGCCGCGTGCACGTGGCACCGGGGTTCGACGTGGCAGTGATCGGGAGCACCGCGCGCGGCACGCGCGAGGTGCGGCTCGAGGTACGACCCGACACGGGCGGGACCGACCCCCTGCCCGAGGCGACGCCGACACCCGAGGCCACGCGCGCGGCCGTCCACGCCGCGATCGCCGCACATGGACACATCCCGCTGCCGCCGTATATCGATCGCGCCGACACTCCGGCCGACGCCGAGCGCTATCAGACCGTCTTCGCCCGCGAGGAGGGATCGGTCGCGGCGCCGACGGCCGGCCTGCATTTCACCCCGGCACTCCTCGCCGCGATCGGGGCGGCGGGCGTCCACCGGGCCGAGGTGCTGCTGCATGTCGGCGCGGGGACCTTCAAGCCGGTCGAGGTCGAGGATCCGGCGGAGCACGAGATGCACGAGGAGTGGTACGACGTGCCGTCCGCCACCGCCGCGCTGCTGAACGCGACGCGCGACGGCGGCGGCCGCATCTGTGCCGTGGGCACGACCGCGCTCCGCACGATCGAGAGCGCGCTCGGCCCCGATGGACGCTTCCGCGCCGGCTCGGGAGAGACGCGGATCTTCATCCGGCCTCCCGCGCGACCGCGCGCCGCCGAGATGCTCGTCACCAACTTCCACCTCCCGCGCTCCACCCTGCTGATGCTGGTCGCGGCCACGGCGGGCTACGACCTCACGATGCACGCCTACGACGTGGCGGTCCGCGAGGGCTACCGGTTCTATTCGTACGGCGACGCGATGCTGATCCGATGAGCGACTTCCGGTTCTCGTTCTCCATCGACGCGACCGAGGAGCGGGCGCGCACCGGCGCCTTCCACACCCCGCGCGGCGCGGTCGAGACGCCCGCCTTCATGCCCGTCGGCACGCTGGCGACGGTGAAGTCGCTCGACCCGGTGGAGCTGCGCGCGATGGGGGCGCAGATGATCCTCGCGAACGCCTATCACCTCCACCTGCGGCCCGGCGACGAACTCGTGCGCGACCTCGGCGGCGTGCAGCGATTCTCCGGCTGGAACGGCCCGATGCTCACCGACTCGGGGGGCTTCCAGGTGTTCTCGCTGGCGCAGCTGAACACGATCACCGAGGACGGGGTCGAGTTCCGGAGCCACATCGACGGCTCGCTGCGGCAGTTCACACCCGAGCGCGTGATGCAGATCGAGACGAACCTCGGCGCCGACGTGATCATGCAGTTCGACCACGTCATTCCCGGGCAGTCGGAGTACGCGGCATCGCAGGACGCCAGCGCGCGCAGCGTCCGCTGGCTCGCACGCTGCCGTGCCGAGTTCGACCGGCTGCATGCGCTGGAGGGCGCGCCGCGGCAGTCGCTCTTCCCGATCGTGCAGGGGGGCATCCACGCGGCACTCCGCCGGGAGGCGGCGTCCGCCATCGGTGAGCAGGGCCCGTGGGACGGCTGGGCCATCGGCGGGCTCTCCGTCGGGGAGGAGAAGCCCGACATGTACGCGATGCTCGACCACTGCGACGAGTCCATCCCGCGCGACCGGCCCCGCTACCTGATGGGCGTCGGCTATCCCGAGGATCTCCTCGAGGGAGTCGCGCGCGGGGTCGACCTCTTCGACTGCGTCGCGCCGACGCGCTTCGGCCGCACCGGGGCCGCGCTCACGAGCGAGGGGCGGATGAACATCAAGCGCAGCGAGTTCAGGCGCGACCCGCGCCCCCTCGAGGAGGGGTGCGCCTGCTCGACCTGCCGGCGCTTCTCGCGGGCGTACATCCGGCACCTCGTGACGGCCGAGGAGGTGCTCGGCCTCCGCCTCCTGAGCCTGCACAATGTACATTTCCTGATCGCCCTGATGCGCCGCGCCCGCGAGGCGATCCGCGCCGGCACCTTCACCGCGTGGAGCCGCGACTGGCTCGTGCGGTTCCACGCGGGCGCCGCGGCCGGTCGCGGCGCCTCCCCCTCTCCGACCGACTGGAACCCCTGATGACCTCGCTCCTCGTTCTCTTCGCCCAGACTGCAGCTCCCGCGACCGCCCAGCCCGCCGCGCGCGGCTCCCTCACGCCGTTCCTGGTCCAGATCGGCCTGATCTTCGGCATCTTCTACTTCCTGATGATCCGCCCGCAGCAGAAGCAGCGGAAGGCGCACGAGGCCGCGATCATGGCGATCAAGAAGGGCGACCAGATCGTCACGGCGGGCGGCATCGTGGGCGAGGTCGTCGGCATCAAGGAAGGGATGAAGGACGGCACGACGACGCCGACGATGGCCGATCACATCACGATCAAGAGCGGCGACTCGCGCCTGATCGTCACGCGTGCCCGGATCGCCACCGTGGGCGGCGAGGGCACGGGGGCGTAATGGCGGTGCTTCCGATCACCGTCCTGGGATCGCCGATCCTGCGCCAGGAGACGGTGCCCGTGACCGAGGTGACCGACGAGCTCCGCCGCCTGGTCGACGACATGTTCGACACGATGCGCGCGGCCTCCGGCGTCGGACTCGCCGCGCCACAGGTCGGCCGCCGCGAGCGGCTCTGCGTGGTCGAGGTGGACGACGTCGCGCACGCGCTCTTCAATCCCGAGATCGTCGCGCGCGAGGGGAAGATCAAGTGGGAGGAGGGCTGTCTCTCGATTCCCGAGATCTTCGGCTGGGTGGAGCGCAGCAAGTGGGTCCGCGTGCGCGCGCTCGACCGGAACGGCGAGCCGATCGAGGTCGAGGGGACCGAACTGATGGCGGTCTGCCTCCAGCACGAGATCGACCACCTGCACGGGAAGCTCTTCATCGACCACCTGAGCTTCCTGAAGCGGCGCCAGGCCTTGTCCCTCTGGGACGAGGAGAAGGAGAAGTACCCGGAGCTGCTCCGCGTGCTGAAGGCGGGGGATACGGACAGCCCGGCGGCGCGGCCGGGAACTGAACAACAGAGGTGAGGTGTGAGGTGTGAGGGGGCGGCCCGTCCGGGCCGCCCAACTTTCAGCTTTCTACTTTCTACTTTCTACTGTTTGCGCATCCTCTTCTTCGGCACCCCCGAGTTCGCCACGCCGCCGCTCCGGGCCCTCCTCGGCGAGGGCCACGACGTCGTCGCGGTCGTGACGCAGCCGGACCGGCCACAGGGGCGGTCGCGCTCGACGCTCGTGGCGTCGCCGGTGAAGGAGGTCGCGCTCGAGGAGTCGATCCCCGTCCTCCAACCCGAGCGCCCGCGCGGTGAGGAGTTCCTCGCGGCGTTGCGCGCGTTCAAGCCCGATCTCAGCGTCGTTGTCGCCTATGGGCACATCCTCCGGCAGGAGGTGATCGACCTCGCCCCGCTGGGCACGCTGAACATCCACGCCTCGCTCCTGCCGCGCTGGCGCGGGGCCGCGCCCATCCAGGCCGCGATGCTCGCCGGCGACGCCGAGACGGGTGTCTGCGTGATGCGCATGGTGCTCGGGCTCGACGCCGGGCCGGTGCTGCTCGAGGAGCGCACCGCGATCGGCCCGGACGAGACGGCCGGCGAGCTCACCGAACGCCTCTCCGTCATGGGCGCCGAGGTGCTGATCGAGACGCTCGCCCTGCTCTCGCTCGGCGGGATCACCGAGCAGCCGCAGGACGAGGCGCTGGTCACCATCGCACCCAAGATCGAGCGCGCGCAGGCACGGGTCGATTTCCTCGGGTCGGCCGCGCTCGTGGCGCGCGAGATCCGCGCCTACGACCCGAAGCCCGGAGCCTGGGGGCGGGTGCGGGACACGGAGGTCCGGCTCTTCGGCGCGCGTGTGTTGGCCGACCGCCGTGGCGACCCCGGGGAGGTCCTCGAGGTCGGCGAGATGGGGATGGTGATCGCGTGCGGCAGCGGGGCGGTGGCGGTGGAGACCGTCCACCCTGCCGGGAAGCGCCGCCTCGCCGCGCTGGACTGGGCGCAGGGCCGCGGCATCGCCGTCGGCGACGTCTGGGACGCGCCGACAGGGTCCTGAGCCCGTGCTCGCGGCAGCGGCCGACCGGTGAAGCCGGCGGGACGCTCCCCGTCGAGTCGTTATCTTTCAGGGCGATGGCCTCCTCCCTTTCGCTCAAGGACGTGACCGACGCGCGCGTCGCCGCGGCCGACACGCTCGCCGATCTCCGCTCGGGACTGTTCCTCGACGCGGCCTTCGACCGGCTTGCGTCGGCGCTCGACGCGCGCGACCGGCGCTGGACGC
>JANNLH010000156.1:0-8158 GCA_031396725.1 Gemmatimonadaceae bacterium | reverse complement strand
GCCGCCGAGATTCAACAGGTCTTGCATGGGTGCCAGTGCGTAAACCGCCACCGACGCAGCGAGCGAAGCGAGCGAGAGCCTCGCGGGGGGTGAGCCCCGGGCCCGACCGACCGGCACCGCAGCGAGCGCAGCGAGCGAGAGCCTCGCGGGGGGTGAGCCCCGGGCCCGACCGACCGGCACCACGATCACGGTAGCGCTGATCCAGGCCGCCCTGCAGACCCGGTTCGCGCACTATGACAAGTCCGGCGAGCAGCACTTCAACCTGATCTCGGCCTACCACAAGAGCCTGCGCGGCTCCGATCCGCAGGCGGCGCTCTATTGGCTGGCCCGGATGATCGAGGGCGGCGAGGATCCGCTCTACATCGCGCGCCGCACCATCCGCTTCGCGACCGAGGACGTCGGCCTCGCCGACCCGCGTGCGCTCGAGATCGCGATCGCGGCGCGCGATGCCTACCAGATGCTCGGCTCCCCCGAGGGCGATCTCGCGCTGGCCGAGGCGGCGGTCTACCTGGCGGTCGCGCCCAAGTCCAACCGCGTCTACACCGCCTGGGGCGCGGCGCTCGAGGCCGCGCGGGCGACGCCGGCGGCGAGCGTCCCGCTGCACATCCGGAACGCGCCGACCAAGCTCATGAAGGAACTGGGCTACGGTGATGGGTATCAGTACGCGCACGCGGTGCCGGAAGCATACCTGCCGCAGGACTACCTTCCGGACGAGGTGCGCACGCGCATCTTCTACGAGCCCGGCGCGTTCGGGTTCGAGAAGGAGATCGAGAAGCGACTGGCCTGGTGGCGCGCATTGCGCGACCGGCCCGATGCCGAAACCCCAGAGGAGAACCCATGACCCGTCGTTCGATCACCGCCCTCGCGCTCGTCGCGCTCGCAGGGCTCTCCGGCTGCAAGACGCTGGCGCGCCAGGCGTTCGCCAATCCCGTCGTCGAAGTGAAGGACGTGCAGGTCCGCGGCGTCGGTGCGCAGGGCGGGTCGCTCGACGTCATCCTCAACGTCTACAACCCGAACGACTACCGCCTCGACGCCACGCGCATCACGTACATCGTCTGGGTGGACTCGAGCCGCATCGCGGACGGCGCGATCGACAAGCTCGTGACGTTGACCCAGAAGGGGCGCTCGGACATCACCGTGCCGGTGAACTTCACCTACGAGTCGGTGCGCGCCGCGCTGACCCAGTTCATGCTGCGCGGCTCGGTGGACTACCGCGTGACCGGGAACTTCACGGTCGTGACGCCCTTCGGCGACATCACCCGGCCGTACTCCGGGGCGGGGCGGCTCGACTCATTCCGGTAAGACGAGTTCTGTGGTGGGGATGGGACTGCATTTCACCACAGAGGGCACAGAGGGCACAGAGGAACGGCAACGGCGGGAACGACCACTGCCTTTTTGGGGGTGCGTGGCGGACGAGTCCGTCCGCCGCGCACCCTTCAAGAGGCAGTTGCCGTTCTGTCGTGGCAGTTCTCGGTGTCCTCTGTGCCCTCTGTGGTGACCAGCCGTTCGCAGTTCGGTCCCGCGCCACGATCCATCCCGGGCCCACGGAATCCCGCTAGATTCCCATCCAGCAAGCGTCGTTCTCACTCCGACCTCTCGACCGATTCGCGACTTGATCGAACTGAAGCCGCCTGAGGAGCGCGCCATCCTGGTCGGCGCGCCCATCAAGCGTTCGAATGCCCGGCATCACGTCACCGAGCACCTCGAGGAACTCGAGCGGCTCGCGGACACCGCCGGCGCGCGCGTCGTCGCCACGCTCACCCAGCAGCTCGACCGTCCCGACGCCGCCACCTACATCGGGCGCGGGAAGGTCGAGGAACTGAAGGCGCTGATCGTCGAGCACGACGCCACGCTCGTCATCTTCGACGACCAGCTGTCGCCGGCGCAGGGGAAGAACCTCGAGTTGGAGGTCGGGAAGCGCGTCATCGACCGCGCCGAGCTGATCCTCGACATCTTCGCCGTGCGCGCGCGGTCGGCCGAGGCCCGGATGCAGGTGGAACTCGCCCAGCTCGAGTACTCGCTGCCGCGGCTGACGCGGATGTGGACCCACCTCGAGAAGTTCCGCGGCGGCATCGGGGTGCGCGGTCCCGGCGAGACGCAGCTCGAGAGCGACCGGCGACTCGTCGGCCACCGCATCCGGCTGCTGAAGGATCGGCTCGCCGACGTCACCAAGGCGCGCGTGATCCAGCGCGCCGGCCGCAGCGGCGCGTTCCGCGCCTCGCTCGTCGGCTACACCAACGCCGGCAAGAGCTCGATCCTCCGCGGCATCGCCGGCGCGCCCGAGGTGTTCGTCGAGGACCGCCTCTTCGCGACGCTCGACCCGCTCACGCGCGAGGTGGACCTCGGCGACCACCAGTCGGTGCTCCTCACCGACACCGTCGGATTCATCCGCAAGCTGCCGCACCATCTCGTCGCCAGCTTCCGCGCGACGCTGGAAGAGGTGGTCGAGGCCGACCTCCTGCTGCACGTGATCGACGCCAGCCATCCGTCCTGGGAGGAGCAGCGGATGGTCGTGGACGAGGTGCTCGCCGACCTCGGCGTCCAAGGCGTGCCGATGATCTACGTCTTCAACAAGACCGACGCGCTGACGCCCGAGGTGCGGGAGGCGCTGGGGGAGCGCATCGAGGCGCTCGCGCCGGGGTCGATCTTCACGTCGGCGAAGACCCCCGACGGACTCGATCCGCTCCGCACGCTGCTGCGCCACGCGCTGCGCGACCGGCGCCCGGAGGTCGAGCTGCTGATTCCGCTGACGCACGGCAAGCTGCTGGCGGAGGCGCACCGCGCGGGCGAGGTGCTGGCGAGCGCACCCGACGAGGATGAGGGCGTGATGCGGATCCGCGGCCGCTTCGAGCCGGCCGCACTCGCGCGGCTCGAGCGCGACGGGGCGGCCCGCGCGTGACCCGCCTCGAGCGGCTGCGGGCGTCGCTCGCGGCCTCCCACCTCGACGCCCTGCTGGTCTCCTCGCTTCCCAATGTGCGCTGGCTGACCGGCTTCTCGGGGTCGAATGCGCTCGTGCTCGTCACCGCCGCCGATTGCCTGCTGCTGACCGACTTCCGGTACGCGACGCAGGTGAAGCACGAGTTGAGCGCGGGCGTGCGGGCGGTGGTCGAGGCCCAGTCGCTCTGGACGCGGCTCTGGTCCGAGCTCAAGGCGATGCCGGGCGCGCAGGTCCTGGCGTTCGAGAGCGCGCACGTCACGCACCACGACTCGGCGCGATTCCTCGAGGCCACGAGCGATGGCTCGCGCTGGCAGTGGCGACCGGCGATCAACCTCGTGGAGGTCCTGCGCGAATCGAAGGACGCCGACGAACTCGCGCGCATCCGGGAGGCGGTGCGCATCGCCGAGCACGCGCTCGGCCGCACGCTGCCGCAGGTGGGCGCCGGAATGACCGAGCTCGGCGTCGCGGGGGTGCTCGAGCACGAGTTGCGGAAGGCCGGCAGCCAGGGGTTCCCGTTCGAGACGATCGTTGCGGCGGGCGCGCGCTCGGCGCTGCCGCACGCGCGGGCCTCCGCGCACGCGATCGCGCGGGGAGATCTGCTGCTGATCGACTTCGGCGCGGTCTACGCCGGCTACTGTTCGGACATCACGCGCACGTTCGTGGTGGGTGCGCCGCCGGACGCGCGCCAGCTCGAGATCCATGCCCTGGTTCGGGAAGCGAACGGGAGCGCTTCGGCACTCGTTCGGGCGGGAATGCGGGGCAGGGATGCCGACGCGCTGGCGAGGGGCTACATTGAGCGCCGCGGTATGGGAGAGGCGTTCGGGCACTCCCTGGGCCACGGGATCGGCCTCGAGATCCACGAATCGCCCCGTCTGGCGAAGTCCGCCGAAAGCCCGTTGCCGGTCGGGGCGGTCGTCACGATCGAGCCCGGGATCTACCTGGAAGGGTGGGGCGGGGTCCGCATCGAGGACGACGTGGTGCTCGGGGCCGAAGGGCCCGAGGTGCTGACGGGGTTCGAGCGGGGGCTGGCGACGCTCTAGGAGTGAGGAGCGAGGAGCGAGGAAGGAAGAGCGAAGAACGAGGAAGGAAGAACGTGGAAGGAAGCACGAAGTGCCAAGGGACCTGGATGGGAGCGAGTCCGCGCCGCCTGCAGCGCCCTCACATCTCCCATCTCCCATCTCACATCTGCCTTTAGATGATCGACCTTCGATACGTCAAGAAGCTCCTCGAGATGCTCGACGAGTCCACGGTGGATTCGATGGAGATCTCCTCCGACAAGGGGCTGCGGATCCGGCTGAGCAAGACGCCGGTCGCGCGGGGGACGGTGCAGTACGCGGCCGCTCCGGCGCCCGCCGCCGCGGCGCCGCTGCCGATGGTCGCCGCCGCTGCGGCCCCCGCAGCCTCCGCTCCGGCCGCGGCCCCCGCGACGAACCTGAGCGAGGTCAAGTCGCCGATGGTCGGCACCTACTACGGCACCCCGGAACCCGGCGCGAAGCCGTTCGTCACCGTCGGGCAGAACATCAAGAAGGGCCAGGTCCTCTGCATCATCGAGGCGATGAAGATCATGAACGAGATCGAATCCGAGCTCTCGGGCACGGTCGTCGAGATCCTCGCGACGGACGCGCATCCGGTCGAGTACGGGCAGGTGCTCTTCCGCGTGAATCCGAATGGCTGAGCAGCGGAAGACCATCGCCGTCCCCGGCGCGACGACGCCGGCCGGCGGCGCCACGCCGGTGAAGGGCGGGGCCGCGGCCGCGCCGCCGTACAACTTCAAACTCGTGCTGCAGGCGATGGTCCAGCAGGGCGGTTCCGACCTGCATCTCAAGATCGGCCGGCCGCCGACGATGCGGCTCAACGGCGAGCTCGTCCCCCTCGATCTCCCGCCGCTCAAGCCCGAGGACCTGCGCTCGATCGGCGAGCAGATCATCCCGCCCAAGCAGCGGCGCGAGTTCGACGAATCGAAGGACGCCGACTTCGCGATCGGCGTGCCGGGCATCGGCCGCTTCCGCGTCAACGTGTACCAGCAGCGCGGCTCGCTCGCGTACGCCTTCCGCGCGATCGCGTTCCAGGCGCTGTCGATGGAGGAACTCAACCTCCCGCCCAAGCTCAAGGAGATCGCGCTCAAGCCGCGCGGGCTGGTGCTGGTCACCGGTATCACCGGTTCCGGCAAGTCCACCGCGCTCGCCGCGATGCTGCAGCACGTCAACGAGCACCGGCACGCGAACATCATCACGATCGAGGACCCGATCGAGTTCCTGCACCGCGACATCAAGTGCCACATCAACCAGCGCGAGGTGGGGACCGACACCACCAGCTTCGGCCAGGCGCTGCGTCGCGTGCTCCGGCAGGACCCCGACATCATCATGATCGGTGAGATCCGCGACCTCGAGACGCTCGAGATCGCGCTCAAGGCCGCCGACACCGGCCACATGGTGTTCTCGACGCTGCACACGATGGACGCGTCGCAGACGATCAACCGCGTGCTCTCGTTCTACCCGCCGCACGAGCAGGCCGACATCCGGTTCCAGCTCTCGACCGCGCTGCAGGCCGTCGTCTCGCTGCGGCTGGTGCCGCGCGCCGACAAGCCGGGCCGCATCCCGGCGACCGAGATCCTCGTGAACAGCGCCGCGGTCGCCGACAACATCCGCGACGTGACCAAGTCGCTCGAGATCCCGCGCCTCATCGCCGAGGGCCAGATCCAGTACGGGATGCAGTCGTTCGACCAGTCGCTGATGAACTGGTACAAGCAGGGCGTGATCTCCTACGACGCCGCGCTCTTCGCATCGACGAGCCCGAGCGAGTTCGCCTTGCGCGTGCAGGGCATCGCGGGGTCCTCCGAAGGCGATTGGAGCCAGGTCAAGCAGGGCGCGAAGTAGTGTTCAAGAAAGTCCTGATCGCCAACCGCGGCGAGATCGCGCTGCGGGTCGTGCGCGCGTGCCGCGAGCTCGGCGTCGAGTCGGTCGCCGTCTATTCCGAGGCGGATCGTGAATCGCTCCACGTGCGCTTCGCCGATGACGACGTCTGCATCGGCCCGGCCCCGGCGCGCGAATCCTACCTGAAGATCCCGCGGCTGATCGCCGCCGCCGAGATCACCGGCGCCGACGCGATCCACCCCGGCTACGGCTTCCTCGCCGAGAACGCCGAGTTCGCCGAGACCTGCGCGGCCAGCGGGATCGCGTTCATCGGGCCGACGCCGCACCAGATCCGCACCATGGGCGACAAGGCGGCCGCCCGCGCGGCGATGATCGCCAACGACGTCCCGGTGGTCCCCGGCACGCCCGGCCCGGTCGAGGACGTGGACGAGGCACTGGCCTACGCCGAGAAGATGGGCTTCCCGGTGATCATCAAGGCGTCCGCCGGCGGCGGCGGGAAGGGGATGCGAGTCGCCCGCGACTCGGACGACTTCGCGCGCTCGTTCCAGCTCGCGCGCTCGGAGGCCCTCTCGGCCTTCGGCAACGGCGCGGTCTACGTCGAGAAGTACCTCGAGCGGCCGCGGCACATCGAGTTCCAGATCCTCGGCGACACCCACGGCACCGTGATCCACCTCGGCGAGCGCGACTGCTCCGTGCAGCGGCGCCACCAGAAGCTGGTCGAGGAGTCGCCGAGCCCCGCGATGACGCCGGACCTGCGCCAGCGGATGGGCGACGCGGCGGTGAAGGGCGCGAAGGCGATCGACTATGTCGGCGCGGGCACGATCGAGATGCTGCTCGACGAGGACGGCTCGTTCTACTTCATGGAGATGAACACGCGCATCCAGGTGGAGCATCCGGTCACCGAGATGATCACCGGCGTTGACCTCGTGAAGGAGCAGATCCGCGTCGCCGCCGGCGAGAAGCTCTCGATCAGCGAGACGCCGGAGATGCGCGGGCACGTGATCGAGTGCCGCGTGAACGCGGAGGACCCGGCGCGCAACTTCCAGCCGAGCCCGGGGCGGATCGACGTGTTCCACATGCCGGGCGGGAATGGCGTGCGCGTGGACACGCACGCGTACGCGGGGTACACCGTGCCGCCGTTCTACGACTCGATGATCGCGAAGCTGATCGTGCACGGGCGGGACCGGCCGGAGGCGCTCGCGAAGATGCGGCTCGCGCTCGACACGTTCATCATCCAGGGCGTCACGACCACGATCCCGTTCCTGCATCGGCTGATGTCGCATCCGAAGTTCGTCGAGGGGGACATCCATACCAAGTTCCTCGAGAAGGAGGGGGCGGATCTGTTCGACGTGAAGTGAGCGTTGGGGTTCCGTTCCGTGCGCCCCGGTCGGGCGGCGGGGAGGTCCCTTCGCTCGCCGACGCGCTTACACGCTGCGAGCCCGCGCTGGACTGCGCGCGGTCTCTTGCTACGCGCGACGGCTCGCTGCGTGACCTCCCCGCCGCCCTCCCTGACACTCTCCTGACTGCGCTCACTCCGGTCTGTGCCCATCCTTCACACCATCACCCGCTGGCAGGACGCTGAGCCGGCTTCCCTCGCGGGACACGTCGTCGCGGTCATCGACGTGCTGCGGTGGTCCACCGTCGTCATCACGGCCCTCGGGAATGGAGCCGAGTGGGTCGAGGCCTGTGCGACGCCGGAAGAAGCGCTCGCGCGTGGGGAGGCGCTCGGCCGCGCCCGCTGCATCGTGGGCGGGGAGCGGGGCAATGTCGCGCTGCCGGGGTTCGACGTCGGCAACTCCCCCCTGGAGTACGGCGCAGAGCGCGTCGGCGGTCGCACGGTGATCACCACTACCACCAACGGCACGCAGGCCCTCCTCGCCGCGCGCGAAGCGCACGAGGCCCTCGTGGCCGCCTTCGTGAACCTCGACGCCGTGGTCGCCCACCTGCGCGCCGCCCACGCCGCCGCCCGCCCCGTGACCCTCCTCTGCGCCGGCCAGGCGGGTGAGGAGGCACTCGAGGACTCCGCGTGCGCGGGGGCCATCGCCGAGGCGCTGCTGGCGAACGGTACCCCGGCGGCCAAGCCGGACGCCGGGACGCAGCGCGCGATCGAACAGTGGGTCCGGCACGGGCGCGACCCGCGCCGCGTCTTCGCCGCGGCCCCGCACGGCCGGGCGCTCGCGGAGGCCGGCTTCACCGCCGACATCGCCTTCGCGGCGCGCGCCTCGAGCAGCCAGCGCGTAGCGCGGCGCACGGCACGCGGCCTGGAGTGAGCCGGCAGATCTGCTGCTGGGAGGGGGTCGGGGAGGTCGCGCAGCGAGCCGTCGCGCGTAGCAAGAGACCCGCGCGC
>JANNLH010000119.1:0-9462 GCA_031396725.1 Gemmatimonadaceae bacterium | reverse complement strand
TTCGTCGGGCTGGTGGCCTGGGCGATCGCGTCGCTGGGGTTCCTCGTGCCGCTGCTGGTTGTGGTGTTGCTGATGATCTGGTTCGCGCGGCGGCGGCGCGCCTAGTCGAGGCGCGCGCCGCAAGCCGGGCGTGGATCAGGGCAAGCAGACCGTGCCAAGGTTCGTGCCGCCGAGATTCAGGAACACGCCGCTGTTCCCTCCGCAGGCGCCGGCGATGCTGAGCGTTGCCCCGGCGTTCAGGCGGATCGCAGCGGGCAGGAAGTAGTTCAGCGATCCAGTGAGCGTGACGACGGCGGGGGCGTTGAGGTTGACCGTGCCACCACCCACGGTCATCGAGACGATCCGTGCGTCGGTGCCGAAGTTGACCGTGCCGGTCGACCCCTTCTGCACGATCACGGTCGCGAATGTGGAGGCCGTGGCCCCTGCGCTCTGCATCGTGATGTTGGATGCACCGGTGCCGACGAACTCGACGATGTGCGAGCCCGACGCGCGGAAACTCTGGGCCGATCGCGAGTTCCCCTGCAGGAAGAACGCCCCGATGCGCAGGATGCCGTTGGTGATCAGGCCGTCGGTCGTCTCGCCGTCGAACAACGCCGTGCCGGCGACGACAAGCCGGTCCGCAGAGTTCATCATCCGCAAACGGCCGCGATCCGCGGTCTGGAAGAGACCCCCGACGTCGAGTTGCTGGCCGTTAAGGTCGAGCACACCGTCCCCCGCGACTGTCATCTGGCTCACCTGCGAGGCTTGGGCCACGCGCGCCGTGCCGCGCAGGACGGTCACGGTGCACGCCGGACTGGTCAGGCTCCACCCGATTGTCCCGTCGAGCGGATTCAGGAAGATCACCCCGCCGCCGTCACAGGACATCGACGAAGTGGCGCCGATGAAGAGCGAATCGCGAATGACGATCCGCCCCTGGTTGAGGATCGCGTTCGTCCCCTCGTGCCGGAGGACGCCCACGCGGACGGTGTCCCCGGTGGCGATCGACGGCGAGCCGTTCACGAAGCTCGGGATGAATGCGGTGTCGGCGACGCCCGGGGCTACGCCACCGACCCAGTTCGCTGGGTCACGCCAGTTCCCGAAGGGCGTGCCGACGTACTCGCGCAGCGCCGCCGCCGCCCAGGCATTGATGATCGCGCCGTTCACCGCCTGCGCGAACCCGCCGTGCGTCGGCGGCGTGACGGCGCTGACGTTCACCGTGAAGTTCCCCCCGGTCGCGCCGTTCGGGTCGGTCGCGATCATGTAGCGCCCGGCGCCCGACGGCGTCGTCTGGAAATCGGTGTTGCTGAGCGTCGCAACCCCTCCGAGCCGCTCGAACTCGAGCTGGATCGCTGCGGGATCGAACTGAGAAAGCACCAGTCCGCCGGTGACGCTGATCGCGTCTGCGCCGGTGACCCGAACCCGCACATTGCGGATCGACACGACCCCCGGCACGCTGAACCCGGTCGCCGCCCAGGTGCGCGTCCCGCCCGCACCGAAGACGTCGGAGCGCAGGTCGATGTTGTTCACGTTCAAGATCAGCGGACCCACCGAGTTCACATCGGTGAGGATCGTGCGCGAGACGTTCGGGAAGAACGACACCCGCGGCAGGTACGACTCCGACGGCGTCGCGAACGAGGTCGTGCCGTCCGAGCGGAACTGGAACTCGAAGGTCGACGCCGGGCGCAGGCTGCGCGGCGACGTCGTGGCCAGCTGCACCAAGTTCCGGGCGACGTGCAGCGCGCCCGTCACCATCTCACCGTTCATCTCACGCCCCGCGAAGACTGCGTCGCGCAACACGCGCATCTCGGAGTAGTTACCGACCATTCGCAACAGGCCATTCCCGATGACGCGGAGGTCCTGCACGACGTCGATGTTCCGTGGCGCCGAGGGTTCGTTCATCGTGAACTCGCCCTCGATCACCAGATCGGTGCGCACGATGGCGTTCGTGTTCCCGCTTGGCATCGCCGCCACCACGCCCGACCCCGGCGCGATGCGGATCGAGTTGTACTCGGGGTCCGTGCCGAACTGCGAATCGAAGAGCAGTGGCTGGCTCGCACCGGTGAAGACCGTCGTGTCGGGACGGAACCGCCCGGAGTCGGCGTACGTACCCCCGAACTCCAGCGCGCGAATGGTCACATCCGTCCCGGGGCTGCCGGCGATGTTGCCGGAGACCGCGAGTCGGCCGGTGCCGCCGAGCACACCGCCGGCCGTGAGCGCGAGCGTCGCCGCGCGCGCCGGCGTCAGGAAATCGAGCGGCCGCGCGATCTCGAGCCGCGCGAACTGCGAGGTGGCCGGGTTGAGGAACCCCACCGTTGCCGGCACCGCCGGGCCGACGAAACGCGTGACGTGCGCCCCGGTGGCCACGAAGGAGGTCGCGGAGTTCAGCTGCCCGAAGCCGCTCCCGAGTTCGAGCAGACCCGCCGTCAGCTGACCGGTCTGGTCGCCGCCGGCGAACGATCCGAAGAACGCGCGGACGGTGTCCTGGGGGTTCGTCATCCGCAGGACGCCGTTGCCCTCGGTGACCAGGTCATTGGTCACCCGCACGCGGCGCCCGCCGGGCGTCAGGCGCCCCGTGCCCGAGATCGTGAGCCTGCCGTTCACGATCAGCGAGTCCGTCAGCGTGACCTCCCCCTCGTTGATCGTCAGCGGACACTGCGTCAGCCCTTGCGCGGTCTTGGCGGCCGCGCCCGAGAGCACGATGCTGCCGCCGGGAAGGCACTCGACCCCGACCGTGCCGACCGGCAGCGTGAGCGCGCCGGTGACCGTCAGCGCAGTCCCGGTGACATACATCGGGAAGACGCTCTCGTTCACGAGCACCCGCACCGTCGTCGCCGTCAGCACGTCCGGCACGTTGACGATGCCCGTCGCCGGGATCCGCACCGAGTCGGTCGGCGATGGCGCCGCGTTCTCCAGCCAGTTGGCCGGATTGCTCCAGGCGCTGTTCGCCGCCCCGGTCCAGGTGAACCCGGCGAGCTCCGGCCAGCCGTTCAACACCGCCCCGCCGAGCAGCAGCACCGCGCCGCCGTGCGTGGCCGGAGTCGGGGCGGAGACGATCAGCGTCAGCAAGGCGCCATTCCCCGGATCGGTATCGCTCAGCTCGAGGTAGCGGCCACTCGTGGGCGGCGTCAGGAAGCGCAGCTGTGGCATCAGGTGAGCCCCGCCCGCGCGTGCGATCGCCCATTGCGTCCGGTTCCCCGGCACGTTCCGGAAGGTGATGTTCTGGAGCGCTGCGATCGGGCCGCCGTCGCGCAGCTCCCACCGCACCCCGTCGAACTCGATCCCGGCGGCGTCGATGTCGGCGCCGAGTGACACGATCAGCCGGTCGGTGCCCACGAAGCGCTTGGCCGTCGGCGTGACCCCGGTCTCGAGCGCCCCGTTGACGTACACGTCCGTCTGCAGGTCGAGCTGCGACGTCCCCGGCTGCCCGCTGTAGAGCGTGCCGAAGTGCGAGGTGCCCGGGCCGAACCCGGGATTCACGAAGCTGATGCTCTGCGGAGTCGCGGAGCTGAACCAGGTCTCGTGACCCGGGCTCGCCGCGAACGCGTCGGTGGCGCCGCCACCCTGCATGAAGTCGCCGCCGATGAAGAGCTGGCCGCCGGTGAGGAGACCGGCGGTGCTGCCGCCCAGGAACGCCGCGTCACCACCCACGGTGAGCGTGGAACCCGAGAGCATCTCGAGCGCGCCCGTCCCGCCGGTCGCGAAGAGGCCGGAGACGGTCATCCCCGCGTCGTCGAGAATGAGTCGGCCGCTGACGACCGTCACGTCACCGGTCACGTTGACGTTGCTCGCTTCGTAGGGACCACCACCGATGCTGAAGGTGGGCAGCGCACCGCTGACGGTCCCGCCGGTCGGGCCCTGCAGGCCGAGCCCACCGTTGGGGCCGAGCGTGATCGCGGGCGATGTCGGCGCCGAGAGCGAGCCGACGACCACGAGGATGAAGTCGCCGATGTCGAGACTGCCGCCCGACTGCACCTCCAGCCCGCTGATCACGACGTTGGCGTCGAGCGCCGCGCCATTGGTGTCGCCGATCCGCACCGTGTCGAGCGAGGTTGGCACGATGCCGCCCACCCAGTTGGCCGGGTTGGACCAGACCGAGTTCGCGGCGCCCGTCCAGATGCGGATGCCGCCGGTCACCGGCACGGCGTTGGCCGTGAAGGTCACCGCCGTCACGCCCGGCGCCGTCGCCGTCACGGTCTGCGCGCCCAGCGGGGCGCCGAGCGTCCACGACGTCTGCGCCAGGCCGGCGGCATCCGTCGCGACCACGGCCGGCGTCACGCTGCCAAGTCCGGTCGCCACCGCGAACGTCACGGTCGTGCTGACCCCGTTGCCGAAGGCATCGACCGCGCGCACGACCAGCGGTTGCGCCAGCGGTGCGCCCGACGATCCGGCCTGTGCATCGCCCGAGACGATCGTCAGGGCGGAGAGTGGGCCCGGCCCCACGGGGAAGGCGTTGATCGCCGCATCCGGAAGCCCAGGCGATGCGAGCACGAGATTGTACAGGCCCCGGATGTTGAAGAAGATGTCGTTGAAGGTCGCGAGGCCCGCGACGGCCGCGCGCGTGGTCGTGCCGCCGATCACGCCGCCGAGCGGGCCACCGGCGGTCGCGATCGCGATCGTCACGTTGCCGGTGAACCCGGTCGCCGTGTTGCCCTGCGCGTCCTGCACTTCGACGACGAAGGTGCCCACCTGTCCCGCCATAAGGCCGGTCGGGCGGGTCCCCGGATTGATCGTCGCCGCCGCGCCTGCGATGGCGGTCGCGCTGAAGTCCCGGAAGATCGTCGGCGAGCCGTTCAGCGTCGCGCGCACGACCTGAATGCCGACGGTCGCGCCGAGGGTGAACTGTGTCGAGGCGAAGCCAGCTGCGTCGGTGACGGCCGACGCCACAGACAGACTCCCGCCGCCGCTCTGCACGGAGAAGTCGATCGTCGCGCCGGCGATCGGGTTGGCGAAGCCATCGGTGAGCCGCGCCGTGAGCGGGCTCGGGAGCAGCGTCGCCGGTAGGGCGGTCTGCAGGTCGCCGCCGAACGCGACGATGCTTGCCGCCGGGCCCGCACTCACGGTGAAGGGCGCACTCGTCGCGTCGGTGAGCCCCGCCGCGCGGAATCTCAGCGTGTAGGTGCCGACCTGGTCGAAGGTGACGTTCGCAAAGGTCGCGACGCCGGCGACGGCGTTGACCGTGACCGAATCCTCGTTGGTCCCCGGCGGGCCGACCTCGACCCATCCCGTGACCGGACCGGTGAACTGGGTCGCCACGTTGTTGAACGCGTCACGGGCCTGGACGACCACATCGGCGGCGAGGACGCCCGCGGCGCGCGGGACGATCCCCGACACGATCACGAGCTGCGTCGCCGGCGGCGGGCTCGCCGTCGCAGTGACGGTGAGCGGCGTGGCGAGCCCCGCGAACGTCGCGGTGATCGACTGCGCGCCGACGAGCGCTCCGAGCGTCCAGGTGGTGCTCGCGAGTCCGTTGGCGTCGGTCACGGCAGTGCTCGCGCCGAGTGTGCCGCCGCCGCTGGCCACCGCGAAGGTCACCGTCACGCCGGCCACGGGCACGGCGTCGGAGGCTGCCACGCGCACCGTGACCGGCGCGCCGAGGGCGGTGCTGATCTGCGCCGTCTGCGCGCCGCCCGAGACGAGCGTCAGCTGCGACGGCGGCAGCGCGACGGTGAAGAACGCCGTGTCGGCGAAGGTGCCCGACGGCAGGCTGGCGATGACCCGTGCGGTGCCGCGCACGGGGAGCCAGGTGACGGTGCCGTTGCCGGCCGCGGCGATGCCCGCGATCGTCGGGTCGGCCGTCGAGTAGACGACCGGAACGCCGGCCATCGGCTGGCCCTGTCCGTCACGCACGACGACGCTGAACGCGGTCGTGGTGCCGGCCACTGCGCTTCCGGTCGGCGGCGAGAGTTCGACCGCCGCCGCGTTGGAGCCGGGACCGACCCAGTTGAGCACGATGACCACCGGTTGCGGCTGGCCGCTGCCCGTGCCGAGGGGGATCGCCGTCACCGCGACCGGACCGCCCGCGAACACGGTGTCGCCGGCCGCATTGATGTACCGGAGCAGGAGCTGGAGCGGGAGCCCGGAGGCCGGGGTGTTGACCGGCAGCGGCACATTGAGCGTCAGCGGCACCTCGTCCGCGGCGGCCGGGAAGTCCACGACCTGCGAGAAGAGCTCCGAGTTGTCGCTGCGCAGGAGGATCGCGCGCACCCGCGTGAAGGGCACCACATCACCGGCGCCGGCGACCACCGACATCGGCCCCGGCAGGTGCGGCTCGAGCGCCAGCGTCGCGGTGCGCCCGAATCCGGCGCCCTCGTCCGGTCCGGTGACCTCACGGCCGCAGGAGAGGAGGCTGAGCACGAGCACGCCGGTGGCGGCGGTGAGGCGGCGGTGGGACGCACGTGTCACGCGGGATTCACTCGGATTCGGGTGGCGCCAGAAGGTAGGACCGGGACCCGCGTACGGACAGATGAACAAAGCCTGACGCCCGCCCACCGCCGGGAATCGGCGTATGTCGCGCCGTGGAGCAGTGTGACCGGGGTCACAGGCGTCGTCGCCCCGCTAGACTTGAGTGGTCTGCAATCCCCGTTCCAGCCTTCACGCCCCCATGCGGCTTCGTCCAAGAGCGCTTCTCGGCCTCGCGATCCCACTCGCCTGCGCCGCCCTCTTCGTCCGGCTCGGCCTCTGGCAGCTCTCGCGGCACGACGAGCGCGCCATGATCAATGCCGGCCTCCTGGCGCGGCTCGCCGATGCGCCGGTCGATCACGCCGCGCTCCCCACCGACAGCGGCGCGCAGCGCTGGCATCGCGTCACCCTCGCCGGCCGCTACCGCTACGACCTCGAGCAGGTGCAGGCGGGACGGGTCAACGCGGGCTCCCCGGGCGTACACCTCCTCACGCCGCTCGAGCGTGCGGGCACCGACACGCTCGTCGTCGTCTCCCGCGGTTGGGTCTACTCTCCCGACGCCGCCTCCGCGGACCTCGGCCGTTGGCGTGAGGGCGACACCGTCACGCTCGCCGGATATGTGCTGCCGCTCGCGGATTCGGGGGCCGCGGCACCCGCCGATGCCCGGCTGCCGCTCCGCTCGGTGAACCGACGCGCGCTCGAGTCGCGGATGGGCCGGCCCGTCTCGCCCGCGATGGTCGTGATGACCTCCGACTCTGTTGCCCGCCTCGATTCCGTGCCGCGCCGGCTCACGCTGCCGGCCGTCGAAGCCGGTCCGCACCGGTCCTACGCCCTCCAATGGTTCGCCTTCGCGATCATCGCCGTGGTCGGCGGGATCTTCCTGTACCGCCGGTCCATTGTCGAGCCGAGCCCCACCGCCTAGCTATAAGGACGATGCGGGAAGCCCTGCGACCCGCCGAAGTCGGACCCTCATCCCGAGGAGGCCCTCGTGGCCGAGCAGCAGCAGTCGCACCACCCGCCGCAACAGCCGCACCGCGATACCGCGTCCGAGAAGGAAGCCCGCGACGTCGCCGAGGACGCCCGCGAGTCGGAGTGGGAGTACCCGAGTTTCGTGAAGGAGCTCTTCCTCGGACGCTTCCGATTCGATCTGGTGCACCCGCACCCCCCCGAGGACCCCGCGGCCGAAGCCGCGGCCGAAGCCGCGGCGCGCCCCTTCCTCGCGACCCTCAAGGCCTTCCTTGAGCGCTACGACGCCGACATGGTGGACCGCACCGGTGACATCCCCGAGGCGTACGTCCAGGAGCTTCGCGAGATGGGAGCCTTCGGCATCAAGATCCCGAAGGAGTACGGCGGGCTCGGGCTCTCGCAGATGGCGTACGTGAAGGCGATGGAGCTGGTCACGTCGAAGTGCGGCTCGCTCTGCGCGCTGCTCTCGGCGTCGCAGTCGATCGGCGTGCCGCAACCGCTCAAGCTCTTCGGCACCGAGGAACAGAAGAAGAAGTTCTTCCCGCGCATCGCCAAGGGAGGCATCACCGCCTTCGCGCTGACCGAGGTGAATGCCGGCTCCGACCCCGCCAACATGACCACCGCGGCGACGCCGACCGAGGATGGCAAGCACTGGGTGATCAACGGCGAGAAGCTCTGGTGCACCAACGGCACGCGCGCCGACCTCTTCGTCGTGATGGCGCGCACGCCGGATCGCATGATGAACGGCAAGCTGCGCAAGAAGCAGATCACGGCCTTCATCGTGGACGCCGCGACGCCGGGCATCTCGGTCAAGCACCGCTGCCGCTTCATGGGACTCAAGGCGATCGAGAACGGCTGGATGTCGTTCACGAACGTGAAGGTGCCGGCCGAGAACATCCTCTGGGGCGAGGGACGCGGGCTCAAGCTCGCGCTGATCACGCTGAACACCGGACGGTTGACGATCCCGGCGAGTGTGGCGGGCGCGACCAAGGCCGTGCTGCGCGGCGTGCGGGAGTGGGCCGGCGAGCGCGTGCAGTGGGGCCAGCCGATCGTGAAGCACGACGCGATCGCGCAGAAGCTCGCGCGGCTCGCGGCCAACACCTTCGCGATGGAGTCGGTGGCACTGCTCTCGACGGCGCTCTATGAGCGGGGCGGCACCGATATCCGTCTCGAGGCGGCGATCGCGAAGATGTTCAACACCGAGCTGGCGTGGAAGAGCGTGGACGACGCGCTCCAGATCCGCGGCGGGCGCGGCTACGAGACCGCCGATTCGCTGCGCGCGCGCGGGGAGAAGCCGCTGCCGATCGAGCGCGCGATGCGCGACAGCCGCATCAACCTGATCTTCGAAGGATCGAGCGAGATCATGCGCCTCTTCATCGCCCGCGAGGCGGTGGACCAGCACTTCTCGATCGCCTTCCCGATCGTCGCGCCCGAATCCTCGATCGGCACGCGGCTCTCGGCGGCACTGAAGGCGGCACCCTTCTACCTGACCTGGTACCCGGCGCGCTGGGTGCCCTCCTTCAAGTCCTACGACGGGTTCGGCCCGCTCGAGGACCATCTCGAGTACATGGAGCGGGCCACGGCCCGGCTCGGCCGCTCGCTCTTCCACGCGATGGTGCGCTTCGGGCCGAAGCTCGAGAAGCGGCAGATGGTGCTCTTCCGGGCGGTGGACATCGGGGCGGAGCTGTACGCGATGTCGGCGACGATCGCGCGCGCCAAGATGCTGGCGGGGCAGGGGAACGAGGAGGCGATGCAGTTGGCCGACGTCTTCTGCCGCGAGTCGCGCGATCGGGTCGAGGCGAGCTTCCGGGCGCTCTACGGACGGCACGATGCGAAGCTCTACCAGCTCGCGCAGGCGGTGGTGAAGGGCGAGCACGCGTGGCTCGAGTCGGGGATCGTGGACGACGCTGACGTTGCGGAACGGACCGAGCCGGCCCCGCGTGCTGCGGCCAGAGTCCCTGCCGGGGTCTAGATCGCGGCCGCACCGCGGAGACGCGGAGGGTCGGAGGACCTGCGGAGACTGCGACGGCTTCACCACGAAGGCGCGAAGGGCTGAAGCGCGGCAGAAGCCCTTCAACTGCCCGTTGAAGGGGGGCGGGGCGGAGAGATCTCTCCGCC
>JANNLH010000113.1:0-36869 GCA_031396725.1 Gemmatimonadaceae bacterium | reverse complement strand
AAGGGGATCGCGGTGGCGACGTAGCCCAGGTAGAGCATCGGCGGATGGATCGCCATCGCCGGGTTCTGCAGCTGCGGGTTGAGGCCGCGGCCATCGGGCGGCACCCACTCGAGGCGCTCGAACGGGTTCGACGCGATCGCGGTGGTCGCGACGAAGAAGAGCAGGACGAGCGCGTTCGTGCCCGTGACCCAGGGCATCAGCGCGCGATTCTTCGATCGGTTGGCCCAGGTCGCCAGCGCCGAGTAGAGCGCGAGGATCAGGCACCAGAAGAGCATCGAGCCGGCCTGACCGCCCCAGAACGCCGAGAACTTGTAGACGATCGGGAGGTTGGCGCTCGTGAACGACGCGACGTAGCGCAGCGAGAAGTCGCTCGTGAAGAGCGCGGTCCAGAGGCCGAGCGAAGCGAGGACGACGAAGCCGAAGGCGGCGTAGAGGCCGCGCTCGCCGGAGGCGACGAGGTCGGCGCGGCCGAGCTTCCCGCCGGAGAAGGAGAGGGCGGCGGACCACGCGCACATCAGCAGCGCGATCCAGAGCGAGAGTTCACCAACGAGGATCATCGGAGCGGTCTATCGGCCGTCGGGCGTCGTGGCGGCGGCGGGCGCCGGCGAGGCGGCCGCCTTGTAGGCATCGCGCACCTCCGGCTTGTATCCCTCGGGCGCGGCCTCGTAGCGCGAGGCGCACTTGGCGAGGAGCGTCGTGGCGTGGAAGGTGCCGTTGGCGTCGAGGCGCCCCTCGACGACGACGTCGACCGAGTCGCTGAAGGTGTCGGGGATGATGCCCCGATAGTCGACTTTGTACGTCTGGTGGCCGTCGGTCATCTCGAAGTTGAGCTGACGGCCGCCGGAATCGCGCACGACGGAGCCCGCGACGACGCGCGCGCCGACCTTCACGCCGGTTCCGACGAGGGTCGGATCCTCGGCGACCTTGGCGTGGAGCTCTTGGGGCGTCAGGAAGTAGACGCCGGTGTCCTTGATGGCGCCGGCCATCAGGACGCCCGCGGCGCCGAGGACGACGGCGCCGCCGAGGAGGAACTTGGTACGGGGGTGCATCAGGGCTCCGTGGGCTCGCGGAAGTGCCTGTGCAATATAGCTGGGCGGAGGTGGCGGGAACCCCTGTCAGGACCGCTCAGCAGGGAGGGACGCGACCGCGAGTCAGCGGTCGATCTGCCGGATCGCGATTGTCGCCGTTCCGCCACCGGCGGCATCGGCGGCGAGATCGCGCCAGGAGAACGCGCGGCCCTGCGAGCGGTCCCAGAACTCCTTCCCCAGCCCCGTCGTGAACGTGACCGCTCCTGCGGTCCAAGCCGCGTCCCGATAGTCGCGCCCGTTCGCCCGCAGCACCGAGTGCCCCAGACTCTGGATCAGCGCCGACGCCGCGAAGTGATAGAGCTTGTCCCGGCCGAACCACCGGTCCTCGCGCACGCGCTCCTGCGGCCCCCCGAACGGGAAGCCACTCAGCACGAACGCCAGCGCGAATCGCATCGCTACGCCTCCCGGTCCCGTGCCCACGACACCGTAGCGCGGACCGCGCGCCGCCACCCGCCCAGCCCTTGGCGCGCCGCCGTCGCCCCCACCACCGGCGTGAAGCGCACGTACGACCGCGAGGCGAAGAAGGTCTCCGCGTCCGGCCAGACGCCGGAGGCGATCCCCGCCAGCCCCGCCGCGCCCATCGCCGTCGTCTCGATCACATCCGGCCGCTCGACCGGCACGCCGAGCACGTCGGCCTGGAACTGCATCAGCCAGTTGTTAAACGTCGCGCCGCCGTCCACGCGGAGCACGTCGAGCGGCGCACCGCTCGCGCCGCGCATCGCTTCAAGCACGTCGGCGGTGCCGTACGCCATCGCCTCGAGCGCGGCGCGCACGATGTGCTCGCGCGTCGTGCCGCGGGTGAGGCCGACGATCGTGCCGCGCGCCTCGGGCTCCCAGGACGGCGCGCCGAGTCCGGTGAGGGCAGGCACGAAGTAGACGCCGTCGTTCGTCTCGAGCCCGCGCGCCATCGCCTCGCTGTCGGGAGCGCGCTCGAGGAGGCCCAGTCCGTCGCGCAGCCACTGCACCGCCGCGCCGGCGATGAAGATCCCCGCCTCGAGCGCGTACGCGGTGCCGCCCTTGGCATCGCAGGCGATCGTCGTCAGGATCCCCTGCCCGCCCACCGGCCGCTCGGCGCCCAGATGAAGCAGCAGGAACGCGCCCGTGCCGTAGGTGTTCTTGCTCTTCCCTGCGTCCCAACACCCCTGACCGAAGAGCGCTGCCTGCTGATCCCCCGCCACGCCGCGGATCGGGATCGCGTGGCCGATGTGCTCCGCGGCGGTCACGCCGAAGTCGCCTGCGCTCGCGCGGACCTCAGGCAGGATCGCGCGCGGCACGCCGAAGAGCGCGCAGAGCTGATCGCTCCACGCCAGCTTGTTGATGTCGTACAGCATCGTGCGCGACGCGTTGGTCGGATCGGTCGCGTGCACCGCGCCATTCGTGAGCTTCCAGATCAGCCAGGTGTCGATCGTCCCGGCCGCCAGCCGCTCGGGTGAGCTCTGCAGGTCTCGCGCCTTGTGCTGAAGGAGCCACTCGAGCTTGGTCGCGCTGAAATACGGGTCCGGCACGAGCCCGGTCGCCTTGTAGAGTGCCTCGGTCTGCCCTGCCGCGCGGAGCGCCGCGCAGCGCGGCGTCGTGCGCCGATCCTGCCACACGAGTGCGCGGTCGAGCGGGCGCCCCGTCTCGCGGTCCCAGAGCACGATCGTCTCGCGCTGGTTCGTGATCCCGATCGCGTCGGGCACCACCCCGGACTCCGCGATCGCCTCGCGCGCCGCCTCGACCGTGCGCGCGAAGATCTCTTCGGGATCGTGCTCCACCCATCCCGGCTGCGGGAAGAACTGCGTGATCTCGCGCTGCCCGCGCCCGACGACGCTCCCGTCGGCGGCGACGACGAGCGCGCGGGAACTGGTGGTGCCCTGGTCGAGCGCGAGGATGTGGCGCATGGGAGGCGTTCTCAGGCCGGCGGGGGAAGCTCGGCGCAAGTTACCTCGTGGAGCGCGTGACCGTGATGCACGCCGCGGTCGGTCACGATCCGCGTGATCAGGTGCGCGGGTGTCACGTCGAACGCCGGATTGTGCACGGCCACTCCCTCGGGCGCGGTGCGCACGCCGCCGTACTCGGCCACCTCGCTCGCGGCGCGCTGCTCGATCACGATCTCGGCGCCCCGTGCGGTGGCAAGGTCCACCGTGCTCCAGGGCGCCGCAACGACGAATGGGATCCGATGATGGTGCGCTAGCACCGCCAGTCCGTAGGTGCCGATCTTGTTGGCGACGTCGCCATTGGCCGCGATGCGGTCCGCGCCGACGAGCACGAGATCGATGGCGCCGGCGGCCATCAGCGACGCCGCCATCCCGTCGGTGAGCAGCGTGACCGGTATGCCCGCGCGCGAGAGCTCCCAGGCCGTGAGCCGCGCGCCCTGCAGCAGCGGCCGCGTCTCGTCCGCGTAGACCTGCACGCGCATCCCGCGCTCGTGCGCCACGTAGACCGGCGCGAGCGCCGTGCCGATCCCGGCCGTCGCCAGCGCTCCGGCGTTGCAGTGCGTGAGCACGCGGATGCCGTCGCGCAGCAGCGTCACGCCGTGCTCCCCGATGGCGCGGCACATCGCCGCATCCCCGGCGCGGATCGCCTCGGCCTCGTCGACGAGCGCCGCCACGAGCGCCGGCGCATCGCCCACGGTCCCGGCGGCCCGCGCGAGCATCCGGTCGAGCGCCCAGCCGAGATTCACCGCCGTCGGGCGCGTGGCGCGGAGCTCGGCGGCGCCATCGCGCACGCGCTCGAGGACATGGCCGCGCGCCGCACCCGGCGTGGCCGCCGCGGCCGCCGCGATCGCGCCCGCCAGCCCCATCGCCGCCGCGACCCCGATCGCCGGCGCCCCGCGCACCGCCAGCGTCCGGATCGCGTCCGCGACCTCGGCAACGGTCCCCAGGTCGCGCTCGACGAACTCTCCCGGCAGCCGCCGCTGGTCGATGATCCGCAATGTCCCCGCCGCCGCCCAGCTCACGGTCGCGAACCCGGGTCCCGCAGTCTGCGTCATAGCCCAAACGTATAGATTCCCTCAGGGCCACTCCAGTCTGTGCCGCCTATCTCCCGTCTCCCGTCCCATGTCTTTTCTTCTCCTCGACGTCACCGACCGCATCGCGACGGTCACGATCAACCGCCCCGACAAGCTCAACGCCCTCAACGCGCAGCTGATCGGCGAGCTCGACGTGATGTTCACCGAGCTGGCCGGACGCGAGCAGGTCGCGGCGATCATCCTGACCGGCGCGGGGCGCGCGTTCGTCGCCGGCGCCGACATCGCCGAGGTCGCGGCCGCGGCGGAAACGCCGGCGGGGCTCGAGGCGACGTCGACGTTCGGCACCAACGTCTTCACCCGCATCGAGCGGTCGTCCAAGCCCGTGATCGCGGCCGTCAACGGCTTCGCGCTCGGTGGCGGCTGCGAGCTCGCGCTCGCCTGCCACATCCGGCTCGCCAGCACGCAGGCGAAGTTCGGGCTCCCCGAGACCAGGCTCGGGCTGATCCCCGGTTACGGCGGCACGCAACGCCTCCCGCGCCTCGTCGGGATGGGGCGCGCCCTGCAGATGATCCTCACCGGCGACCTGGTGGACGCCGAGGCCGCGGTGGCGATGGGACTCGTGAACGCGGTCTACGCGCCCGAGGCGTTGATGGACGCCGCCCGGTCGATCGCGCTCGCGGCGAGCAAGAACGGTCCGCTCGCGATCGCGCACGCGATCCAGGCCGTGACCGACGGGGCCGGGCTGTCGCTCGATGCGGCGCTGGCGCTCGAGGCGAAGCACTTCGGCGCGGTCGGGCGCACGGCCGACATGCGCGAGGGGACACGCGCGTTCCTCGAGAAGCGCGCGCCCGTCTTCCGCGGGGACTGAGTGAGCGGAGCCGCGGTCGCGACCTCGTTGGCGGGACCACCGGCGAAGCACACGGCGGCCCGGCTCGGCGCGCTCGCGGTCCGCGACTTCCGTAACATCGCGCACGCCGAGGTCGCGCTTTCCGACGAGGGGATCGTCGTCGTCGGCGAGAACGGACAGGGCAAGACGAACCTGATCGAGGCGATCGCGTACCTGCGCCTGATGCGCTCGCTGCGCGGCGCGCGCGACCGCGACCTGATCCGCTTCGGCGCCCCGGCGTTCCACCTCTCGGCCGCCTGCAGCGGCTCGCCCGCCCATCGCGTGACCGCGGCCGTGGACAAGGCCGGACGCAAGAAGATCACGCTCGACGGCGGCGAGCCCGAGCGGCTCACCGACGCACTCGACGCGCTGCCCTCGGTCTCGTTCTCGCCGCGCGATGTGGACCTGGTCGCGGGTGCACCGGCCGAGCGGCGGCGGTACCTCGACATCACGCTCGCCCTGACCTCGGTCCCCTACCTGAACGCGCTGCGCCACTATCGCGGCGCGCTGGCGCGGCGGAACGCGGCGTTGCGCGATGCGGCGCGCGGCGGGCGCGCGGCCACCGCGAACGCGGCAGGCGCGGTCGCCGCCTGGGAGCCGGCGCTGGCCGAGCACGGCGCGGTGCTGGTGCGCGCGCGCCGGGCGTGGGTGGCCGAGCGTGCGGCGAGCTTCGGTGCGCAGTGCGCGGCGATCGGCGAGCGTGCCGTTGCGTCGCTGGGTTATGTGGGGAGCGCGGTCGACGCCGACGACCCGCGCGAGGCGCTCCGCGCGCAGCTCGAGCGGCAGCGCGAGCACGACCTGCGCCGCGGCCTGACGCACGCGGGCCCGCATCGCGACGACCTCGCGCTCACGCTCGACGGGCACGACCTGCGCGGCGTCGGCTCCGCCGGCCAGCAGCGCACCGCGGCGATCGTGCTCCGGATGCTCGAGGCGGCGACCCATCGCGACGCGACCGGGATCACCCCCGTGCTGCTGCTCGACGATCCCTTCGCCGAGCTCGACCGGCGCCGCACGGCGCGCATACTCGGCTTGCTCGAGGACGTGGGGACGGGCCAGTGCGTGCTCTGCGTGCCGCGCGAGGACGAGATCCCGGCGCGCTACACGCGGCTCGAACGCTGGCGGGTGGTCGACGGGGCGTTCACGCGGGGTGCGACGGTGGGCGAGGCGTGACGCGCGATCCCCGCTCGGGCACGGGGCGCTTCCGCGGCATCGCCGAGGCCCTCGGCGAGCTGCTCAAGGCCCGCGGACTCGACGACGACGTGGCGCGCGCGTGGGTGATCGAGGCCTGGCCGCAGCTCGTCGGGCCGCAGATCGCCGGCGTCACGCAGCCGCGGCTCGTGACGAACGACGGCACGCTGATCGTCGGCGTCAAGTCGCACGGCTGGATGAGCGAGCTCTCGCTGATGGAGCGCGCGCTGGTCGC
The DNA here is from genome assembly GCA_031396725.1 of Gemmatimonadaceae bacterium. GTDB lineage: Bacteria > Gemmatimonadota > Gemmatimonadetes > Gemmatimonadales > Gemmatimonadaceae > Pseudogemmatithrix. Next base: position 30,522 of record JANNLH010000113.1, on the reverse strand, counting down.
GAAGGTCAACGCCGAGGCGACCAAGGCGAAGGTGAAGAAGATCCGCTGGGAACTGCTCAAATAGAGGGCGGCGGAGGACCCGTTTCAGAGGGAGAAATGCGTTGCGTTCCCCCTCGACCGCGGCTAATTTTCACAGATGGCCAAGACCAACGACGCTTCGGAATCCCAGTACGACGCCTCAGGCATCCAAGTCCTCAAGGGTCTCGAGGCGGTCCGCAAGCGCCCCGGGATGTACATCGGCTCGACGTCCTCGCGCGGCCTGCACCACCTCGTCTACGAGGTGGTCGACAACTCGATCGACGAGGCGCTCGCCGGCTACTGCGACTCGGTCCAGGTCACGATCCACCCCGACAACTCGGTCACCGTCACCGACAACGGGCGCGGCATCCCGGTCGACATGCACGCGACCGAGAAGCTCCCCGGGGTCGAGCTCGCGCTGACCGTGCTCCACGCCGGCGGCAAGTTCGACAAGAACACCTACAAGGTCTCGGGCGGCCTCCACGGCGTCGGTGTCTCGGTCGTGAACGCGCTCTCCGAACAGCTGAAGGTCTGGGTGAAGCGCGGCGGGCAGGAGCATTACATGGACTTCGTCCGCGGCGACACGACGACCAAACTCAAGGTCCTCGGCAACGTGAAGCCGAAGGACACCGGCACCAAGGTCTGGTTCAAGCCCGACCACACGATCTTCACCGAACTCGAGTACGACTACGCGACGCTGGCGACGCGCCTCCGCGAACTGTCGTTCCTGAACAAGGGCGTGACGATCACCTTCACCGACGAGCGCGGTGAGGAGCCGAAGGTCGAGACCTTCCACGCCAAGGGCGGACTGCGGGAGTTCGTCGCCTTCCTGAACGCCAAGGGGAAGGCGCTCCACCCCGAGGTGCTCTACCTCGAGGGCGAGAAGGACGACATCGGGATCGAGCTCGCGCTGCAGTACAACGACGGCTACAACGAGACGGTGTTCTCGTTCGTGAACAATATCAACACCCACGAGGGGGGCACGCACCTCACCGGCCTCAAGTCGGCCCTCACGAGCGTGATCAACAAGCACCTCGACAAGTCGTCGTTCGCCAAGAAGGACAAGGAGTCCAAGCTCTCGGGCGACGACGTGCGCGAGGGTCTGACCGCCGTGCTCTCGGTCAAGGTCCGCGAGCCGCAGTTCGAGGGCCAGACCAAGACCAAGCTCGGCAACTCCGAGGTCGAGAGCGCGGTCAAGACGGTCGTGAACGAGTGGCTGGCGTCGTACCTCGAGGAGCACCCGCGCGTCGCGAACATCGTGCTCGAGAAGGCGCTCTCGGCGGCCCGGGCGCGCGAGGCGGCGCGCAAGGCGCGCGACCTGACGCGCAAGAAGTCGGCCCTCGACGTCGGCAACCTGCCGGGCAAGCTCGCCGACTGCTCGCTCTCCGACCCCGCGCTCTGCGAGATCTATCTCGTCGAGGGCGACTCGGCCGGCGGCTCGGCCAAGCAGGGGCGTGACCGGATGTTCCAGGCGATCCTGCCGCTGCGCGGCAAGATCCTCAACGTCGAGCGCGCGCGCATCGACAAGATCCTCTCCAACGAGGAGATCCGGACGATCATCACCGCGATCGGCGCGGGGATCAAGGAAGAGTTCACGCTCGAGAACGTCCGCTACCACAAGATCATCCTGATGACCGACGCCGACGTGGACGGCGCGCACATCCGGACGCTCCTGCTGACCTTCTTCTTCCGCCAGATGCCGGAGCTGATCGACGCCGGGATGATCTACATCGCGCAGCCGCCGCTCTTCCGCGTGGCCAAGGGGAAGGAGGAGTACTACGCCTACGACATCGCCGAGCGCGATGCGATCGCGATGCGGATGGGGAATGGCGACGGCAAGACCGGCATCATGCTCCAGCGCTACAAGGGACTCGGCGAGATGAACCCCGACCAGCTCTGGAAGACGACGATGGACCCGGAGACGCGCACGATCCTGAAGGTGACGATGGACGACGCGTTCCAGGCGAACGAGATCTTCCAGACGCTGATGGGGGATGAGGTCGAGCCGCGGCGGGTGTTCATCGAGGCGAATGCGAAGTTCGCGTCGAATCTGGATATCTGAGTAGAAAGTAGAAAGTAGAAAGTAGAAAGTAGAAAGTAGAAAGTAGAACGGGCTCGAGATCACGCTCGGGAGGGCGTTGCCGGCGGCACGGCGAGCCCGATATCGGGCAGTGTCCGCAGCTGCACCCATCGACGGAAGAACGGATCGTCGAAGACGAGCGTCGCGGTGGGTTCACGGTGGAGGCGCTCCTCCTCGACCAGCCTGGACACGGAGTAGCCGACCGAGCTCGCCGGTCCGAGGTGGTACCGCGCCCGGAGCTCCGCCGCTTGCAGCTCGCCCGCTGGTTCCGCCGCGAGCGCGCGCAGGATCCGTTGCTCGCGATCGCCCAGCTGTCCCCATACGCGGCGATGCAGGTCACTCTGCTCGTCAACAAGCGAGTCGAGGACCGCGGCCGCATCCAGGGAGCGCCCGGACCGGAGGAGGAACCACGCTGCCCGCGCCAGGAGCACGATGTCGTACGTCCGCGGGCCGGCGAGGCGCACGACATCGGCGGCGAAGTGCGACGAGAACCGCTTCACCCCGGACCGGGCCGCGGCATCCTCGAGATAGCGCGCGAAGTGCTCCGCCGGGACCGCCCCGACCCGGAGGGTATCGGCGAGCTTGTAGAGCCCGCGCTGCTTCGCCTGGACCATCTCCTCGATCGCGGCCGTCGCCGAGCCCGCGAGCACGTAGGCGAGTCGGTCGTGGCGCTCGAGGATCGCCTTGAGGGCCCACTCGACGTCCGGACCTCCCCACTCGACGAGCCGCTGGAACTCGTCGAGGACGATGGCGGCGGTCCGGCCACGCTTCGCGAGGAGGCGGTGGAACGCGTCCAGCACGTCCGGCACGAGCTGCGCGCGCGTAGCGCTGGGACGCCGTTCGAACCCGATGCGGTAGGCGAACCCGCCGTGGTCGGCCGGCTCCGCCGAGACGGAGAGCGTGAGCGCCCGCGCGACGTCGAGGACGACCTCCTTCCACCCGGGCCGCACGGCCTCCTCCACCGCCGCGAGCAGCCGGATCGCCGCATCCTCCTCGCCGGAGGCGGTGGCGAGCGAGACGACGATCACCGGATGGGCCCGCCGGGCCCGCGCCGCGGCGCGGTCGAGGAGCGAACTCTTCCCCATCCGCCGCTCGCCGTAGAGCACGAGCTTCTCGCCCGGCGTCGTCAGCACCCGCGCGAGCCGCGCGAGCTCCGGCGCGCGGTCGGTGAACCGCGACCCGCGGGCCAGGGTCCCGATGACGAATGGGTTGTCGGACTCGGCGGGAGGCATCGGCTGTTGGGAGTTCGTGACGGGAAATCCCGTGACGGGAAATCCCGTCACCGTACACTTGCCCCGCGGGCCCGCGCCGTCAAGCAGCGGCGCGCCCGCTACCCCCGGATCGAGTCCGCCCCGCGCCGGAGCTGCAGCCCCAGATAGAGATGCGCGGCCGCGATCATCCCGAAGAGCGCGAACGTCGCCGCCGAGAGCGCCAAGTGCGTGACCGCGTCGATCCCGCCGGACGGGACCGGGCGGGTGACGAAGACGAATCCGAGCCACGCGAGCATCGAGCCGGCGGTGACTCCCAGCGCCCCGAGGGCGGCCATCTTCTCGAAGTTCATAGGGCCTTAACTTGCACCGCCGCCCCGCAGTTCCTCCACCCCCCGCGCGGTCACGCGGTGCGAGACCAGGGGGCGGGGCGGCGGGGCCGCATCGCCGATCACCACCGCCCGCCGCAGCGCGTCCTGCGCCTCCGCGAGCGTCTCGGCGTCGCGCGCGTGGATCGTCGCGACCTGCTGGCCGCGCTCGATGCGCTGGCCCGGACGCACGCGGATCACGAAGCCGACCGCGGGGTCGATCTCGTCCTCGACCCGCGTGCGCCCGCCGCCGAGGGCGGCGATCGCGCGGCCGATCACGCGCGGCTCGACGCGCTGCACGACGCCGGAGCGCGCCGCGTCCACCCGCTCGCGGAGCGGCGCGCGCGGCAGCACCGCCAACGGGTTCTCCACCACCCCCGGGTGCCCTCCCTGGGCCTGCACGATCTCGCGGAACTTGGCGAGCGCCATGCCTCCACTGAGGGCGTGCTCGGCCCGCTCGCGCGCCGCCCGCTCATCCGGCACCACCCCGGCCACGAGCAGCATCTCGACCGCGAGGGCGAGCGTGATCTCGCGCAGGTCGTGCGGCCCCTCGCCGCGCAGGACGCGCACCGACTCCTCGATCTCCAGCGCGTTGCCGCAGGCCTCGCCGAGCGGCGCGTCCATGTCGGTGAGCAGCGCGACCGTCGGACAGCCGTGGCGCTCGCCGATCGCGATCATCGTCTGCGCCAGCGTGAGCGCCTGGTCGAGGTCGGGGATGAACGCCCCCGCCCCGGTCTTCACGTCGAGCACGAGCCCGGTGAGCCCCTCCGCGAGCTTCTTGCTCATGATGCTCGCCGCGATCAGCGGGATCGCCTCGACCGTCGCGGTGGCGTCGCGGAGCGAGTAGAAGCGCCGGTCGGCCGGCGCGATCTCTCGCGTCTGGCCGATCAGCACGCAGCCGATCTTCGCGACCTGCGCCGCCGCCTCGTCGAGCGTGAGCCGGGTGCGGAACCCCGGGATGCTCTCGAGCTTGTCGAGCGTGCCGCCGGTGTGGCCGAGTCCCCGCCCGGACATCATCGGCACCGCCACGCCGCAGGCGGCGATGAGGGGCGCCAGGATGATCGAGACCTTGTCGCCGACGCCGCCGGTGGAGTGCTTGTCCACGCGCGGCACCTTGAGGTGCGAAAGGTCGAGCCGGCGCCCGCTCTCGAGCATCGCGGTCATCAACGCCTCGGTCTCGACGTCGTCCATCCCGCGGAAATAGACCGCCATCGCGAGCGCCGAGATCTGGTAGTCCGGCACGTCGCCGGCCGCGTACGCGGACATCAGCCCGCGCCACTCGGCCGGCGTCAGCCGTCCGCCGTCCCGCTTCCGCTCGATGAGTTCGACCACCGACATTGACCCGCCTCGCTCACGCTGGCAACGTTAGGCATCACACCACGTGCATCAATGAACCGCCCTCAGGGCCGGGAGTCCAGCAGATGATGATCTCGAAGGCGATGAACGCCGCGCTCAACGTCCAGGTCGGCAACGAGCTCGGCGCGTCAAACCAGTACGTCGCGATCGCCGCGTATTTCGATGGCGAGGGGCTTCCCGCGCTCGCCAAGCACTTCTTCAAGCAGGCCGCCGAGGAGCGCGACCACGCGATGCGCTTCGTCCGCTACATCCTCGACGCCGGCGGCGCGGTGAAGATCCCGGTCGTGCCCGCGCCCAAGTCCACCTTCAAGGACTCGGCCGACGCGGTGAAGCTCGCGCTCGAGTCCGAGATGCGCGTCACGAAGCAGATCAACGAGATCGTGGACCTCGCGATCAAGGACAAGGACCATCTCTCGAAGAACGCCCTCGAGTGGTTCGTGAACGAGCAGCGGGAGGAAGTCTCGTCGATGGACACGCTGCTGCGGATGGTGAAGCGAGCCGGCGAGCCGGGCCTCTTCTTCGTCGAGAACTTCCTGCTCCAGGGCGGGCTCGAGAGCGAGGCGGAGGGCGAGGGAGAGGCGGACTGATCGCCCGCGCCCCTGACTCCGCTCCCGCGGCCCGCGCCGCGGAGCTGCGCCGCCTGGTCGAACGGGCGGCGCACGAGTATCACGTCCTCGACCGGCCGTCGATCAGCGACGCCGAGTACGACCGGCTCTTCCGAGAGCTGCAGGAGCTCGAGCGCGCGCATCCCGAGGTGCGCGACGCCGACTCGCCGACGACGCGCGTCGGCGCGCCGGTCACGGAGAGCCATCTCGCCAAGCACACGCACCTCGTGCCGATGGCCTCGCTCGACAACGCGTTCGACGAGACCGAGCTCGCGGAGTGGGAGGCGCGCACGCGCAAGCTGGTCGGGGACGCGGTCGACCGCGACGGCTACTGCTGCGAGCTCAAGATCGACGGCGCGGCCGTCTCCATCACCTACCGCGACGGCGTGCTCGCGACCGGCGCAACGCGCGGCAACGGCACCGTCGGCGAGGACGTCACGGCGAACCTGCGCACGATCGACGAGGTGCCGCGACGGCTGAAGGGCTCGGGCTGGCCCGCCGTGATCGAGATCCGGGGCGAGATCTACATGACCTTCGACGGCTTCGAACGCATGAACGAGGAGCGCGTGAAGGCCGGCGACGAGGTCTTCGCGAATCCGCGGAACTCGGCCGCCGGCGCCCTCCGCCAGAAGGACCCGCGTGAGACGGCCAAGCGTCCGCTGCGCTTCTTCGGGTACGCGTTCGCGGTGCCGGGGAACGACGCGCTCCCGTTCGCGACGCAGTGGGAGCTGCTCGAGACGCTCGCCGCCTGGGACGTCCCCGTCGCGCCGCACCGCCGGCGGTGCCCCTCGCTCGAGGCGGTGCACGCGTGGACGCGCGAGCTGGAGTCCGCGATCCGCCCGGGACTCCCCTTCGCGATCGACGGCGGCGTCGTGAAGGTGAATCGCCTCGCGCTGCAGGGCGAGCTCGGCGTGATCGGCGGGCGCGTGCCGCGCTGGGCGATCGCCCGGAAGTTCGCGCCGGACATCGCCGAGACGACGCTCCTCGACATCGAGGTGCAGGTGGGGCGCACCGGGGCGCTGACGCCGCGCGCCGTGCTTGCCCCGGTCGAGGTCGGCGGTGCCACGATCAACTTCGCGACCCTCCACAACTTCGACCTCGTGGCGGGGAAGGACCTCCGCATCGGCGACACGGTGCAGGTGAAGCGCGCCGGTGAGGTGATCCCCCAGATCCTCGGGCCGGTGCCGGCCCGCCGCACCGGCGAGGAGCGGCCGGTCGCCGCTCCCACGCACTGTCCCGTATGCGGCACCAAAGCCGAGCGCGACGAGGCGGAGGTCGCGATCTACTGTCCCAATGTCGCCTGCCCCGGGCGCCGTCTCGAGGCGCTCGCGCACTTCACCTCACGCGAGGCGATGGACATCCGCGGCCTGAGCTACCAGCGGCTCGAGCAGATGATCGGCGCGGGGCTCGTGGGCGACGCCGCCGACCTCTACACGCTCACCGCCGGGCAGGTCGCAGGCCTCGAGCGCTTCGCCGAGAAGAGCGCCGAGCAGGTGATCGCGGCGATCGCGGCGTCCAAGGCGCAGCCGCTCTCCCGGCTGCTGAACGCGCTCGGCATCCGCCACGTGGGCGCGGAATCGGCCAAGTTGCTCGCGCGCGCGTTCGGCACGATGGACGCGCTCGCGGCGGCCACGGTCGACGAGCTCGAGGCCCTCCACGGCGTCGGGCACACGATGGCCGAGGCGGTGCGCGCCTGGCTCGACGACCCCGCGGTGGCGGACATCCTCCGGCGACTCGCCGCGGCCGGCGTGCGGATGGACGAGCCGCGCGCGGCCGCCGCCGACGGTGTCTTCAAGGGGATGAAGATCGTCCTCACCGGGACGCTGCCGACCCTCTCGCGTCCGCAGGCCACCGAGCTGGTCGAAGGCGCCGGCGGAAAGGTCACCAGCTCCGTCTCCAAGGCGACCGACCTCGTCGTCGCAGGCGAGGAAGCGGGGAGCAAGCTCGAGAAGGCCCGCGAGCTAGGCGTCACCGTGATCGACGAGGCAGAACTCTTGCGCCGGCTCGGCCGGTGACCCTTCTTTCGATTCGACCATGACCTCGCTTCCCCTGCACGGCGCCACGCTCTCCGCCATCCCGCACGCCTCGATCAAGGCGCTGCGCGCGTCGCTCTTCCGCGACTTGGGCGACGGCTTCGCGACCGTGCTGCAGGAAGCGGGGTTCGCCGGCGGCGAGGCGGTCTTCCAGGCGTTCCGCGACTGGTGCGGCCGGACGGGCCAGCCGACGCCCGAGGCGATGGGCTACGCGGCCTTCCAACTGGCGATGGCGCGCTTCTTCACCGAGGCCGGCTGGGGCACGCTGACGATGACGCCGATCGGCGATGCCGCGGTCGCGATCGATGCCCTCGACTGGGCCGAGGCCGAGCCGGTCGCGGCGATGCCATATCCCGCCTGCTATTACTCGGTCGGAATGCTCGCCGACGTGTTCGGTCGGGTGGCCGACGGACCGCTCGCCTCGCTCGAGGTCGAGTGCCGGACGTCGGGTGGCGCGCGCTGCCGGTTCCTGCTGGGGAGCCCCGAGGTGATCGGGCACGTCTACCAGCGGATCAGCGAAGGCGTCGGCTACGAGGCCGCGCTGGCCGAGATCGCCTGATCGCCTGATCGCCCTCGGGCTCAGACGCCCGGCAGGTCGCGGTACTTCGGGTTGATCCGGAGCTCCCCGTCGACGATCTGCTCCTTGTCCCAGGGCAGCACGATCGCCGCCTCGGTCTCGAGCCCGTGGAAGTCGGGACGGTAGCCGCCCGTCTTGAAGCTCACCGCCGTGCGCACCTCGGTGGCGCCCGCATTCACGATCGCCGCGATGGCCAGCCGGAGCGTGTCCCCCTCGCGGCAGGTCTCGTCCACGATCAGCACGCGCTTGCCGAGCACGTCACCCGGCGCGGCGGAGAGCACGGCGGGCGTCTCGCGCACCTGCTCCGTGCGGTAGCGCCGGCTCACGATGATCGAGTGGAAGGGCCGGTCGAGCATCGCCGCGACGACCGCACCGGGCACGACACCCGCGGTCGCGACGCCGACGACGAGATCGGGATCGAAGCTCTTCGAGACCTTGAGCGCGAGTGCCCGGGAGAGCTCCCCGAAGAAGGGCCAGTCCACGAGCATCGTCTCCTGCGGCGGGACGGGATCGAATCGGCGGGCGGACATCGGCGGGCTCCTCGGACGGCGTTTGGGTCGCTCTCGCAAGCTATGCCCGGGCTTTGTCCGGCGCAGGCCCCGGGAGAACGGGGTTTGCCGGTGGTCGCGCGTGGTCGCCAGCGGTTGCTGCCCCCCCCGCGCATCAATAGCTTGTGCGGGACACCCGCCCAAGACCGCCACTCCATGTCCTTCTGGGACCGCCTCTTCGGCGGACGCTCCGAGTCCTCGCAGAACCGGCAGCGCCTCGACTATCTCAACGAGGCGCTGGTGCTGGAGCGTCAGGGGGACTACGACGCGGCGGTGACGTCCTACCGGCTGGCGCTGCGCGAGCATCCGAACGACCTCAAGATCCTCCAGAACATGGCGATCGCGCTCTCGCGGATCGGCCGGCTGGAGGAGGCGATCCGGGCCTACCGCAAGGCGCTCGAGGTGGATCCGACGGTCGCCGGTGCACACTACGGGCTCGCGTTCCTCCTGATCAAGCGGGGGGACACCGCCGGGGGCGCCAAGCACCTCAAGGCCTTCCTCGCCGAGCCGCCCAGCGGCCCCGAGGCCGCGCGCTGGGTGGCGCACGCCGAGGCCACGCTCGAACAGTTGCGCGCGCCGGCCAAGGACGACGGCGCGCCCCCCGCCCCAAGGGAGTAGAGATCAGTGGGGACCATCCTCGCCATCGTGAGCCAGAAGGGGGGCGTCGGCAAGACGACGACCGCGGTGAATCTGGCCGCTTCGTTCGCACGCCGCGGGCTCAAGACCCTCCTGGTGGACGTCGACCCGCAGGGTTCCGTGCGCTACGGCGCCGGCCTCCGCCGCGGCCATCCGACCTACGGCTTCGCCGACCATCTCTCGGGGGAGCGGACGCTGCGCGAGGTGCTGCTGCCGACGACGCTGCCCTGGCTGCGCGTGATGCTCGTCGGGAGCGTGACCGACGCGGTGGATCACACGCGGTACCAGGACCAGATCGCGTCGTCGGACATCCTGCCGCGGATGCTGGAGGCGGCGAGCGAGCGCTGCGACATGGTGGTGGTCGATACGCCGCCGGGACTGGGGCCGATCACCCGCCGCGTGCTCGCCTCGGCGGACCGCGTGCTGATCCCGCTCCAGGCCGAGCCGCTGGCGCTGCAGACGACACCGCAGATCCTGCGCGGGGTACAGGACATCGTGACCACGAACCAGCGGCTGGTGTTCGACGGGATCCTCCTCACGATGTTCGAGGCGGGGAATCCCGCCTGCGAGACGACCGCGGCGTATATCCGCGAGAAGGTGCCCCCGCACCTGATGATCGACGTCGTCGTGCCGCGCAGCCACGCGATCGCGGAGGCGTTCGCGGCGGGCCAGCCCGCCGTGGTGCGCTCCCCCGCCGACCCGGCCTCGCAGGCCTACGTGAACCTCGCGACCCGGCTCGCGGAACGCCTCGGTCGATGACGCGGGTCCGGTCGCGGGCGCGGCGGCTCGCCGCGCCCCTCGCGGTGGTCGCGGCCGCCGTCATCGGCTGCGCCGAGTTGAGCACCGATCCCCAGGTGGCGGCGTCGATCCAGTTCGACGGCATCCCCTACCCGGCGGTCATCGCCGGCGACTCGCTGCGCGATGCGGCCGGGATCGCCGCACCGCTGGTCGCGACGGCGTACAACGGCGCCGGCGACGTGATCGTGAATCCGTCGATCCAATATCTCTCGCTGGACACCGGCGTCACGATCTCTCCCGACGGATTCCTCGTGGCTTCGCGGCGCGACGGGTTCGTACGCGTGATCGCGATCGCCAACGGGCTGCAGACGCTGCCGCAGCGGATCGAGGTCACGCGCCGTCCGGACACGGCGTTCACCACCGGGAGCGCGGTGAGCACCTATCAATACCTGGTCCCCGACGCCGCGACGAACGTGACGCCGGCGCTGCAGGTCACGGTGCGGAGCGACGACGTGGCGGGCGGCCTCTCCCCGAACGTCACCGGTTGGCTCGTGCGCTGGCGCGTGATCCACGACGGCGACACGCTCCCGGCGACGGACACCACGCTGGTCTCGCTGCGCAAGGGCACGCGCCGCTCCCTGCTCGACACGACCGGCACCGACGGCACCTCGTCGCGGGTGCTGCGCATCTTCGCGAACGCGCTGCCGGCGCTCACCGACAGCTTCATCGTGGTCGCCGAGGTGCGGCGGCACGGCGTCCACCTGCGCGGCAGTCCCGTACGCTTCGTCGTGAACATCGAACCGCAGTAGCCGCACCGCAGCAGCACGGCAGCACCTCCCACCCCCGCGAGGACCGATGCACGCCAACGGTGGACCGCGCCCCGAACCCAGCACCCTGACCCGTCTCTTCTTCGAGGCGGTCGAGTCGTACGACCTCCCGAACGCGTACCAGTTCAAGAAGGACGGCAAGTACGCGCCGATCCCGCACCAGGACGTCCTGCGGCGCGCACGGCACATCTCGCTCGGCCTCACGGCGCTCGGCGTGAAACGCGGCGACCGCATCGGGATCCTCTCGGAGAATCGCCCGGAGTGGGCGCTGGCCGACTGGGCCTGCCTCGGCGGCGGGATGACCGACGTGCCGATCTACCCGACGCTTCCGGCGGACCAGATCGTGCATCCGCTGAACGACTCCGGGGCAAGGGCCCTCTTCGTCTCGACTGCGGCGCAGGCGGAGAAGGTCGCCTCTGTGCGCAGCGGGTTCCGCACGGTGCAGCATGTCATCAGCTTCGCCGACCCGGCACCGGCAGGGTGCGACCTGTCGCTGCGCGAGCTGGAGGCGCAGGGGGCGGCGCTCGACGACGCGGCCGCCGCCGCGGCGTGGAAGGCGGGCGCGCTCGCGGTGAAGCCGGACGACCTCGCGACGCTGATCTACACGTCGGGCACGACCGGCCTGCCGAAGGGCGTGATGCTCACGCACGACAACATCGCGTCGAACGTGCTGGCGTCGCGCCGGAAGGTGCCGCTGCGCTCCGGGGAGGTCGCGCTGAGCTTCCTCCCGCTCTCGCACATCTTCGAGCGGATGGGGGACTACCTCTTCTTCGCGTGCGGCGTCAGCATCGCGTACGCCGAGAGCATCGACACCGTGCCGTTCAATCTCTCCGAGGTGCGGCCGCACTTCGCGATGTCGGTGCCGCGGCTGTTCGAGAAGATGTATGCGCGCGTCCTCGAGAACGCGCTCTCGGGCGGCGCGGTGAAGGCGCGGATCTTCCGCTGGGCCTCGGGCGTGGCCGACCGCTGGGCCGACGAGACGCTCGCGGGGCGCCGACCGGGGGCGGTGCTCGGCTGGCAGTACGGGCTCGCGCAGAAGCTGGTCTTCTCCAAGCTTCAGGAGCGCACCGGCGGCCGGCTCCGCTATTTCGTCTCGGGCGGCGCGCCGCTGGCGCCCTCGATCAACAAGTTCTTCTACGCGGCGGGGCTCAAGATCCTCGAGGGGTACGGCCTCACCGAGACGTCGCCGGTGATCGCGGTGAACAGCGAGGAGGATTTCCGCATCGGCACGGTCGGCAAGCCGGTCGCGGGCGTCGAGGTACGGATCGCGCCCGACGGCGAGATCCTGACACGCGGCCCCCACGTGATGAAGGGCTACTACAACAAGCCCGACGCGACCGCGGAGTCGATCGACGCCGACGGCTGGTTCCACACCGGCGACATCGGCGTGCTCGAGGACGACTTCCTGCGCATCACCGACCGCAAGAAGGACATCATCGTGACGGCGGGCGGGAAGAACATCGCGCCGCAGCCGATCGAGAACCGCGTCAAGCTGAACAAGTACGTATCGCAGGCGGTGATGATCGGAGACAAGCGGAAGTACCCGGTGATCCTGGTGGTCCCGAACTGGGACAACCTCGAGAAGTGGGCGGCGCTGAAGAACATCATCTGGACCGACCGCGCGCAGCTGCTGCAGATGCCGACGATCCAGGCGAAGATGCACAAGGAGGTGCTCTCCCAACTCGAGGGACTGGCGTCATTCGAGACGCCGAAGAAGGTCGGGCTGCTGGAGCACGACTTCTCGATCGAGCGCGGGGAGCTCACGCCGAAGATGAGCGTGAAGCGGAAGGTGGTGGATGCGAGTTACAAGGCGTTGATCGATGGGCTGTACGAGGAGTAGAAAGTAGAAAGTAGAAAGTGGAAAGGCGGCGGTGACGTCCCCTTTCTACTTTCTACTTTCTACTGCCCCGCTTCAGCTCCACTCGGCTCAGTCCCGCTTCGCGCTCGGCGAGCCATTCCTCCTCGTCGCGCGCCAGCTCCTTGAGTTCGGCCGGGAGGGCGCAGGGGAGCGGCGCCAGGAGGCGGCCGCCGACCATCAGGGTGCGTACCGCATCGTCGATCGCCGGGTCGACCGCCGCGGCGCGGAAGGTGTGATCCGTGAAGGGCACCGCGCCGGTGGGGGCGTGCACGGCGACGACCGATCCGCTCGGCCGCGGAAGCTCGGCGCCGCCGACGATCACGGCGAGAACGCCGTACTCCGCCGCGAGGGGGTCCGCGAGGGACGCGTAGCGGCCGGTGAGGAGCACGGTGCCTCCCGGTTCATCGAGGCCGAGCAACGCCGCGGTGCGCTGCACGCGCCCGGGTGTCGCCGCGAGCGAAGCGCGAGGCGCGCTTGGGTCCGCATCGGGGAATCGCACTTCGCCCATCTCGATGCGCGCCTCGAGATGACAGACCGGGCAGCCGGCGACCCCGGAGCGCAGCGCGCGATCCTCGACCCGCAGCGCCACGACGACCAGGGGCGTCGGTTCGTGGGCGCGCGGGCAGCGCAGGCGCTCAGCGAGGTCGAGCCGCATCGGCGGAATCCAATCGGCGAGTCATGGGTATAAGTTAGCTTGTCCGTGCGTGTGCACCCGGCGCGCGCCGCGAACCAAGCCCCGAGTCCCCTATGCTCGAGTTCGCGAAGTCGGAGCCCTGGACGCTCGGCGTCGAGGTGGAGCTCCAGATCGTCGATCGTGAGACGCACGAGCTCACCGCCAAGGCCCCCCAGCTGCTGAGCCGCTGGAGCGGCCCGCCGCGCGTCCAGCCCGAGATCTTCCAGTCGATGCTGGAGCTCAGCACGGGCATCTGTGCGGACGCCGCGGCGGCGGAGGAGGACCTGCGCGACACCATGGTCCGGCTGATGCCGGTGGCGCGTGCGCAGGGCGTGCGCTTCATCTCCACCGGCACGCACCCCACGGCGCGCTACCAGGAGCGCCTGCTCTTCCCGGCGGAGCGCTATCACGGCCTGATCGCCCGCAACCAGTGGATCGCGCGGCGCCTCCTGATCTTCGGGCTCCACGTGCACATCGGCATGCCCGATCCCGAGACCTGCATCGCGGTGCAGAACGAGATGTTGCGCGACCTTGGGCTCCTGCTCGCGATCTCGGTCAGTTCGCCCTACTGGCAGGGGGAGGCGACGGGGCTCGCGTCGTCGCGCGTCACGGTCTTCGAGGCGATGCCCACCGGTGGCATCCCGACCCTGGTGCACGACTGGGCCGAGTTCAACACGCTGGTGGAGGCGCTGCAGCGCGCCAATGCGATCACCTCGCTGAAGGACCTCTGGTGGGACATCCGGCCGAGCCCACGGTACGGGACGCTGGAGATCCGCGTCTGCGACGGGCTCGCGACCATCCGCGAGACCTGCGCCGTCGTCGCGCTGGTGCAGGCGCTGGCCAAGCGCGCGGGCGCGCGGGTGGCGGCGGGCAAGGGGCGCACCTTCCCACCGGCCTGGCGCATCCGCGAGAACAAGTGGCGCGCGTCGCGGCACGGCATGGACGCCGATTATCTCGTCGGCTCCGAGGGGGAGACGCTCCCCGTTCGCCAGCACCTGCTCCGCACGCTCGAGCAGCTGGCGAGCGATGGCTTCATGGATCGCGACACCCCGTACTTCGATGATCTCCGCCGGCTGGGCGAGGGCGCGCCGACGAGCGCCGACCGGCAGCGGGCGATCTACGAACGGACCGGCAGCTTCGATGCGGTCACGCGCGCGCTGGCGGACGAATTCGAGGATGATGTGCTGGCGAGTGTGGCGGCGGGCTGAGGCAACTGCCACCGCTGTTCACCACAGAGAACACAGAGGGCACAGAGGGCACAGAGAACGGCAACTGCCTGTTCGATGGGGGTGTGGGAGAGATCTCTCCTCCACACCCCCTTCCGATGTGCAGTTGTCGTTCCTGCCGTTGCGGTCCTCTGTGCCCTCTGTGTCCTCTGTGGTAAATAGCCGTTGCAGGAAGATCAGCTGCGCGCCACCCGGATCTCCTCGACATTCACATGGACCGGCCGCGTCACCGCCCAGAGCACCGCCTCGGCGACATCCTCGGCCAACAGCATCTCGTCGCGCGACGGGAGATGCGGCGCGTGATCGGGATCGTGGGCATCCCAGATCGGCGTGTCGGTGGCGCCCGGGGAGACGATCGTCGCGCGCACGCCCGAGCCGACGGTCTCGGCGCGCAGGGTCTCGTGCGCAGCACGGACGGCGTGCTTGGTGGCCGCGTAGGCCGCGTTGGCGGGGAAGGTGGCGCGGTCGGCCACCGACCCGATCGTCACGATGTGGCCGCTCCCGCGGGCGCGCATCCCCGGGAGCACCTCGCGCGCCAGCCGCAGGGGGGCCGCGGCGTTGACGGCGAAGGCGAGGTCGAGCGCGGCATCATCGAGCGTCTCGATCGGCGCGAGCGGGAAGGTGCCGGCCGCGTGCACCACGATGTCGGGATCGCCGCCCAGCACGGCGCGCGCGGACGCCGCGAGGGCGGCCGCGGCGGCGGGACGCGCGAGGTCGGCCGGGAGCGCGAGCGCCCCGTGCGGAAGTGCGCGGGCAAGCGCCTCCAGGGCATCCGCGGAGCGGGCCGTGAGCACGACGCGCGCCCCGGCCGCGGCCAGGGCGCACGCGACCGCCGCACCGATCCCCCGTGAGGCGCCCGTGACGAGCGCGGTTCGCCCCGCGAGCGCGCCGCTCACGCGCCGGTCACGCGCCGGTCACGTGCCCGTCACCGGCGCGCCGTGGACCCGTAGGCGAGGCGCAGGAACTCGTCGCGCGTCATCGCGTCGTCGCGGAACGATCCCCGCAGCGCCGAGGTGATGGTGCGCGAGTTCTGCTTCTCGACGCCGCGCATCATCATGCAGAGGTGCTCGCACTCGATCACGACACCGACGCCCTCGGGCTGCAGCACGTCCTCGATCGCCTGCGCGACCTGCTCGGTGAGCCGCTCCTGCACCTGCAGGCGGCGCGCGAACACCTCGACGATCCGGGGGAGCTTGGAGAGCCCGACGATCCGCCCGTTCGGGATGTAGGCGATGTGCGCCTTGCCGTAGAACGGCAGCATATGGTGCTCGCAGAGCGAATAGAGCTCGATGTCGCGCACCATCACCATCGAGGCGTGCTCCTCCTCGAACACCGCATCGCCGACGACGTCCGCGACGTCCATCGCGTAGCCGCGGGTCAGCCAGGACATCGACTTGGCGACGCGCTCGGGGGTCTTGAGGAGCCCTTCGCGCCCCGGATCCTCGCCGATCAGCTCGATCTGGCGGCGGATGATGTTCTCGAACTCGAGCAGCCGCTCTTCGCCGATGGGCGGAGCGGCCTCGAACTGGTCGGATCCCGTGATCGGCTTGGCCATGGTGTTGTACTCAGCGGCCGTCGTACTCGACATAGTGGTTCTCCGTCTCCCAGAGCTTGAGTTTGGCCAGCCGCGCGGGGGCGACTTTCGGCGCCAGCAGGCGCCAGCATGCCAATACAAGGTTCTCGGTGGACGGAATGGTTCCCGCCATGAAGGGCACGTCGAGGTTCAGGTTCTTGTGGTCCACGACGTCCACGATCTCGCGTTCGACGACCTTCTTGACGTCGGCGAGATTCACGACGAAGCCGGTCTTCGGCTCCACCTCACCCTCGACGGTGACCTCGAGGGTATAGTTGTGGCCGTGCCAGTTCGGGTTGTTACACTTGCCGAACAGCCGGTTGTTCTCCTCGTCGCTGAGGGCGGGGTTGAAGACCCGGTGCGCGGCGTTGAACCGGAGGAGGCGCGTGATCGAGACGATGGGCATGACATTAGATTAAAGACCGAAGCTCCGCCGGCGATAGGGCACCGGGCGGAGCTTCGGCGAAGAGGGGGAGCGAAGAGAGGTTTTTGAAGCCCTGTCGAATGCATGAGGCCCTCACCCTACTTCCGTCTTCCCGGCGTCCGGGCATGGCGTCGATAGAGATGTCGGATCCGCTTCGGAGGACTTATCGGCTCAAAAAGTAGATTCTCTCCGTCCCGATTTCTGGTGGCTGTTGGAATGATAGGAGTGGTACGCTGGACCGTCAATCGGACCCAACCCGAACTTCCCCAATGGATCTCCTGACACTCGCCGGCATCGCGATGCTCGTCCTCTGGGCCGCCGGCACCTTCGTGTTCGAGGCGCCCGGCGTGATCCACCTCCTGCTCACGCTCGGCGCCTTCTTCCTCGTCTTCGGGGCGATCAAGCGCTCGGAGCGCGCGCGGAAGCGATGAACAGGGCGCGTCGCGCCGCCCTCCTGATGACGTGGACGCGCATGGCGGGGGTCCCGTCACGGCCGTTCGAAGCCGCGGCTCAGATCTCCCAGTTCGACAGCGCGATCCCGCGCTCCGGCGGCTGCTCGTCGTAGCCGGAGAGCGTCATCCGCAGGTCGGTCCAGCGCACCCGTGCCCCGCGGGCGACGAGGGTGCGGAACGCGGCGCGATACTCGCCCTGCAATCGGATCGCGGCGCGCAGCGTGCCGCTTCGCCGCGCATGCGCCGCCAGCAGCTCCGACATCCGCACGAGATGCGCCGGGTCGGCCAGCACCAGTTTGAGCACGCGCAGCTCCTCGCGGCTCCGCCCCTCGACCAGCGGCGCGTCGTGGAAGAGCGCGAAGCCGCCGAGTGCCCCCGCGTCATCGCGCAGCAGCAGCAGGTCGCCGAGTCCGTGACGCGCGGTGAGCGCGATCTCCCGCGAGTAGTCGGCGCCCGCGCGCACCGAGCGTGCGAGGTCGGCGCACTCGGCGATCGTGGCCTCCCGCTCCCGGGCGCCCATCGCGCTCAGCAGCGGCGGCAGGTCGTCGATCGCGCTCCCCGCCTCGATCGTCAGCGTGATCGTCATCGGCCCGGGCGTGAAGCCGAGTCCCGCGTAGAAGCCGATGTTGTCCATCGTGCGCGGCATCGTCTCGAGCCCGATCGTGCGGCAGCCGGCTCCCTTCAGGTGGTCGATCCCCGCGCGCACGATGGTGCGCCCGAGACCGCGTCCCTGCAGCTCCTCGCGCACCGCGAGCGGTCCCATCCACCCCTCGGTCCCCGAGACGTGGGCGAGATTGAACGCGGCGATCCGGCCGAGCCCGTCGCGCCAGAGCATCGCGCCCTCCCCCGCCCCCTCGATCGCGAAGCGCCAGATCACGGGATTGAGCGGCGGCACGCGGACCCCCGCCATCCCGTCGCGCCGATAGCGCTCACTGAACGCGTCCGAGAAGAGCGCGTTGAGCGCCGGCAGGTCGTCGGGCCGGATCGGGAACGGGCCCGCCACGCGCGTCGCGACGTCGGTCACCGGCGTCCTCGGCGGGTCACTCGGCGGGTCACCCGGCGGATCATCCCGCTCGACCGTCTCACGCGACGCTCTCCACCAGGCCGCCCGTCGGGACGTCGGGCAGGCGGGCATCCGGACGCGTCACGACCGCCGCGCCCGTGCGCTCGTCGAACCCGACCGTGATCACGCGGTCGAGTCCGTCACGGACGCCCTCGATGTGCGTGATGACGATCACCTGCTCGAACCGGTCCTGCAGCCCGCGCAACAGGGCCAGCACGTTCTGGCGCCGCACGTCGTCGAGCGAGCCGAAGATCTCGTCGAGCACCAGCAGCGAGAACGACTGTCCGGCCCGCTCGGCGATCATCTGCGAGATCGCGAGCCGGAGCACGAGGTTCGCGAGGTCCTCCTCGCCGCCGGAGATCACCGGCTTCGGGACGCCGTCCTCGAGCACGAGCAGCCGGTACTTGTCGTCGAGTTCGAGCTCGGTGTACCGCGCGTCGGTGAGCTCGGTCAGGAACGCCGAGGCGAGCTCCGAGAGCTCGGGCCGCAGGGCGAAGTTGAGGTCGGTGCGCAGGTCCGAGTATGCGCGGTGCAACTCCTCGTGAAGCCGCCGGTCGCGCTCCAGTGCCTCGACGCGCCCCGCGAGGCGGTCGTACTCGGCGCGCGCCTCCGCCGCGCGCGCGACCGCGGCGTCGGCGAGGTCGCGCGCGGCACGGGCGGCGGCAGCCGCCCGAGACGTCTCCGCGAATGCGGCCGCCACCTCGTCGTGCACCCGCCGGAGCTCGGCGTAGTCCTCTTCGGGGAAGCGGAGCTCGGCCAGTCGCGTGCGCGCGGCCCCGAGGCGCTCGCGCAGTGCGGCGCGCTGCCGGGCGTGGGCCTCGGCCTCGCGCAGAAGCGCGGGCTCGCGCTCGATCCGCGTCGAGAGCCGGTTGGCGATCGTCGTGGACTCCACCAGTCGGGCGTGCTCGGCCTCGAGCGCACGATGACGCGCTTCGTCGTAGCCCGCCGGGATCGACGCGAGTTCCTGCGTCGTCGCGACCAGCCGTTCGTTCTTGGTCGCCAGTTCTCTCCCGACGCGCGCGAACTGCGACACGCCCTCCTGCACCTTGGCGAGGCGACGCTCCAGTTGGCCAACGTCCAGCTGCAGCCGCTTGCGGAGCTCGTCCAAGTGGGCGATGTCGGCGGGCATCGTCTCCAGCTGGTCGAGGCGCGAGCGGAAGTACGACCCGTCGGCCTGCACCGTCTCGCTCTGGCGCTCGAGCACGTCGAGGACGTCGCGGAAGTGCTCGCCGAGCGGGCGCTTGCAGGTCGGGCACTCGCCCTCCTCGCCGAGCTTCAGGAGCTTCTCCCGCTGGTCGCGGAGGTCGGCGTACTGCTCCCGCAGCGCCTTGAGGCGCGTCTCGACCTCTTGGCGGTCGCGCACCCACTCGGTGCGGCGGGCCTCGAGCTTGCCCTGCGCGTCCTCGAGCGCGGTGCGCCGGTCCTCGAGATCGACCGTGACCTGCTCTTCCATCGCGGGTGCCACCTGCAGCTTGTCGTGCTGCTCGCGCAACGCCTGCACCTCGTCCCGGAGTGCCCGTTGCGTCTCCAGCAGCGCGCGGCGGCGGCCGTCGTGCACCGCGAGGGCGCGCTGCGCCTCAAGGGCGAGCCGTACCGGTTCGAACGCCTCGACGTCGGGCAGGCGGGGCGTGAGGGCGGCGCGCGCCTCGGCCACCTCCGCGACCTCCGCCGTCACGCGCTGCTCGGCGCGGAGCAGGGCGGCGAGTTCCGTCTCGACCGTCGCCTCCTCCGTCTCGAGGCGCTGCCGTTCGTCGCGTCCCGTCTGGGCCGCGAGCCACTTCGGGGCGACCGCGTCGAGGGCCTCCCGCGTCTCGGCCTCGAGCCGCGTCGTCCCGTCCACGCGCCGGACCGCGTCGGTGCGCGCGGCCGCCGACTCCTGCTCCTGACGTTCCACCGCCTCGCGTTCGGGCATCCCGGCGCGCAGCCCCGTGATCTCGCTCACGAGTTCCTTCCGCCGCGCCACACAGAGCTCCTGCGCGGAGCGCAGCTTCTCGTAGCCGAGCACCCGCGACAGGAACTGGGCGCGTTCGCTCGCCGAGAGCGCCTGCATCACCGCGAGTTCCTTCTGGCCCGTGAAGTAGGTGTTGAAGAACTCCGTGCGCGTCATCCCGATCCGCCGCTGCAGCATCTCGGCGACGGTGGTCAGCGAGTTCGCGATCGGCTGCTCACCGCCGTCCAGATAGAGCTCGGCCATCGAGAGGCCGCGCACGACGCGATAGCGGTGCCCGGCGAGCTCGAACTCCAGCTCGACGCGTACCGAGGAGCGCGGCGCGGCGCGGCTGAAACGGATCGACTCGTTGCCGCCGCGCGCGGTGTTGCCGCCGTAGAGCGCCCACGCGATCGCCTCGAGGATCGTCGACTTCCCGGCGCCGTTCGGTCCGATGATGCCGGTGAGCCCCGAGTCGAACTCGATGTCGGAGTCCACGTGCTGGCGGAAGTTGAGCAGCCGGAGCCGGTTGAGCCTCACGCGTCGGCTCCCGGCAGCTCGCGCACCGGCTCCGCCATCTCCGCGGCCTCGAGGTACTGCATGCCGAGCCCGACGAGCGCCTCGCGGTCCACGTCCGAGGGCACGGCGCGGGCGCGCAGCGCCTCGCGCAGCGTGTCGGCGAGGGAGGGACGGCGGCCGGGCGCGCCGGAGACGGTGCGCCGCACGACCTCGGGCCGCCGCGTGTCGAGGTGGAACTGCAGCGCCCGCCGCTGCAGCTCGCGCAGCGCCTTGTGGTCGAGCTCGCGCGCGATGTGGCGCGGCACGTCGCGCGCGACGAGGCGCACGACCTTGCCCTCGACGCCGCCCGCCACGCGGTCCACCGCGCGCTGGATGCGCTCGTCGAGGTCCGCCGCCGACATCCCGCTCCCCTCGATCGGCGGGAGATCCAGGAACTCGCGCGAGACCGGCAGCGGGTGGAAGGTCTGCTTCCCGGTCGCGAGGTCGCGCTCGATCATCCCCTTGCCGGGGAGCTTCGCGGCCTTCTGCTCGGCGATCTCGCCCCAGGGGTTCGTGCTGGTGTAGTCGAGCGAGCCCGAGTAGTACACGTGGTCGGCGATGCGCTTGTAGACGTGGTAGTGCCCGAGCGCGACGTAGTCCCAGCCGGGACGCGCGATCTCGTCGAGCGGGATCTGCATCGCCGCGCGGTCGGAGGCGTCGGCCTGCGGGAGGAGGCCCTGCACCTCGCCGTGCAGCAGGAGCACGTTGTGCTTCCACGCCGGGTCAGGCGTCAGGTCGACCGAGCCGGGCGGCAGGTCGGGGACCGCGAGCACGGAGAGCCCGAGGTCGGCGAACTCGATCCGCCGCGCCTCGCGATCGGCGACATGGATGCCGAGCGGCGCGGCGAAGAGCCGCAGGATGCAGATCGTCTCGGTCGAGCGCGGCATGTCGTGGTTGCCCGCGACCATCACGATCGCCGTCTGCGGCAGCGCCTCGACGAGCCGCGCGAACTGCTGGAACGCGTGCAGGATCGCGGTGTTGGTCGGCCGCACCGTGTGGAACACGTCGCCGCCGATCAGGATGACCTCGGGCGCGATCGCGATCAGGCGGTCGACGGCGCGCGCGAACGAGGCCGCGACATCAGCTTCGCGCTGATTGATCCCGGCTGGCGTCTGCCGCTGGAACTGGCGGAAGCCGAGGTGCAGGTCGGAGAGATGTACGAGGCGCACGCGAAGTGGAATCTACGCGCCGGTGTGAGCGCCGGTCAGCCGTACGGATCGTCCCGTGGGGGCACCCGCAGCGGCGTCGGTCCGCGGCGCTCGCCGCGCTCAGCCACCACCCGCTTGCGAAGCTGCGCCTTGAAGTAGGCCTTCACGTCGTCCGGGCGTGCCTGAAGCGTTCGGTTGCGGGCCCGCAACACCTCGTCCTCGTCGTCGCCGCCGAGCGCCAGGGTGTCCTGCACCCAGCCCAGGGTCACCGACGGGTCGAGCCGCCTGAGCGCCTTGGTGATCGCGGCGTCGAGCGAGAGCTCCTCGGCCTGCGGGAAGCGCTCCACCCCCTCGCGGCCGCTGAGCACCGCGGGCCGGGGGAAGCGGACGAAGATCGGCTGGCCGAAGTGCGGATGCCGGACCATCAGCTGTCCCTTCTCGAGGGTGGCAAGCCGTGCCTTGGTCGCGGGCGCCAGGGTCTGATAGCCCGGGGTCGCGAGCTCGTCGGGATCCATCCGGCCGTAGAGCGTGGTGCCGCTGTTCCCGACGACGCGGCGGTGCACCTGCGACCGGAACTGCTGCGCGCCGAAGAGCACGAGGCCGAGATACCGCCCGCGCTCGGCGATGTCGAGCAGCATCTTGCGCACGTAGGTGTCGGCGCCCTCGGCGGGCGCGTACTTGTTGAGTTCGTCGACGAAGACCACCACGTGCTCGACGCCGAGTTGGCGGCGCTCGAGGTGCTCGCGCAGCTGCGACACGATCCGCGCGAAGACGAGGTCCTGCGCGTCCTCCTCGAGGTTCGCGACGTCGACCACGTACACCGTGCGGTCGGTGAAGCTGCCGAAGGGCAGGTCGCTCACCGAGCCGTCGTCGGTCACCAACCCCTTGCAGCGCGTCGAGATGTTGGTGAGCCGGTTCCGGACCTTGCGGATGGTCGCGATGTGGTGCGTGCGCCAGACCTCACTGTTCTTCGCCTCGAGCGCGCGCAGGAGGTCGCGGAACCACTGCTCGAGGTCGGTGAAGGAGCGGACCTCGTGGGCGCGTTCGAGCACCGCGTCGCTGAAGACCTGGTCGAGCACGCGCTCCTTGATGAAGTCGATCAGCGCGTCGGCCTTGGCATCGACGTCATCCTTGTTCAGCAGCACCTCGGCGTACTGCAGCGTCTCGCGCAGGCCCCAGGTGAGCGGCTGGACGTTGTCCTGCAGCGCGTCGTTCGAGCGGAGCGTGGCGAGCTGGGTGCCGCGTGCCGTCCAAGGCGCGAAGTAGCGCACGTCGGCGAAGGGCTCGGCGGGGACGCCGAGGGTCGCGTACATCGCGCGGTCCTCATCGGCGAGCGCGGCGGCGGGCTGGTCGAGGAAGCAGAGATCGGGACCCTTCACGTTGAAGCAGACGGCGGCGACGCGTCCCTTCTTCGACGGGAAATGCGCGAAGATGCTCGCGAGCAGCCACTCGACCGCGCTGGTCTTGGTCGCGAGCCCGGAGACGCCCGAGATGCTCAGGTGCGCGGCCTCGGGGCCGAGCAGGAAGTCGGCATCGAGGTGGACCGCGGCCTGCGTGCCGCCGGCGCGATAGAGTCCCACCGGGATGCCGCGGCGGTCCTCCCCCTGCACGTAGGTGTCCATCCGGAGCGCGGTCTGCACGTCGGCCTCGCTCGCGAGGTGCACGCGCCCCATCGGCACCGGCTGGAGCGGCTCCTCGGGCACGTGCCGCAGCACGGCGGCGGTGTAGAGGCGGATCTCGGTGCGCTCGGTCGGCGCGAGCGAGGCGGCCCCCGGTTCGCCGTCGGCGCCGAGCACATCGTGCAGCGGCGACTGGAGGTCGGTGTAGGAGAAGCCCTCGGTGACGACGCCGAAGATGCGCGGCAGCACGCCGCCGACGGGGCGCTCCGGCTCCACGTGCACGATCGTCCCGATCCCGACCGGCGCGTCGAGCGCGGTCCAGAAGTGGAACTCGTGCGGCGTGTTGGGCCGTCGCTCGGTGGCGACGACGCGGCCGATCGGCGGGGTGGCGGGCACCGCGCTGGCGAGGACTCCGGGGGCGTCGGACATCAGAGGATCGCGGAAAGGTACTGCTCGCACTCGTGGATGCCGTACACCATCACGTCCCAGCGCGGATCGGGGAGCGCGACCGGCGCGCGCTCGGCGAGCAGCCAGCGCGAGACGAGGTCGGCGCGCGCAGTGAGTTCGTCCTCGGTGTGCCCTTGGCGCGCGACCTCGACGCGCACGAGCCCGAAGAACGGTGCACGCTCACCGGCGCCTCGGAGCCGCAGGTACCAGGTGGCGACGCGCTCGCGCCGCGGCGACGAGAGCTCGACCGCCGTCGTGCGCTCCCCTTCCCGGAGCCCGAGCACTACGCCGAGCGAATCGCCCTGCACGTACAGCGTGCGGTGCGACTTGACCGCGCCGACGGCATTCGGGTGCCGGGCCGCGTCGCCGGCGCCGCTGATGCCGCCGTCGATCAGCAGCGGCGAGGGCTCCCGCGCGATCCAGGCGTCGGCGAGTGCGACCTCGGCGCGCTCCCGCGCGCGCTGGACGGCGGTGAGGGCGCGCGCGGTGAACTCCTGCGGGTGACTGCCGGGCGCCGCGTCGGTATCACGCACCGTGACACGCGCCACGAGCGCCGCGGCGAAGACGGGATCGAGCGCGCCGATCGGCGCGTAGAGCGCCTGCGTCACCCGGGGCGCGTCCCACGTGCGCAGCCGGCGACCCTCGCGGACGCGCACCGCGGCCGCGACCGCACCGTGCACTAGCGGCACAGAACCGTGGTACGCGAGCACGCGCGAGCGCTGGATGCCGTCGAGGAAGCCGGCGAAGCCGACGATTGGTGGATCAGCGAGACGACGGACCCCGACAGCCGCACCCTCGATCGGCGTCGCGGCTTCGAGGCGCGGTGGCTCGTCGGGGCGTCGCTGCGTCTCGAGCGGCGCGGCGTCGGGCGCTGCGCGCACGCCTCCATCGCGAAGTGCCCGCAACGCATCGCGGATGCTTGCCCCTCCCTCTGGCGGGGCATAGCTTGGCCCCATGCGACGCATCGCGCTCATCTTGAGCATCCTACTCCTCGCCGCGGCGTGCGACAAGCCGAGCGAGGCCCCCGTGATGGGCACGCCGCTCACGGACCTCTCGGCTTCGCCGACGGTGCTCTTCCAGGTGTTCGGGGCGCGCACGGAGCCTCGCGCGGTGCCGATCGCGATCGTCACGGACGGCACTCTCTCGCCGATCACGCTCGACGCCACCGGCTGGAGAACGCTCGACTCGATGGTGTTCACTGCCGGCAACCGGCTCGCGGTCTACCACCGTGGCGCCGACATCGGCACCGCACTGGTCGTGCGCGGCATGTGGCCCCCCGACGGCGACGCGCTCTACACGCTCCCCGGTTGCCGCACCGTGGTGCCGCAGGCGGCGCTGCAGCTCGAATCGAACATCGCCCTCGACGAGAGCGTGGAGTTCCTCGGGTCGAGCCAGCCCCTGCTGCAGCCGGCGCCGACGCGCCCGCTCCCCGAGGACGCCCTCGGACCGGGGCGCGCCGTCGCGGCCGCGGTGGCGACGACGGCCGAGATCGCGACCGAGGAGCTCGAGCACCTCGATTTCTCCGCGCGCTGGATCCAGACCGGCGCGGGCCCCGAAGGCCGCACCCTGATCGCGAGCTACGTGGACCCCGACGGCGGCGACGCGGGGCCGGGTGCCGGCCACACCTCCACGGTGTTCGTGCTCGCCGAGGACTCCGCCGGCACGCCGCTCACGAGCTTCCGGCACACCGGATCCGGCGAATCGCGCACCGTGACCTTCCACCGGGTGGTGAATCACGCCGACCTCGACGGCGACGGCGTCGCCGAGATCCTGCTCGAGTCGTGGCGCTACGCGGGCGTGCCCGACCTCGTGCTGCTCAAGTATCGCGAGGGCCGGTGGCGCGAAACCTTCCGCGTGTCGATGGAGTGGTGCGTCGACAAGGGCGACGGCCAGCGGCGGTAAGACGCCGGGGGATCAGTCGACGCCCATATCCCAAGCCTGCTCCAGATCCGCCTTCGAGTATGCGCGGAACGCCGTCAGCGTCGTCGTCTTCACGAGCCCCGGCACCGTCGGGAACTTCTCGGTCACGATCTCCGCGATCTGCTCGTACTCGGCCACCTTCACGATCGCGATCAGGTCCCACTCGCCGCTCACCGAGTAGACGTCCGTCACGCCCTCGATCCCGGCCAGGGCAGCGGCAGCCTTCGGGATCATGCGCGGTTCCGCTTGGATGAGGACGATCGTCGTGATCATGTCGGGGTGTCCCGGGGGAACGGGGGAACGTTGAGGAACCAGAGCCCGGCGAGGCGCGACTTCGCGTCCACCTCGACCAGCAGGTCCCGGGCGATGCGCAGCGCGCGCGACGGACGCTGCGGACCGATGCGGAAGTGTATCGTGCGCTCGGCCTTGTCGGCTACCGCCCGGATCGCGGTGTCGACCTCGAGCGCGTCCAGCCCCTGCTCGGCGGTCCGCGAGGGGACCTTCAGGCGTGCAGTCCCGGCGGCCTCAGGCGCCATCAGCGTCGGGACCGTCCGCACCTCCGGCCAGACCGCCACCTCGATCGCGGTCAGGCGTCCCGCCATCACCTCGAGCATCAGCCAGGACCCGTCCGCCCCCTCGATGTCGACCGAGCCCGAGAGGCCCTCACCGACAGCGGTCGAGCGGAGCGTGACCTGCAGGATGTCGGTGTCGGCATCCCAGCGATACTCGACCGGCGGGAGGTCGCCCTCCGCCACGTCCTCCATCCGCACCTCGAGCGCCACGGCCTCCTCCTCGTCTCAGGGTGCCGCGACGTTACGCGAGCGCGCGCGCGCGGTCGTCAGCCGAATCACGCCCGCACGGTCGGAAGCGCGCACCGCGGGGACCATCGGTCAGCCCATCGCGTCGGCGAGGGTCACGACTCGGCGGCAGGCTTCGATCACCTGCGAGCGCTCAGCCGCGTACGAGATGCGGACCCAATCGGGGGTCCGGAAGGCCACGCCCGGAACGATCGCGACCCCGTGTCGTTCGAGCAGCGCCGCGCAGAACGCACTCCCCGCATCCGGCACCTCGCCGGCGCCCGGGACCTTCAGGTAGAAGTAGAACGCGCCCTCCGGCGGCAGCACGGTGAGCGAGCGCGCGGCGCGCAGGATCGGCAGCGCCGCATCGCGCCGCGCCTTGAACTCGGCGACCATCGAGACGACCGCCCGGTCCACGGGCTCGCCGAGGGTCAGCGCCGCGAGCGCCGCGTGCTGCGAGACGGTCGCGGCGTTCGACGTCGTGTGCGACTGCAGCGCATTCATCGCCTGCGCGACCGGCTTCGGCGAGATCGTCCACCCGATCCGCCAGCCGGTCATCGCGTAGGCCTTGGCGACGCCGTTCACCACGATGAGGTTGTCGCGGCGCGTCGCGACGTCGAGCGCGCCCACGGCGGGCGCGTCATACGCGATGCGCTGGTAGATCTCGTCGCTGATCACCCACCAGCCGCGCGACGCGGCGAGGTCGAGGATCGCGCGGAACTCGTCCGGCGAGTAGACCGCGCCGGTCGGGTTGCTCGGCGAGTTGAGCATCAGCCCACGGGTACGCGGCGTGGCGTGCCGGGCGAGCCGCTCAGGGTCCACCTTGAATCCGTGCGCGGGGTCCCCGTGCACTTCGACCGCCGTCGCGCGGGAGAGTCCGACCATCTCGTAGTAGCTCGTCCAGCTGGGCGTCGGGATCAGCACCTCGTCACCCGGGCCGAAGAGGACGAAGCAGGCGTTCATCAGCGACTGCTTCGAGCCCGTCGAGACGACGATGTCGGCGGCGGTGACGCGCTGGTCGCCCCGGTACACCGCGTTGGCGTCGGTGGCGATCGCCTCGCGCAGCGGGAGGATGCCCTCGACCGCGGTGTAGCGCGTGGCGCCCTTGTCGATCGCGACCTGGGCGGCGCGGCGGATCGGTTCCGGCGTGTCGAAGTCGGGCTCGCCGGCTCCGAGGTCGATCACCTCGCGCCCCTCGGCCCTGAGCGCCTTGGCCCTCTGCGAGACGGCGATGGTCGCGGATTCCCGGAGGTCAGCGACGTTCGCCGAGGGGCGGAAGGGCTGTGGGGCGGACAAAACGGAGCTCCTCGGGGGGCGACAAAGGGTGAGGTGCGCGGCGGCAGAGACGCGTCGGGGCGTCGGACCGGCTATATTCCGCGGGACGAACGTTATCCCCGCGCCACGCGGCGCGCCATTGAAAACCGAGGTTCCGCTGTGACTGCTCCCGCACGCGAGACGGCTGGGTCCGTCCGCTCCGCCCATGTGGCGTATTTCCTGCCCCCCGATTGGGGCCGTATCGCCCGGCACATCCAGCCGGCGATCGAGCGCGTCGCGCGCGACGCCGCCCAGGTGCAGGTGCTCGTCATCGTGCCGGACGCGGGCGCATCACTGGCGCTCGCGCGGGCCCTCGCGGCCCTCGAGACCGCGGCCGGCCTCCGGGTCGTCGCCGCGACTTCGGCAGCGCGCGCGCAGCGGCTCCTCGCCGCGGGACCGGCCCACATCGTGATCGGTGCACCGGCGACGCTGGCCCCCGTCGTCGCGGCCGCGGCGCTCAAGCTCGACCAGGTCGGCACGGTGGTCTTCGCCGCCGCCGACGAACTCGATGCGGAGTCCCCCGACCTCTCGGCCGTGATGGCCGACGTGCCGCGCACCGCGACACGCCTTCTCACGGCGCTCTTCGCGAGCGAGGGTGTCGAAGCCCTGCTCGAGCGCTACATGCACCGCGCGCGCCGCGTGTCCGACGATGTGGCGCCCGCCGAGGACGCCGCTCCCGCGCCGACCGTGCGCTACCTCACGGTCGGGGGCGCGGTCCTCGACGCGCTCCCACTGGTGCTCGACGAGCTCGACACCCCGTCGGCCACCGTGCTCGCGTCCGACACGGCGAGTGCCGCGGCGGCCAGGGCGGCGCTGCGCGGCATCGGCTACCACGACGAGTCACTGGTGCGCGTGTCGACCAAGGACGTCGCGGCGAACACGGCCGTGGTCGTCACGCTCGGCGTCCCGACGGCGTCGGCGTGGGCGGCGGCCGTGGCGGCGGAGCCCGCACAGATCGTCGCGCTGATCGCTTCGCGCGAGCTCACGGCGCTCCAGCTCCTCGCCGGCAAGACGCCGACGCAGCCGTTCGCGGCCCGCGCCGCCGTGCTGAAGGCCCGCGCAGCGGACGCCCGGATGCGCGCCGAGCTGCGGGCCGAGCTCGCCGACGCGATCCCGACGCGTGAGGTGCTGGCCCTCGAGCCGCTGCTCAGCGAGCACGACGGCCTCGAGATCGCGGCGGCCGCGCTGCGGCTGCTCGAGCGGACGCGCGGTGCGCAGGCCGAGCTCGTGAGCACCACCGAACAGCGGGTGCGCACGCAGATGAAGGAGGCGCAGCGCGAGAAGGAGGAGCGCGCCGCGGCCGCGGCCGAGGACAACACGCGTGACGCGGGCCCGCTCGCCGGCGCGTCCGCCGGGTCGCGAGAGGAGCGTCCGCGCGGCCTCACGAAGACGGGCAAGCCGGGCTTTGGCGACCGGCCGCGCGGGGACAAGCCGCGCTTCGGGGACCGTGGCGATCGCGGCGACCGTCCGCGCAGTGACAAGCCGCGGAGCTTCAGTGACCGCAGTGACCGCGGTGACCGCGGTGACCGCGGAGAGCGAGGCGACAAGCCGCGGGCCTACGGCACCGGCCACGCGCGCAGCGACAAGCCGCGGCCGTTCAGCGACCGCGGGGACAAGCCGCGCAGTTACAGCGACCGCGGCGATCGCCCCGGCGGCGACAAGCCCCGCGGCTTCGCGCCGCGTGGGGACAAGCCTCGCGGCGCCCCGCCGCGCGGTCCGCGGCGCGACGATGCGGGCGGACGGCCGCCCCGGGGTCCGCGGTGAGCGGTTCGTTCCAGCTGACCGGCGGCTGGATCGAGGTCATCGCCGGCGTGATGTTCAGCGGAAAGAGCGAAGAGCTCATCCGCCGCGTCCGGCGATCCATGATCGCGAAGAAGCGCGTCCAGGTGTTCAAGTCGCACCTGGACGACCGCTACTCGGGAGGCGTGTTCGCCGTCGGCAGCCACGACGGGCGCACGATCGAGGCGTTCCCCGTGGACTCCTCGCAGCAGATCGCGCTGCGACTCGACCCGTTGGCGCAGGTGATCGCGATCGACGAGGTGCAGTTCCTCGACTCGGGGATCGTCGCACTGGCGAATGACCTCGCGGGGCGCGGGCGCCGGGTGATCCTTGCGGGAACGGACACCGATTTCCGCGGCGAGCCCTTCGGCCCGATGGCCCCCTTGATGTGCGTCGCCGAGGTGGTGGACAAGCTGCACGCGATCTGCGTGCTCTGCGGCGCGCCGGCGAGCCGGAACCAGCGGCTCATCGACGGGAAGCCCGCGGCGTACGACTCGCCGACGGTGATGGTCGGCGGCGCCGAGGCGTACGAGGCGCGCTGCCGCGCGTGTCATGCGGTCGGGCGGAAGGATCCGGGGCAGCTGAGCTTCTAGCCGAGCTTCTAGATGAGCTTCTAGATGAGCTTCGAGCTGAGCTTCTAGCTGAGCTTCTAGCTCAACCTCCGCGCTCAGCTTGCCACACGCGCGGCGCGCGGGAATCCCCTCCGTCGCGGCCACGCGCTTACACGCTTCGAGCCCGCGAACTGCCGCG
>JANNLH010000080.1:0-62407 GCA_031396725.1 Gemmatimonadaceae bacterium | reverse complement strand
GTCCTCTGTGTCCTCTGTGTCCTCTGTGTCCTCTGTGTCCTCTGTGTCCTCTGTGTCCTCTGTGTCCTCTGTGTCCTCTGTGTCCTCTGTGTCCTCTGTGTCCTCTGTGTCCTCTGTGTCCTCTGTGGTGAGATGCCGTTGCAGTTCGGAAGCTCAGGACCCCACACCCACGCTCATTCGCGCCAGGACCTTCCCGGCCCTCTCCGCCGCCTCGGCCATGCGACCGGGATTCGCGATGAACGACACCCGGAAGAACCCCTCGCCCCCCGCCCCGAGCGCGGCTCCGCCGAGGACGATCACGCCCTCCTCTTCCATCAGCCGCGCCTGGAACTCGAGGGAGTCGATGCCTGCCGGCAACGGCACCCAGAGATACATCGCACCCTTCGGCGCCTCGGCGATCGCGAAGCCGTTCGCGCGGAACGCGGCCACCGCGGCGTCGCGGCGCTCCCGGAAGATCGCGACGTTCCCCGGCAGCCAGGTGTCGTGCGATGCCAGCGCGGCGATGCCCGCCGCCTGGACCGCCATGAACTGGCCCGTATCGAGGAAGCTCTTCGTCTTCGAGAGCGCGCCGACGACCCCGGCGTTGCCGCAGGCCCATCCGCAGCGCCACCCGGTCATGTTGTAGGTCTTCGAGAGCGAGTGGAACTCGATCGCCACATCGCGGGCTCCGGGCACATCGAAGATGCTCGGTGCCACGTAGCCGTCGAAGGTCATCTCCGAGTACGCGTTGTCGTAGACGAGCAGGATGCCGAGCTCGCGGCACCGCTGCACCACGCGCGTCAGGTACGCCATCGGCGCGACGGCGGACGTCGGGTTGTTCGGGTAGTTCAGGTAGAGGATCCTCGCGCGCCGCAGCACGTCGGCGGGGATCTCATCGAGCTCTACCAGGAAGTTCGTGCGCGGCGTGATCGGATAGAGGTAGGGCTCGGCCTCGCTGAGCAGCGTGCCGCCGAGGTAGGCGAGGTACCCGGGATCCGGGATGATCGCGACGTCGCCCTTCTGCAGGTACGCGAACGCGAGGTGCGCGATCCCCTCCTTGCTGCCGATCAGCGGCACGATCTCCTTCAGCGGATCGAAGCGATGACCGAACCGCTTCTCCATCCAGGCCGCGACCGCCTCGCGATACGCGGGGAGGCCGAGCCCGAATCCGTAGCGGCTCATCGCCGGATCCTTCGCCGCCGCGATGAGCGCGTCCACCGCGGCCGGTGGGGGCGCGAGGTCGGCATCGCCGGCCCCGAGGTCGATCACGTCCACGCCGCGCGCGATCAGGTCCCGCTTCTTCTGCGGGATCGTGGCGAGCATGTAGACGGGGAGGCTTTCGAAGCGCTTGGTCGGTTTCAACGTCGAACGGGAGGAAGGAGACGGGAGGCGGGAGACCGGAGTGGACCTTCCTCCCTCACATCGGCGCACCGAGGGAATCTACTGAAGCTGGACGTACGGGCGCAGGGCGAGTTCGAGGTCCGCGCGGAGCCAGGCGGCCGGGGTCCCTGCGCGGAAGAAGGCGAAGGACATCATCGAGCCGGTGACCGTGGTGTGGACGATGCGCGCGAGCTCGGCGGCGTTCGCCGCGCGCACGAGCTCTCCCGCGGCGATCCCCTCCTCGATCCATCGCTGCAGCGTCGCTCGCGTGGCGACGGTGTGCGCGCGGACGTGCTCGCACATCTCGGGATCCGAGAGGTCCTGCTCGAGATACGCGAGGTGATGCGCCAGTGTCGCCGGCGACTCGGCCATCCCGGCGAAGCCCTCGGCGTAGGCGTAGAGCGCCTCGAGCGGCGATGCGTGCGCGGCCCGCACTCCGTCGAGCATGTCGCTGGTGCCCGCGGCGAATCGCGCGTTCAGGGCGCGCATCATCCCGGCGCGCGAGCCGAAGCGCTGTACGAGGGCACTCGCGGTGATCCCCGCCTCGCGGCCGACCGCGGCGAGGGTGAGATCGACCGGCTTCACGCGCATCATCACGCGGACGATCGCGACGAAGATGTCGTCGTCGGAGACCTTTCTGGGGCGTGGGCTCATCGGGGTCGGAAATCCACCGGGACATCCTCTTGACAGTTTCTAAATGGATATTTAGATAGTAACTGCACGGACATTCAGAATCAACCTTATTCGAGAGCGGGGGTGACGGCAATGGCCATTGCGAACAAGGTGAGCAAGGCGCGCAAGGCGGAACTGGTCGCAGTCGTGACGGGCGCGAGCCGCGGCGCCGGACGCGGGATCGCACTCGCGCTCGGGGACGCCGGGGCGACCGTCTACGTCGCAGGCCGAACGGTCCGCGGCGGCCCTCCGCCGATCGACAACGCACCGGGCACCATCGACCAGACCGCGGACGACGTGACCGCGCGAGGCGGCCGCGGGATCGCGGTCCGCACCGACTGCACCGACGAGGCACAGGTCGCCGCACTCTTCGCACGAGTCGCCGCGGAGCAGCAGTCGCTCGACGTCCTCGCGAACGCCGTCTGGGGTGCGAACGACGCCGCCGCGACCACCGAGGAAGTGCTCTCGGCGTGGGGCAAGCCCTTCTGGGAGCTGCCGGCGAGCGGATGGCGCCATCAGGTGGACGCCGGCGCGCGCGCGTACTTCCTCGCGAGCCGCGAGGCGCTGCGGTTGATGGCGCCGCGCAAGCACGGCGTGATCGTCGGCGTCACCGACGGCCTCATCGATGGCGTGAGCGAGGAGGTGTTGAGCGGCCACGCCTTCGGCGACTACTCCGGTGCCCTGCTCTGGGACCTCGGCCACGTCATGATCAACCGCCTGATGCACGGCATGGCCGCCGACGCCAAGCCGCACGGGATCGCCGTCGTCACCCTGATGCCGGGCTTCATGCAGACCGAGCGCGTCGCGCGCGCCATGACCACCGAAGCGACGAAGAAGCAGTTCCGGTACGACCTGAGCGAGACCACCGAGTACGTGGGACGCGCCGTCGTCGCGCTCGCGCGGGATCGGCACGCGATCAAGCGGTCGGGGCGCATCCATTTCGTGGCCGACCTCGCGAACGAGTACGGATTCACCGATGCGAGCGGGGTGAGAGTGCCGCGCTTCAAGCCATACTGACGACGGAACTGCGTTTCACCACAGAGGACACGGAGGGCACAGAGGAACGGCCACGGCAGAAGGGCAACCGCCCTTAAAGGGGTGTGGCGGACGGATCCCACCGCTGCGCACCCATTGAAAAGGCAGTTGCCGTCCCCGCAGTTGCCGTTCCTCTGTGCCCTCTGTGTCCTCTGTGGTGAATGGCCGTTGGTCGGCCGCGCACCCGAGCATCCCCGCACACCGCTGCGTATCTTCACCGAAGCCCAGCCCAAAGGAGCGATCCCAGTGTCCTACCTTCGCCGACTTCTGCTCGTCTCCCTGATCGCCCTCCCGGCGACCGTCACCGCCCAGCAGACCCAGCGCCCCCCGAACCCGAGAGCCGACTCGCTCCGCCTGGCCCAGCGCCTCGACGTCGAGGGGAAGCACACCGAGGCACGCGCGCTCTTCCGGACGCTGATCGACAATGCGCCGGATCCGGCTGCGAAGGCTGCCGCGACGCGCCGGCTCGCGATGTCGTACGCCTACGACGGCAACTGCGCGAAGTCGATCGAGCTCGAGGAGCAGGTGATCGCGTACTGGGTGACGCGCCGCTCCGCCGAGCCGCAGAACGCGCACTATCAGGAAGGGGAGATGGCCAACGAGGCCGCGCGCGTCTGCATCGACGCCGGCCACATCGACGAGGCCGAGCGGATGTATCGCCGCGGCACTGCACTGGGCAACGCCGAGCCCGAGCCGCGCACGCATCCGAAGAGTCTCTGGGATTTCCGTCTCGCGCACGCGAACGCGCGCATCGCCGCGCGTCGCGGCAATGCCGCCGAGGCGGCTCGGTGGGTCGCCGAGGCTCGCCGAATCCTCGACAGCGATCCGAAGATGGCCGAGGGTCAGGCGCAGTACCTGCCCTACCTCAACGGGTACGTCGCCCTCTACACGAACGACCTCGTGACCGCAGAGGCGGAGTTCACGAAGACCGTGGCCGCGATGCAGAACGACCCGTTCCAGATCGTGCTGCTCGGCATGACCTACGAGAAGATGGGGCAGCAGGCCAAGGCGAACGAGCTCTACAAACAGGCCTACGACATGTCGACGGGGAGCAACCCGCCGAACGTGCACTCGCGGGCGTTCACGAAGCAGAAGCTCGGGCTGCCCTGAGCCGCCGGCGCGCGCGCGCGTGGTGATCCACGCGCGCGGCGCGCCGCGTCACGCCATCACGTCGCGGAACTTCTCCGGGTCCTTCGCG
Source organism: Gemmatimonadaceae bacterium (assembly GCA_031396725.1). GTDB lineage: Bacteria > Gemmatimonadota > Gemmatimonadetes > Gemmatimonadales > Gemmatimonadaceae > Pseudogemmatithrix. The sequence continues at coordinate 58,143 of JANNLH010000080.1, read as the reverse complement.
AATTGCTTCGTCGCGAAGGGGCAGGTGGCGAGCAGCTTCGTGTCCGTCTCGCGCGCCCATCCGACCGCGTGCTCAAGCAGTTGGTGGGCGATCCCCTGACCACCGAGCTCCGCGCTGACCTCGGTGTGGTCGATGATCACCAGCGTCGGGCTGGTGCGGCTGTAGGTCATCACGGCGACGCGCGTGCCCTCGCGCTCGATGAAGAACGCGCCGCGGTGGCCCTGCTCCTCGTGCGTGATACCGCTCACGGCATCCGCACGAACCGCACCCCGCGCACCCGCGCGTCGCTGACCGTGAACCCGGTCACCCGGCCTCTTCGGTCGCGCGAGAAGAGCACGGTCGTGCCCCCCATCGAGAACCCGTCCCGACCCGCCGCCATCAGGGTCGCATCGCTCATCTTCCGATGCGTGCGGACGAGGACCGAGTCGCGCACCACGATGTCGTAGCGCGTGTCGAGCTCCTCGCTGAAGTAGCGCCCCGCATACGCGCCAAGCGCCGTCGCGCCGGTCACGGCCGGCTCCTGCCGCACGAAGACCTGCTGCCGCAGCCCCCGCGGATAGAGCGAGACGGTGCTCGGGCCCCGCGCCGTCTGCCGGAGCACCGCGAATCCGTTCTGGCCACGGGGCGTCCCCGTCGAGTCGCTGCCGAGGTCGATGCGCGTGTTGTTCCCGAACAGCGTGTCGCCCGTGAGACGGATGCGCAGGACGGACTGGCTCACGGTGTCCCGATACGTGCCGACCCACTGCTCGAGCACCGCGCGGGTCGCGACGTGTGGTGGCGCGCGCATGTTCACGGGCTCGATCGGCAGGCGGTCGCCGAGCACGGCCTCCGCGACCGATCGCCCGAGCACTCCAGGGGCCGCCGGCCCGAGGTTGCAGAGCACGGCGACGGCCAGCCCTTCAGTGGGAACGCGCTCGATGCTGGCACGATAGCCCGCATCCGCTCCGCCATGTCCGACGACGCGCAGCCCGCGCCACGTGCCGAGCGCCATCCCGTACCCGTAGTTGATCGCGGTGCCGTCGTTGAGCACGCCGGTCGTCTCCGCTGCGCGCCAGAGGGCCGGCGACCCGAACTGCGGCTTGTCGAGATGCGCCATCCACTTGAGCAGGTCACCGGTGGTCGTGAAGAGCGAGGTCGCGCCGTAGGTGTCGAACACCGGGATCGAGATGCGCCATCCCCCGCCCTGGCGCGGCACGTAGGCCGAGGTGCGCCCGGGGACGATCATCGCGTGGTCGTCGTGGAAGTGCGTGTCGTGCATCCCGAGCGGCGTGAAGATCCGCTCGTGCGCGAACTGCCGCAGCGAGCTCCCCGAGACACGCTGCACGATCACGGCGAGCAGCGTGTAGCCGGTGTTGGAATACGCGTACTCGTCCCCGGGCTTGAAGTTGAGCCCGCGCTGCCGCGCGACGATGCCAAGCACGTCGCGCTCGGTGATCAGGTCGTCGGGAAAGCGCCAGCCGGCGAGTCCGAGGAGATTCCACTGGTCGCGCAGCCCGCTCGTATGGTGGATCAGTTGCCGCACGGTGATGGGCACGCCGTGGTCCGGCACCTCGGACACGTGCTTCCGGACGTCGTCGTCGAGGCTGAGCTTGCCCTCTTCCGCGAGCAGCGCGACCGAGACCGCCGCGAACTGCTTGGAGATCGACGCGACGTGGAAGATGCTGGATGGCGCGATGCTCTGGCGCTGCTGCAGGTCGGACATCCCGTACCCGCGCTCGTAGACCGGCACGCCATTGCGCGAGATGCCGAGGGCGCAGCCGGGGGAGTCCGTGCGGTCGAGCGACGCGAAGACCGAGTCCACCTTCGCGCGGACCGGTGCGGGGAGCTGGGCGGGGAGCTGGGCGGGGAGCGCCGGCGGCAGGAGGAGCGCGGCGGCGGTGAGGGCGGTGAGGAGTCGGGGCATTCGGGGAATATCCGGTCAGCCGGGCTTCGGCGCGAGGGCCGGGACTGAACGGCTTTGCCACGAAGGCACGAAGGGGCGAAGAACGGCGAAGACTGCAACGGCTTTTCACCACAGAGAACACAGAGGGCACAGAGGAACTGCAACGACCTTTGAAGGGGGCGCGCCGGCCAGATCTCCGCGCCATGCCGACTTCAAAGCGGTAAACGTTCCGCTGTTCCTCTGTGCCCTCTGTGCCCTCTGTGGTGAATCGTCGTTGAGCCCCCGGCGCCTGCCTATGGCGGTCCGGTACTGCGCGCCGGCGCCCCGAGGACGGGCCGCGGCAGCACGAACATGTTCTCCGCCGTGACGTGCGCCCACTCGGCCCGCCCCATCCGCGCCGCGGGGTTGATCCGCGCCGTGTCCGGAAGGCCGTCCTCCGCCAGCATCTCGTCCTGCACGTGCAGCACCAGCGCTTCGGCGATCACCCAGGTCGCATGCGACGGCCCGCTCCCGTGCGGCACGATCTGGAATACCCGGCATTCGATCGCCGCCGGACTCTCGCCGACACGCGGGGGCTTCACGAGCGTCGAGGCCACGCGGGTGAACCCCGTGACGTCGAACTCGTCGACCTCCGGAGGATAGGGCGCCGAGGCCTGGTTCACGCGCTCGGCCATCGCGCGCGAGACGATGTTGATCACGAACTCCCCCGACTCGCGCAGGTTCCGCAGCGTGTCCTTGGGGTTCCCGTCGCGGTCGGCCACCGGGCAGAACGCGACTGACGGCGGACTGTGTCCGCCGAGCGCGAAGTAGCTGAAGGGCGCGAGATTGCCGACGCCGGCAGCGCTGAACGAACTCACGAACGCGATCGGCCGCGGTGCGATCAGCGCGTTGAGCCAGGAGTGCCGCTTCGACGGTTCAAGATCGGCGAGGGTGATCTGCATCGGTCGGGTCAGGCCCGCGCCGGGAATGCCGCCCCGAGCCGCGCCGCCGTCATGAGGCCCAGCGCCGCGAACGTGAGGGTACCGTTGCAGCAACTGGCGGTCACATTGGTCGGCGCGCCGGCGATCCAGAGATTCTCGTGCCCGTGGGCGCGCCCGTCGCGATCCACGACGCTCGTCGCGGGGTCGTCGCCCATCCGGCAGCCGCCGCCGGGATGCTCCTGGCCGATGTCCGCGGCCGCCGACTCGCTCGAGATCACCTCGCCGCCGCCGGCGCGCGCCATCTGCCGGAAGCGCTCGCGGAGCGTCTCCTCCGTCCAGCCGCGCAGCGCGACCGACTCCGGCGCGTCGCGGTAGTCGAGGCGCGGCATCGGGTCGCCCCACGCGTTCTTCACCGACGCGTCAAGCGTGACCGCGCTGTCGCGGGCCGGCAGCACGTCGTAGTACGCCCGCACGCGCGCGACGCCCGACTTGGTGCGCGCGCGCCAGTCGTCCAGCAGGGCGTCACCGAAGAGGAGTCGTCCCTCGCCGTCGCGCACCCGCGGCTCCTGGCCGAATGACGATTCCCACACCCGGAGGTCGTGCCGGATGTAGCGCTCGAGCTTGCCGGGCCGCATGAACTGCTTGGTCACGAGCGAGTGCTGCGCGTTGACACCCGGAAAGAGCTCCATCGGCAGGCGGATCTGCGCCCCGACGTTGCGGTGCCCCGCGAGATACTTGCCCACGAGACCCGAGCGGTTCGCGAGGCCCTCCGGGTGTGCGCCGTCACGCGAGAGCAGCAGGAGGTGCGGGGACCAGGCAAACCCCGCGGCCAGCACGAACGCGCGCGCGCGGAACTCCAGCGACTCCGCGGGCCGCAGCGTGGAGTTGGCGCTCGCCGAGGCGATCCGACCCGTGCGCGCGTCAGCGTGCAGGCGCCGCACGAGCGTGTTCGTCACCAACCGGACGCGCCCCGACCGCACGAGTGCGTCGAAGGTGAAGTCGGGCGAGTACTTCGCGCCGGTCGGGCAGATCGGATAGCAGGTATCGCAGCGCTGGCACTGTGAGCGCCCCTGGTACGGCACCGAGTTCTTGGCGCTCGGCTGACTCCACATCGTGATGCCGGCCGTCGACGTCCACTCCTTGAGCCGCTCGAGATTCCACGAGAGCGGCAACGGCGGCATCGGGAAGGGCTTGCCGCGCGGATCCATCTCCGGCGGCCCCTGCTCGCCCGCGATCCCCATCCGCTCCTCGGCCTCCTGGTAGAACGGATCGAGATCGTCGTAGGAGACCGGCCAGTCGTCGCCGACGCCGTAGAGTGACTTGAGCCGGAAGTCCTCGGGCGAGTAGCGCGGCGTCACCGCGCCCCAGTGCATCGCCAGACCGCCCACGTGCATGTTCGGCGAGAAGCCGTGCGCCGTGCCCGTCGCGTTCTGGTCATCGACGTGGTCATTCGTCCAGGGCGATTCCCCATACTCCTGCCAGCGCGCCCGGCGCACGGCCCGCTCGCGCAGCGGCGTCGAGTGCCCGCCCGCCTCGACCACGACGATCGAGACCGCGCGCTCGGCCGCGAGCTTCTCGGCCATCAGCGCCGCGGTGATCCCCGAGCCGATGATGCAGATATCCGATTCGATCACGCGCGGCGCGGTCATCCGGCACCTTCCGGCGAGAGCGGGAGCGGTCGCCTCGCGGTCGCCGCGAGCACTCGGCAGTTGCCCTTCATGATCCGCGCGCCGTACGCCAGGTCCGTCGCCTCGCTCGACGCCGCCCAATGCGCCAGCAACGCGATCACGACGTGCGGCGCGGTGAGCGGATTGGACGGGAGCCGCGCCGCCGGCACGCGCGCGAGCGCCCGCTCGACCACGGCGCGCCGGAGCGGAACGCCGAGCCGCGCGAAGCTCCGGCGATGCACACGCCGCGCCAGGAGATCGAGCCCCGCGAGCTGCGCCATCCACCCGGGCGCCGGATCGCTCGGCGTGTAGCGGATCTCGGCGTAGCCGTAGCCGTGCATCTCCTCCGCCACCGGCTCATAGCGATCGATCCAACGGACGAAGGCCGTGACCGCGCGCGCGCGACCGGCCGCGCCAAGCGACTCCGGGAGCACCGCGTCGCCGAGCGCGGCGAGGAGCGCCGGGTCGAACGCGCGCGCGGGGTTTGAAGGGCGCGCAACGCCTTGGCGTGCGGGTTCCGCGCCCTGCCCCGCCTGCGCGAGCAGGTCCCCGGTGAGCGGGCCGGCCACGGCCTCGAGTCCTGTCGCGGCCGCCGCCGCGATCGCGGCCCGCTTGATGAAGTCCCGCCGATCGTTCGATGGAGTCACGGGGGAAGATGGTAACCGCCGTGGATGCCGCGCGCGAGGATGCGGCGCCGCGCCAGTCGCCCCAGATTCCCGGCACGTCCGCTTCCCGAGGCCCGATGCCGTTCCCGCTCCGCCGCCTGATCTTCTGGACCGCCGCCCTGGCGCTGCCGCTCGCCCTGATCGCAGGTCGTCCCGAGGCTTCGCAGCGCGCGCCGATCACCATCCGCGCCGGCGTCCTGCTCGACGGCCGCGGCGGCGTGCAGCGCGACGTCGTGCTCACCGTCGAGGCGTCGCGCATCACGCGCATCGCCCCGTGGCGCGACGGCAGCCGCGTTTCGTGGGACCTCTCGGGCCACACCGTCCTCCCAGGGCTGATCGACACGCACGTGCACATCGACGGCCACTTCGGCGCGGACGGCCGGGCCAACAACCGGGGCGAGTCGCCGCCGCAGCGCCTGCGCGCCGCGATGGAGAACGCACAGCGCACGCTTCGCGCCGGCTTCACCACCGTGCAGAGTCTCGGCGCGGCGATCGACCTCGAACTGCGCACGGCGATCGCCGAGGGCCGGGCCGAGGGACCGCGGATCCTGACCTCGGTCGCGAACTTCTCCGACACTTCGCGCACCCCGGTGCAGATCCGTGAATGGGTGCGCGCCACCTCAGCGCGCGGGGCCGACGTCATCAAGGTCTTTGCCTCGCGCAGCATCCGCGACGGTGGCGGGCAGACACTCTCCGACGCGCAGATCGCCGCGGCGTGCGACGAAGCCAGGCGAGTCGGCCTGCGCAGTTGGATCCACGCGCACGCCGCCTCGGCCATCCGCGCTGCGGCGACCGCCGGCTGCACCGGCGTCACGCACGGGACCAAGGCCACCAGCGTCGAACTCCGGCTGATGGCCGATCGCGGCACCTACTTCGAGCCCAACATCGGGCTCGTCATCCAGAACTACCTCGAGAACCGCGCGCGCTTCGACGGCATCGGCAACTTCAATGACGCGGGCTTCAAGTTCATGGAGGACATCGTCCCGGTGAACCTCGCCGTCTTCCGCGAGGCGATGCGCACGCCGGGGCTGAAGGTCGTGATGGGGACCGATGCGGTGGCCGGCGCCCACGGACAGAACGCGCGCGAGATCCTGTTCCGCGTGCGCGAGGCCGGCCAGTCCCCTGCCGACGCCATCCACGCCGCGACGGCGCTCGCCGCCGAGGCACTCGGCGTCGGCGACAGTCTCGGCACCATCGCTGTGGGCCGCGTGGCAGACCTGATCGCCGTCCGGGGGGATCCGCTCACCGACATCACCGCGTTGCAGCGCATCGCGTTCGTGATGAAGGGCGGTGCGGCGGTGCTCGCTCCCGAGCGCCTCGATCGCCCGCGCGGCGCCGCCCAGGGCTGGCCGAGCTACGGCGGTGACGCCGGGGGACTCAAGTACTCGCCGCTCGACGCGATCGACCGCACCAACGTGCACACGCTCGGCGTCGCGTTCCGCTGGGACGCCAACGAGCGGCCGATCCCCGCCGGCGAAGGCCAGAAGCCCGCGCGACCCGGACTCTTCCAGGCGACACCGCTCGCGCTCGGCGACACGCTCATCTTCCCGACGCCGTACAATCGGGTGGTCGCGCTCGACGCCACGGATGGCCGCGAACTCTGGAGCTTCGACCCCCAGCCGTGGAGGACGTACGGGCAGCCGAGCAATGGGACGGGATTCGTCCACCGCGGTGTCGCGACCTGGACCGACGGCTCCTCGCGGCGCGTGTTCATCAACTCGCGCTGGCGGTTGATCGCGCTCGACGCGGCGACGGGCAAGCCGATCCCGACCTTCGGTTCGGCAGGCGAGATCGACCTGACCGCCGGACTCTCGCGGCCCGTACGGAAGGAGCACTACACGAACACCTCGCCGCCGGTCGTCTGGGGCGATCTCGTGATCGTCGGCAACGGCGTCGGCGACCGGCTGATGTACCGCAGCGATCCGCCCGGCGACGTGCAGGCCTTCGACGTGCGGAGCGGGAAGCGCGTCTGGCGCTTCAAGACGGTGCCGGAGGCGGGCGAGGTCGGGAACGAGACCTGGGAGAACGGGTCGTGGCGCACCATGGGCCACACGAACGTCTGGGCACCGTTCACGGTGGACAGTGCGCGTGGTCTCGTCTTCCTCCCCGTCTCGACGCCGAGCGACGACTGGTACGGCGGCGAGCGCAAGGGCGCGAATCTCTTCGGCGAGTCGCTCGTGGTGCTCGACGCGCGCACGGGCCGGCGGGTCTGGCACTTCCAGATCGCGCATCACGGGCTCTGGGACTACGACCTTCCCGCGCCACCGAACCTGATGACGGTCACGCACGAGGGGCGCCGGACCGACATCGTGGTGCAGCCGACCAAGCAGGGTTTCCTCTTCGCGTTCGAGCGGACGACGGGCCGTCCGCTCTGGCCGATCGAGGAGCGCACCGTGCCGGCGAGCGACGTGCCGGGCGAGGCGGCGTGGCCGACGCAGCCCTTCCCGACGAAGCCGGCGGCGTTCGCGAAACAGGGCTTCACCGCCGACGACGCGATGGACTTCACGCCGGCTCTGCGGGACGCCGCACTCGCCGAGCTGGCGCCCTATCGACTCGGCCCGATGTACACGCCGCCCTCCCTGCAAGGGACGGTCGCGATGCCGGGCGTGATCGGTGGCGCGGGATGGGGCGGCGCAGCGGTCGATCCACAGACGGGATGGCTCTTTGTGAAGGCCTCGAACGCCCCGGCGCTGTTCACGCTCGTCAAGCGCGATACGCCGAGCGACACGGTCGACTCGAAGTACGCGATCGACCTGCCGCGCTCGTCCCTCAGCGTCTCCCAGCGTGACAACGCCGAGGGCGGCGAGCGCCCCGCCGCGCGACTCCCGGTCAACCGTCCGCCCTACGGCACACTGACCGCCGTGGACATGAACAGCGGCGAGACGATGTGGCAGGTCCCACTCGGCGACACCCCGTCCGTGCGGGAACACCCGGCACTCCGGGGCGTCGTGCTCCCCGACCGGCTCGGCGTCTCCGGCTCACCGGGCGCCCTGGTCACGAAGGGCGGACTCGTCTTCGTCACCGGCGGCGGTCGCACGCTCTACGCGATCGACACGCGTACGGGTGTCACGCTCTGGGAACACGACCTCGGCCAGCAGGGCTACGCGAATCCGATGACCTACCGCGGGACCGACGGGCGGCAGTATGTCGCGATCGCGACCGGCGGAGGGGCGACGTCCCGCCTGGTGGTGTTCCGACTTCGATGAGCGAGGGGACGGGAATGTGAACGGTGCTTGTATTGACTGCGAGCGGTGAAAGTCGCAAGGTGAGGGTTCTCAGTTCGCGCACCATCGGAGAACCTTCACAGCAGGAGCAGAAATGCGGTTGAATCATCTGGGCTCTGTCATCGCGATCGCGCTCGTGGGCGGAGCGTGTTCCGAGCGCTCGGCGCCGCTACCGGCGGAGCCGGTCGCGCTCGAGGCGGCCGTTGCCTTCAGTCACGAAGGCGGCGACGCACACGGCTTCGGGACGCACATGACCGGGGATGAGGAGGTGCCGGCGAACGGCTCCCGTGCGCAGGGGCAGTCGCAGTTCCGGCTCAACGCGGACGGCACGGCGCTGCATTACAAGGTGAACGTCGCGAACATCGAGAACGTGACGCAGGCACACATCCACCTGAATGTCGCCGGTGCGAACGGCGGCGTCGTGGCGTGGCTCTATCCCTCTGCCCCGCCGTTGAAGCTGATCCCGGGCCGCTCGCAGGGCACGCTGGCGGAGGGGACGATCACCGCGGCGAACCTTGTGGGTGGCCTCGCCGGTCAGTCGCTCCAGGCTCTGGTCGACGCGCTCGCCGCCGGTCGCGCGTACGTGAACGTCCACAGCTCGCAGTTCCCCCCGGGCGAGATCCGCGGGCAGATCCGCTGAGAGGTGTGAGGTGTGAGGTGGGAGGTGGGAGGTGTGAGGAGCAAGAGTTACTCACACCTCACACCTCTGACCTCCCACCTGCCGTTAGGATGTCGGCGGCGAGAACCCCTCCCCCCCGCCCTCGATCCATGAGTACATGTACCTCGGATCCTCATACGGCATGATCGCCTTCGCCACCTTCAGCGGGCGGAACGAGTCCATCATCACCGCCAGCTCGTTGGTGTGCGTCATCCCGATGCTCCCTTCGTAGCGTCCCGGGTGCGGCCCGTGCGGGATGCCGTCGGGGTGGTGCGTCACCGAGCCATACTCGATCCCCTTCCGGCTCATGAACTCGCTCGAGGCGTAGAAGAGCACCTCGTCCGAATCCACGTTCGAGTGATTGTACGGCGCCGGGATCGCCTCGGGATGGAAGTCGTACGGTCGCGGACAGAACGAGCAGATGACGAACCCGTCGCCCTGGAAGGTCTGGTGCACCGGCGGCGGCTGGTGCACGCGGCCGACGATCGGCTCGAAATCGTGGATGTTGAACGCCCACGGATAGAACTGCCCGTCCCAGCCGACGACGTCGAGCGGATGATGGTCGAGCACGATCTCATTGAGTCCGTTGTACTGCTTGATCACGAGCGGGAAGTCGCCCTTCTCGTCGCTCGCGCGCAGCGTGCGGGGGACGCGGATGTCGCGCTCGCTGTATGGCGCGCCCTCGACGTGCTGGCCGACGTTGTTCAGGTAGCGCGACGGCGGCCGGATGTGCCCGCGGCTCTCCATCACCAGCAGCTTGGCCGGCTTGGCGAAGCGGTACCGGTGCAGGATGTGGCGGTGGATCACGAGGTAATCGCCGGGCTTGATCGGCAGGTCGCCGTACTGCGTTTCCAGCGTCCCTTCGCCCTCCGCGACGTACACGACCTCGTCGCCCTGCGCATTCCGGTAGAAGTGCTCGTCCTCCTTGTCGGGCGCGACGTACAGCATCGCGATGTCGTCATTGAACAGCATCGGGACGCGGTCGAGCGTCGGGCTCCCGCCGCGCGCGATCGGCGCAGTGCGGAAATGCCGGTGCTTGAGCGTGCGGTCCGCGTCGGCCTCGTAGGGCGTCTCGCGCAACCGGCGCGCCGACTTCACCGTTGTCGGCGGGTGCAGGTGGTAGAGCAGCGACGAGGGGCCGGTGAATCCTTCGATGCCGACGAGCTGTTCATGGTAAAGCCCGCCATCGGGCTTCCGGAACGCGATGTGCCGTTTGCGCGGGATCTGTCCGAGCGTGTGGTAGAACGGCATTACAGGTTCCCCCGCAGGGCCTGCTCGCGCTCGATGCTCTCGAAGAGCGCCTTGAAGTTGCCGGCGCCGAAGCTCTTCGCGCCCTTCCGCTGGATGATCTCGAAGAAGAGCGTCGGGCGGTCCTGGACCGGCTTGGTGAAGATCTGCAGCAGGTAGCCCTCGTCGTCGCGGTCCACCAGGATGCCCAGCTCCGCCAGCGGCGCGATGTCCTCGTCGATCCTGCCGACGCGGTCGAGCACGGTCTCGTAGTAGGACTTCGGGATCGTGAGGAACTCGACGCCGCGCGACTTGAGTGCGCGCACCGTGGTGATGATGTCGTCCGTCGCCACCGCGATGTGCTGCACACCGGGGCCCCGGTAGAAGTCGAGATACTCCTCGATCTGCGACTTCTTCTTCCCCTGCGCGGGCTCGTTGATCGGGAACTTGATCCGCCCGTTCCCATTCGACATCACCTTCGACATCAGCGCCGAGTACTCGGTCGAGATGGTTTTGTCGTCGAACGAGAGGAGGTTGTAGAAGCCGAGCACCTTCGAGTAGAAGTCGACCCAGTGGTTCATCTTGCCGAGCTCGACGTTGCCGACGCAGTGGTCCACGTACTTGAGTCCGACGCTCGCGGGGAGGAAGGGCGAGGTGACCGCCTGGAAGCCGGGGAGGAAGTGCCCCCGGTAATTCCGTCGCTCGACGATCGAGTGGATCGTGTCGCCATAGGTGCGGATGCCGGCGATCACGACTTCGCCCTGTTCGTCCTTGAGCACCGTCGGCTCCTGCACCGAGACCGCACCGCGCTCGATCGCCTTGGCGTACGCGTCGCGCGCGTCGTCCACCCAGAATGCCATGTCGCGCACCCCGTCGCCGTGCCGGGCGATGTGCGCCGCGATCTCCCCTTCTGGTCCCATCGGCGTGGTCAGGACGAGCCGGATCTTCCCCTGCTCCAGCAGGTAGCTCGCCCGGTCGCGCACACCGGTCTCGGGGCCGCGGTAGGCGGCCAGCGTGAACCCGAACGCCGCGCGATAGAAGAGCGCTGATTGCTTGGCGTTGCCGACCCAGAACTCGATGTAGTCGGTCCCGTTGATGGGGAAGGTGTCGTGCGCGGCTTCGGGATGGGGGGCGGTGGACGTCGCCATCTGGCTGACCTCTGAACTGCAGGTGTGAGGTGTGAGGTGTGTGGTGTAAGGTGTAAGGAACGGCGGCGCGTGCGGCTGGATCGCGGACGCTCTCACTTCTCACATCGAATATAGCCGCCGGCGACGATGGAGAGGTGAGCGAGAAGAAGCCGCAAGGGCAGGCCCCTCACCCCTCACACCTCACACCTCACACCTGCAGTTCCGCCCGTCCCCGGAAGTGCGCCAGGGACCCCGGATTCGCGAGCGCCTCGGTGTTCTTCACCACCCGACCGTGCACCACATCCCGCACCGCGGTCTCCGAGATCTTCCCCGAGATCGTCCGCGGGATGTCCTCCACCTCCGCGATCACCTTCGGCACGTGGTGCGGACTCGTCTCGGCGCGGATCGCCTTCTTGATCCGGTCCCGCAGCGCGTCGTCCAGCGCCACCCCCTGGCGCAGCCGCACGAACAGCACGATCCGGACGTCCTTCTCCTCCCCGCTCACGACGTCCTGGCCGATCACCACGCTCTCGACGATCTCCGGCAGCTGCTCCACCTGCCGGTAGATCTCCGCCGTGCCGATGCGCACGCCGCCCGGATTGAGCGTCGCGTCGCTGCGTCCGTGGATCCGCAGGCCGAGTGCCGCATCGTGCACCGTCAGCTCGGCCCAGTCACCGTGCCGCCAGACGCCGTCGAAATGCTCGAAGTAGGCGCCGCGATACTTGCGTCCGTCGGCATCGTCCCAGAACGCGATCGGCATCGACGGGAACGGGTGCGTGCAGACGAGTTCCCCTGCCGCGCCGCGCACCGGCTGCCCCGCTTCATTCCAGACCTCGACCGCCATCCCGAGACCACGGCACTGCAGCTCCCCGTGCCAGACCGGCAACATCGGATTGCCCAGCGCGAAGCAGGAGATGAGATCGGTGCCACCCGAGATGCTCGCCAAGTGCACGTCGGGCCGCACCGCAGCGTACACGTAATCGTAGCTGTGATCGGCGAGCGGGCTGCCCGTCGAGAGGATCGCGCGCAGCGCGCCCAGGTCGTGCGTCGCGGCCGGACGGATCCCTGCCTTCTGCGAGAGCGCGAGGAACTTGGCACTCGTCCCGAACACCGCAACGCGCTCCTCCGCCGCCAGGTCCCAGAGCGCCGCGGGGTGCGACTCCGGCATCGGCGCGCCGTCGTACAGCACGATCGTCGCCTCGCTCGCGAGTGCGCTCACCAGCCAGTTCCACATCATCCACCCGCAGGTGGTGAAGTAGAACATCCGGTCTCCCGGCCGCAGGTCGGTGTGGAGCCGATGCTCCTTGAGATGCTGCAGCAGCGTGCCACCCGCGCCATGCACCATGCACTTCGGGAGCCCGGTCGTGCCCGAGCTGTACATGATGTAGAGCGGATGATCGAAGGGCAGGCGCTCGAATCGCTCCGGCGCGGCCTCGCCGCGCGCGACGAACGCGTCCCAGCGCACCGCGCGCGGCAGCGTCGAGAGATCGGGCGTGGGGTCAAGGAACGGCACCACCACCACCTGCTCCAGCGACGGCAGCGCCGCGATGATCTCTCGCACGCGCTCCAGGCAATCGATCCGCTTGCCCGCATATCGGTAGCCATCCGCGACCACGAGCACGCGCGGCGCGATCTGCCCGAAGCGGTCGAGCACCCCGCGCGCGCCGAAGTCGGGCGAGCAGGACGACCAGACCGCCCCGACGGACGCCGCGCCGAGCGCCGCGACCACCGCCTCCGGGATGTTCGGCACGAATCCGGCCACGCGATCACCGGGCCGCACACCAAGAGCCCGGAGCGCGCCGGCGAAGCGCCGCACGTCGTCCGCGAGTTCGGCGAAGCTCAGCTCGCGTCGTCCGCCCGCGACCGACGAGTCGCGCGATTCATCGCGCGCGATGATCGCGGGCGCGTCGTCGCGCCGTCGCAGCAGATTCTCGGCGAAGTTGAGCCGCGCGCCAGGGAACCACGCGGGCCCGCCCCCCGGGATTGGCGGCGCCATCCGGTCCCCGCCGACCAACACGGTGTCCCAGGGCTCACGTCCGGGCCGCTCCTCCGCGACCACGCCCGCGAAGCGCCACACCCCCGCCCAGAAGCGCGCCGGCTCCCGCACCGACCACGCGTGCCACGCCTCGTACGGATCCGTCGCGCGCGGCGTGCCCTCCCCTTCCATGGCGCGGAAGAACCGCGCCATCGCCGACGCAGCGGCGCGCGCGGGCGCAGGGCTCCAGATCGGGGGGTTGGGCTCGAGGGACATCCGCGGCGAATATAGCCGCCGGGCGCCGCTCGCTCTATGCTTCTGCGATGCCCGAGACCGAACGCCGCATCCTCCTCGCCGACGCCGACGCGTTCTTCGTCGCCGTCGCGCGCATGGCAGATCCGGCAGGGGCCGGGCGCGCGCCGCTGCTGATCGTCGGCGGACGCCCCGGCTCGCGCGGTGTGGTCTGCTCCGCCTCATACGAGACCCGCGCGTTCGGCGTGCGCTCGGCGATGCCGATCTCGCAGGCGCTCCGCCTCTGTCCGGACGCGATGTGCGTCCCCGTGCCGCGCGGCGCCTGCAGCGCCACGTCCAAGGCCATCGGCGCCGTCCTCACCCGCTTTACCCCGGTCGTCGAGGGCGCCAGCATCGACGAGTGGTATCTCGACCTCTCCGGCACCGAGGCGCTCTATGGCCGCGAACCGCTCGCGACGACGGCCGCGCGGATCCGCGACACGGTCCATCAGGAGACCGGGATGTGGCTCTCGATCGGCGGCGGCACCTCGAAGCTCGTCGCCAAGCTGGCGGCCGAACGCGCCAAGCCGCGCAAGGAGACGGGGGGCACCGGCGTGCGCATCGTGCCGGCGGGCGCCGAGGGGGAGTTCCTTCGCGAGTTCGCGCTCGGCGAGATCCCCGGCGTCGGGCCGAAGATGCAGGAGAAGCTCGCGACGTTCGGGCTCGTGCGCGTCGAGGACGTCCTGGCGCACGACCGCGCGACGCTCGCGCGTTGGCTCGGCCGGCGGCCGGCCGAATGGCTCTGGGCCCGGGTGCGCGGGATCCACGTCACCGCCGTGGACGCGCGGGCTCCGGCGCGCCAGATGAGCCGTGAGACCACCTTCGACCGCGACATCCGCGACCCGGCCCAGCTCGCCTCCGCGCTGCGCGGACTCTCGGGCCGCGTCGCCGCCGACCTGCGCGGCTCGCAGCTCTCGGCGCGCACGGTCACCGTGAAGGTGAAGGACGCCGACTTCACCACGCGACTCGCGAGCCGCACCCTGCCGGAGCCGATCGAGTCGGACCGCGCCGTGGCCGAGGTGGCGCTGCCGCTGCTCGCCAAGCTGCGCGCCGCGCGTCCGGTCGCGGCCCGGCTCGTCGGCGTCTCGCTCGGCAACCTGAATCCGGCCGCCGATGCCGAGCAGTTGGCCCTCTTCGGATCGAACGCGACCGCCATCGAGCGCCCGGAGGATCGCGCCGTGTCCCGCGCCGTGGACCGGGTCCGCGCGCGCTTCGGTGCCGACGCCATCCGCTCCGGCGGACCAACGGTCCGCGGATCGGTGGCGTAGCGTTCCCAGCCGCCGTGGCGGCATCTTTGTCGGGTTCCCGCCCGGCCCCGTGGTTCCTCTTCCTGTCGGTCCCCAACCCATCAGAATGATGACACGCTCGCGTCCGATCACGCTCGCGGCAGCGCTCGCGCTCGCCGCTGTCTCGTGCACCTCGGCCTCCTCGGCCCCCGCGCCGACGACGGCCCCTGCACCGGCCCGCAATGGCACCCCGCCGACGACTCCGACCACGGGCAGTCCGCAGGGCGGTCCGCAGGGCGGAGCTCCCGGCGGTGCCCAGGGTGGCACACCCGGTGCCCCGGGCGCCGATCCGGCGCCGCGTCCGTACGCGCAGGTCATCCGCGGCGACGTGAAGACCAAGTCCGGCCTCTTCAAGACCCACCAGATCGGCAGCCAGCTCTACTTCGAGATCCCGGCCGGCGAGCTCGGCAAGGACCTCCTGCTCGTCACGCAGATCGCCAAGACCAACGAAGGCGACGGCTACGGCGGCCAGTCGCTCGACGAGCGCGTGGTGCGCTGGGAGCGCCGCGGCAACCGCGTGCTCTTCCGCAGCGTCTCCTACTCGATCGTGTCCGATCCGTCGGCGCCGATCGCCGAGGCCGTGCAGAACGCCAACTACGACGCGATCCTGGCCTCGTTCAACGTCGCGGCGTACGGACCCGACTCGGCCGCCGTCGTCGACGTCTCGCGGCTCTACACCGCGCCGCCGAACGAGATCAGCGTCACCAACCGCTATCGCGGCACGATCGACGCCGGCCGCAGCTTCCTCGAGCGCGTCGCGACCTATCCGCAGAATGTCGAGGTCGAGGCCGCGCTGACGGTGAACGCGCAGCCGACCCCGCAGTCGTTCATCCCCGGCCTCCCGCCGGCCCAGCCCGCCCCGGGCACTCCCCCGACGACCAAGTCCTTCGTCGTGCACTGGTCGATGGTGAAGCTCCCCGAGCGGCCGATGATGGCGCGGCTCCGCGACTCGCGCGTCGGATACTTCTTCACCTCGACGATCGACTTCAGCCGTCCCGAGCAGCGCGCGCAGCAGCGCCACTTCATCTCGCGCTGGCGCCTCGAGAAGAAGGACCCGAATGCGGCGATCTCCGAGCCGGTGAAGCCGATCGAGTACTACGTCGATCCGGCGACCCCGACCTGGCTGGTGCCGTTCGTGAAGGCCGGCATCGAGGAGTGGCAGGTCGCGTTCGAGGCCGCCGGGTTCCGTCGCGGCATCGTCGCCAAGGATGCGCCGAGCAAGGCCGAGGATCCCGATTGGTCGCCGGAGGACGCGCGCTACTCGGTCGTCCGCTGGCTGCCCTCCACGACCGAGAACGCGGTGGGCCCGAGCGTCGTCGATCCGCGCTCCGGTGAGATCCTCGAGGCCGACGTGCAGATGTACCACAACATCATGAACCTGCAGACCTGGTGGTACTGGACGCAGGTCGGTGCGCTCGACCCGCGCGCCGCCCGCCTGCCGCTCCCGGATTCCTTGCAGGGACGCCTCGTCCAGTTCGTCGTCGCGCACGAGGTCGGTCACACGCTCGGCCTGCCGCACAACCAGGCCGCGTCGGGGATGTACCCGGCCGACTCGGTGCGCTCGCGCACCTGGGTCGCCCGGATGGGCCATTCGCCGACGATCATGGACTACGCGCGCTTCAACTACGTGGCGCAGCCCGAGGACAACATCGCGATCAACGACCTGATCCCGAAGGTCGGGCCGTACGACCTCTTCTCGGTGAAGTGGGGCTACATGCCGATCGCCGGCGCCCGCACGCCCGATGACGAACGCCGCGCGCTCGACGCGCTCGCGCGCGAGCAGGACACGGTGCCCTGGTACCGCTACGGCATCCCGGACGACTTCGGCGCCTATCCGTACACGGCGTACTCCGAGGCCGTCGGCGACGCCGATGCGGTGAAGAGCACGACCGCCGGCCTGAAGAACCTCAAGCGCCTCGTCCCGATGCTCGCCGCGGCGACGACGAATCCGCTCGATGACGTTTCGTTCACGAAGGAAGGCTATGGCCGCCTGATCGGGCAGTTCACGAACGAGATGCGCCACGTGGCGACCATCATCGGCTCGTCCACCGGCCAGGAGAAGTACGGCTCCCAGCCGGGCGCACGCTTCACGCCCGTGCCGCGCGAGCGGCAGAAGGAGGCCGTCGCGTTCGTGCACGCGAACCTCTTCCAGACCCCGACCTGGCTCCTGGATCCGGCGATCCTCCGCCGCCTCGAGCCCGAGGGTTCGATCGCGCGCATCAACAACACGCAGCGCGGCATCCTCACGACGATGATGAACGACGATCGTCTCGCGCGGCTCGTCGAGTACGAAGCGATCCCGGGCACGGTGAATCCGTATCCGCTCGCCGAGTACCTGGCGGACCTGCGCACGGGCATCTGGAGCGAGCTCGGGGCCGGCAGCGTGCGGATCGATGCCTACCGCCGCGGGCTGCAGCGCAACTATGTCGATCTCGTGGCGACGAAGTTGACGGCCCCGCCCGCCAACACCCCGCGCATCTCCAGCAGCGCGCAGACCGGCCAGATCGTCACCGCCGGCGCCCGCGGCCTCACGGACGTGAAGGCGATGCTGCGGATGGAACTGCGGACCCTCGATGCCCAGCTCGCCGGGGCGCAGTCGAAGGCCGCCGACACCCCGACCCGGGCCCACCTGGCCGAGGCGCGCTGGCAGATCAAGCAGGTCCTGGAGCCGAAGTAACTGCCTTCACCACGAAGGCACGAAGGGCTCGAAGACGGGCGAAGGATGCGACTGTCACTGAATGACGGAGGGGGTGTCGGGTGCCGGGATCCGGCCCTTTCACCCCCTCCGTTCAGTTGCCGTCCTCTGTGTTCTCTGTGTCCTCTGTGGTGAATGCGGTTCGCGGTCCCGTCCGAACGGCTATTCACCACAGAGGACACGGAGAACACAGAGAACAACCAACGGAACCGCAACGGACCTGAGGGGGTGTGGCGGACAGACCTGTCCACCACACCCCCCACGTCAGTTGCCGCTGCACCATTCGCCGTGCATCGTGCCCTTCGTGCCTTCGTGGTGAACGCCGTTCCGTCCGCCCCAAGCGTCTCAGCGCACCCTCACGAACTCCAGCGGCGCCCCCGCCGGCCCGAACTTGAGAACGCGGTGCGGCCGTGCCGCCTCGACCCAGTAGGTCCCCGGTGCGTCGCCGCCGGCGTATTCCACGCGGTACGCCGTGATCGTGCCGAGCGGCACCGTGACCGCCTCCGAACCAAGTACGCGCAGCGTGCGCTGTTCGAGCACGCCCTTCCCCGACGCGAAGACCTGGACCGTGAAGCGGGCGTCGGGGGCCCACTTGAAGAAGGGGATCAGGGCCTGCAGCGAGTTGTCGTCGATCGTGCCCGCGGGCGCATCGACGTCCACGTACTTCACGGGCTGCATCCGCCCACCGGCACCCGGCGTCATCCCCTCGCCGCTCGCCTTCCCGTTCGCGTAGGTGACATCGAGCTTCATCTCGTTCCCCTGGAACGTGCCCGTCTGCCGGATCGCGCGCATCGCGAGGTCGGCGCCCATCCGCACCTCCGTCTGCTGCTGGATGATCGGGCCGAGCGAGGTCCGCTCGCGCGAGCGCCAGCCGTCGCCCTCGCGCTCGAGTGAGGTGAGCTGGAAGCCGAACGGCTGTCCCTGCACCATCACCGTGAAGGAGTCGGCCGCCGGTGCGAGGCGCGCGAAGTCGAGATCCAGCGTCACCGCCTTCGCCACCAGGTCGCCGGCGACGAGCGGCTTCCCTTCGATGTCCACCATCATCACCGGCGCGATCGCCGCGAGCGGCGCCGCGAGCTTCGTGCCGTCGCCGACGACCACCACCAGCGCCGCGTCGGCGCGGATGCCCGCGCGTGCCGCCGTCATCACCTGCTCGCGCGTGACGGCCGCGAGCCGCTGCCGGTACGTCTGCACGTAGTCCGTCGGCAGGCCGAGCAGCCGCGCATTCGCGACCTGCGACGCCACCTGCGCCGCCGTCTCCGTGAGCAGCGGGAAGCGGCCCGTCAGCGTCAGCTTCTGCCGTTCGATCTCCTCGGCCGCCACCCCGCCGGCGCCCATCTGCCGCATCAGCGAGAGCATCTCGACGAGTGCCGAGTCGGTGACCTCGGTGCGCACCTCGGCGGTCGCGCTGAACGACCCCATCTGCCGTCCGCGCGTCACGCCGGAGTAGGCGCCGTAGGTCCACCCCTTCTGTTCGCGCAGGATCGTGAAGAGTCGCGAGTCCGATCCGCCGCCGAGCACCTGGTTCGCGACCGTCAACGCATAGCCACGCGCATCGTTCGGCATCCAGGTCGTGTTGCCGACGACGATGTTCGACTGCACCGACCCCGGCCGGTGCACCAGCAGGATCTCCGTGCGCGCGCGCTGCGGCGCCGGACGTCCGACCGGCAGCGTCGGGCTCCGCCCGCTCCACGCACCGAAGGTCGCCGTCGCCAGGGCCAGCGCCTCGGGCGCCTCGATCGCGCCCGCCACCACCAGCAGTGCCTGCGACGGCTGCACGTGCGTCGCGTGGAAGTTGACGAGGTCGTCGCGCGTGATCGCCCCCACGCTCGTCTCGTCCGCCCGCCGGCCGTAGGCGTGGTCGCCATAGAGCGCCCGCGCGAACGCGCGCGACGCGATCGCCTCGGGCTGCGAGCGCTCGAGCGCCAGCGCCGAGAGCGTCTGCTTGCGCAGGAGTTCGAGCTCCCCGTTGTCGAACGTGGGTCGCAGCACCACGTCGGCGAGCATCTCGAAGGCGAGCTGGCGGTCGTTCAGGAGCACCGCCGACTCGACCGTCAGGAAATCGGACCCGGCCGCCGCAGAGATCGACCCGCCCACCCCCTCCATCGTCGCCGCGATCTGCTCGGCCGTTCGCGTCCCGGCGCCCTTCGTCATCAGGCCCGCCGCGAGCTCGGCGAGCCCGCTGCGACCGAGCGGGTCGACGTACGACCCGGCGGGCACTGCGAGCGTCACCGAGATCACCGGCTGCTTGGGGTTCGTCACGACGATCAGCCGCAGCCCGCTCGCGAAGGTCGTGTCCGTGAAGGGCGGGAAGGGCGCCGGCTCGAGCCGCAGCGGCGCCGGTGGGCTGGTCGGGAACTGCGCCGCAAGCTCGGTCGCAGCAAGGATGAGCGGCAGCGTCGCCGCCACCGCGAGTCTCCTCATCGAGCACACCATGTCAGCGACCCTCCGGCACGACGAGCAGCGTGAGCGAGTTGTCCGGCGCGAGATAGTTGCGCGCCACGCGGCGCAGGTCCGAGAGCGTCACCGCCTCGTAACGCGAGGCATCCGAGTTCACGGCGTCCGGGCCCCCGAGGTACATCGCGGCGTAGTGCACCGCCTCCGAGACCTCGAGCGCCTGCTGCCGCGCGAAGATCGTGCGCGCCCGCCAGACGTTCTTGGCCTTGACCAGCTCCTCGGACGTGATCGCGTTGGCCGCCCCCTGCACCTCGCGCGTCAAGCGCAGCTGCAGCGTATCCGGGTCGATCCCCTGGTTCGCGATCGCCAGCACGCCGAAGATCCCCGCGCCGCGCATCGGCCCGAACGGGTTGTAGAGCGCCTGCGCCGTGACCGCGACCTTGGCGTCGCGCACGAGCGTGCGGTTGAGGCGCGAACTCTCCCCGTCACCGAGGATCATCGAGAGCAGCTCGAGCGCGGGATGGTCCGCGTGGGCCGGCGGCACGGTGCGATACGCGACGATCACCGCCGGCAGCGTGGCGTTCGCGTCGGTGATCCGCCGCGCCGCACGGCGCCCGGTGGCCTGCTGCGGCGTGCACTCGGCCGGCGGCGGCGACGGACCGCGCGCGATGCCGCCGAAGTACTCCCCCACGAGCCGACGGGCGAGCGCCGGGTCGAAGTCCCCCGCGATCACGAGCGTCGCGTTGTTCGGCGCATAGTAGAGGTCGAAGAACGCCTTCACGTCCTCGACCGTCGCGGCGTTCAGGTCGTCCATCGACCCGATGATCGAGTGCGCGTACGCGAAGCAGTTGGTCGCGTCGAACATCGTCGGCAGCGAGTCCACGAACGCGCCGGTGTAGGGCTGGTTGTCGAACCGCAGCCGGCGCTCCTCCTTCACCGCCTCCTGCTGGTTCTTGAGATTCTCCGCGGTCACCGCCAGCGAGCGCATCCGGTCGGCCTCGAGCCAGAGCGCGAGATTGAGCCGGTTGGAGGGCAGGACGTTGTAATAGTTCGTGCGGTCCGGCTGCGTGGAACCGTTGAGCATCCCGCCGGCGCGCTCGATGAACTGCCCATGCGCCGCCTTGGCGACATTCGCGGAGCCCTGGAACATCATGTGCTCGAAGAGATGCGCGAAGCCCGTGCGGCCGGGTCGCTCGTTGCGCGAGCCGACGTCGTACCAGACGTTCACCGCGACCACCTGCGCGCTGTGGTCCTCGGCGAGGTGCACGCGGAGGCCATTGGGGAGGGTGAACGACTCGATCCGGAGCGGCGTCGGCGACTGCGCCGCGAGTGCGAGCGGCACGAGCGGCACGAGCGGCGCGCCCAGCGCACAGACCCCGCGGATGCACCAGGAACGCATGTGCGATCTCCTGCGAGAAGACGATGTTCTGTTCGTGGTCATCGCTGCCCCGTCGATCCGAATCCGCCGGCGCGGTCCGTCGTCCGCTCGACGACACCCGCCGCGAAGGGCAGCGCCTCGAATCGCGTGAGCACCATCTGCGCGATCCGGTCGCCGTGCCGGATCGCCAGCGGCCCGGAGCCGCCATTCCTCACCGGCACGCACCACTCGTCCGGATAGTCGGCGTCGATGGTGCCGGGGCTGTTCGCGATCACGAGGTCGGTCTTGAGACTCGTCCCCGAGCGCGGGCGCACCTGCGCCTCGAATCCCTGCGGCAGCCGAGCCTTGAAGCCGAGTGGGACGAGCGCCTTCTCCCCAGGCTCCAGGACCAACACACCACCCGACGGGTCGGGCTCGACCGCGCGGGGGTGCGCCTCACCATCGACGTACACCCGCACGGACCCGGCGGTGAGGCAGGCGGAGAGGTCGTGGCCCGCGCTCTGGTCGGTGGCGCGGCGGGGCGGCTCGACCCCAGGGTGCAGCGCCTCGAAAGTGATCTCGTTCACAGACATGCCCAAAAGTACCACGAAGGGGGCGCCTGCCGGGACCGCCCGACACCAATCCACCCCGGGTGTGTATCATCCATCCGTGACCACGAGAACCGACCTGCCCCCACGCCTCGGCCGACGGACCCGCCGGGCGACGCTCGCCGCCGCTGCGCTGCGCACGCCGCTCACGCCGCTGACGCTCCTCACTGTGCTGAGCCTGGTCACCGCGCTGCGCGCGCCGCCACTCCAGGCGCAGGACGGGGCCCCCGTGGCGCAGGCGGTGGCGCCCGAGGACGCGCGTACGGTCGGCCAGCGCGAGCAGCGCCGGTTCGAGAACTTCCGCCGCGCCAACCTCCCCGACTATCGCGGCAAGATCCCCAGCATGCGCGACTGCCAGGAGCGCGTGGGGATGATGTGCTATTGGTATGACGAGGAGTCGCCCGCGCCGCCGCCGGAGAAGCCGACGGTCACCGCGGCGCGCGACCGGCTGATCAACGTCCTCGACTCGCTCGGCCGGGCGCATCCGTCGGACAACTGGATCGCGGGCCAGCGCGTACGCTACCTGAACGAGGCCGGCCGTCACACGGCCGCGCTCACCGCCGCCGAGGAGTGCCAGGCCTGGGGCTGGTGGTGCGACGCGCTCGAGGGCTTCGCGCTGCACGCGCTGCGGCGGTATGTGGACGCGGAGGCCGCGTACGGGCGGGTGCTCGCCGCGATGGGCGCGCGCGAGCGCTGCCACTGGAAGGACCTGACGCCCTATCTCGACGACGACACGCGGCGCGAGTACCTGCGCAGCCAGTGCGGCCAGCCGGCGCGCGAGGCATTCGAGGAGCGCACCTGGTGGCTCGCGCGTACCCGCTTCGCGATGGCCGGCAACGACTCGCGCACCGAGCACTGGGCACGCCTCACCTATGTGGACCTGCTGAAGGACGCGCCGACGATCTTCCGTTCGGCCTTCGACGACGCGGAACTCGAGACGCTGGTCCGGTTCGGCTGGCCGATCGCGTGGGCGCGCGGGCCGGACCAGCGGACGATGCCGGGGGAAGGGGGCGACCGCGTGAACGTGATCAGCCAGGAGGCGACGCCGGCGCACCGCCTCGTGCCGCCCTACGGCGTGCTCGCCAACCCCGCGATGTCCGACTCGACGCAGTGGGCGGTGCAGCTGCCGCCGGTGGTCGCGCGCTACCACCCGCCCTACGCGAAGAAGCTCCTGATGCTCGAGCACCAGCAGGCGCTCTTCCGGCGCGGCGACACGGCGCTGGTGGTGCTCGCCTACGATGTGAGCAAGGTCGCCGCCGTGCGCGGCGCGCCGATTGAGGCCGCGCTCGTGCTGACCACCGGCGCGCCCGGCAAGCCGATGGTGCCGCGCCAGACGATCCTGAAGGATGCGCCGCCGAAGGGCGTGCTCACGGTGCGCGCGCCCTGGGGCCCGCTCCTGATGAGCGCCGAGATCGCCGCCGACTCCGCGTCCACGCTCGTGCGGGCGCGGTATGGGATCCAGCCGCCCTTCGCCGTCGGGACGCGCGTCGTGATCTCGGACCTGCTGTTCTATACGCCGTACGGCGAGTTCCCGACCTCGGTCGAGGAAGTGCTGCCGCACGCGCTCTCCACGCAGAAGGTGCGCGCCAACGAGAAGCTCGGCGTGTACTGGGAGTCGTATAACACGAATCCTGCCGGAGAGCCGATGACGGTGTCGCTGGTCGTCGTCCCCGAGACCGAGGAGTCCACCGGCCTGCTGCGCCGCGGCGCAAGGGCGCTGCGGCTGGCGAAGGATGCGACCCCAGTGAGCGTCAGCGTCGAGGATATGTCGGCGCGCGGCAGCCGCACCTCGCCGCGGGCCGTCCAGCTCGACATCTCGACCCTCAAGCGCGGGGAGTATCTCGTGCAGCTCGAGATCACGGTGGCCGGGCAGTACACCATCCGCGCCGACCGCCGGATCGTGGTCGTCGAGCCCTGATCCTCAGTTCACCACGCAGGCACGAAGGGCACGAAGCCTTCGTGCCTGCGTGGTGAAAGGATGTGAGACCGGGCGTGACGCCGCTCGCGGCGCCGCGTCAATCTGCTACCGTCGATCCGTTCGTCGTTCCCCCACCGCAACCACCGCAGCCACGCTCGTGCGCATCGCCCCCGCCCTTCTCATGCTCTCCGCCGTCCTGGTCGCGCCGCTCGGCGCGCCGCTCGGCGCGCAGGTCGCGCCTGACAGCGTCAAGCCCAAGCCGGCCGCCGCGCGCCCCGACTCATCGCGTCCCAAGGTCGCCGCGCCGCGCGGACCGACGGCCGAGGAGATCGCCCGGGCGCGGCGCGACTCGATCCTGAACAGCAAGTGGCCCGTGAAGGGCCCCGAGCCGCTCCCGGGCGCGATCCTGCCGGCCAAGCGCATCATCGCCTACTACGGCAACCCGCTCTCCAAGCGGATGGGTGTGCTCGGCGAGTATCCCTCGGACCAGATGCTCAAGATGCTGGACGAGGAGGTCGCGGCCTGGAACAAGGCCGACCCGTCCACGCCGGTGCAGCCGGCGCTGCACCTGATCGCGGTGGTCGCGCAGGCCTCAGGGGGCAGCGACGGCAAGTACCGTGCGCGCATGGCCGACACGCTGGTCGAGCGCGTGGCCCAGTGGGCCGCGACGCGCAACGCGCTGGTCTTCCTGGATGTGCAGGTCGGCAAGGCGACGCTGCAGGAGGAGCTGCCGCGGCTCGAGAAGTTCCTGATGCGCCCGAACTTCCATCTCGGGATCGATCCCGAGTTCTCGATGAAGGGCAGCGGCATCCCGGGCAAGAAGATCGGGACGTTCGACGCGGCCGACATCAACTACGGCACGCAGTGGCTGGCCGGGATCGTGAAGAAGCACAACATCCCGCCGAAGGTGTTCGTCATCCACCGCTTCACCCAGCGCGGCGTGACGAACTACCAGAACATCAAGCTCGACCCCGCGGTGCAGATCGTGATGCACATGGACGGGTTCGGCGCGCCGCACCTGAAGCGGAACACGTTCCGCGAGTACATCAAGGCGGAGCCGGTGCAGTTCGTCGGGTGGAAGCAGTTCTACAAGGCGCGGAACGACAATCCGCGGACGACGATCGCGGAGATATTGAAACTGAATCCGAAGGTGTTGTATGTGCAGTACCAGTAGAAAGTAGAAAGTAGAAAGTAGAAAGGCGCACCGTTTCACCTTTCTACTTCCAACTTCCTACCTCCTACTGCTTCACCGTAATTCCCGTTACGCCGTCGCTCTGCGCATACATCTTCCCGCTCGGCGCGTAGAAATAGATCCTGCGCCGTCGCCCCTCGACGAGCTCGTCGGCGCGCACGAAGCGGCGGACGAGGGTGAGCTGGGCCGCGGGTTCGAGCGGGAAGTTCGCGCCGGCGAATGTCACGAAGACTTCGTCCGCCTGCGTCTCGACCCAGGCCGTCTCGCGCGTGCGCCGGATCTGCTCCAGGGCCTGTTCGCGGGTCATCGGCGTGTTGTCGGGAGGCGCCTGGACCATGCCCGCGGGCGCCGTCGGCGCATCCTCCCCGCCACCGGTGAACGCCCAGATGAGCAGGACCACCACGATCCCGAGCGCCGACCACCGGACCAGCGGGGACTGGGCCTGCACGAACGCGTTGATCCGCGCGAAGCCCTGGGGTGCGGGGACCCGCGAGGCGCGTCCCGGGCTGCCGGGCCAGGAGCCCCCGACGACCGGCGTTGACCCCGTGGTGCTGCGGCGGGTCGGCCCCGAGTTCGGCTCGTCCGCCGCGTAGGGCGTGAAGCAGAAGGGGCAGACCCGTCGGTTGGTGCTGTCCTTGCCGCACGTGGCGCAGTGCATGGCCATAAATGAATCTGCGGACGGGCGGACGGGCAATGGTGCGCGCCCGATGTGCGCGCCCGATGTGCGCGCCCGGCTCGCGCGTCGTTCAGCGCGCGGCGATCGCCTCGCGCGCCGTCGCCAGCCCGCCGGCGTCGATCACCCGGCCAAACCCGGCCGCGCGCAGCGCGCCCGCGGCCCCGGCCGATCGCGCGCCGCTGGCGCAGTACAACACGATCCGGCTTTCGGTCGTGATGCCTTCCCGCCGTGCGAGCGCGTCGGGGAGCTGATCGTGCGGGATGCAGACGGCGCCGGGGAGGTGGCCGAGGAGGAACTCGAGCCGGGAGCGGACGTCGACGACGAGGTCGACGGGACGGCCTTGGTAGGTCTTGTCGGGCATCGGGATCGGGGCTGGGAGGAAGACGACAGGATCTCCGTATATTCTACTGTTTGACTGACTAGTAGAGTATTGTGACCCGACGGACCTCGCAAGCCCCTTCAGGGTCATTACCGTTGCCTCCGCGCGTTCGCCTTCGTCATCAGAAGGAACCGCCGCGGCCGATCCCGGCCCTCGCCGGGCCAACACAGGAGACCCAATGATCCGTCGATTCGTCGCTCTCGCAGGCCTCGCCACGCTCCTCGCCACCCCTGCCGCCGCCCAGCTCCCGGGCATCGACGTCCGACTCGGCGCGCACGCCGTGATCCCCTCGGGCGATCTCGCGGACCGTTACGACAACAGCTTCGGCGTCTACGGCCGCATCGGCGCGCCGGTCGGCCCCATCAAGCTCATGGGCAGCGTGACCTGGAACCGCTTCAAGGCCAAGTCCGGCGTCCCGCTCATCGAGGACGAGGACCTCTTCACGATCCAGGCCGGCCCGCACTTCTCGCTGGGGATGCTCGACCTCGGCATCGAGGCCGGATACATCAGCAACATCGAGGAGTTCGGGTTGATGCCGAACGTCTCGGTGCGCCTCGGCAGTGTCGAGGTCACCGGTTCGTACAACACGACCTTCGAGGACCCGAAGGCGCAGTGGATGAGCCTCGGGTTCGGCTTCCGCTTCTAGGCTGCAGGCGGGCCGCATCATGACGTGCGCAGGGCCCGGTGCGACGAGAGCACTCGTCGCACCGGGCCCTGTCGCGTTCCCGCGGGTTGTGGCAGGCCCTCCCCCGTGCGAACTTCCGTGTCCCTACACCCCAGGACTCTGATGCGTCACGCGTTCATGTACCACGGCGGCCTCGAGCGGAACCTTCCGCTGCTCGTGAAGGGCGCGACCACCTTCGAGGGTACCGATGGCAAGGTGCACGAGCTGCCCCCCTGGCCCGAGAGCGCCTACCTGCGCTTCGGCTACATGGAGAAGCACGGCAAGAAGTTCTGCGTCGTGCGCGTGATGGACAGCGTCTCCGATGTGGTGCTCGGCACCGAGCTCGTGCTCGAGCCGGGGCGCCATATGGGCTACGGCGTGCGGCTCGGCCCCGAGCCGACGTTGATCGAGGACGACAGCGTGATCATGGCGCTGCTGGAGGACCTCATCAAGAAGAACTCCGGGAACCCCGGCGAGCTGCTCGCGGTCCGCGACCGGTTCAAGAAGGTCGCGAAGAAGTAGACAACGGGGACGGTTTTCCGTATTGTTTGTGGCTGGTCGCGGGTCCCACCAACCACCTCTCGGAGAATCGTATGCGCGCTGCCGCCACGTTGCTCGCCTTTGCCCTGCTCGCCGGATGCGCACCGAAGGAGGAGCCGACCCCGGAGGCAGCCGCCCCGGCGGCGGTGGCGCCGACCCTCGCCGACTTCGCCGGCACGTGGAGCGTCACCTCGAACCTGACCGGCGTCGCCACCCCGGTCGCCTCGACCCTCACCGGCACCGCGGAGCCCGGCTCGTGGACGATGTCGCTTGAGGGCCGGCCGAACATCCCGCTCACGGTCTCGATCGTCGGTGACAGCCTCATCGCCACCAGCGCCGAATACGAGAGCGTCCTGCGGAAGGGCGTGATGGTCGTCACGCGCACCGCGAGCGTGGTGAACAACGGCATGATGTCGGGCAACCTGACGGCGACCTACAAGAAGGCTGGCGGCGACGAAGTGGTGATGGGGACCATCAGCGGTACCAAGAACCCGTGATGGCCGGTCAGGCGAAGAGCCCCTCGATCGAGAGGTAGCGTTCGCCGGTATCGTAGCAGAAGGTGAGCACCCGGCTGCCGGGTGCCATGGAGGGGATCTTCCGTGCCACCGCCGCGAGCGACGCTCCCGACGACGGCCCGACGAAGATCCCCTCTTCCTTGGCCGCCCGCACCGCGTGCTCGAACGCCTCCTCCTCCGTCACCTCGATCGTGCCGTCGAGGGTCGAGAGGTCGAGGTTGTCCGGGACGAACCCGGCGCCGATCCCCTGCAGCTTGTGCGGCGTGTGCGAACCGCCGCCGATGACCGGGGACTTGGCAGGCTGCACGGCGAACGACTTGAGGGCCGGCATCGAGCGCTTGAGCGCGCGGCTCACGCCCGTGAGGTGGCCGCCGGTGCCGACGCCCGTGATGAGGTAGTCGAGGCCCTCCGGAAAGTCCTGCGCGATCTCGGCGGCGGTCGCCGTCTCGTGGATCCGCGGGTTCGCCGGATTCTCGAACTGTTGCGGGATCCAGGCATCGCCGATCCCCGCGCGCAGTTCCTCGGCCTTGGCGATCGAGCCCTTGATCCCCTGCTCGCGGGGCGTGAGCACCAGCTCGGCGCCGTAGGCCGTCATCACGCGCCGGCGCTCGACCGACATCGAGTCGGGCATCACGAGGATCAGGCGGTAGCCCTTCACGGCGGCGGTGAGCGCGAGGCCGATGCCGGTGTTCCCGGAGGTCGGCTCCACGATCGTGGTGGTCGGCCGGAGGACGCCGCGCTGCTCGGCGTCCTCGATCATGGCCACCGCGATGCGGTCCTTGATCGAGCCGCCGGCGTTCGCGCGCTCGAGCTTGATCCAGACCTCGACCGTCGGCGCCAGCGCCGCGAAGAGGCGGTTGAGGCGGACGTGGGGGGTGGAGCCGATGGTGCCGAGGATCGTGTCGTGGCGCATGGGTCGGACTCCGCGAAGGGTCGGGTGGAGGGCGCGGGAGCGCCCCACACTCACTGCGGGGCCGCCAGAAGGTTCGCGACACCGGGCGGGGAACGTGGGAGGAACGGCCAGGCCACGCCCTCGCCGTATGGTGGCGACCGAGTCTCGGCCACGCCACCCTACCCCGGAGGATCCAACCATGCGCAAGATCGCCTCGTCCTGCCTTCTGCTCGGCCTCACTGTGGTGGCGCCCGTCGGGGGAGGCGCGCAGCAGCGCACCGAGGTGCCGTCCCTCGCCCAGGGACTGGCGCGTGAGGTCAACGCCGCGATGTCGCTGCCGGCGTTCGGTCGTGAGCTCGCCGCCGCAGGCGAGCGATTCCCCGCCCTGACGATCACCACGAAACTGCTGATCGCGTACCTCGACAATCTGCCGGGCTCGCCGGCCGGTGGGCGGCCCGGCTTCACTCCGGTGGACCCGCCGCGGCCGTCGCCTTTTCCGCCCGAGTTGTGCCGGATGATGCCCCAGACCTGCGCCTGCCGGAACGGCGACCGCGACGCCTGTGTCGCGATGGTGGATCAGGTCGGCGACATCGGCGGTCCCGGGATCATTCTCGGTGGATTCGTCAGACCCGTGCCGACCTGTGCGACGCTGCGGACCCAGTATCAACAGACACTGCAGGCGATCCTGACCCTGCTGGGACAGATCCCACTGACGAGCGCACAGGCGGCGGAACTGGCGGCGCTCCAAGCGAAAGCCGACGACCTCTACGCACAGCTCGACGCGCGAGGATGTCTCGTCGGCTAAGTCGCGCGCACGGTACCCGGTTCGCACGCTGCGTGGAGCATCATTCCACGCAGCGTGCGCCGGAACCGCACCCGCCAGACCCAATAGAGCAGCGTCACCAGCACCGCCAGCACCGGCAGCGCCAACACCATCCGGTTCCGGTACGGCTCCGGGACCACCTTCGCCTGCCCGATGAAGAACGACATCGCCGCGATGAAGAGCGCGAAGGTCATCCGCCAGAGGTGGCGCGTGAGCCGACGCGCGCCGGTGAGCGGGCCCCGCACGAGGATCCGCACGTCCCCGAGGCTCGCGAGCGTACCGGTCAGGCCGAAGAGCGCGAACGGGAACCAAGGCATCCCGTCTCGGCCGATGCCGGTGGCGCTCGTGGCCGCCTCGACGCCGAACCAGACGCACGAGAGCCCGACCGACAGCGCGACCACCGCGAGTGCAGCAAGAAGTTGCCGGCCCCCTGAAGCGAGCGGCCGCACCGTGGTCAGCGACGTGATCACGAGGTACGCCGTGATGCTCGCCGCCGGCACATTGAGATAGGGCGCGGCGTTGCGGCCGAGCGCGAGCGTCACGCCGAGGACGCTCATCACGACCATCGTGCCGACGAAGAGCAGTCCTCCCTGGCGATGGAGCTTCCCGCCCTTTGCCGCGTAGAGCGCGAGGTATCCCGCGACGAGCGCGATCGCGCCCATCAGGATGTGCGATGCGTATACGAGGCGCATGCGACTGTCCTTACGCCCGCATCGTGATCGCCGGATCGATCCGCGCCGCCCTGCGCGCGGGGATCCAGCAGGCGAGCAGGCCGATCACCCCGATGGCTGCCGCGACGAGCGCCAGCGTCATCGGATCGTGCGGCGCGACGCCGAAGAGGAGGCCCCGGATGGCCTGCGTCGCGACGACGGCCGCGCCCACGCCGATCGCGAGCCCCAATCCGAGCAGCAACCCGCCCTCGCGCAGGATCATCCGCTGGACCTGCGACGCGCTCGCGCCCAGGCTCATCCGGATGCCGATCTCGGTCGTGCGCGCGCTCACCGAGAAGGCGAGCACGCCGCCGATCCCGACCGCGGCGATCAGCACCGCGAGGATGCCGAACGACGAGAGCAGCGCGGCGTTGAGGCGCCGCGGCGAGACGCTCTGTTCCTTGATCTGCGTGATCGTGAGGACGTTCTCGATCGGCACCCCGGGCGCGATGCGCCGCACGATCCGGGTCACCGGCCCCGTGAGCGCCCCTGCCTCCCCCGAGGTGCGGATCACGAAGCCGCCCATGACCGCGACTTCCTGGGCGAAGGGGAGGAAGGTCACCAACTGCGGCTTGGCATCGAGGCCGCCGTCGACGGTGTTCCCGACCACGCCCACGATCGTGCGCCACTCCCCATCGAAGGGCGTGAATCGCAGGACGTCGCCCGTATATGCGATCCGCTTGCCCAGCGGATCCTCGTTCGGGAAGAAGGTCTGCGCGAAGGTCTCGTTGATGATCACGACCTTGCCCGATCCGGCGATGTCGGTCGAGGAGAACTCGCGGCCCTTGATGAGCGGGATCCCGGCCGCGCGGAAGTACTCCGGGTTCGCCGTCCGAAGATTGGCGCTCGGGATCGCCTGCCCCACGTCGAGCGGCTTGCCGTCGACCTTGAGGTCGAAACTGAGGATGCTGGTGCGGAGCGGCATCGTCGAGCCGAGCCCGACCTCGGACACGCCGGGCAGGGCGCGGATCTCGGCGCGCATCCGCTCGTAGCGCTCCTTGTTCAGGACGTCGGTCGCGGGGTCGAAGCGCGAGGGATCGAGGAGCGGGACCGGGATCGTCAGGACTTCCGCGGCCGAGTAGCCGGTGTCCACGTCGGCGAGCCGGAGCATCGTGCGCGTGAGCAACCCGGCGCCCGCGAGCAGGACCACCGAGACCGCGACCTGCGCGACCACGAGCGCGCGCTGGACCCGGTGCCGGCGCGGGCCGCCGGTCATCCGCCGGGCACCGGCGACCAGCGCACCCATCGAGCCCTCCTTGGGCAGCGCGCTGACCACGGCCAGGAGGAGCGCGAGGAGCAGCGCGAGCAGCAGGGTGAATCCGAGCGCGACCAGGTCGAGCGCGATCTCGTTGGCGCGCGGCGAGGTGCGCGCGACGATCGCCGTGAGCAGGCGGACGCCCCCGACCGCGAGCAACACTCCCAACGCGGCCCCGGAGGACGTGAGGACCAGATTCTCGACCAGGAACAGCCGCCGCAGCCGGCCGCGACCGGCACCGAGCGCGGCGCGCACGACGACTTCCTGTTCGCGCCGCACGCCGCGCATCAGCGTGAGGTTCACGACGTTCGCCGCCGAGATGATCAGGACGAACGCCGCCGCCCCGAGGAGCAGCCAGAGCGTCAGCTTCGCGCGCTCGGCCAGCACGTCCTTGAACGGGATGACGGCTACCCGATGGTTCGCCGCCGCGTCGTAGGACTCCTTGTGCTCCGCCTTCATCCGGGCGAGCACCGTGCTCGCCTCGACCTGCGCCTGGTCGAGGCTCGCGCCGGGTGCGAGGCGCGCGAGGAGCTCCGTCATGCGGTGCGTGTGCCCCTCGGTCATCATCGCGCTGGTGTGGTGCGGGCTGATGACCATGTTGAGCAATACGTCCACGCGCTCGGGAAAGAAGGGCGCCGACTGGAGCACTCCGATGACCGTCGCCGAGCCTCCGTCCACGCGGACCTGCCGGCCGATGACGCCGGAGTCCCCACCGAAGCGCTCCTTCCAGAACTCGTGCGTGAGGACCATCACCGCGGGGACGCCCGCGCCATCGTCCCCCGCGTCGGTCACGCGGCCCAGGACCGGCGAGAGCCCGAGGACCTCGAAGAAGTTGCCGGTGACCAGCCCGGCGTCGACGCGGATCGACTCTCCCCCGATGTCGTGGAGCGTGTGGAACCAGACCGAGTACTCGGCGATGCCGCCGAGCGCGGGCGCGCCGGCACGGAACCGGCGGACCTCGGGGACCGAGAAGGCGAGGCTCGCGCCCGTCGGCGCATCGGACGAGTGCCGGAGGTAGACGAGGCGGTCGCCGTCGCGGTGGACGAGCGGCTTGAGGAGCACGCCGCGGAGCACGCTGAAGATCGCCGTGTTGGCGCCGATCCCGAGCGCGAGCGTGAGGACGACGACGATGGTGAAGGCGGGCGTGCGACGGAGCGATCGGAAGGCGAAGCGGACGTCGGCCGCGAGTCCTTCGAGCCAGGGGATGCTCCGGCGCTCGCGGACCGCCTCGGCGGCCTGCGTGAGTCCGCCCGAGGCGAGGTATGCCTGACGGCGTGCCTCGGCGGGGGACATCCCGCGGCGAATGAACTCGGCCGTTTCCATCTCGAGGTGCGACTCGAGCTCGGCGCGCAGGTCGTCGTCCGCCGCTGCTCGGTGGCCGGTGAAGAGGCCGAGGACGCGTGCCCAGGCGGCGCGCAGCTGCCTCACGGTGCCTCTTCGCGCTTGGGTGCGAGGAACGCGGCGATCAGGTCGGCGGTGGCGTGCCACTCCTTGGTCTCACGCACGAGCTGCTTCCGGCCGGCGGGCGTGAGTTCATAGAACTTCGCGCGGCGGTTGTTCTCGGATGGCCCCCACTCGGCGGCGATGTGGCCTTCCTGCTCGAGCTTCAGCAGCGCCGGGTAGAGCGTGCCGTAGTTGAGGGAGATGCGGTCCTCGCTGGTCTCCTCGATGCGCCGCGCGATCCCGTAGCCGTGGAGCGGCCCGAGGACATCGAGGGTGCGGAGGATCATGAGGGCGAGGGTGCCCGGCTGGATGTCGAGTTTCTTTGGCATTGGCGTCGTATGGGGTTCCCATATGACGGTAAATGCCCTCGGTTGGTTTCGCAATGGCCAAGCAACCCGCCGAAACCTTCGCGGGCGGTCGTCGTATTGGTAGCCCATACGGCGCGGTCCAGGCCGGAACGCTGAGGCCGGGCCTCAGTGCCACCCGAGGGTCAGGAGGGGCAGATGATGAGGAACGTGAAGATGCAGGCCGTGGCGGCGGTCGCCGTGTCGGCGGTCGCCGTTGCGACGCTGCTGGCGGCATCGCTCGAGGCGCAGAACGCGCCAAGATCGCAGGATCCCGGGATGATGGCCGCGCAGATGGCCGCCCCGATGATGAAGTCGTGGCTCACGAAGGCCGGCGAGCTGATGACCGACGCGGACTTCGCGTACCGGCCGACGCCGGATATCCGCACCTTCGGCCAGCTCCTCGGCCACGTCGCGGACCTGAACAACCTCTTCTGCTCGGCCGCCATGGGCGAGCAGCCGGCGGTTCGCGGCGTCGAGAAGAGCGCGACCACGCGGGCCGAGATTCTCGCAGCGATGGCCGCGTCGTTCACCTACTGCGACGGGGTGATGGCGTCGATGACGACCGAGCGTTCCAGCAAGACGGTCCCGTTCATGGGGACCTCGATGCCGGCGCTCTCGGTGCTGCTCTTCCGGACGCACCACCTCTCGTTGCACTACGGCAACGCGGTCACGTATATGCGGCTGCGGGGCAAGGTGCCGCCGTCCACGGCGGGGATGCCGTAGCGGACTCGCGGGCCTCGGCTCGTCAGGGCGCCGCGCGCGCAGGCTTGCGGCGTACGCGGCGCCCGATCAGGCGCGGGTTCCGGTGCAGGAACGCGCGCACGGCGTCGATGAGGACCGAGGACCGACCGCGGCGCGAATAGACGTAGCCGAACACGCCGACCACGATCGCGCCGATCGCGGCCACGATGAGGTCGTTCATCGTGTCGGCCACCCCGGTCTCGTGGCTCATCATGTTGATGTGTGGCCAGATCAGGTCCACGCAGTACTCGACGATCTCCCACACCACGCCGAGCGTGACGGCGAAGCACACGCCGAAGACGCTGACGAGGGCCGGACCGATGCTGCTCGGGAGGCGGTCGGTCTGCATCAGCAGGAAGAGCACGATCCAGCCGACGACGCCGAGCAGGACCCCGGACCCGGTGTGCAGCACCATGTCCCACCACCAGAACTCATAGTAGAAGTCGCCCGCCGACCCGAGGAAGAGCGAGAGGAAGACGAAGAGGGCCGCGATGAGCTGGAACTCGGGCGGCACGAACACCCGGTTCTGCCTGAGCACGTACGCCGGGACGATGATCAGGCCGATCACCAGCAGGGTGAGGAAGACGTTCTCCCAGTCTCCCCGCACGACGAAGAGCGTCAAGCCGACCGCCAGCCACGCCAGGATCCCCAGCGTGATGCGGTTGGTAAGGCGGCGGGAGCGCGCGGAGGTGGTCGGCACGCCTACACCGGATCCTCGCGATCGGCGGCCTCACCCGGCGGTTCGCCGAGGAACTCCACCCACGCGCGCTTGATGCAGGGGTAGTGCTTCGCGGCCTCGGCGAGCGAGAGGAATGCGCGGATGTTGGTGTCGAATCGCTTGCGCAGCGCCTCGTCGGCGATCTCTCCGGCGGCGAGCGCCTTTTGGGCCGCCGCGAGCGAGAACATATCGGGGAATATCCGCGCCCCAAGGTGCTCGAAGGGAACGCGCAGCGACCAGAGGCCGCGGTTGCCGCCGGCGAGCGAGGGAGACGCGGAGAGTAGCAGTCCGTGACGCCCGTCGAAGGGTTGCGGGCGGAACCGCGAGGTCCAGTCGACCAGGTTCTTGAGCAGCCCCGGCATCGACCCGTTGTACTCGGGCGAGGCGATGATGAACGCGTCGTTCGCTTCGAGACGGCGTCGGAACTCGAGCGCGCCGGCGGGGACGTTGCCCGCCGCCTCCGCGTCGCCATCGTAGGACGGCGCGTCGAACTCCCGCATCGAGGCGACATCGACGGTGGCCCCGGCAGCCTCCGCCGATCGGGCGGCGAGCGCCGCGAAGGTGCGATTGAGCGAGGCCGCGCGGAGCGAGGCCCCGAAGACCAGCACGCGGAGTCCGCCTGCAGGGCCCGTCCGAGGATCCGCCTGCGGTGCCGATGCCGTCATCCCGTCTCCGCGCCGCGTCGGCGGTCGCCGTCAGACTGCGTCAAACCGTGGTGTAGCCGCCGTCCACGAGATAATAGCTGCCGGTGATGAACGACGCTTCGTCCGAGAGCAGGAAGCAGACGAGCGACGCGACCTCCTCGGGCTGGCCGAGGCGTCCGAGCGGATGCTTGGCGATGAGCCCTGCCTTCTGCTCCGGCGGAAGTCCGGCCAAGAGCGGTGTCTCGATGTATCCCGGTCCGACGCAGTTGATCCGCAGGCCCTGCGGGCCATACTCGGCGGCGGCGTTCTTCGTGAGCCCGACGACGCCGTGCTTCGCGGCGGTATACGCGCCGTTGCCGATCGCGGCGACGGCCCCGTGGATGGAGGCCATGTTGACGATCGCGCAGTTCGCGGCGCCGGCCTTGAGCATTGCCGGGATCTGGTAGCGCATGCCGTAGAGCACGCCGCTCAGATTGATGGCGATGACGCGGTCCCAGTCCTTGAGGTCGACGCCGCCAGCGGGGGCTTGGGCGCCGCCGATGCCGGCGTTGTTCACGGCGTAATGGAGGGCACCGTACTTCTCAACGGCGTGCGCGACAGCCCGTTCGTTGTCGGCGGGTTTGGAGGTGTCGTGCTGAAGCGCGGAGGCGGTGCCGCCGGCGGCTGTGATCTCGGCCACCACCCGTTCGGCGCCCTTCAGGTTGATATCGGAAACGACGACCTTCGTTCTCTTGGCGGCGAGGGACTTGGAGATCGCCTCGCCGAGGCCTGATCCGCCGCCGGTGACGAGTGCGACCTTTCCGATGAGGCTGGACATTTGTTGCTCCCGCTGACGCGGCGGAGAAGGGGTGAGCGGGGCTGGTGCGGACACGAGCGACGCAGCTTCAACGGTATGGCGGCGACGGAGACCGTGCCAGTCGACCGGCCGTCACTCACGCCTGATCTGGAGCTCGACCCTGCTACTGGTCTTCTTCTCCAGATGGCCACATGATAAGAAGGCCCGGATGGCCGATTTCAGCCCGCCATCCCCAGCAACTGCCCTCGCCCAAGGGAGGCGCCCCCAATGACTGACGAGCCGAAGTCCGTGATCGACGCTATGGACGATCTCGAGCAGATCACGAGTTTTCTCAACGGACAGCTCGACCCCGAGTGCGCCGAGGCGGTGCGTCGGCGCCTCGAGGAAGACGCCTCCTTTCGCGACTGGGCTTCACCCCTCCTCCTGACGTGGAGCGTGCCCAGGCACCTCGAACGCCATCCGCGTCCGGAGGGCGAGCTGGAGCGCGACTGGAACGAGTTCGTCCGCCGCACCGGGTTTCCCGAGCGTCACCCCGTGCCGAAGCCCGGCGCCTAAATGTGGCAAAGCGTCGCCGCCGAGTCGATCTCGGCGACGACGCTTGACCATCAATCCTGAAGCCTAGCGACCGCCCTTCCGACCCGGCGTCCCCGGCAAGCCGCGGTTCTCGTCATTCGTCGGCCTGCGGTTGTTCGAGTTGCCCGGATCGCAGCCTTCGGGGCCGTTGCCGACACCCTGGTTGCACTTATCGCGGTCGTTGCCGCCCGGGTTTCCCGGGGTGCTGCCACCCGCAGTGTCGCAGCCAACGAGGTTCGCGCCGGTGATCGTGACGTCAGCCATCGACCAGAGGTTCCCGTTCGCGCTGCCGCCGGTGAGCGTGATCCCTGCGCCGGCCAGGATGTTGCCCTGGAACTGCGAGGTCGTGAGCGTCGCGGCTTGTGAGACCCACCAGGTGACGTTGCAAGCGAGCGCGCCGTTGGCGAGCACGACGTTGAAGCTTGTGCCGGTCAGCGCACCAGTCCCGCTCGTGCCGACCTTGAAGATCCAGGTCCCGTTGCTCGGACCGTCGAGGGTCAGCGTGCCGGTGAGTGCCGCAGCGGCGGCGAAGCAGTACGTCCCCGGCGCGAGCGTGACGCCGGCCAAGGTGCCGGTGAGCATCGTGCAGCTCTCGCCTGCGATGGGCGCGAGGCCCGCGTAGGTGTCGAGGAATCCCTCGTACGCGGCGCGAGCGACGCTGTTGCCGATGTTGATCGACCCTTCGACCGGACAGATCGTCTGGGTGAACGAGCCGGAGGGCGTCGCCTGGAAGGTGCCGACGTCCCCGCTGATCGTGCCGTTCGTGCAGGTGACCGCGGCGTTCGCGAGCACGGCGAAGTCGTGCGACTGGCGGGCGGCGGCGGCATCGTCCCGCGAAGCCAGCTCGGTGATGGACCCACCATCCGCGCAAGCGGCGAGAACAACCGTGAACGCGAGCATCGAACGCGTGAAGCGGTGCATACAGAATCCCCGAAGCGAGAGGCGAGCGACAGCCGTCGCGGGAGCGCGACGGATCACAAGCTCAAGCATCACATCGGGACGGCGCGCGACCCATCGCACGAAGGAGGGGTTTTGGATCTCATCCTTATGATTGAGGCGCACCGAGTCGACGCTCCCCGACGGGAGGTTGAGAATCGGCGTTGGCACAGATTTGTGTGCCACCGGGCTTATCCCATTGCCCACTATGCACTTCCCAGGGCGGGATGCTGTCTGGCGGCGCGGAGCAGGGCGTCATTGCCGGATTCGTCACCGGATGCGCAAACGGCCCAGAACCAGTCTCTGGTTCTGAGCCGTCAGCTCTCCTTTTCCATCGGGACGGCGGGATTCGAACCCGCGACCCCCTGAACCCCATTCAGGTGCGCTACCGGGCTGCGCTACGTCCCGTCCTTGCCGGACACCCTCGTCCGCGGACAGAACGCGAAACCTAGCAACCCGCACCCCCCAAGTCCATCCGGACCAACGGGACCGACCGCTACCGCCCGAGCTCCACCTTCTGCAGGTACTGCAGGTCGTCCTCGTCCATCCGCATCGTGTACACGGCCCCCGCCCCGACTCCCACCAGCCGCGTCCGCACCGGCAGCCGCCACCGCGCCACCACCATGCCCGCCGCATCGATCACGTCCCAGTGCTCCCGGTCGAGCCGCGCCGGCGTCGCACGCCGCACCCAGAGCCGACCGTCGGGCGCCGCCTGGATCATCATCGGCGAGATCGCCGGATAGCTCGACGGCCACGACTCGGGCGCCGTCATGTTCAGGTCGATCGTCATCCCCGCCGGCATCGATCGCTTGATCGCCTTCATCTGCTCGGCCAGCTGCCGCCGCGCCTCCTTCATCTCCGCGTCCTGGTCCGCCTTGGACACCGGGATGCGCTCGTACGGGATCGGACGCGACGTCGTGCGCTTGCCGTCCGCCGCGATGATCTCGACCGTGTACGTCGCGCCATGCACGATCGCAACGCGGCCGTCCGGGAACGCGGCCCACGAATCCGCCGTCACGAGCCCGGGGAACGCCATCGAGTACTTGATCACCGTCCCCTCGACCTTCATCTCCGGCTTGCCACTCGTCGGGAAGCGCACCTTCGAGATCGTCGTGCGCGGACCCGTGCCCCGCGGATCGAAGCGGATCACATCCACTGAATCCGGGATCTGCATGTTCGGGCCCCCCGCCCCGACCGCGAGCGCGCTCGAGTACATCCGGCCGGCCTGGTCCACATAGAACGGCGCGGTCAGCACGGAGCGCGTCTGCGAGTCGAACATCTGCAGCGGGAACGGCACACCCGCCTTGAGGTCGGGCAGGAACGCCGCGATCCGCTGCTGGATCGGATCCATCACCCAGATGGTGTCGCCCCGCACCTTGAAGATCGCGCTCGGCGCGCGATACTCGCCCGGCCCCGAACCCTGTCGCCCGAGCGGATTCCGCTCACCGGTCGCGAAGTTCACGGTGGACAGCTCGCCGTCGCCACCATCGACGACCACGACCACCCCACGGGCGGCCTCGCGCACGCCGGCAATGAGCGAGTAGGGATCCTCGATCTCCTTCGTGGCCTTGGGCAGGTCGCGCACGGGCGGCCCCTGCTGCGCCGCGAGGGTGGACGCCGAGGCGATGCACGCGAACGCCAGGATGGACCGCGCGACACGGGGACCGATCACGGTGATGACTCGTTGTGGGGGATGCATATCATACGCCGCTCGCGCGTCGGGGTTTCGACCTTGCTCAGGGGCGCCACACGGCCGGCGCCGAGGCGTTTCCCACTCGGTCGACCGCGTGCACGACCACGGCGTCCACTCCCATGGTGGCGATCGCGACGTTCGGCTCGGTGACCGGCACGAGGCGCTGGTCCCACGCCACTCCGGCGCGCCATCGCACGAGCCACCAGTACGCATCGGGGTCGACGGTCGTGCTCACCGTGAGCGCGCCGGGCGTCCCGGTGACGGCGAGCGTCGGGACCGCGGGCGCCGCCGCATCGAGCCAGGTCGTTGCCGGCGGGATCGCGCGCTCGGCATAGAGTCCGGTCGCGAGCCCGGTGGCGAATCCCCCGCGATCCGAGCGCACGCTGCTCGCGTTGTACAGCAGGCTCCCGCTCGCGCCGCCGGACTGCCCCGCCTGGTCACGCACCAGCGCGATCTGCGAGGCGATCTCGGTGGGCGAGAAGGCGCCGGAGGTGCCGTCGACGACGCGATACGACGCGAGCCCCGGCCAGAGATGCCGCCTCCCGACATTCTGCTGCCGCCACCAGCCAAGGAGCGCGGGGAAGCTCTGGCCGGTCGAGGCGATCGACCAGTAGAGCTGCGGCGCGAAGTAGTCGACCCAGCCGCTCCGCAGCCAGAGACGTGAGTCGGCGTAGATCGCAGCGTAGGCGTCGAGGCCGGTGATGCCCACCGGGTTGCCGGGACGCCAGATGCCGAAGGGGCTCACCCCCACGCGCACCGTCGTCGAGGCGGCGCGGACCTCACCGTACATCCGGGCGACGAAGCGGTTCACATTGTCGCGGCGCCAGTCGGCGCGCTGGAGCGCGCCACCGGCGGCGAGATAGCGCGCGTAGGTCGCGCTGTCGGCGAAGTCGAGGCCGGGACAGGTCGCGTTCGGATACGGATAGAAGAAGTCGTCGATCTGCACGGCATCGATCTCATAGCGCTGGACGACGTCCCGGATCGCGGCGATCGCGCGGTCCTCGACCTCCCGCTCACCCGGGTCGAACCAGAGCTGCGTGCAGTGCGCGCGCGTGAGATCGGGACGCTGCCGGGCGAGGTGCTGCGGCGAGAGGCTCGCGGTGTCGGCGAGGTTGGCCGCGCGGAAGGGGTTGAACCAGGCGTGCAGTTCGAGCCCGCGGCGATGCGCCTCGACCACGGCGAACTGGAGCGGATCGTAGCCGGGATCGACACCCTGCACGCCCGTCAACGAGCGCGACCAGGGTTCGAGCGCCGACGCATACATCGCGTCGCCCGCGGCGCGCACCTGCAGGATCACGGCGTTCAGCCCGGCCCGTTCGGCGACGTCGAGCAGTTGGGTGAGCTGGAGCTGCTGCTGCGTGGCCGTGAGACCGGCGGCCTGCGGCCAGTCGATGTTGGCGACAGTCGCGATCCACATCCCGCGGAACTCGCGCGCGATCGGCGGGATGGTGAGCGCGCGCGGCGTCGGCGGGCCCGTCGGCCCACTGGAGCAGCCGGCCAGCGCCGCGAGCAGCCCGACCGCGAGCAGCGCGACGGCGGCCGGGCGCCGGAGCTGCCGGCTGCGGTCAGTCATCGAGCGTGAACCCGTCCGCATCGAGATGCGCAGGGAAGCGCCGCCGGTGCTCCCGGAGCGCGTCCATCTCGATCGGCGATGTCGTCACGCCAGCCCGCTCACCGAGCTCGACGACGTACCCGCCCGTCGGATCGATCACCGCGCTGCCGCCCGCGTAGGCGTGCCCGTTGCCGTCGGTCCCGGTGCGATTGACCCCCGCCACGTAGCAGAGATTCTCGATCGCGCGGGCGCGGAGCAGCGTGCGCCATACCTCGTGCCGGGGCTCGGGCCAGTTCGCGACGAAGAGCAGGAGGTCGTACTCCAGCGCGCTCGCCGCATCGACCCGATTGCGCGCGAACACCGGGAAGCGCAGGTCGTAGCACACCAACGGACAGATCCGCCAGCCGCGGAACTCCACCACCAGCCGCTCGCGCCCCGCCGCGTACGTCTCGTGCTCGCGCGCCATCCGGAACAGGTGCCGCTTGTCGTAGTGCTGCACTACCCCGTCCGGCGTCGCGAAGAGCAGCCGATTGTACACGGCGTCCCCGACGCGCACCTGCACGCTCCCGGTCACGGCGGCATCGTGCTCGCGCGCCGTCGCGTGCATCCACGCACGCGTCGCGCCGTCCGGCCCCTCCGCGGTCGTGACGGCCTCGTTCGAGAACCCCGTCGTGAAGGTCTCGGGAAGCACGATCAGGTCGGTCTCCGGTCGATCCATCTTGAGCGCGAGGCCGATGATCGCGCGATTGAGCGCCGGCTCATGCCAGACCGTCGCCGTCTGCACCAGCGTCACGCGCAGCGCGCGCTCGGGCGCGTTCACAGCGCTGCCAACCGCGCGATCGCCGCATCGAGCGTGGCCTCGTGCTTCGCGAAGCAGAATCGCACCAGCCGCTGTCCGGTCGGCACCTCTCCATGGAACGGCGACAGCGGGATCGACGCCACGCCGTGCTCCGTGCAAAGCCACCGGGTGAACTCGGCATCCGGCAGGTCCGACACCGCGGAGTAGTCCGCGAGCTGGAAGTACCCGCCCGGCACGGGCAGCGCGCGGAACCGCGTCCCCGCGAGCTGCGCGGCGAACCGGTCTCGCCTGGCCTCGTAGAACGCGCCAAGCTCCTCATGATGCTCCGGATGCGCCGCGAGCATCCCCGCGAAGGCCCACTGCGCCGGCGTCCAGGTCGCGAAGGTGTTGTACTGATGCACCTTCCGGAACTCGGCCGTCAGCGCCGCGGGCGCGATGCAGTACCCGACCTTCCACCCGGTGCAGTGGTACGTCTTGCCGAAGCTCGACACCACGAACGACCGTGCCGCGAGCTCCGCGTGCCGCAGCACACTCTCGTGGCGGCGCCCGTCGAACACGATGTGCTCGTACACCTCGTCCGAGAGGATGAGGATGTCGCGGTCGCGCACGAGGTCCGCGAGCCGCGCGAGATCCTGCGCCGACCAGATGGCGCCGGTCGGATTGTGCGGCGAGTTGATGATCAGCAGCCGCGTGCGCGGCGTGACCGCGGCCCCGAGCCGCTCCCAGTCCACGGAGAAGTCGATGGGATGGAGCGCGACGTGCACACAGCGCCCCCCGGCCAGCGTCACGGCGGGCTCGTAGCTGTCGTAGCTCGGATCGAGCACGATCACCTCGTCCCCCGCCCCGACCACCGCCGCCACCGCATCGAAGAGCGCCTCGGTGGCTCCGCTCGTGACCGTGATCTCACGCTCGGGATCCGCCCGGTGTCCGTAGCACGCAAGGGTCTTGGCCGCGATCGCCTCCCGCAGCGCGAGCACCCCCGCCATCGGCGCGTACTGATTCTTCCCGTCGCGCACCGCCCGCGCCAACGCATCGACGAGATACTCGGGCACGGGAAAGTCCGGGAACCCCTGCCCCAGATTCACCGCCCCGGACTCGGCGGCCAGCTGCGACATCACCGTGAAGATGGTGGTGCCAACGCGCGGAAGCTTGGAGGGGAGCGCGGTTCGCTTATGGCTCATGGCTCACCGCTCACAGCTGCCGTTCAAGAGACCGGCTTCCGATCATCGAGCGGCACGAAGTTGGAGAGGAAGAGCTTCTCCTGAGCAGTGAGGCTGCCGATCCCCTCCGCACTGATCTTGTCGAGGATCCGATTGACCTCTTCCTTCGTGAGGTCATGCACCCCGTCCAGCTTGACGTTCTTCCAGTTGGTGCTGAGCTGCTTCTCCACCTTGGGGTCGGGCGCGGCGACCTTCCGCCGGAACTGCTTCGCCCCGGACGTCCGGTCGAGATAGACGAGATAGAGATACGCCCCCGCGTACCCGCCCAGGTGCGCGAAGTGCGCCACGCCCCCACCCGACCCCGTGACGCCCGAGTAGAGCGCGATCGCCGTCGTGATCAGCACCAGCACTCGCGCCTCGACCGGGATGATCCCCCAGATCAGGATCTGCTCGCGCGGCCAGAACATCGCGAAGGCGAGTCCCACGCCGAAGGTCGCGCCGCTGGCGCCGAGGATCATCGCGTTGGGCGTGAAGAAGAGCGAGAGCACCGCGCCCGAGATTCCGCTGAGCAGGTAGAG
The DNA here is from genome assembly GCA_031396725.1 of Gemmatimonadaceae bacterium. Classification (GTDB taxonomy): domain Bacteria; phylum Gemmatimonadota; class Gemmatimonadetes; order Gemmatimonadales; family Gemmatimonadaceae; genus Pseudogemmatithrix. The sequence continues at coordinate 14,620 of JANNLH010000080.1, read as the reverse complement.
CGTGAGGAAGCGCCGCGACCCGATCCGTTCCTCGACCCGCGGTCCGAAGAAGAAGAGCGCGAGCATGTTGAAGAGCAGGTGCGTGATGCCGCCGTGCAGGAACATGTACGTGATCACCGTCCACGGCCGCACGAGGATCAACCGTGGCACATAGATCAGCGCCTCGGTCACGCCGGGGATCGTGTACTGCGCCAGGAAGAGCCCGACGTTCGCGATCAGCAGCCGCTGTACCCAAGGGGTCACGCCAGGTCCTCACGCACTGGGTTCGAGATGCGCCGTCTCGCGCGCCGCCGCCTCGGCTTGCGCGAGGTCGAACGGCTTGGCCAGCGTCCGGCAGCCGACGGCGGTCAGGTGCTCCAGCGACTGCTGGCTGAACACCTCGCCGGTCGCGAGGATCATCCGCGTCGCCAGCGCGGGCTGCTCGCGCTCGATGCGCGCGAGCAACTGGTGGCCGCTGCCGTCGGGGAGATTCAGATCGCAGAGGATCACGTCGGGCAGCACCGCGCCGTCGCCGAAGATCGCCTCCTCGGCCTCCGCCAACGTCTCCGCCTCGGCGCAGCGCCAGCCGCGCCGGGAGAACCAGCGATTGACGGCCAGCCGCAGCGGACGTTCATCGTCCACGATCAGCAGGTGCGGGGCGTCGGGCCCGGGTGTCTTCGACGGAAAGCGCATCGTCCCTCAGTATCGGCACCGGACCTCCCTAACGGAACCCTTGATCAGCGCGACTGCAGCGTCACGGCCCGCAGGTCCTCGGCCACCTGTCCGACCGTGGCCAGCTCGAAGGGTTTCTCCAGCACCGGCCCCGGCACCTGGCTCAGGAAGGCCGCCGCTTGCGCCCCGCTCGCGTCCCCGGTCACGAAGATGATCCGCGGCAACACCTCGGGTGCCTCGATCCGGAGCCGTTCGTAGAGCTCCGGTCCCGACATTCCCGGCATCTTGAGGTCGCAGAGCACCACGTCGAACCGCGACGCCGCCTCGGTGTTGCAGAGCATCGCGAACGCGTCGAGGCCGTCCTCGGCCTCGTCCACCACCCAGCCCCGGCGCTCGAAGTAGCGCCGGAGGGCCCGCCGGATCGGCGCCTCGTCGTCGACCACCAGCAGCGTCGGGACCCCGGGCACCGGGGTGAGACTCGGCCGGCGCCGCGGGGTCTTGGGCACACCGTGCGAAGGGGTCGTGATCGGCCGCACGCTCACCGGCAGCCGCATCGTGAAGCGCGCCCCGCCGCCCTCCGAGGCCGGCCGGTTCTCCCCCGTCAGTGTCCCGCCGTGCTGCTGCACGATGCCGAGCGAGACCGAGAGGCCGAGCCCGACCCCCTGCCCCGTCGGCTTGGTCGTGAAGAAGGGCTCGAAGAGCCGCGAGAGGTGCTCCGGCCGGATCCCCGAGCCGTCGTCCTCGACCCGCACCTCGAACGTCTCGCGGTCGCGGCCCGTCGTGACCCAGACGTGCCCTCCCGGCGAGGCCTGGGCGGCGTTGGTGATCAGGTTCGTGAGCACCTGCTCGAAGCCCGCCCGGTCCATCTCCACCGGCGTGTCACCGTCGCCGAGTGTCGTGCGCAAGCGGACGCCCACCGGGAGGCCCGGCTGCAGCGCGCGCAGCATGCCATCGATCACCGGCCCCGGGGCCATCACGACGCGCGGACGCTCGTGGCCCTTGCGCACGAACATCAGCAGGTCACGCACGATCGTCCGCGAACGCAACGCCTGCGCCTGGATGATCTCGAGCGCCGCGCGCTCGTCGGCGTCGCGCGCATCGAGCAGGAGATCCTCGGTGAAGTTCAGGATCGCCGCCAGCGGATTGTTCAGCTCGTGCGCGACGCCGCTCACCAGCTTGGCGAGCGACTCGATGCGCTCGGCTTCCTCGATGCGCCCCCGGAGCTGCTGCGCCTCCGCCTCCGCCACCACCCGCCGCGAGATGTCGGCCGCGACGCCGGCGACGCCGATGATCTCCCCCGACGCGTCGCGCATCGGCGACATCGAGACGCGCAGGATGCTTGTGCCGCCCGCCGGCGTCGGCCACTCCTGCTGATAGGAGACGTCGGCCCCCTGCATCACCTGCGCGAAGGCCTCCTCGTGCGGCCCCGCCTGCTCGGGCGCCACTTCGCGGACGGTGCGGCCGAGGAAGTGCGCGGGATCGATCCCGGCCGACTTGATCCAGCGGCCGAAGAGCCCGGCGAAGCGCCCGTCGGGATCCTGCACGAAGAAGGCGCGGTCGAACGCCGAGACGAGTGAGCGGAAGCGCTCCTCACTGCGCCGCAGGGCCTGCGTGCGGAGGATGTCGTCCGTGACGTCACGCGCGATCACGAGGATCCCGGCCTCGCGTCCGCGCTTGATCGGCGTCGCGCGGCAGGAGACCCAGCGTTCCTCGCCGCCCTTGGCCCGGTAGCGCACGGTGATCGCGCGCGGCGCCCCCTCCTGCAGGTCGCGCAGGGCGACGAGCATCGCCGCGAAGTCCTCGGCCGGGAAGAACGCCGAGTTGGGGAGGGCCTTCAACTCCTCGAACGTGTAGCCCGACTGCTCGAGCGTCGCCGGGTTCACGGCGATGAAGTGCCCGAGCAGGTCGAAGGTGATCATCATGTCCGGCGCCGCGCGCACCAGCTGCTCGTAGCGTCGCTCCGCCTCCTCGCTCCGCGCGACGAGCCGCAGGAAGAGCCAGGAGGTGACAAAGAGCAGGACAACCGCGAGGGCGGCAAGGAACGGGAGGAGCGACATAGCCGCACAATCTACGATTCCACCGGAGGCGGCGTCACCTCGGCGGCGCCGTTGCTGCTGGGTACCGACGGGGACTTCCGCGTATCTTGGGCCGATGCGCGCCGAGCTCCGTGCGTTGGCCCTCCTCTTCCTGCGGCTCGGCGCCACCTCGTTCGGCGGCCCCGCCGCGCACGTCGCGATGATGGAGGACGAGGTCGTGCGCCGGCGCGGATGGCTCACGCGCGCGGAGTTCCTCGACCTCGTCGGAGCCACCCTGCTGATCCCGGGGCCGAACTCGACCGAGCTCGCGATCCACATCGGCCACCGGCGCGCCGGGTGGCCCGGACTGCTCGTGGCCGGCCTCTGCTTCATCGTCCCCGCGGTCGTCCTTGTCTGGCTCGCGGCGTGGGGCTACGGGCGCTACGGGACGCTCCCGGCCGTGAGTGGGGTGCTCGCGGGGATCAAGCCGGTGGTGTTCGCCGTGGTCGTGCAGGCGCTCTGGGGATTCGGCCGGAGCGCGCTCGGCTCGGCGCTGACGCTCGCGCTCGGCGCGCTGGCGTTCACGGCAGCGTTGATCGGGGTCCACGAGCTGGTGATCCTCGGCGTGGTGGCGCTGATCGCGATGGTGGATGCGCGGGTGACGACGGGGGGCGTGGCGGCGTTCGCTGGGCTCGCGGTGTCGAAGCACGTCGCGGCCGCCGGTGGTGCGCTCGGCGTCGCGGGAGGCGGACTCGCGGGGGCCGCAGTGGCGCTCGGACCACTCTTCCTCGTGTTCCTCAAGGCCGGGGCCTTCCTCTTCGGCAGTGGATACGTCTTGCTCGCCTTCCTCCGCACCGATCTCGTCGTGCGGCTCGGCTGGCTCACCGAGACGCAGCTGCTGGACGCGGTCGCCGTCGGGCAGTTCACGCCCGGGCCGGTCTTCACGACCGCGACCTTCGTCGGCTACCTGGTCGCGGGGAACGCGGGGGCGCTGCTCGCGACGCTGGGGATCTTCCTGCCGGCGTTCGTCTTCGTGGCGCTCACCGCGCCGTTCCTGCCGCGCCTGCGCGAGAACGCCCTGCTCTCGGGCGCGCTCGACGGCGTCAATGCCGGCTCACTCGCCCTGATGGCCGCTGTCTGCCTGCCGCTCGGGCGCGATGCGCTCGCGGGTCCGATCCCCGTCGCGCTGTTCGCCGCCGCCTTCGTGCTGCTGACGCATTGGCGCGTGAACTCGGCGTGGCTCGTCTTGGCGGGCGGCCTGCTCGGCGGATTCTTCCTGGGTTGACCCTCGGGCGCGCCCCGCCTAGGTTCCGCCGCATGACGCTCGGCCTCCTCCGCACCACGACCCGCTATTACGCCCGCTATTACGCGATCCGGATCCCGGACCGTGGGCGTTGGCGTACGCGTGCGTAGCTGAGCACCGAAGCGCTCTCCCCGCGGCCCGTGGATCTCCCCGGGCCGCTTCTTTTCGTGCCCTCGAACCAGGAAGGACCGATGTCCAGCACACTGACGCCCGAGACGCTCCCCGAGATCGAGTTCCTCATGCAGCGCTACGCGGCGTACGACGCCGAGGCGCACGACGTGTGGGGCCTGCTCTACGCGCGGCGCATCGCGGCACTCGAGCGGACGGCGAGCCGCGTCTTCGTGGACGGGATCGCACGGATCGGACTCGCCAAGGACCGCGTACCGGACCTGGCCGAGGTGAACCGCCGCCTCGACGCCTCGACCGGATGGAACGCCGTCGGCGTCGGAGGCTTCATCCCCGCCGCGCAGTTCTTCCGCTGCCTCGCGCTCCGTCGCTTCCCCACGACACTCGCCGTGCGCCCGCGCGCCCAGCTCGACTACCTCCCCGAACCCGACATCTTCCACGACGTCTTCGGGCACGTCCCCCTGCACTCGGACCGTGTCTTCGCCGAGTTCCTGCAGCGCTTCGGGGCGCTGGCGGCGGCCGCCGTGACGCCGGAGGAGACGATCGCGATGGCGCGGCTCTTCTGGTTCACGGTCGAATTCGGGTTGATACGGGAGCGCGGTGATGTGCGGATCTACGGGAGCGGGCTCATCTCCTCGCACGGGGATGCGGCCAACGCGCTCGGCCCCGATTGCGATCGGAGACCGTTCTCGCTCGACGCCGTGATCGAGCAGCCGTTCGAGATCGATCGGCTGCAGGATGTGCTGTTCGTGGTGGAATCGTTCGATCAGCTCTTCGATGCTGTGGAGAGCCTGGCGCGGCGACGGGGATAGGAACGGCATTCACCACAGAGGGCACAGAGAGTACAGAGAACTGCACCTGCCTTTGTTGTTGTCGTTCCCCCATTCAGTTGCGGTTGCCGTCCTCTGTGCCCTCTGTGTTCTCTGTGGTGAAAAGCCGTTGAGTCGCCGAACCGGAACAAGAGGGTCGACGACTCACCCGGGAGGCAAGGGTATGCGACGCTCGACCAGCGCCTCCCGCACGCCATTCCCCCGAACGGAAAGCACCTCCACCCGCGCTTCCTCGAATTCCACTACGTCCCCGGGAACGGCCGGCCTCCCCAGAAGATGCAGCACGAGTCCACTGACGCTCTCGGCATCGGGATGCTCGATGACCGCGCCGATGGCCGCCCCGGCGTCGATGAGCCGGACCGTGCCGGCGACGACGAACCGGCCATCGGCGCGCTGGACTATTTCGCGCACGGAGGCGACGTCCTCGGTGAGCTCCCCCACGACCTCCTCCAGCAGGTCCTCCAGGGTGATCACGCCCGCGGTGCCGCCGTGCTCGTCCATCACGATCACCATCTGGGCGCGCACCGCGCGCATCGCGGCGAGCACCTGTTCGCTGCTCGCGGTCTGCGGCACGAAGGGCACCGGGCGGGTGGGGAGACTCGCGACGATCGCGTCGCCGTGGAGTCCGCCCAGCAGGTCCTTCACGTGCAGCATCCCGACGACGTGGTCGAGGTCCCCGTCGATCACCGGGTATCGCGTGTGGGGGGAGCGGTCGAGCTTGTAGCGCACGTCGGCGGCGGAGTCCTCGAGGTCGAGCCCGACGACGCGCACCCGCGGCACCATCACCTGCGCGGCCGTGAGCTCGCTGAACTCGTGCAGTTCCTGCACCACGGTCGCCGATTCGCGGCGCAGCATGCCGCCGGCCTGGCTCTCGCGCACGATGTACGCGAGCTCCTCCGCCGTCCGCACCGACTCGGCGCTCCCGCCCTGCCGCTCGATGCCCAGCAACCGCATCGTGAGGTTGCCGAGGCCGTTGAGCGAGATCACGAGCGGGTAGAGCGTCAGTTGCACCGCGCGCATCACCGGCGTGATCCACAGGATCGCGCGGTCCGCACGCTGGAGCGCGATCGACTTCGGCACCATCTCGCCGATGACGATGTGGAAGTAGGTCAGGATCGCGATCGCCGTGACGCTGCCGAGCGTGTGGGCCGCGATCCAGCGATCGGCACCGAGGCCCTCGAAGCGCAGCGACAGCCACTCCGCCAGCAGGTGCTCGCCGTACATCCCGAGTCCGAGACTGGCGAGCGTGATGCCGAGCTGGGCGGTGGCGATGAAGCGGTCGACCTCGCGCGGGTCGTGGAGGATCCGCGCGACCGATCGCGCGGCGCGGCTCCCCGAGGCCGCCAACCGGTCGATGGTCGCGCGCGGCGCGGCGACGATCGCGAACTCGGCCGCGACGAAGAGCCCGTTGAGCAGGATCAGCACGGTGATGATCAGCGTCGGCACGACGGCCGCTGAGAGCGTCTCAGGCATCGCGCGCTTCCGACGGCCGCGGCGTGACGACGAGCGACTCGACGACCCGACCGCGCATCTTCTCGACCTCGATCAGCGCACCATCCACCGTCAGCCGGTCGCCGGCGATCGGCAGCCGGCCGAGTCGCTCCATCACGAGGCCTGAGACGGTGTAGGAGTCCGCCTCCCAGAGCACGTTCACCCAGGGCGCGGCGACGTCGAGCCGGACCATCCCGGGCAGCCGTACGCGGCCGTCGGGCAGCTTCTCGGGCAGCACGTCGCCGAGCTTGAACTCGTCCGCGGTCTTTCCGAGCAATTCGTCGAGCATGTCGCCGACCGTGATCAGCCCCGCCGTGCCCCCGAACTCGTCGGCGACGATCGCCAGCGCCTTGTTCTCGGCCCGCATCCGCTCGAGCAAGCGGTCCGCCGTCATGCTCTCGGGCACGACGAGCACGGGGCGCACGAGGTCGCGCACCGCACGGGTCTGCGCCCCGCCGCCGATCTGGAGCCGGACGACGTCACGCACGTGGATCACGCCGACCACCTGGTCGAGCGACTCTTCGTAGACCGGCAGTCGGGAGTACGGCATCCGCCGCGCGAGCTCGACCAGCTCCGGCCAGGTGGCCTCGACATCGAGGCCGACGATCCGCGGCCGCGGCACCATCATCTCGCCGGCGGTCCGCATCCCGAGCCGCAGCGCGTGCCGCAGCCGCGCCGACTCCGCTGGCTCGAGCGCGCCGCCGTCCCGGCTCTCCGCGATCAGATAGTCGATCTCCGCCGGCGAGTGGATGTGCCGGTGCCCGGTGGCCGGCATCCCGATCAAGCGGAGCACGAAGACCCCGCTGCCGTTGAGGATCACGATCAGCCACCGCATCAATCGCATCGACCACTGCAGCGGCCAGACCGTCAGTCGCGCCGTGGGGGTCGGGAACTGCAGCGCGATCGACTTCGGCACGAGCTCGCCGATGACCATCGCCAGCGTCGTCAGGAGGATCAGCACCACGATGGCCGCGACACTCTGGGCCGTGGCCGGCTCGAACCCGCCGAAGCGCTCAAGCAGCGGGATGAGGTCGCGTCCGAGCGTCGCCTGCCCATAGGCGCCGAGGACGAGACTCGAGATGGTGATCCCGATCTGGCAGGCGGCGATGTAGCGGTCGAGCTTGGCGGCGTCGGTGATGATCGGGAGCAGGCGCTGGGCGAGCCGGTCCCCCTCCTCGGCCTTCTGCTGCAACCGGCTGCGCCGGACACTGACCGCCGAGAACTCCGCCGCGACGTACAGGGCGGTGACGAGGATCAACCCGACGATGACCGACGCGACGATGAGCATGAGGTGGGGGCGACGCCGCTACGCGGCGTGCGGACCGCTGATGTCGCGCGCGATGCGGATCGTGCGGCCGGTCATCAGACCGGCCGTGCGACGGCCGAACTCGGCCATATGTGGTGCCTCGAGATGGGACACGAGCGCCGCCTCGGATGACCATTTCTCGATCACGATCAGGACGTCCCCGCGCGCGGGGGTCTGGGCCGAGATGCCCGTTGGGATCTCGAGCGCACCGCGGTACTCAAGGCAACCCTCCTCGGCGCGCACGAGGGGCTCGAGCCAGCGGAATTGGTCGAGGAAGGCGGTCTTGGCAGCCTCGGCCGGAGTGAGGGCCAGCTCGGCGATCACGTGGATCATGGGGGGCTGAGATCGTGGTTCAGAGAGGACGGCGTTCACCACAGAGGACACCGAGGGCACAGAGGACGGCAACTGCCTGTTGAAAGGTGCGTGACGATCGGGTCTCTCCGCCACGCCCCCATGAAAGCGGCTGCCGATCCTGCCGTGGCGGTCCTCTGTGCCCTCTGTGTTCTCTGTGGTAATTGCCGTTCAGGCACCCCAGAACGCCAGAGGATCCCGGCCCCCACCAAGGGGTCCCGGGATCCTCCGAACCAAAGAGCGGGCGATGGGACTCGAACCCACGACGTCCAGCTTGGGAAGCTGGCATTCTACCAACTGAATTACGCCCGCGTGCCACGGAGTATAGCCGCGGGCCCCGCAGGGCCGCAACTTTCGCTGATGCCCCGTACCGACACCTGGACCCGCGGCGCCTTCACCCCGGCCGAGGTGGTCGCCCGCATCTCCAGCGGCGCGAAGGTCTTCGTGCACGGGGCTGCCGCGACACCGCGGCCCCTGCTCGAGGCGCTCGCCCGGCGCACCGACCTCGAAGGCGTCACCTTGTACCACCTCCACACCGAGGGGGACGCGCCCTGGACCGCTCCGGGGCTCGAGGGACGCTTCCGCTCCGTCTCGCTCTTCACCGGCCCTGCCCTGCGCGAGCCGGTCGCGGCCGGACGCGCCGACTACGTGCCGATCTTCCTCTCCGACGTCCCGTCCCTCTTCACCAGCGGCCAGGTGAAGCTCGACGCCGCGATCGTCCAGCTCTCGCCGCCCGACCGTCACGGCTTCTGCTCCCTCGGCACCTCCGTCGATGCCGCACGCGCCGCGGTGGACTCGGCCACGATGGTCCTGGCCGAGGTGAATGAGCGGATGCCGCGCACGCACGGTGATACGGCCGTGCCGCTGACCGAGCTGAGCGCCTTCACGCACAGCGACCGCGCGCTCGCGGAGCACCTGCCGTCGCCGGAGACGCCGGAGATCGCGCGCATCGGCGAGATCGTGGCCGGGCTGATCGAGGATGGCTCGACCTTGCAGATGGGGATCGGCGCCATCCCCGACGCGGTGCTCGCGCGCCTCCACGACCGCCATGACCTCGGCGTCCACACCGAGATGTTCTCCGACCGGCTGGTGGACCTTGTCGAGTGCGGCGCCGTCACCAACCGGCTCAAGGTCGTCTCCCCGGGAATGATCCGGACGAGCTTCGTGCTCGGCTCCCGGCGCGTCTTCGACTTCGTCGATGACAACCCGGAGGTCGAGTTCGTCGGCTGCGACCGCACGAACGACACGGCGCAGATCGCGCGGAACCCGCGCGTCGTCGCGATCAACTCCGCCATCGAGGTGGATCTCACCGGCCAGGTCTGCGCCGACTCGATGGGCTCGCGGATCTACTCGGGCATCGGCGGCCAGATGGACTTCATCCGGGGCGCGGCGCGCTCGGTCGGCGGCAAGCCGGTGATCGCGCTGCCGTCCACCGCGGCCAAGGGGACGATCTCACGCATCGTACCGACGCTGGCACCGGGCGCGGGAGTGGTGACGACCCGCGGCCACGTGCACTGGGTGGTCACCGAGTACGGTGCGGTGAACCTGCACGGGAAGTCGTTGCGCGAACGCGCGGAGTTGTTGATCGGAATCGCGCATCCTGACCACCGTGCGGCGTTGAGGGGGGGCGGGGCTGGAACGAGGACCGAGGACCGAGGAGCGAAGAGCGAAGCGTGAGGAGCAAGGACCGAGGAGCGCAGGGGAAACGGTGAGAGCCCGCTTTCAAGCGCCATTCACCCCTCACTTCCTTCTACTCGTTCCCCTCCCCCTCTTCCACCTCTGACTTCCCCTCGCTCCTCGATCCTCGTCTCATGCGGCGCTTCAGCGCGCGGGCGCATAGAACGAGGGCCCTCTCACATTCTCATCGATCCTCAGCGGCCGATCGAGCGCCGGGAACGCGCGCGCCTGGCAGTGCATCCGCTCGCAGCTCCGGCAGGTGATCCCGATCGGCACCGCCGCCCCGAGGCTCCCAAGGTCGATCCCGTCGGCGTAGACGAGCCGCCGCGCCGCATCGAGGTCACAGCCGATGCCGATCGCGTGCAGCACCTGCGTCGCGCGGTAGCCGCCCGCGTGGCTCGAGACCGTGCGCGCGACGGCGAAGACCGCCGATCCGTCGGGCAGCCGCGAGAGCTGCGTGCGGATCCGCCCGGGCTGCAGGAAGGCGCCGTGCACGTTCCAGAGCGGGCAGAGTCCGCTGAAGCGCGGAAAGCGGATGCCTGATGATCCGAACTTCTTCGAGATGTTCCCCGCGATGTCCACGCGCACGAAGTAGAAGGCGACACCCTCCTCTCCCGGGCGCTGCATCGTCGTGAGGCGATGGCAGACCTGCTCGAAGCTCGCGCGGAACCGATGCTCGAGCAGTTCGATGTCGTAGCGCAGCGCCTCGGCGGCGCGCAGGAACTCGCGGTACGGCATCAGCACCGCGCCGGCGAAGTAGCTCGCCAGCGCGACGCGCCCCAGGGCGCGCGATTCCGGTGAGGTCAGCACCGGCACGTCGGTCAACCGGTCGAGGATCGCGCCGCATCGGAGCAACCCGACCTGGCTCGCGAGCTGGAAGTTGCGCGAACCCCGCCGCAACACCTCCGACACGTCGAGCGTGCGCTTCTCCGGGTCATAGCGACGTACGGCGCCGCCCATCTCCTCCACCGTGCGGATGCGGACCGTCACGCCCCACTGCCGGCGCAGATGGTGGGAGAGCCCCTCGAACAGCAGTTCGGTCTCGAAGCCCTCGTCCCGGCGGAGCGCCTCGGCCTCGGCCTCGAGTTCGGCGAAGTAGTTGCCGGACTGCTGGAAGAGGTCCGAGACCTGCTCCGACGAGAGCCGCACCGTGTCGAGGCCGCCCAGCTCCTCGCCGTCGAGTACGCGGTCGGAGACCGTGGCGGCGACGGCGCGGGCATTGGCGTACGCGTGATGCAGCCGCACCACGGCCCGTGCGACATCCGGATGCGACTCGACCAGATCCCGGACCTCGTTGGTCGTGACCGCGTGCTCGTCGAAGAGGGGGTCGCCGAAGACCTCCTGCAGGTCCGCCACGACGTCCGCGGCCGCGCTCGCGGCCAGCGATCGCACGTCCACGTCGAAGGTCTGGGCGATCCGCAGGAGGAGCGCCGAGGTCAGGGCCCGGCGGTCGTGCTCGATCAGGTTCAGGTAGCTCGGCGAGATGCCGAGGCGCTCGGCGGTGGCCGCCTGCGTGAGCCCGAGCTTCCAGCGCATCGCGCGCAGTCGCTTGCCGATCCGGACGTCGTCGCTCATCGCCCCCGCCTGTCAAGTTATTTACAGATTCACAGACATCACACAGACAGAGTATTTCACCGTAACTGCCTATTTGTCAACTACTTATTGTCCGCACCGAGCATCAGGGCTATCGTCTTGTCAATCCGGCCTGCGATTTGCATGTACTCTGTCCGTTGGACCAGGTGCCGCCCGGCAGCACCCGAAAAACCGACCCCACGGAACCGATGCCCCCTGCCCTCTTCCGCGTCGAATCAAGCCCCGCCACGACCACCCGGCCGCTGACCACGGCCGAGTCGGAGATCCTGACGCCCGAGGCCCTGAACTTCCTCGCGGCGCTCGGGCGTCGGTTCACCGACCGGGTGAGCGGACTGCTCACCGCCCGCCAGGAACGGATGAAGCGCCTCCGCGCCGGTACCGAACGGCTCGACTTCCCCGCCGCCTCCGCCGACATCCGCGCCTCGGCCTGGCACGTGGCGCCGCCGCCGGCCGACCTGCAGTGCCGGCTCGTCGAGATCACAGGCCCCACCGACCGCAAGATGATGATCAACGCGCTCAACTCCGGCGCCGACGTCTTCATGGCGGATCTCGAGGACTCGACCTCGCCCACCTGGCGCAACGTGATCGACGGGCAGCGCAACCTGGCCGACGCGGTGAAGCGCTCGCTCACCTTCGATGATCCCATCACGGGCAAGCACTACGCGCTGGGAGAGAAGCTCGCGACGCTGATCGTGCGGCCGCGCGGATGGCACCTGGTCGAGCGCCACATCCTCGTCGATGACGTCCCCATCCCAGGCGCCCTCGTGGACGCCGGCCTCTATCTCTTCCACAACGCGCACGTCCTCCGGCAGCTCGGCAGCGGCCCCTACCTCTACCTGCCGAAACTCGAGGGTCGCGCCGAAGCCGCTCTCTGGAGCGACGTGCTGGGCTTCGCCGAGGAGTTCCTCGACCTCGCGCGCGGCACCACGCGCGTCACGGTGCTGATCGAGACGCTCCCTGCGGTCTTCGAACTCGACGAGATCCTCTTCGCCCTCCGCGAGCGCATCTGCGGCCTGAACTGCGGGCGCTGGGACTACATCTTCTCCGGGATCAAGACCCGCGCGCACGAGCCGGCCGCGGTGCTGCCCGACCGCTCGCAGGTCACGATGACCCAGCCCAACATGCGCGCCTACACGCAGCGCGTGGTGCAGGTCTGCCATCGCCGCGGCGCGTGGGCGATCGGCGGGATGGCCGCCCAGATCCCGATCTCCGGCGCAGAGAACGCCGAGGCCAACGCCGCCGCGCTCGGCCGCGTGCGCGCCGACAAGGAGCGCGAGGTCCGCGACGGGCACGACGGCACCTGGGTCGCGCATCCGGCGCTCGTCCCGGTGGCGCGCGAGGCGTTCGTCGCGCACTTGGGCAAGCGCACCAACCAGCTCGACGTCACGCTCGACGCGCTCGTCGTCACGGCCGCCGACCTGCTCCGCACGCCCGAGGGGACGCGCTCCGAGGCGGGGCTCCGGCTCAACGTCCGCGTCGGCATCCGCTATCTCGAATCCTGGCTGCGCGGCTCCGGCGCGGTGGCGCTCTATCACCTGATGGAGGACGCGGCCACCGCCGAGATCTCGCGCGCGCAGGTGTGGCAGTGGGTGCGCCACGGCGCCGCGCTCGATGACGGGCGCGTCGTCACGCGCGATCTCGTCCGCGCCGTGGTGGAGGACGAGATGCAGGTCATCGCCCGCGAGGTGGGCGAGCCGCGGTTCACCGACGGGCGCTTCGGCGAGGCCCGTCAGCTCTTCCTGCGCGTCGCCCTCGCCGACACGCTCCCCGATTTCCTTACGCTCGACGCCTACCAGCTCCTCACCGACGCCTCTACCGAGACCGGAGACCACGAATGATCGCCACCGTCCCGACGGCCCCCACGCGCGCCGCCCAGTTCGTCACCCCGAACCGCGACGGCATCGTGCGGCCCTATTCCGCGGCCGACGTGGAGCGCCTGCGCGGTTCCGTCACGATCAAGTACACACTCGCCGAACTCGGCGCCGCGCGACTGCGTGAGCTCCTCTCGAGCCGCACCTATGTACACGCCCTCGGCGCGCTCACCGGCAACCAGGCGGTGCAACAGGTGCGCGCCGGACTCGAGGCGATCTATCTGAGCGGCTGGCAGGTCGCGGCCGACGCGAATCTCTCGGGCCAGACCTATCCCGACCAGTCGCTCTATCCGGCCAACTCGGTGCCCGCCGTCGTGCGACGCATCAACCAGGCGCTGCTCCGCGCCGACCAGATCGAGACGAGCGAGGGGCGCGGCGGCCATCGCTATTGGCTCGCGCCGATCATCGCCGACGCCGAGGCCGGGTTCGGCGGCCCGCTCAACGCCTTCGAACTGATGAAGAGCATGATCGAGGCCGGCGCGGCCGCCGTGCACTGGGAGGACCAGCTCTCGTCCGAGAAGAAGTGCGGCCACCTGGGCGGCAAGGTCCTGATCCCGACCGCCGCCTTCGAGCGCACGCTGATCGCGGCGCGCCTGGCGGCCGACGTCTGCGGCACCGAGACACTCGTGATCGCGCGCACCGACGCCGACAGCGCCAAGCTCATCACCTCGGATGTCGACGAGCGCGACCGTCCCTTCCTGACCGGCGGCCGCACGCCCGAGGGCTTCTTCCGCATCACCGGCGGCATCGACATGGCGATCGCGCGCGGGATCGCCTACGCGCCGCTCGCCGACCTCGTGTGGTGCGAGACCTCGACGCCGAGCCTCGAGGAGGCCAAGCGCTTCGCCGAGGGCGTGCACAAGGTCTACCCGGACCAGATGCTCGCCTACAACTGCTCGCCCTCCTTCAACTGGCGGAAGCATCTCGACGCCGGCACGATCGCCACCTTCCAGCGCGAACTCGGGGCGATGGGCTACAAGTTCCAGTTCGTGACGCTCGCCGGTTTCCACGCGCTCAACCATTCGATGTTCGAACTGGCGAGCGCCTACCGCGACCGCGGGATGGCGGCGTACAGCGAGCTGCAGGAGGCCGAGTTCGCGTCGGAGGCCCACGGCTACACGGCCACCAAGCACCAGCGCGAGGTCGGGACGGGCTACTTCGACGAGGTGATGCAGGTGATCGCCGGCGGGCAGTCGGCGACCTTGGCACTCAAGGAATCGACCGAGTCCGCTCAGTTCTGATCCCGTGGGACAGTGTGGTGCGGCGATCCGGGTACGGTGACGGCTTGTCACCACAGAGGACACAGAGAGCATTCAACCATGCGGGCATCATCGGTGCTGCGCTTTATGCCTACGAAGCCAAGTTTGGAGAACTGGAATGAGCGGCTGAGGCTGACTTCGTACTTG
>JANNLH010000047.1:0-8839 GCA_031396725.1 Gemmatimonadaceae bacterium | reverse complement strand
GTGGAACTGTGCCCGGGTGCGGGCATTTCGCAGCTGAAGGTCTCGGGTGAATTTGGCGGACGAGCCGCCACACTCACGCAGAACACGCGCCGCGTCGGCGTGTCGGCCGGCTACACGTGGGCGGCCACGCCGGACGTCGCGGTGATTCCTTTCGCCTCGCTGGAATATGCCTGGTTTGGTGGCTCGGTGCGCGTAGGGGCCGTCGATCTGCAGGTTCCGGAGGACACGTACTACCCGATCAACATTGGCATTGGCGCGGTGCTGCGCGAGCGATTCGGCGTCACCGCCGCCGTGGTCATCCCGGCGGGCGTCCCGACCGGGCACGCCTCGTTCGTGACGAGCGTGTCGGCGGCCATCGGACGTCGTTAGGCGTTCCGTCAGGCGTTGACGCGGGCGACGAGCAGGCTGCCGTCGAAGCGGAATGCGCAGCGGTCGCGCAGGTGGTCGCCCGGCCCGCGGACGGCGCGTCCGTATGCCGGGCAGCCTCCGGTCGCACCGCGCGTCCCGGACCTGCCTTTGATGAGTATTCGGCCCGCAGGGTCGCTTGTATTAGCTTTCGTGCCCGGTTAGTCTAGGCCGCTCTTGTAGTTTCCGGCCCTGGGTTGCCGGACCGCGCGCGAGTAGCTCAGCTGGATAGAGCGTCGGCCTCCGGAGCCGAAGGTCGTGGGTTCGAATCCCGCCTCGCGCACTCCCCTGCTGGACCCAGCACCACCCCCCGGGCACGCCCCTCCCCTCCGCGCGCCAGCGATAAATCGCCGCGCGGGCCCGCGTCCCCCCCCCTGCACCACCCCTCCCCACCGCGTGGATATCGCCGCCCTCCGCCGGACCTCCGTGGCCGAGCTCCAGCGTCAGGCTGACGAACTCGGCATCACCGGATTCGACGGCCTCCGCAAGCAGGAACTCATCCTCCGCATCGAGTACGCCCTGCTCGCCAAGGGGGAAGCGCTCACCGCGGAGGGGACGCTCGAGCTCGTGCCGGAGGGACACGGGTTCCTCCGCTCGCCCGACTGGAGCTACCTCGCCGGCCCCGACGACGTCTATGTCTCGCAGACCCAGGTCCGGCGCTTCGGCGTGAGGACGGGGGACACGATCCGGGGCCGCGTCCGGCCCCCCAAGCACTGGGAGAAGTTCCTCGCGCTGCTCCACGTCGAGTCGGTCAATGGCGACCCGCCGGAGATGCTCGCGGCGCGCGTGGCATTCGACGCGCTGCGCCCGCGGTATCCCGACCAGCGCATCCGGCTCGAGTCGGTCTCCGGCGGTCTCTCGATGCGCGTCGCTGACCTCATCGCCCCGCTCGGCAAGGGCCAGCGCGGACTGATCGTGGCGCCGCCGCGCGCCGGCAAGACGCTCTTCCTCCAGCGCATGGCGAATGCGATCGCCGAGAATCATCCCGAGATCACGCTCATCGTCCTGCTGATCGACGAGCGGCCGGAGGAGGTCACCGACTTCATCGCCTCCGTGCCCTCGGCCGAGGTGATCGCGTCCACCTTCGACGAGCCCGCCAAGCGCCACGTGCAGGTCGCGGAGATGGTGATCGAGAAGGCCAAGCGGCTGGTGGAATCCAAGAAGGACGTCGTGATCCTGCTCGACTCGATCACGCGGCTGGCCCGGGCCCATAACACCGTGACACCGATGTCGGGCAAGATCCTGTCCGGTGGTGTAGATGCCAAGGCGCTCGAGAAGCCGAAACGATTCTTCGGGGCGGCGCGTCGGATCGATGGGGGCGGGTCGCTGACGATCGTGGCGACGGCCCTCGTGAACACCGGATCGCGGATGGACGAAGTGATCTTCGAGGAGTTCAAGGGCACCGGCAACCAGGAGATCGTGCTCGACCGCGACATCGCGAACCGCCGCATCTACCCCGCGGTGGAGATCGGGAAGTCGGGCACGAGAAAGGAGGAACTGTTGCTCACCGACAAGGAGCGCAACCGCATCTTCCTGCTGCGGCATTTTCTCGGTGACCTCGCCCCGGACGAGGCCACCAGCTTCTTGCTGCGACGTCTCGCGCAGACGAAGACCAACGAGGAGTTCTTCCAGCGGATGGCCGAAGGCGCATGAGCGTGAACGGGAACTGGCGCCGCCGATGGTTGGCGATCGACCTGGGCGACCGGCGCGTCGGGCTCGCGGTGAGCGATCCCGGCGGGCGCATCGCGTCCCCTGCCGGTCATCTCGAGCGGCGCGCCGGCAAGCGCCCGCCGCTGACCGCGCTGATCGCCAAGGCCGCCGAACTCGAGGCCGAGGGCTTCGTGGTCGGGCTGCCGCTCGACCAGCAGGGCGACGACACGCCGCGCGCCGAGGAGGCGCGACGTCTCGCCCACGAGCTCTCGACGCGCACCGGACATCCCGCCGAGCTCGTGGACGAGCGCTTCACGACCGCGGCCGCGCTGCGCGCGGTGAAGGCGATGGAGGGCTCGACGCGCGGCCGGAAGGGAGACGTGGATTCGATCGCGGCGACGATCCTGCTGCAGCATGCGATGAGACTCTTCGAGCAGCAGGAAGTGGGAAGTGGTAAGCAGGAAGTGGAGCGTGATGCGTAGGCGACTGACCGTCGGCCTCTTCGTCCTGCTCGCCGCGCTCACCGGCGTCTCGGCGTGCGCGACGAACGATCCGACCATGGTGACGCTGACCATTCGCCAGGGTTCGAACTTCCGCGAGGCCGCCGAGTCGCTGGCCGCGCACGGCGTCGTCTGGAATGCGCGGCTCTTCGGCGCCTACGCGGCACGGCGCGGGAAGGATCGCTCGATCGAGTACGGCACCTACTTCATCCGCCGCGGGTCGAGCTGGCACGACGTCCTCGAGGCGCTCGCGCTGGGCAAGGGCCTCGTCAATCGCGTGACCGTCGTCGAGGGGATGCCGCTCTGGGAGATGCTGCCGCATCTCGCGCGGAAGCTCGAGCTCCCGGCGGACTCATTCGAGGTCGCGGTGCGCGACACCGCGCTGCTCCGGCGGCTCGGCGTGCCGCGCGGCCTGGCCACGGCCGAGGGGTACCTCTTCCCCGACACCTACGACTTTCCCGACGGCGCGACCGCACGACAGGTGGTCGAGGTGATGGTGCGCCGCTTCGAGCGCGTCTGGCGGCCGGAGTGGGATGCGCGCCTCGCCGAGGTGAAGATGACGCGCCACGAGGTCGTGACCCTCGCCTCGATCGTCGAGAAGGAAGTGCGCAAGCCGAGCGAGCGTCCGGTCGTGGCCGCGCTCTATCTCAACCGGCTCCGCATCCGGATGCCGATGATGGCCGACCCGACGGTGCAGTACGCCCGCCGCGTGCGCCCCGGACGCGTGCTCTATCGCGACCTGCGCGTCGACTCGCCGTACAACACCTACCGGCGCGTGGGGCTGCCACCCGGTCCGATCGCCGCGCCGGGAGCGAAGAGCCTCGAGGCGTCGCTCTATCCCGCCACCGTGCCCTTCCTCTACATGGTGGCGCATCCGGACGGCCATCACGAGTTCCGGCGGACCTACAAGGAGCACCTCGCGGCGATCGTGATGGTGCGCGCCGAGGCGAAGAAGTACGAGGCGGCGCGACAGGACAGCCTGCGGCGCGTGGCCGCGGACTCGGCGGCGGCCGCGGCCGCCGCGGCCGTGCCGACCAAGGTGGCGACCGCCACGGACTCCACGAAGAAGGACTCGATCGCCGTACGTCCGGACTCCACGAGTCGGCAGGATCACGTCCCGCCACCCGCGCTCAGTCCGCCAGCAGATCGGCCCTGAGCAGCACCGCATCGCGCAGGTAGACGTGCCGGATCTCGCTGCGCGCTCTGCGTGTCTCGGCGTGCAGCAGCACACGGATGCAGTGCGGGAGCGCCCCCGCGACCGGCAGTTCCTGGGCGCAGAGCAGCGGGACGTCGGTCCAGCCGAAGAGCCGCGCGGCGTGCGCCGGGAACTCGCTGACGAGATCCGGGGTCGCCGTGAACACGGCCGAGATCACGTCGGCGGGAACGACGTCGTTCTCGTCGAGGATCGCCTCGAGCAGCTCGGTGACCGCCTCGCGGATGAGCAGCGGCTCGTCGGATGCGACGGTGGTGGCGCCGCGCACGGCGCGGACACTGCGTGGGCGGAGGGGCTTGGTCACCGGTCGAAGATGCGGGCGCGGAGGGACGGTGTCCACGGGGCGGCGAGGACGCGGGTGGTAGATTGTCGGGATGCCCGCCCTCCCGGTCGCCATCGTCTCCGCCCGCGGCGCCCAGCGCCTGCAGGGCGGGCATCCCTGGATCTTCAAGTCCGACGTCGTGCGCGCGCCCGAGGCGCCCGCGGGCGCCGTCTCGGTCATCGACCAGCGGCATCGCGCGCTCGGCACGGCGCTTTGGAGCCCCGCCTCCGAGATCTCGCTGCGCTCGGTGGCGCGGGAGCCGGACACCGCGCTCGACCACGCCTGGTGGCACGCGCGGCTCGCGACGGCGCTGGCGCGGCGTGCCGCACTGCTCGACGAGGGGACCAACGCCTGCCGACTCGTGCACGGCGAGGGCGATGGCCTGCCCTCGCTCATCGTCGACCGGTTCGACCGCTGGCTCGTGGTGCAGCTCCTCTCGGCTGGGCTCGAGGCATTCCGCGCGCCGATCGTCGCCGCGCTGCGGGCACTGACCGGGGCCGAGGGGATCCTCGCGCGCAACGATGCCTCGGTGCGGACGCGGGAGGGGCTCCCGAAGGGTGTCGAGCCGCTGCACGGCGTGGTGCCGGAGACGATCGAGGTGCGTGAGCACGGCGTGCGCTATCTCGCCGCGCCTCATACGGGACAGAAGACGGGCGCCTTCCTCGACCAGCGCGAGGCGCGCGTCCTCGCGGGTTCGGTGGCGCGCGGGAGGTCGCTCGACGTCTTCAGCTACCACGGCTCCTTCGCGCTCCACCTCGCGCGGCGCGCCGACTCGGTGTTGGCGGTCGATGCTTCCGCGGCGGCACTCGAACGCGTGGTGGCGAACGCGGCGCTCAACGGACTCGCGAACATCACGGCGGTGGAGGCGGATGCGTTCGACTTCCTGCGGGCCGAGGAGCGCGCGGGATCACGCTACGACACGATCGTGCTGGACCCGCCCGCCTTCGCCAAGAACCGGGCGTCGATCACGGGGGCGATCCGCGGCTACCGCGACATCAACTTCCGGGCGATGAAGCTGCTGGCGCCGGGCGGGATGCTCTACACGGCGAGCTGCTCGTATCACGTCTCGAAGGCGGACTTTCTGGAGATGCTGCGCGACGCGGCGGGGGACAGCGGGCGGCGGATGATCATCCGCGCGATCACGGGGCAGCCGTCGGATCATCCGGAGGTGCTGACGATCCCGGAGACCGGATACCTGAAGGGCGCGCTCGTGGAGGCGGGGGACTGAGTCGGTCGGGACGCTTTACCGGCAGAACTGAGATGGGAGATGTGAGGTGTAAGGAACTACGGTCGCGGGGAAGGCCGCCCGCACGGGCGGCCTCCTCACATCTCCCATCTCACATCTGCCGGTGATCTGGCCCCGCTCACGACCTCTGACACACCGGACAGAACCACGTCCCCCTGCCCGCCTGCACGATCCGCCGGATCGCCGCCCCGCACCGCCCACAGGGCTCCCCTGCGCGGTCGTAGACCCTGAACGGCACCTCTCGCTCCCCCTCGTGGTAGCGCCCGGCATTCCGATGCCCATCGGCGAGCGCCATCCGGAGTCCCTCGAGCAGCCGCGCCAGGCGTGCGAGAGACAAACGCGACGCCTTCGCACGCGGGCTCACGCGGGCGTGCCAGCAGGCCTCGGCGGCGTAGATGTTCCCCACCCCGGCCAGCATTCGTTGGTCGAGCAGCGCCGGCTTGATCGGGCCTCGCTTCCGCGTCAGCGCGCTCCGGAGCACGGCCGGTGTCACGGCGGGATCCTCCGGCTCGGGGCCGAGCGCGAGCCGCGGCGGCTTGCCCGGGGCGTACCACCGGACCGTGCAGAGCGCGCGCGAATCGACGAGCGACACGCGGCGGCCGTCGTCGAGGTCGAGCGTCACGCGGGCGTGAGCGGGCAGCGCGGTCGCCGCGCGCGAGAACGCGCGCGAGAACGCGCGCGAGAAGGTCCAGTCGCCATTCAGCCGGAAGTGCACGAGCAGCGTGGCACCGTCGGCGAGGTGGAGCAGCTGGTGCTTGCCGCGCCGCTCCACGGCGACGACCCGCTGGCCGGCGACGCGGCGCGAGACCGCGGCGGTGAGCGTGCGCCGCTGGGACGGATGGTGCGCGCGCAGGGAGAGGATCGTGCGTCCGCGGAGCGCGCGACGGAGCCGGCGCGCGGCGAACTCGACCTCGGGAAGCTCAGGCATCCGCACTCCCCCGATTGACGCGCCCGGGGGCGCGCACCGACACTTCTCGGGTGACCGCCCCCGCCGCGACCGACCCCGCCCGCACCGCCGCGGTCCAGCGCACCCTTGCGGTCATCCTGGTCCTCAACGCGATCGTGGTGGGGGTGAAGGTCGTCGTAGCCTTCCGCACCGGCAGCCTCACGGTGCTCGGCGCGACGCTCGAGAGCTTCCTCGACGCGATGAACAATGTCATCGCGATGGTGATCGTGGCACTGGCCGCGCGCGGCCCCGACGAGGACCACCCGTACGGGCATGACAAGTTCGAGACGATGGGGGCGATCGGGATCGTCGGGTTCCTCTCGATCTCCTGCTTCGAGCTCATCCGTGGCGGAGTGACGCGGCTCATCGCCCCCGAGGCGATGGCGGCGCCCGAGCCGAGGGAGCTCGTGCTCCTCGGGACGACCGCGATCGTGAACGTCGTCGTCGTCTGGTACGAGCGGCGCCAGGGGCGGGCGCTCAAGAGCCCGCTGCTGCTCGCGGACGCCTCGCATACGGCGGGGGACCTCTTCGTGACGGGGCTCGCCTTCGCGTCGCTGCTCGCGGTCCGGCTCGGCGTGCCCTGGGCCGATCCGGCGCTCGCGATCGTCGTCGCGCTGGTGATCGCCTGGAGCGGGTGGCGGATCCTGCGGGTGACAGTGCCGATCCTCGTGGACGCGCGCGGCGCCGACGCGGAGCGGATCCGCGAGGCGGCGTGTGCGGTACCCGGCGTGCTGGACGCGCCATCGGTGCGCTCGCGGACGAACAGCTCGGGGATGGTCTTCACCGAGCTGACGATCACGGTCGACCGCGACCTGCCGGTCGCCCTCGCGCACGAATTGGCCGACGCCGTCGAGCAGTCGGTGACGGCGGCGCTCGGGCACGCCGACGTGACGGTGCACGTCGAGCCGCACGTGCCTACCTTCGGGGTGACGCTTCCCTCTCCCGGCCCCCTCGCATGACGCCACGCCACTCGCCGCGCTCACTCCGGCAGGAGTACCAGGAGTACGTCGAGCGCGAGGTGGAGGACTACAAGAACTCGGTGTCGACGACCTTCCTGCACAGCATCGCCAACGAGGCGGCGCGGGCGCTGGACGAGGGGGCACAGCTCGGGATGCGCGAGGTGCTCCTGGCGGACGAGGTGGACGCGATCATCGCGAAGCGGCTGCGACTGCCCAGTTACGAGACCTGGCGTCGGCGCCGGATCAAGAACGCGAACGAGCTGCGCCGCCCGGAGCACTGGGGGCTGCGGCCGGACACGCCGCTCAAGCAGGCGATCCCGCGCGGCGCGAGCTCGGCGCCCGTGCTGATCGCGGGTCCGCGACTCGAGGGCTCTGCGCTCTACCTCGCGGCGAACGGCTGCGAGGTGACGGCGGTGGAGCCCGAGGTCGCGGTGGTCAATCGCGTCCTGCGCGCGGCGCAGGACGCGGGCCTGACCGAGAAGGTGCGCGGGTTCGTCGCCGACCTCGTGAGCTGGACACCCGACGGTCCGCTGGCCGCGGTCATCTGCACGCCGGCGGCGTTCGCGGGGCTCTCACCATTCGAACGCGAGCAGGTGTTCCACCTGCTGCAGCGCGCGACGGCCGATGGCGGCGTGCACCTGATCGAGACATTGGTCGCAGGTCAGGCGCTGTTGACCGAGGAGGAACTGCGATCGCGCTATGTCGGGTGGGAGATCTCGCTCGTGCCGGAGCCGGGGGCTTCGCGGACGTTCATGGCCAAGAAGCACTAGAACGGCAGAGGGGAGGTGTGAGGTGTGAGGGGGCGGCCCGTTCGGGCCGCCCTTTGCGCGTTCTCGCTTCGCGCTGCTCTCCTCCTCCTAACACCCTCTCGTTTCATTTCGACACGAGTGGTCCGATTTCGGCGTGTCGGATTGCGACGATTGCGATTCTCCGGCTTTGCCAGGAATCGTGTAACTCACTGTTGTATATGATGGTTAGGAGCTTGTGAAACGGGCACACAACCTGCGACGTCTTCCATATGAGTGTCGGAGCGCGGGTGCGCCCGATCGCAGGTGTCCTGGTCCCTGAGGGGACGTCCATGGTACAAGTCGCAATGCCAATCGAACTGGAAGAAGAGCCCATCGGCATCATCATCTCGCGCGGCAGTCGCGACGAGGCCGAGCCGCGGTTCACTGCGTATGTGTGGGGGCCGGTGCCGGACGAACCCGAGAAGCGGAAGAGCGGGTCGACGCGGGCGGCGTGAAACGGGGATGAAGGATGTAGGATGAAAGGGGGCGGCCCGTGCGGGCCGCCCTTTTTCCGTTCCGCCAGGCGCCTCTTTCATCGTTCACCCTCCTTCCTTCATCTTGGAGAATGCCACGAGGGGACCGGTGCAAGCACCGATCCCCCCGTGTGTGAAGCTGGACCGCAGACTACTTCTTCTTCGCGGCCTTCTTCTTCGTCGCCTTCTTGGCGGTCTTCTTCTTCTTGGCAGCCATGGTACAAGCTCCTTGGAAGGAGGGGTTCTCCATGCCGATCCCCCGGATTATCGGTGGGTCATGCGGAAGCACTAAGACTACCGCAACTCGATCGCCCCCATGCTGCCGGGGCACATCGGA
>JANNLH010000169.1:0-12019 GCA_031396725.1 Gemmatimonadaceae bacterium | reverse complement strand
GCTCGATACGCGCGAGATCCAGAGTGGCGCCCGCGTCGCGCAAGACGACTACTCGAAGGAGAACGCGCAGGACTTCGCGCTTTGGAAATCGGCGAAGCCTGAGGACGAAGCGTGCGGCGCGGCGTGGGATTCGCCGTGGGGACGCGGCCGTCCCGGCTGGCACCTCGAGTGCTCGGCGATGGCGATGGCGCTGCTTGGGCCGACGCTCGACCTGCACTGCGGCGGCGTGGACCTCGTCTTCCCGCATCACGAGGATGAGATCGCGCAGAGCGAGGCGGCGACGGGCAAGGAGTTCGCCCGCGTCTGGTGCCACGGCGAGTTCCTGCTCACCGACGGTGCCAAGATGGCCAAGCGCGTCGGCAACGTGCAGAACGTCGCCGACCTGCGCGCATCAGGCGTGAGCGGGGCGGCGGTGCGCCACTTCGTCTTCTCGACGCATTATCGCAAGCAGCTGAACCTGGCGGGCGAGGCGCTGGAGGGGTCGATGGAGGCGGTGCGGCGCGTCGGGGATTTCGCCGAGCGGCTCCGGGGCGCGAAGGGCGGGACGCGCGGGCTCGAGGACGCGGCCGACCGCTTCGAGACCGAGGCGCGCGCGGCGCTCTTCGACGACCTGAACGCCCCCGAGGCGATGGCGGCGCTGTTCGAGTTCATCCGGACGGCGAACAAGGAGCTGGATGCGGGGGGCACGGATGCCGGGGCGCTCCGGCGTGCGCGCGAGGTGTTCAATCTGGTCGACGGGATCCTCGACATCGAGCCGGAGCCGGTGGCGGCGGACGCCGCGTTGGCGGCCTGGGTGGAGGGGCAGCTGTCGGCGCGCTCGGAGGCGCGGGCGCGGCGGGATTTCCCGGCGGCGGACGCGATCCGGAAGGCGCTGGACGAGCAGGGGATCATCATCGAGGACACGGCGGCGGGGACGCGGTGGAAGGCGTCGCGCTGATCGGCGCGCGGACCGTCACGCTGATTGACCCTGTCGTCCGGGGCGACTATCCTTCGAAGCTCGCGCAGGACATCGGTTTCGCCGACGTAGCTCAGCTGGTAGAGCACCCGATTTGTAATCGGGCGGTCGCGAGTTCGAGTCTCGCCGTCGGCTCTGGTGGTTTTTTGGCAGGTGTCGCCGGCGGCCGGGGACAGGGCGGGTGGGGTACCCAAGTGGCCAACGGGAGCAGACTGTAAATCTGCCGGCTTATGCCTTCGAAGGTTCGAATCCTTCCCCCACCATGAAGGCAGATGTGAGAGGGGAGATGGGAGAAGTGAGAACGCGGGAGTAGCTCAGCTGGTAGAGCGCAAGCCTTCCAAGCTTGATGTCGCGGGTTCGAGCCCCGTCTCCCGCTCTTTCGTAGACGTCAGACTGTAGGGAGCAGACGGTAGGAAGCAGGGACTTGTCAGTGCACGCATAGCTCAGTCGGTAGAGCACATCCTTGGTAAGGATGAGGTCACCGGTTCGATCCCGGTTGCGTGCTTGAACGGCAGATGGGAGACGGGAGATATGAGATGTGAGGGGGCCCGGGCGAGGGGTCCGGGCCCCCTCTGTGCTCTCTGTGTCCTCTGTGGTGATCCGCGGTTTCGGACTGTCCCGGCGCGCCGATCCAGCCCGGGATCAGAAGCCACCGGGCGCACGGAAAGGGTGCTGTATCCGCCACTTGCAGCCCGCACCCCACCCCCCTACCTTTCAAGGCTCGCCGCCCTGCGCCCCCAACCGGGTGAGGGGTGGCCCGGCGCGTCCCGGTGGACCGCCTGCGTACCCTGTTCTCACGAGACCCTGATGCCGCGCGACAAGATCATCCTCGCGTGCAGCGACTGCAAGAACCGCAACTACTTCACCACGAAGAACAAGCGCGTCCATCCGGAGCGCGTCGAGTGGAAGAAGTACTGCCCCCGCTGCAACAAGCACGTCGTCCATAAGGAGACGAAGTAAGATGGCGGTCGAGGTCGTCGCACGCCCCAGTCTCCCAGCGCGCATCGTGAACTTCTACCACGAAGTCGTCGTGGAGATGAAGAAGGTCACGTGGCCGGACCGTCCGCAGGTGATGCAGCTCTCGATCGGTGTGATCGGGCTCTCGCTCTTCATCGGACTCGTGATCTGGGTGCTCGACCTCATCCTGCAGGCCGTCCTGGTCCGCGGGATCCCGTCGCTGTTCGGAGCGTGATCCGGTGACCCATCGCTGGTACGCCGTCCAGACCACGTCCGGACACGAGAACAAGGTACGGATGCTGGTCCAGCGGAAGATCGATGCGGACGCGGCAGCCCCCGATGCCCGCGCGATCCGGCAGGCCCTCGTCCCGATCGAGCAGGTGGTCGAGATCAAGGCCGGCAAGAAGGTGACGGTCGAGCGCAAGGTCTACCCGGGCTACGTGCTCGTGGAGATGGCGCTCAGCGAGGACTCCCTGCACACGATCAACGCGATCCAGGGCGTCATCAAGTTCGTCGGGAAGGACCGCGATCCGCAGCCGCTGCGCGACGAAGAGGTCAAGCGACTGCTCGGCATCGCGGTGGAAGAAGAGGTCGCCGCACCGAAGGAGGAGATCCCGTTCCTTGTCGGCCAGGCGGTCGCGATCATGGACGGGCCGTTCACGGACTTCAATGGAACGGTCGAGGACGTGATGGCGGACAAGGGCAAGGTCCGGGTGTCGGTCTCGCTCTTCGGTCGACCGACCTCCGTTGAGCTCGACTACCTGCAGTTGAAGGGGCACTGAACGGCGGGATGAACGATGAAGGATGAACGAGGTGAGGCCGGACGGCTTCACCCCCTCCATCCTCCCTCCTTCATCCCTGAGTAGAGGCCTTTGCGCGGGGCAGGCGCGAGTTGACGCCGAGGAGCGCACCCGTCGGATACCACCACGACGTTAAACACACCGTGGGAGTCAGCGCGCTGCGCCAGCCCGTCCCACCGGACGCCGCCCGTGGCCGCTCCACGCACCAGAGGAAGTAATGGCCAAGAAGGTCGCTGGTTTCGTCAAGCTGCAGATCCCTGCAGGCAAGGCGAATCCGGCCCCGCCAGTCGGTACGGCGCTCGGTCCGCAGGGGATCAACATCATGGCGTTCTGCAAAGAGTTCAACGCTCGGACGCAGGGCCAGGATGCGATCCTCCCGGTCGAGATCACCATCTTCACCGACAAGTCCTTCACCTTCATCCTGAAGACGCCGCCCGCGGCGTTCCTCGTCAAGCGCGAGGCCGGGATCGAGAAGGGCTCCGGTCAGCCGAACCGCAACAAGGTCGGCTCGATCACCAAGGCGCAGGTCCGGAAGATCGCCGAACTCAAGATGCCCGACCTCAACACCGACTCGCTCGAGTCGGCGATGGCGATGGTCGCCGGCGCCGCCCGTTCGATGGGCGTGGAGGTGAAGGGATGAAGACGCACGGCAAGAAGTACCGCGCCGCGGCCCTCAAGGTCGACGCCGCGTCCACGTACGCCCCGAAGGCCGCCCTCGAGATCGTCAAGACGGCCGCCTTCGCCAAGTTCGACGAGACCGTCGAGGTCGCCGTCCGACTGGGCGTCGATCCGCGCCACGCCGACCAGGTCGTCCGCGGCACGGTCGTGCTCCCGGCCGGCACCGGCACCACGGTGCGCGTCCTCGTCATCGCCGTCGGTGACAAGGCCCGCGAGGCCGAGGCCGCCGGCGCCGATTTCGTCGGCACCGAGTTCATCCAGAAGATCAAGGACGGCTGGACCGACTTCGACGTCATGATCGCCACCCCGGATCAGATGGGGCAGGTCGGCCAGCTCGGCCGCGTGCTCGGTCCCCGCGGCCTCATGCCGAATCCCAAGGCCGGCACCGTCACGTTCGACGTGACGCGCGCGGTCAAGGAGACGAAGGCCGGCAAGATCGAGTTCCGCGTCGACAAGGCCGGCAACGTCCAGGCCGCCATCGGCAAGGTCTCGTTCGGGCTCGACGCGCTCGAGACCAACTTCTCGGCCTTCATGGACCAGATCATCCGCTCCAAGCCGTCCGCGGCCAAGGGCGTCTACGTCAGGACCGTCGCCGTGTCCAGCACCATGGGCCCCGGCGTCCGCATCGATACCAACCCCTACCGGTAAGCCACGATGAAGCGATCCGACAAGGAACAGCTCGTCGCCGAGCTGAAGTCCAAGCTGGACGGCGCCGAAGGGGTGTTCTACACCGACTTCACCGGCCTCAACGTGAAGCGCATGACCGAACTCCGCCGCCGCTTCCGCAAGGCCGGCGTCGAGTACGTCGTCATCAAGAACACCCTCGCGCTGCGCGCGGTCAGCGAGGCCGGGCTCACGGGCCAGGTCCTCAAGGGCCCGACCGGCGTGGTGGTGTCGAAGGACCCCATCACCGCCGCCAAGCTCCTGACCGACTTCGCGAAGGAGAACGACGCGAAGCCCAGCGTGAAGGGCGGCCTCTACGAGGGCGCCGTGATCGACGCGGCGATGGTGAAGAAGCTCGCCGCACTGCCGACGCGCGAGGAGGCCCTCTCGATCCTCGTCGGCACGTTCAACAGCGTGCTGTCGATGTTCGCGCTCTCGCTCGAAGCCCGTAAGACGCAGCTCGAAACGCAGCTCGAAGGCTCGAACTGATCCCCCAGGCGTCTGCCTGATCACACGCCCCAGGACACAGAAACTCCTGGGGGAACACTTTTGGAGAACGGAACAATGGCTAACGCGACCCTGAGCAAGGACGAGATCCTCGACGCGATCGGCAACATGTCGGTCATCGAGCTCGCGGACCTGATCG
The DNA here is from genome assembly GCA_031396725.1 of Gemmatimonadaceae bacterium. Classification (GTDB taxonomy): domain Bacteria; phylum Gemmatimonadota; class Gemmatimonadetes; order Gemmatimonadales; family Gemmatimonadaceae; genus Pseudogemmatithrix. Next base: position 7,320 of record JANNLH010000169.1, on the reverse strand, counting down.
AGGCGTTCAAGACGAAGTTCAACGTGACCATCTCCGCCGTCGCCGCTGGTGGCGCCGCGGGTGGTGGCGCCGCAGCCGCGGCGGTCGAGGAGAAGACGGAGTTCGACGTCGTCCTCAAGGAAGCCGGCGGCAAGAAGATCCAGGTCATCAAGGTGGTCCGCGAGATCACCGGCCTGGGCCTCAAGGAAGCGAAGGACCTGGTCGACGGCGCTCCGCAGACCGTCAAGGCCGGCGTCTCGAAGGACGAGTCGGCGACGCTCAAGGCCAAGCTCGAGGCCGAAGGCGCCGTGGTCGAGATCAAGTAAGGGCGAAGGTCGGGGCAGTGCCGGCCGGCTCCCGGACGGCACGCCCCGTACGACCTTCCACCCTCACTTGGTCCCGCCGATGCTGAATACGCTTCACCAGCTCCACATCTGACGTTCCTTTCGCCTCGCTCCGGACGGCTCGAAATCGAGCCCCGTCCGGGGACGAGGCGGTTTTCGCCTGTTCACGGGTGAGCCCCGGGTTGCCATGATCACGCAGATCTCCTTCGGAAAGCTCGAGCACGGCATGGGAATGCCGCACCTGCTCGACATCCAGACGCGCGCCTTCGAATCCCTCCTCCAGCTCGACGCCGCCGCGCACGACCGCGAAGACGTCGGTCTCGAGCGGGTCTTCAAGGACCTGTTCCCGATCACCGACGTCCACGAGAACTTCTCGCTGGACTTCAAGCGCTACACCCTCGGCGAGCCCAAGTACTCGGTCGAGGAGTGCATCGAGCGCGACATGACCTACTCGGCGCCGCTCAAGGCGACCCTGGTCCTGACCGTCTACGAGGAGAACCCCGTAGACAACAAGAAGCGCCTGAAGAACCAGATCGAGAAGGAGGTCTATCTCGGCGAGCTCCCGCTGCTCACCAACCTCGGCACCTTCGTCATCAACGGCGCCGAGCGCGTGATCGTCAGCCAGCTCCACCGGTCGCCGGGCGTCGTGTTCGAGGAGAGCACCCACCCGAACGGCCAGCGCCTCATCTCGTCGCGCATCATCCCGTTCCGCGGCTCCTGGGTCGAGTTCACCGTCGACATCCACGACGTCGTCTTCGTCCACATCGACAAGAAGAAGAAGTTCCCGGCCACCGCGCTCCTGCGCGCGTTCGGCTACGGGAACAACGCCGACATCTACCGGCTCTTCTTCGGCGTCCGTGAGCTCGACCTGACCAAGCGCAAGGAAGGCCGCGACCGCGAGGTCATCGGCGCCATCATCGCCGAGTCGGTCGACCTCCCCGGCGAGGCCACTGCCGACGACGCCCCCAAGGCGAAGACGAAGAAGGCCCGCGCCGAGCGCGAGCGCGCCGAGGCGATGCTCCTCGTGAAGGAAGGCGACGAGCTCACCGAGGAGGTGTACAACCGCCTCCGCCGCCAGAAGATCGACAAGATCAAGGTCTTCTCGTCCTACCAGTCGGTCGACCTGCGCGACGAACTCGACCTCTTCGAGCGCGGCGAGCGCCCCGGCGCGCGCACGCTCGCCCAGGACGTGATCGAGCCCGCCACCGGCGAGGTCATCGCCGAGGCCGGCCAGACGCTCAACGTCACGCTCGTGAAGCGCCTCCGGAAGGCCGAGGTCTCGAAGGTCTCGTGCTTCGTCGCCTCCGGCCGCGCCGAGTCGATGCTGATCAAGAACACCCTGATCAAGGATCCGACCAAGTCCGAGGACGAGGCGCTCAAGCAGATCTATTCGCTGCTCCGGCCGGGCGACGCCCCGAACAAGGAGACGGCCAAGCAGGCGCTCGAGCGGCTCTTCTTCTCGCCCAAGCGCTACGACCTCGGCCGCGTGGGGCGCTACAAGATCAACCAGCGCCTGCACCTCAACACGCCGGCGAACCACACCGTCCTCACGACCGGCGACTTCATCGCGATCATCCGCTACCTCGTGGAGCTCCACGAGGGGCGCGGGCACGTCGATGACATCGACCATCTCGGCAACCGTCGCATCCGCTCGGTCGGCGAGCTCATCGCCAACCAGTTCTCCGTCGGCCTCTCGCGGATGGCGCGCCTGGTCAAGGAGCGCATGAGCATCAACCAGGACAGCGAGAAGATCTCGCTCGACGACCTCGTCAACGCCCGCACCGTCTCGGCGGTCATCCAGGCGTTCTTCGGCTCGTCGCAGCTCTCGCAGTTCATGGACCAGACCAACCCGCTCGCCGAGCTGACGCACAAGCGTCGCCTCTCGGCGCTCGGACCCGGCGGCCTGACGCGCGAGCGCGCCGGGTTCGAGGTCCGCGACGTGCACTACTCGCAGTACGGCCGGATGTGCCCGATCGAGACGCCGGAAGGCCCGAACATCGGCCTGATCACGTCGCTCGCCTGCTTCGCGCGGGTGAACGACCTCGGCTTCGTCGAGACGCCCTACCGCGTGATCAAGAACGGCAAGGTGACGAACGAGATCGCCTGGCTCGACGCGAATCGCGAGGAAGAGGCGGTCATCGCGCAGGCCAACGCGCGCCTCAATGAGGACGGGACGTTCGTGGACGAGATGGTGCTCTGCCGCCAGCAGGCGGACGTGCCGCTCCTCCCGGCGTCGCGCGTGGACTTCATGGACGTCGCGCCCGAGCAGCTCGTCTCGATCGCCGCCGCCCTGATCCCGTTCCTCGAGCACGACGACGCGAACCGTGCGCTGATGGGCTCGAACATGCAGCGTCAGGCCGTGCCGCTCCTCAACCCGCAGACGCCGTTCGTCGGCACCGGGCTCGAGTACAAGGTGGCGATCGACTCCGGCGCGGTGGTGCTCGCCAAGCGCAACGGCGTGGTGACCCGCGTGACGGCCGACGAGATCATCGTCGACGCCGGCGGCGGCTCCAAGGCCGATCGCGAGGCCAACGCCCCGCTCAAGCGCCTGACGCAGCAGGACCGCTACAAGCTCAAGAAGTACCGCCGCACCAACCAGGACACCGCGCTCAACCAGCGGCCGCTCGTCGTGCTCGGCCAGAAGGTCAAGGCCGGCGACGTGCTCGCCGACGGCGCCGCGACGCAGTTCGGCCAGCTCGCGCTCGGCTCGAACGTCACGGTGGCGTTCATGCCCTGGTACGGCCACAACTTCGAGGACGCGATCGTGCTCTCGGAGCGCCTGGTGAAGGACGACGTGTATTCGTCGATCCACATCCAGGAGCACGAGCTCCACGTCCGCGACACCAAGCGGGGCCAGGAGGAGATCACGCGCGAGATCCCGAACGTCTCGGAGGAGTCGCTCGTGGACCTCGACGAGCGCGGCATCGTGCGCATCGGCGCGCATGTGCGCCCGGGGGACATCCTCGTCGGCAAGATCACGCCCAAGGGCGAGACGGAGCTCTCGCCGGAAGAGAAGCTCCTGACCGCGATCTTCGGCGAGAAGGCGAAGGACGTGAAGGACTCGTCCCTGAAGGTCTCGCCGGGCGTCGAGGGCGTCGTGATCGACGTCAAGATCTTCTCGCGCGTCGAGGACCAGGTCGTCGAGAAGGACCGCGGCGAGCGGATCGGCGAGGTCCGCCGGCTCGAGGGCGAGGAGAAGGTGCGCGTCAACGACGTCCGCGACGACGAGATCAAGGCCCTGCTGGTCGGCCAGAGGGTCTCGCTGGCGCTGCAGAACGGCACGGTCGAGGAAGCGATCCCGGCAGGCACGACGCTCACCGAGGAGATGCTGCGCGACCTGCGCCTGATCACGCTCGACCTGAAGACGTTCCGCGTCGAGAACAAGAAGGTCAACGACGCCGTGCGCGAGATCATCGACGCGGCCGACGCGGTGAAGGCGAAGATCGAGGAGAAGGCCGAGGAGCGCATCGACCGCATCCTGCAGCCGGATGAACTGCCCCCGGGCGTCATCCAGCTGGTGAAGGTCTACCTGGCCGAGAAGCGCAAGATCTCGGTCGGCGACAAGATGGCCGGCCGCCACGGCAACAAGGGCATCGTGGCGCGCATCGTGCCGGAAGAGGACATGCCGTTCCTCCCGAACGGCACGCCGGTGGACATCGTGCTGAACCCGCTGGGCGTGCCGTCGCGCATGAACGTCGGGCAGATCCTCGAGACCCACCTCGGGTGGGCCGCGAAGATCCTCGGCTTCTACGCGAAGACGCCGGTGTTCCAGGGCGCGAACGAGCGCGAGATCGGCCTGGCGCTGCGTCTCGCCGGCCTCGAGTGGGTCAAGCAGTCGCTGGCGCTCGACGCCGAGACGCCGGGACTGACCACGACCGAGCTGAGCGCGATCCTCGACGACCTCCGTCCGGACATCGCGCACGCCGACCGCGTCGAGCTGCTCCACGACGCGACGGTGAACGACCTCAACGGTCGCGGGATGAGCGCGGAGGCCAAGGCGGCCGCCGGGCGCATCTATGACTACCTCGTGGCGGCCGCGAAGGAACTGGCGGCGCGCGACGCCGTGGCGACCGCGCACGCGATCGCCTTCCACCAGCAGGCGGTGGATGCCGACGACACCCCGGCCGACCAGAAGCCGGAGTTCAAGAAGGCCCTCAAGGAACTCGAGAAGCGCGCTGCGACGGAGCCGGCCGCGCTGCTGGAGTCGATGGGGCATCCGGCGCTCGCCGCGATGCTCGGCAAGAAGAGCGAGGCCGACGTCGATGCGGCGGCGGTCGAGCTGATCAAGGCGGGCGGGCTGCTGCCGGGCGGCAAGATCCAGCTGCGCGACGGCCGTACGGGCGAGGGCTTCGGCAACCCGGTGACGGTGGGCCAGGTCTACATGCTCAAGCTCAGCCACCTGGTCGACGACAAGATCCACGCCCGGAGCATCGGACCGTACTCCCTCGTCACCCAGCAGCCGCTGGCGGGCAAGGCGCAGTTCGGCGGCCAGCGCTTCGGCGAGATGGAAGTGTGGGCGCTCGAGGCCTACGGCGCGGCGCACACGCTGCAGGAGATCCTGACCGTCAAGTCGGACGACGTGAACGGACGCTCCCGCGTGTACGAGGCGATCGTGAAGGGCCAGAATCTCCCGGAGCCGGGCACGCCGGAGTCGTTCAACGTGCTCGTGAAGGAGCTGCAGGCGCTCGGCATCCACGTGACGATGGATTCGCACGCGGAAGGCGGGCACGCCGGCATCTCCTCCCCCTTCGGAAACGGCAGCGAGGAATAACCGATGATCGACTTCCGCAGTGTGCGCGAGAAGAGCGCATCCGCGTTCGACTATATCCAGATCCGCATCGCCTCCCCGGAGGAGATCCGCGGACCCAAGGACGCCAAGGAACGCGAGCGCCTCGAGATGGCGGGGCTCCGGTCCTGGTGGTCGTGGGGCGAGGTGACCAAGCCCGAGACCATCAACTACCGGTCGTTCAAGCCGGAGAAGGATGGCCTCTTCTGCGAGCGCATCTTCGGTCCGGTGAAGGACTGGGAATGCCATTGCGGCAAGTACAAGCGCATCCGCTATCGCGGCGTGATCTGCGACCGTTGCGGCGTCGAAGTGACCCTCTCCAAGGTCCGGCGCGACCGGATGGGGCACATCGAGCTCGCCGTGCCCGTCGCCCACATCTGGTTCTTCAAGACCCTGCCGTCCCCGATGGGCAACCTCCTCGACCTCACGCTCCGTGATCTCGAGAAGGTCGTGTACTACTCGAACTACGTCGTCATCGATCCGGGCGAGCAGGAGGTCCACCAGAACGACCTGCTCGACGAGGACCAGTTCCTGGCCCTGCGGATGAAGGCCAAGGAAGAGGGCGACACCGCGTTCCTCGCCGACATCGGCGCGCCCGCGGTCCGCGAACTGCTCCGCCGCCTCGACGTCGACAAGGTCGCCGAGCAGCTGCGCGAACAGGTGCTGGTGGAGACCTCGCAGCACAAGAAGAAGGCCCAGCTCAAGCGGCTCAAGATCGTGGACGCCTTCCGCAACTCGGGCGACCACAGCGGCATCCGCAACAAGCCCGAGTGGATGATCCTGGACGTCGTCCCGGTGATCCCCCCCGACCTCCGTCCGCTCGTGCCGCTCGACGGCGGCCGCTTCGCGACGTCGGACCTGAACGACCTCTACCGCCGCGTCATCAACCGCAACAACCGCCTGCAGAAGCTCATCTCGCACCGCGCGCCGGAAGTGATCCTGCGCAACGAGAAGCGGATGCTGCAGGAAGCGGTCGACGCGCTGTTCGACAACGGGCGCCGCTCCAAGGCGATCCGCGGCCGCGGCAAGCGTCCGCTCAAGTCGCTGTCCGACATGCTCAAGGGCAAGCAGGGCCGGTTCCGCCAGAACCTGCTCGGCAAGCGCGTGGACTACTCGGGCCGTTCGGTCATCGTCGTCGGGCCCGAGCTCAAGCTGCACCAGTGCGGCCTGCCCAAGGCGATGGCGCTGGAGCTCTTCAAGCCGTTCATCATCCACAAGCTCGTCGAGAAGGGCATCGCCGAGACGGTCAAGCGCGCCAAGAAGATCGTGGAGCGCGAGTCGTCCGAGGTGTTCGAGATCCTGGAAGAGATCATCCGCGACCACCCGGTCCTGCTGAACCGCGCGCCGACGCTCCACCGCCTGGGCATCCAGGCGTTCGAGCCGGTGCTCGTCGAAGGCAAGGCCATCCGCATCCATCCGCTCGTCTGCGCGGCGTTCAACGCCGACTTCGACGGTGACCAGATGGCGGTGCACGTGCCGCTCTCGTACGAGGCGCAGCTCGAGTGCCGCGTGCTGATGCTGTCGTCGAACAACATCCTCAAGCCCTCCGACGGCCGCCCGGTGGCGGAGCCGTCGCAGGACATCGTGCTCGGCTGCTATTTCGCGACCAAGGCCCCGGCGGGCTTCGACGCCCTGCTGAAGGACCAGAAGGCGCAGATGGCGCTGCGCACGTTCAGCCTGCCGTCCGAGGTCGAGATGGCGCTGGCGCTCGGGCAGCTCACCGTGCATTCGGCGGTGCGCTACTTCGCGCGCGACGAGGATGGCCGGAAGTGGGTGACCACGACCGCCGGCCGGGTGGTCTTCGACGGGATCGTGCCGCCGGAGCTGCCGTTCCAGAACCGCGAGATGAAGAAGAAGGCGCTGGGCGAGCTGGTGTTCGATTCCTACCGAAAGGCGGGGCTCTCGGGCACGGTCGCGTTCCTGGACCGCCTGAAGGACTTCGGCTTCCGCAACGCCACCCGTGGCGGCGTGTCGATCGGGATCGAGGACCTCGAGATCCCGCCCGAGAAGGAGACGCTGCTCGACGAGGCGGCGACGCGCGTCGCCCGCTTCCAGAAGGCCTACCAGACCGGCAACATCACGAACGGCGAGCGCTACAACAAGGTCATCGACACCTGGACGCACGCCAACAACGACATCGCCGACGCGATGGTGAAGCGGATGCGCGAGTCGCAGAACGGCTTCAACACCGTGTTCATGATGTTCGATTCG
>JANNLH010000149.1:0-2435 GCA_031396725.1 Gemmatimonadaceae bacterium | reverse complement strand
CGACTGTCGGCCGGGTCGAACCCCGAGGCGCGGTCAGCCTAATCGGTGCGCGGCAGGCAGTCATGCATTCAGTCGGAGCGTCCACGAACTCGGACCGCCGCGTTACTGGACGCGGAGATTCACGCAGGAAGACCCGATCGGGCTCGCGGGGGGGATGAACCTCTACGGGTACGCGAGCGGGGATCCGATCAATAATCACGACCCCTTCGGGCTAACTGTTGAGGCGAAGGACGAGAAGGCGGAGAGGATCTACAAGCAGCTGAAGAATCGAGCGCACGTCATGGCCGTTTCGACTGATGACAAGCGTCGCGGTGCGGGCAAGGCGTTGCTCGGCATGATGAGCGATCTCGAGAGAATGGATGCGGTCGTTGAGCTTCACGTGGATCTGATCAAGGGGACACAGACCGGCCAGCTCTCGTCGGCGTATGGCGGTGGCAATGCGGTGAACTTGGATTCCCGGGACTTCTCTTCTCGCTCGCCGTTGGTGCTGATGGCACATGAGCTCGGCCATGCCCATTACATCTGGAAGCAGGGAAACCCGCTGACGCTAGGTGACGTGCTGAATCCGTTCTCAGGAAACCATCGCGCGGGCGTTCGCTCCGAGAACAACATGCGAGCGTACTCAGGATGTGCGAGACGGTTCTGGCACGTGACCGCAGGCCCTGCTTGCTGAGCATGCTTTCCGAGGGTTTCCGATGAGTCGACTGCTGATGGTCAGACTGTCCTGCTTGGCGGCTGTGCTGTTGATGGCGCTCGACAAGTACTCGTGGGGCGAGCTCAATCCGCCGTTCGGCATACTTGGCGATCAGCCCATGGGTGGGCGCACGTGGCAGTTTGCCGCGGCACTCTTGTTGGCTGGATTGCTGGGCTTCGTCGCTCTCGCCGCCGCCAGTCGCATCGTCGTCGCTATGCGTGCGGCGATCACGGAGTTGGCAGGGTTTGTGGCCTTCAATTGCGCGCTGCTACTTCGTGACGGTTCCGCGCGGCTTGCCGAGTGGGGCTACGCGGAAACGTCGACCGGACTCTTCTTGGTGCTTGGAGGGATTGTCGCCCGCGGCTTCATGATCCGGTCGTTGGCCATCGAAGGCAAGGAAGGCCGCCCAAGGTCCTCAATCGCCGCCGAGCGCAGCTGAACAGGCTGAATGTTCCTGACCTACGCTCGTGTTCTGCGACGGCACGATAGCCGGACGACCAACGCCTAACGGGACGACGCGAGGTGAGTACGGCGTAGAGTCCGCCCGATCCGGTGCACGGATCGGGCGACACTTGCCTGCATCGGGAGAGCCCAGGTGGCGCCGAGGGGTTTCGCTCTGCTTCGTCACGCAGGAAGACTTGGTCGGGCGGGCGGGCGGGCGGCATCTGATCGCCGCGGTCGGCCGCGGCGCCGCTGGTTCGGGAATGGGGGCCGGGTGGGTCCCCGTCGACGGGGCACCCCCGATCACCGCCGTCCGCGAGTAGATTTTCAGCATGGGTACCGACCGCCGCGCCATGACCGTTCGGGTCGTCTCGCTGCACAGCCACGAGGCCGCGCAGCCGCCGACCCCACCGCAAGCCGCGGCCGACCGTCTCCTCCTCGTGGCCGAGCTCAGCGCGCGGTCGTGGCACCGGGAAGGCCGCGAGCGTGCGGTTCGCCCGCGGGGGATGCTCCGCTGCGTTCTACGTCCCCTGCGCGTCCCCGACGTCGCGCCGTGAGATCATGAACCGGGATTTTCGCGACATCGTCGCGGAACTCGTCCGCGCGCAGGCGCGGTTCCTGATTGTTGGAGCCCACGCGCTGGGACTCCACGGCGTGCCCCGCGCGACCGCCGACCTCGATCTGTGGATCGACGCCACCCCGGAGAACGTCGACCGGGTCTGGCGGGCGCTCGGTGCGTTCGGTGCGCCGCTGGAGACGCTGGGCATTCGGCCGTCGGACCTCACGGTCCCGGATATGGTCGCGCAGTTCGGCCTGCCGCCGAATCGGATCGATGTCTTGACCGGCGTGAGCGGCCTGACCTTCGCGGAGGCATGGCCGAGCCGAGTCGAGGAGTTGTTCGAGGACGTGCGCGCGCCGTTCATCGGGCGCGAGGCCTTCATCCGGAACAAGCGCGCGAGCGGCCGGACCAAGGACCTCGCGGACTTGGAGGCGCTCGGAGAGGCGTGACAGGCGGCGGGCCGGGAGCCGCGAGGGGTGTCGTGCGGTACGCTGGTGCGCGGCCGGTGAGCAGTCGGTGCGCGGAAGTGTCCCGCCCGGGCGCATGGTCCACCGGCGAGTTGATGCACGCAGGAAGACCCGATCGGGCTCGCGGGGGGGGTGAACCTCTACGGGTATGCCGCCGGCGACCCGATCAACAACAGCGACCCATTTGGCCTGTGCCCCGAGTGTCCAACCGAAACGGAGTTGGTGAGGGCGTACGCGGATTTCGCAGGAAAGCTCGCGCAGTTCATCGGTCTGG
>JANNLH010000126.1:0-60791 GCA_031396725.1 Gemmatimonadaceae bacterium | reverse complement strand
AGCGGATGAGCTGGGGTCCGTCGTCGTCGCCGCCAGTCTTCGGCAGCTGCTTGATCGTTCCGCCTGATCAGTCGTAGGAGGACTCGGCGCGCAGTCAGGCTGTCGATAGCTCCGTCGTTGCACGCAGGAAGACCCGATCGGATTGGCCGGCGGGCTCAACCTGTACGGTTACGCAGCGGGCGACCCCATAAACAACTCGGATCCGTTTGGACTCTGCCCCGTGTGTCTCGTGGCAGGGGCCGCCTCGGGGGTCGCAACGGTCTGGGCAACTCCTCAGGCCGCCGCCACAGTCGCCGCAGGCACTGCGCTCGCGGCCACGGCGGCCGTTGGTACGCTCAATGCGGCGTCGGTGATGTATGAGTTCGGCGGGAGATTGCTCGATTGGGTTGATGACGGCCTGCACGGAAACTCAAGAACCTCGACACGCCCCACCGTTGGCTACACCCTTCGCGACGCGGACACCGGCGAGATCATGAAGATTGGCCAGACCTCCAGGCCAGGTTCGCGCTACTCGGACCGGTGGTTGAAGAACAAGAACCTCATTCTGAGAGCTGAGGCCGTCGGCACCAAGGGGGAGATGCTCGACTGGGAGCGGGAGGAACTGCGGAAGTACAAGGTGACCCATGATGGCAATCGGCCGGCGGAGAACAAGGTTGACCGGGAGTAGAATGGACATCTGGCTCGGAGGGGTCGTGGACCCACTCGTCGATGAGGTCTTTCGAGGCGCCCGCACACCAATCATGCAAGCGCTCCGTGAGGAACTTGGCGGTCGTCCTTTCGGGACAAGCGTCGACTTGTGGTCTGTCACGCCCTTGCTGGTCTCTGAGACGCTGCCCTTCGAAGAGCTGTGCGTCTATCGGGCGCGGAAGAAGGAGTACTCCGTAAAGCAGTTCTTGTCGCCCATCGAGTTTCTTGCTGCCTCGAAGGTGGGCAGGATTCGGCTGCTTGGCGGGATTGTGCGCCGGAGCGTCGATCTCGCCGCGTCAGCCGGCGTGAAGGGACTCGATGCCCCGGCGATGCTCGCCGCGATTGATCGCGCTACACAGATTGCGATTGCACGTGTGGAAAGCAAGACATCGTGAACTCGCATAGCACTGACGCCCGCAGACGCTCTTGGACATTGCGCAGGCCCCGACGACGGGTCCGGCGGCGTCGTCCCCGGTCGCGCTTCCTCAGTCCGCCCTCCCGTCAGAGGCGGCCTGCGCTCGAGCGTCGCCGCGGGCGCGATCCGTCCGCCCGCCAGTAGTGCGCCCGACCCGCAAGACATCGCCCGCCAACCCCACCTGAGCACTCTCCCTACCTCGGTTCGGCATTCTCCCTACTGCCGATTGCCCGTCCGCGGGGTACCCTCTGAAACAGGTGCCCCGATCCGGGCGCATCACCGCACCGCCGGAGGGCGAGATGACGAAATTCACCAAGAAGGTGTCCCGCGCCGCGGGACGCGCCCGCGACAAGGTCGAGACCAAGATCCTCGTCGCCGAGGGCAAGCGCTCCCTGCGCAGCAAGGTCGACGTCGTCAAGAAGGTCACCCGCAAGGCCGTGAAGGCCGGTGCGGTGGCCGGCGCGATCGCCGCCATCTCCGTCGTCATCCGCGAGACGAAGAAGCGGCGCCGGCTCGCGACGTGACCAACGGATAGTCCTCCATCGGGAGGGAAGTGCGATGGCTGTCAGTCTGGCGCCCGCCGCTGTCTCGCCCGTCCTGCGCTTCGATGAGATCAGCGCGCGCGACGTGCCGCAGGTCGGCGGCAAGAACGCCTCGCTCGGTGAGATGTTCCGCGAGCTCGCCGCCGAGGGGATCGCGGTGCCCCCGGGGTTCGCCACCACCGCCGCGGCCTTCCGCTCGTTCGTCGAGGCGAACGCGCTCGGACCGGTGATCGACCGCGAGATCGCCGCGATGCACGCCGGCACGCGAACGCTGCGCGCCGCGGGCGATGCGATCCGCGCCGCGTTCCACGCGGGGTCGCTCCCGGACGACCTGCGCGCCGCCGTCGCCGCGTCGTATGCGGAGCTCGCCGCGCTCGCCGGCGTCACGTCGCTCCCGGTCGCCGTCCGCAGCAGCGCCACCGCCGAGGACCTCCCCCACGCCAGCTTCACCGGCCAGCAGGAGACCTTCCTCAACATCGTCGGCACCGAGGCCCTGCTCGAGGCGTGCGTGCGCTGCTTCGCCTCGCTCTACACCGACCGCGCGATCGCCTACCGCGAGGCCAACGGGTTCGAACATCGCCAGGTCGCGCTCTCGATCGGCGTCCAGCAGATGGTGCGCTCGGACGCGGGCTCCGCGGGCGTGATGTTCACGCTCGAGACGGAATCCGGGTTCCCGGGCGCGATCCTCATCAACGCATCGTACGGGCTCGGCGAACTGGTCGTGAAGGGCAGCGTGGACCCCGACGAATTCCTGCTCTTCAAGCCGGCGCTCGCGCGGCCAGCGTGTCGGCCGATCCTCCGCAAGCGACTCGGCGGCAAGGAACGCACGATGGTGCTCTGCACTTCCACGGCGCCGACCCAGGAGATCACCATCCCGCGCGAGCAGCGGGAGCGCTTCTCGATCTCCGACGACGACGCGCTCGCGCTCGGCCGCTGGGCGGTTCGGATCGAGGCCCACTACTCGGCGCTCGCCGGCCACCCCGTGCCGATGGACATCGAGTGGGCGCGCGACGGGCTCACCGGCAAGCTCTTCATCGTGCAGGCGCGGCCGGAGACGGTGCAGTCGCGCGTGCTGCGCGGCGCCGACGAGCCGTTCGAGGCCGGCAGCGTGCTCGTCACCGAGATGACCGACCCAGACTGGCTGCCGCTCATGCGGCGCGCGGCGGCGGTCGTCACCGACCACGGCGGCCGCACCTGCCACGCGGCGATCCTCAGCCGTGAGCTCGGGATCCCGGCGGTGGTGGGCACCGGTCAGGCCACCCGCGCGCTGGCGGGGGTCGCCGAGGCGACTGTCTCGTGCGCCGGTGGCGAGGAGGGAGAGGTCTTCGCCGGGCTGCTCCGTTTCGAGACCACCCGCGCGCCCGATGCGCCACCGACGCCGACCCGCACGAAGGTGATGATGAACCTCGCCGATCCCGGCGGCGCGCTGCGGCACTGGCGGCTCCCCGCGGACGGGATCGGTCTCGCGCGGATGGAGTTCATCATCGCCAACGAAGCGCGCGTGCACCCGATGGCGCTGCTGCACCCGGAGCGGATCGGCGACCCGGAGATCCGCGCCCAGGTCGAGGCGCTCCGCGAGGGAGAGCGCACACCTGGTGGCTGGTTCGTCGAGACGCTCGCGCGCGGGGTCGCGACCCTCGCGTCCTCGCAGTACCCCAAGCCGGTGATGGTCCGGCTGAGCGACTTCAAGACGAACGAGTACGCCGGCCTCCTCGGCGGCGCGGAGTTCGAGCCGCACGAGGAGAACCCGATGATCGGCTTCCGCGGCGCCTCGCGCTACACGCACGAGCGCTACCGCGAGGGGTTCCTGCTCGAGTGCGCGGCGATGCGGATGGCGCGCGGGGAGCTCGGACTCGACAACATCGTGCTGATGGTGCCGTTCTGCCGGACCCCCGCCGAGGCCGACCGCGTGCTGGCGACGATGGCGGAGGCCGGGCTCGAGCGCGGCAAGGACGAGCTCAAGGTCTACGTGATGTGCGAGATCCCGTCCAATGTGATCCTCGCCGAGGAGTTCGCGCGCCGCTTCGACGGATTCTCGATCGGCAGCAACGACCTCACCCAGCTCACGCTCGGCGTGGACCGGGACTCGGAGATCCTGGCCGAGTCGTTCGACGAGCGCGACCCGGCGGTGACGACGCTGATCCGCGACGTCATCACGCGCGCGCACGCGGTGGGCGTGCCGGTGGGGCTCTGCGGGCAGGCACCGAGCGACGATCCGACCTTCGCGGACCTGTTGGTGGGGTACGGGATCGATTCGATCTCGGTCGATCCCGACAGCGTGGAGCAGGTGCGGGAGCGGGTGGCGGCGGCGGAGCGGGCTAGCGGATGAGGTGGATCTCGACGCCGGCGTCGATCGAGCGCCACGCCTGATCGGCGGTCCACGCGACACCGCCGCAGGCGCGCGCGGTGGCGAGGCAAGCGGCATCGCCAAGGGAGATTCCCTTCGCCCTGGCCTTCTGGTGGATCGTGGTCGCGCTCTCGATCAGTTCGTCGTCGAACGGGACGACAGTGAACGCCATCGCGTCGAGAGCCTGCCGTGCGCGACGCGGTGTGAAGCCGTGCCGCGCCAGCACGATCGAGACCTCGAGAAGATTGACGGCCGAGATGCGGGGAATGACGCCGCGCGGAAGCATCGCGCCGCCGGGTTCGTCCTGCAATATCGCGAGGACCACCGACGCGTCGGCGACCAAGGGGCGATCAGCCATCCCAGAGGCCCTTCTTTCGGAGCGCGAGCAGCTCCGAAGAGAGGTCCTTGAGCGGACGTCCGCCGCCATCCCGCAGAATCGCGCGCGCGTCGGCGACGGTGTCCTCGAAGGTCCGGAGGCGGACGGAGCCCTTCCGGATCTCGACCACCAGTTCGTCGCCAGCTTCGATGCCGAGCGCCTTGCGGGCGGCCGCGGGAAGCACGATCCGGCCGTTGCGGTCCAGTCTGGTTGTCAGCGGGTCGGTCGGTGGCATATTTGAATAATATGACATTTCTGCAAAAAATACCACATCCCCTCCCGGATTCTTCCACGGGGAGAAGGTCGCGCTCGCGGCCGGCGCGGCCCGGACCTGTCGCGCGCCGGGCGCATCCTTCGGTCGCCGGTCGTTACGGCACCCGCACCAACTCTGTCCCGATGCGCTCCACCGCGTCCACCAACGCCTCGAAGTCGTCGTCGCGCGAGCGGTGGTTGGTGATCGCCACCCGGATCGCGAAGCGCCCGCGCACCGTCGTCCCGCTCGGCACCGCGATCCCGCGCTCCTGCAGCTGGATCAGGATCTCCCGGTTGAGCGCGTCCAGCGAGTCCGGCGCGACGCCCGCCGGCGCATAGCGGAAGTTCACGATGTTGAGCGGCACCGGCGCCAGCAGCTCCAGCGCCGGCCGCGCGCGCACCAGCGACTCGAGGTGGCGCGCCTGGTGCACGTTGCGCGCGATGTGCCCGCCGAGCGTCACGGTCCCCGTCGCGCGCAGCATCATCCAGACCTTGAGCGCCTTGAAGCTCCGCGAGAGCTCGATCCCGCGGTCGGCGAAGTGGATGCCCCCCTGCGCCATGATCCCGCGCGATTCGCTCGCGAGGTACGCCGCCTGCATCGAGAAGGTCTCGACCAGCGTCGCGTCGTCGCGCACCAGGACGCAGGCCACGTCGAAGGGGAGGTAGCCCCACTTGTGGAGGTCGAACGCGAGCGAGTCGGCGCGAGACATCCCCTTCACGATTCCCGCGAACTCCGGCGCGAGCGCCACCATCGCGCCGAAGGCGCCATCGACGTGGAACCAGAGCCCCTCGCGCTTCGCGAGGTCGGCCAGCGCCTCGAGGTCGTCGGTCGCGCCCGTCTGCACCGTGCCCGCCGTGCCGATCACGCAGAAGGGTCGGTGGCCCGCCTCGCGGTCGGCGCGGATCATCGCCGTCATCGCGGCCACGTCCACCTCGTAGGCGTCGTTGACGGGCACGCGTCGGAACGCGGCGTTGCCCAGTCCGAGGAACTCGCACGCCTTCTTGAGCCAGCCGTGCGTCTCGGTCGAGCCGTACACGAGCAGCGTCGGCTGCCGCCCCTGCAACCCCTCGGCGCGAACGTCGAATCCCGCGCGCGCCTGCCGCGCCACCGCGAGGCCGAGCACGTTGGCCATCGTCCCGCCACTCACGAGGATCCCGCCGCTCGCGGCGGGGAAGCCCATCAGCTCGGCGCACCACTTCACCACCTGCTTCTCGACGAGCACCGGCGCCTGCTCGAGCCCGCCGACGTTCGGGTTCACCACCGACGAGAGGAAGTCGGCCATCGCCGATTGTGGCGTGCCGGTGCCCATCACCCAGCCCCAGAAGCGCGGATGGATGTTGCCGTTGGGGTAGGGGCGCACGAGCGTGACGAAGTCCTCGTACGCGGCCTCCTCACCGCGCCCGGTGCGCGGCAGCGGCTCGTCGCCGAGCGCGGCGCGGACCGCGGCCGGCATCGGCTGCCAGGTGGGGCGCTCGCGCACGTCGCGCAGATAGTCGAGCGACTCGTCCAGCATCCGGTGGGCGAGCGCGCGGTACGATTCCCAGTCCTGGGGGTCGAGCGGGGGGAGGGTCATAGGAGTCCGAAGAGCATTGCGAGTCCACTGCCGAGTCCGATGAACACTATTGCGCGGCGAACCCACGTTTGCCCGACACGCTGGGCCATCAGCGATCCGCCGACGCCGCCCAGGGTCGCCCCGACCGCCATCGCGGCCGCGACGGGCCAGTTCACGATCCCCGAGATCGCGAACACCACTACGGCGACGAGGTTCATCACGCCGCCGCCCCAGTTCTTGAGCCCGTTCATCTGGTGGATGTTCGTGAGCCCCATCAGCCCGAGCGCGGCGAGCATCAGGATCCCGGCGCCCGCGCCGAAATATCCGCCGTAGACGCCGACGCCGAGTTGGTAAACGAGGAAGGCGGTCCGCGGCGGGTGGAGCGCACCCTCGGCGTCGTGGATCGGGTGCGCGGCGCCGGCGGTCCTGAGCCGGGCGAGGAGCGGCCCCTGGACCATGAAGAGCGCGGTCGCACCGAGGATGAGCCAGGGGACGATGGCCGCGAAGCGCCGCTCGGGGGTGACGAGCAGGAGCAGCGCGCCGATGACGCCGCCGACGAGGCTCGGGATCGCGAAGGCGATCGCCCAGCGGCGGGCCCCGCCGAGTTCCTTCCGGTAGCCCCACATCGAGGTCATCGTCCCGGGCCAGAGGGCGACGGTCGAGGTGGCGTTGGCGGTGATCGGGGGCACGCCCAGCGCGACCAGGGCCGGGAAGGTGACGAGGGTCCCGCCTCCTGCGACGGCGTTCATCGCGGCGCCCACGGCGGCCGCGACGGCGACGACGGGCAGGAAGAGATGCGGTTCCACCGCCTAAGCATAGCCGGACCCACGGTCGATACAACTGGAGGTCTCCGGCGCTATCTTTCGGGACACCGCGCGAGCAGGAAAAAAAGCAGCGAGCGCGATCGAATCCACCCCCCAGATGGAATCATCGATGTCCGGCAAGCCTGCAGCTTCCCCTGCTGACCCCAAGGCGCCCGCGACGGGCGACCACCTCGAGATCAAGGACTCGCGCACCGGGAAGACGTACACCGTCCCGATCGTCGACGAGACCATCCGTACCGCCGACCTCAAGCAGATCAAGGTCAACGCGGACGACTTCGGCATGATGGGCTACGACCCCGCCTTCATGAACACCGCGTCGTGCCGTTCGGCGATCACCTTCATCGACGGCGACAAGGGGATCCTGCGCTACCGCGGATACCCGATCGAACAGCTGGCCGAGAAGTCGAACTTCCTCGAGGTCGCGTGGCTGCTGCGGCACGGCGAGCTCCCGGACCAGAAGCAGTACGACCAGTGGCAGAAGGACATCACGTACCACACGTACGTGCACGAGAACATCAAGCGGTTCATGGAAGGGTTCCGCTACGACGCGCACCCGATGGCGATGCTGACGGCCGGCGTCGCGGCGCTCTCGTCGTTCTACCCGACCTCCAAGTCGATCTTCGACGAGCACGAGCGCGACATCGCGTTCGTCCGGCTGATCGCCAAGCTCCCGACGCTGGCGGCGTTCGCCTACCGCCACGTGAAGGGGATGCCGTACGTCTACCCCGACAACTCGCTGCCGTACGCCGAGAACTTCCTCTCGATGATCGCGCGGATGTCGGAGCCCAAGTACGAGTCGCACCCGGTGTACGCACGGGCGATCGACATCCTGTTCATCCTGCACGCGGATCATGAACAGAACTGCTCGACCAACGCGGTGCGCGCGGTGGGCTCGTCGCACGTCGATCCCTACTCGGCGGTCGCGGCCGGCGTGGCCGCGCTCTACGGCCCGCTCCACGGCGGCGCCAACGAGGCGGTGCTGCGGATGCTGCACGAGATCGGCGACGTGAAGAACATCCCGGCCTTCATCGATGCGGTGAAGGACGGCAAGGGCTCGCGCCTGATGGGCTTCGGGCACCGCGTCTACAAGAGCTACGACCCGCGCGCCAAGATCGTGAAGAACCTCTGCGACGACGTGCTGCGCGTGGCCGGGCTCTCGAAGGACATGGAGATCGCGCTCGAGCTCGAGCGGATCGCGCTCAGCGACGAGTACTTCATCTCCCGCAAGCTCTACCCGAACGTCGACTTCTACACCGGGCTGATCTACCGGGCGATTCACTTCCCGACGGATTACTTCACGGTGCTCTTCGCGATCGCGCGCACGGCCGGGTGGCTGGCGCAGTGGGAGGAGATGCTGCTGGACAAGGAGCAGAAGATCGCGCGGCCGCGGCAGATCTATACGGGATATGCGGAGCGGGCGTATCAGGCGAAGGTGGATCTGGGGCACAAGATCAAGAAATAGTCGAACGGCAGATGTCAGATGGGAGATGTGAGGAGGCCGCCCGTTCGGGCGGCCTTCTTTCCTTACCGGGATTCGTTTGCCTTTCGCATCCGGGCGCCAGACCTCAACTTATCCCCCCTTACACCTCACATCTCCCATCTCACATCTGCAGTTCGTGGATCCCCTCCGAAGCTCGCTCGAGAAGGCCGTCGACGGCCGCCACCGCATCGTCCGCGAGCTCGGCCGCGGCGGGATGGGGGCGGTCTTCCTCGCCGAGGACCTGGCGCTCGACCGCGAGGTCGCGATCAAGGTCCTGCCGCCGGAGCTCGCGGTGCAGCCGGTGCTGCGGGAGCGGTTCGTGCGCGAGGCCAAGCTCGCGGCCTCGCTCTCGCATCCCAACATCGTCCACGTCCACTCGGTCGAGGAGCATGGGGACGCGATCGCGATCGTGATGCAGTTCGTGGACGGGGAGACGCTCACCGAGCGCATCGCGCGCTCGGGCCCGTACGACGCCCCGGACCTCGCGCGGCTGCTGCAGGACACGGCCTGGGCGCTGGGCTATGCGCACGGCAAGGGCGTCGTGCACCGGGACGTGAAACCCGACAACCTGATGATCGAGCGCGGCACCGGACGCGCGCTGATCATGGACTTCGGCATCGCGCGGCAGGAACGGGCGTCGAACCTCACCGAGGTGGGACACTCGATCGGCACGCCGAGCTACATGAGTCCCGAGCAGGCCGCGGCCGAGAAGGTCGACGGGCGGAGCGACCTCTACTCGCTCGGCTGCGTCGCGTTCTTCGCGGCGACGGGGCGGCCGCCCTTCGAGGCGGAGAGCGCCCACAAGGTCCTGATGAAGCACATGACGGAAGCGCCGCCGCTCATCAGCGCGCTCCGCGAGGGGATCCCCGATGGGCTCGTGGGGACGATCGACCGCTGTCTCTCGAAGGACCCGGGGGAGCGGTTCCCCAACGGCGAAGCGGTGGCCGAGGCGATCAGCGCGCTGCAGCTGCGCACGCGCGAGGTGGCGCCGTTGCTGCGGCTCTTCAACCAGCAGACGGCGCAGTCGATCCAGGCGCTGGCGATGCTCCTCGTGATCTTCACCATATTCTGGCAGATCGTCCCGGCTGGTGATGAGGCGTTCAGGGCGATGGTCGCGGTGCTCTTCGGGACGATGAGCATCACGATCGTGAGCCAGGTGCTCGACCGCGTGCGCTTCGCGGTGCGGCAGGGCTTCACGGTGGCCGATGTCGAGGCGGCGTTCGAGTCGATCGGGGACGAGACCACACGGGCACGCGAGCAGCTGCTCGCCGACCCGGTCGAGCGCGCGCGCATCAAGCGCCGCAAGCGGTTCGCGATGCTGGGGGGATTCCTCGGCGGCGTGAGCGGGCCGGTCGCGCTGAACCTCTTCAGTTCGATGGATCATGAGGGGATCCGCCAGATCCAGCCGACCGGTGCGCTGATCCTGCTCGCGGGGACGATCGCGGCGGGAGTGGCGATCGCGTTCTGGGCGATGCGGCCGGTGAGGGTGACGCTGGCGCAGCGGCTCGCAGGGAAGTTCTGGGGGAGTCGCTTGGGTCGAGCGATATTCGCGCGGGCTGAGCGGAGATACCTGCGCGAGCGGGTTCACCAGCAGATGTGAGATGGGAGATGTGAGGAGGCCGCCCGTTCGGGCGGCCTTTCTTTCGGATGGGGCAGGCGCGCCGATCAGTTATCGGCGCGCCCCTCACCTCTCCCATCTCACATCTGCTGGTAAGTCCTGCACACAGAGCTCACCGGGCAGGACTCGCACCGCTTGACCCTCGCCGTGCACACCAGCGCCCCCAGCTCCATCAGCGCCTGGTTGTGCACCCAGGTCTCCTTGCCCGTGCGCGGGAGGGTGCGCTCGGCGATCGTCCAGAGCTTCGTGAGATGCGCCGGGCGCTTCGGCTTGAGGTGCGGCGCGAAGACGCGTGCGAGGACGCGCGCGACGTTCGTGTCCACCAGCGCGGCGCGCTTCTCGTGCGCGAAGCTCGCGACCGCGCCGGCCGTGTAGGCGCCGATGCCCGGGAGTTCGCGCAGCAGGTGCGGCTCCGACGGCAGCGCCCCGTCGCCGTCGCGGGTGACCCAGCGCGAGAGCTTGTGCAGGTTGCGCGCGCGGGCGTAGTAGCCGAGCCCTTCCCAGGCCGAGACGACGTGCGATTCGCGAGAGGCGGCGAGGGATTCGAAGCTCGGGAATCGCTCGAGGAAGCGCGGCCAGTACTCGAGCACGCGCGACACCTGCGTCTGCTGGAGCATCAGCTCCGAGACGAGGATCCGGTACGGGTCGCGCGTCTTGCGCCAAGGCAGGTCGCGGGCGTTGCGGCGGTACCAGGCACGGAGGCGCCTGCCGAAGCTCCGGAGATCGGCGGCGTCGAGCGCGACCGGGCGCGGCTTGCGTCGCGAGCCGCGAGTCGCGTCGCCTTTCACACCGAGGCGCACGCTCAGTGCGGATCCCACGTCGGCGTGTGGGAGAAGAGTCCGCCGTCCACGATCAGCGCGTGCGCGAGCAGCAGCCCGAAGGCGATGCTGAGCGCTCCCGCCGCCACGCGGATGCGGGAGTGCAGCCGCCCGATGCGCGCGCCGGCGTAGAGCGCCGGGGCGGCAAGGAGCACCGTCGCGAGCACCATCCCGAGGATCGTGCCGATGCCGAAGACCAACAGGTACGCGAGCGCGGGAAGCGTCTCCCGGATCGTCGCGAGCACGAGCAGTGCGACCGCCGCCGAGCCGGCGAGTCCGTGGACGGTGCCGACAAGCAGCGGCCGGGCGACGCCGCGCTCCTTCGCGGGCGCGTCGGGTGCGCGGAGGTTGGCGTAGCCGAGCCCGATGAGCATCAGGGCGACGCCGAACTCGAGTCCGAGCCCGACGCGCGGCGGGATCACGAGCCGGAAGGCGACGATCGCTCCGCCCACCAGCACCAGCGTGAGCGTGTGCCCGACGCCCCAGATCGCGCCGATGCGCGCCGCGCGGCCGAGTGAGCGCTCGCGCGCGACGATCGTCGTCACGGCGACGACGTGGTCGGCGTCGGTCGCATGGCGCAATCCCAGCAGTGCGCCGAGCAGGATCGCGGTCAGGGACTCAGTCAGTGTTCCGGGGATCATCGCGCCAGCAATCTAGCGTCCGGCGCGACCGGCGGTTCCATACGTCTTGTCGTAGACCGAGTAGTGCGTGACGAGCATCGTCCGCGCTTCGCGGATCGCAAGATCGCGGAATGGCGCCGGGAGCCGGCTCGCGAGATCCACCACCGCGTGCACCGTCGCGACCGAGACCATCGCCGAGGCCATCCGCTCCTGTTCCGGCATCCTCGGATACCGCAGCGCCATGAACTTTCCGACGTGTCCGACGAGCGCCTGGTTGAGCGCGTCGTAGATCGCCGGGCAGTTGCGGTGCACCGCGGAGTGCACGGCGTCGAACGCCGGCGTGCGCTCGATGAAGTCCACCTGCGCGCGCAGGATCCGGTCGAACAGCGCCTCGGAGGGCAGGTGGGCCGTTTCGAGAGGCATCGCCTTCTCGTTCGTCTCACGGACCGCGTCGGCGTATCGCTTCCCGAGGGCCTCGACGATCGAGTCCTTGTTCGGGAAGAAGTGGTAGAGCGACCCGACGGACGACTCCGCCCGGTCCGCGATCATCTGCATGGTCGCCGCCCCGACTCCCTGCTCGACGAATACCGACTCCGCGGCGTCCAGGATCTGCTCGACGCGCCGCTGCCCGCGCTCCTGCTGGGGCGCGCGCGCGGCCGAGCGCTCCCGGCCCTCGGGTGCGGTGTCGGACGCAACGTCGGTAGAGGACTCGGGACTTTCGGGAGCCGAGGCGGCGGGGTTGGCCATACGAGCGGAAAACTAGAGGATAGGGTCTACTATTGACAAGTAGTGGAAACCCTCTAATACTTGGCACCGTACTAGAGGCTTACCACTAGAAGCACGGCTGGTCATATCCGGCCGTGCGGCGAGAAGACTCCAGCCCGGTAGCACCGATGCGACGCTCTCCGATACTCATCCTCTGGCTGGCAGCGCTCGCCATGCCCGCAGCCGCGCAGGAGAAGAACCCGCTCGCCGAGTACGTCGAGCTGGGCCTCAAGCAGAACCTCGGACTCCGCCAACAGGAGCTGACGGTGCGCCAAAGCGCCGCCGCCGTGCGGGAGGCGCGCGGTTGGTTCCTCCCATCGGCCACGATCAACGCGCGCCACACCGATGTGCGCGGCCAGGTCGTGAACCTGGGGGAACTGATCAATCCAGCCTTCGCCGCGCTCAACCAGATCCTCGGCCAGCAGCAGTTCCCGACCGACATCGACCTCCGGTTGCCGCTGAAGCAGGAGACGAGCGTGCGCTTGGCGCAGCCGATCTTCCAGCCGCAGATCATCGCCGGCTACCGCGCGGCGACCGCATCGCGCGACGCGCAGGCGGCCACGCGCGATGCGGCGGCGCGGGCGCTCGCGGCCGAGATCCGGAGCGCCTACGTGCAGCACGCCAAGGCGCGGAGGCTGGCCGAGCTCCGCGCGGCGACGCGGACGCTGATCGACGAGCAGGTACGGGTGGTCTCGCGGCTCGTCGAGGCCGGACGCGCGACGCCGGACGCGCTCTCGCGGGTGCGCGCCGAACAGAGCGAGGCCGCGCAGCGCGAGGCCGAGGCGGCGCAGCTCGTGACCGCCACCTCGCAGAGCTTCAACATGATCGTCGGCCGCGGGTTGACCGAGGCGATCGTGATGATGCCCGACAGCGCGCTGGTGCTCGGCGCACTCCCGACGCTCGAGGAGGCGATCGCGAGCGGCACCGCGGGGCGCGAAGAGCTCCGTGCGCTCGACTCCGGCCGTCGCGCGGCCGACGCGCAGAAGCGGGCGGCGCAGAGCGCCTTCCTGCCGACGGTCGCGGTGGCGCTCGACTACGGCATCCAGGGGAACGAGTACCGCTTCAACCGCGATGCCGACTTCACGACCGTGAGCGTGCTCGCCTCGTGGAACCTGTTCAACGGCGGCCGCGACGCCGCTCGGGTGCAGCAGGCCCGGCTCGAGAGCGAGCGCTACACGCTCCAGGGCGAGGATGCGCGGCGCGGCGTCGAGCTGCAGGTGCGGCTCGCGTGGCAGGCGGCGGCGGTCGCGCAGGCCGCGATCGGCACGGCGGCCGACCAGCGCACGGCGGCCGCGCGCACGCACGAGCTCGTGCGGCGCCGCGCCGAGGAGGGGCTCGCGTCGCCGCTCGAGTTGAGCGAGGCGCGCACGCAGCTGACCGCGGCCGAACTCAACGCGATGTTCACCACCTACGACTACTACCTGCGACGCGTCGAGCTGGACCGGGCGGCGGCACTCTTTCCGAGGGATGGACGATGAAGGATGAA
Organism: Gemmatimonadaceae bacterium; assembly: GCA_031396725.1. Lineage (GTDB taxonomy): Bacteria > Gemmatimonadota > Gemmatimonadetes > Gemmatimonadales > Gemmatimonadaceae > Pseudogemmatithrix. Next base: position 47,008 of record JANNLH010000126.1, on the reverse strand, counting down.
GGAGGAACGATGACGCGCACGGTGTTCATCCCGGTGATGGCGATCGTGGCGCTCATGCTGACCGCGTGCGGCGGGGCCGACGCCGAGCCCGCGAACGAAAGCGCCGCGACGATCCCGGTGCGCGTCGCGCAGCCGGCGATGCGCCGCGCGCTCCCCCCGATCACGCTCACCGGCACGCTCGGCGCGAAGGAGGAGATCCCGCTCGCCTTCAAGGTCGGCGGCGTCGTGGCCCGCGTGGCCGTCGAGGCCGGCGCACAGGTGCGCGAGGGCCAGGTGCTCGCCGAGCTTTCGCTCACCGAGATCGGGGCGCAGGTCTCGGCCGCCCGTGAAGGGCGCGACAAGGCGCAGCGCGACCTGACGCGCGCGCGCGCGCTCTTCAAGGACAGCGTCGCGACGCTCTCGCAGGTCGAGGATGCCGAGACGCAGCTCGAGGTCGTCGAGGCGCAGCTCCGGGCGGCCGAATTCAACCGGCAGTACGCGGTGATCCGCGCTCCGGCCTCGGGTACGGTGCTCAGGCGGACCCTCGAGGTCGGGCAGCTCATCGGCGCGAGCACCACGGCGTTCGTGCTGCGCACCGAGCGGAAGGGACTCGTGATCCGCGCCGCGGCCTCCGACCGCGATGCGGTGCGGATCGCGGTCGGCGAGCGCGCGACGCTCACCTTCGATGCGTTCCCCGGCGACCAGCTCGGGGCGCGGGTGGAGCGCGTCGCGGTCGCCGCATCGCCGGGCACCGGCACCTATGAAGTGGAGCTCGCGGTCGATCCGACCCGCCTGCGGCTGGCGTCCGGGTTGATCGGCACGGCGGTGCTGACCCCCCGCGCGGCGACGCCTCTGCCCTTCATCCCGGCCGAGGCGCTGCTCGAGGTGGACGGGCCCTGGGCGTCGGTCTTCGTGCTGAATGACGACGGCGCGACGGTGCGCCGGGTGAAGGTGCGCGTCGCGTTCCTCGACGGGGGCATGGCGGCGATCGCCGGGGGCCTCTCCGACAGCGCGAAGGTCGTCACCTCGGGTGCGACCCGCTTGGCGGACGGTGCACGCGTGACCGTGACGGCGGAGCGCACGCCGTGAGGATCGCCGAGTTCTCCGTCCGGAACCGCCAGTTCACGCTGGTGGCGTTCGTCGCGCTGCTCGCGATGGGGGTCTTCTCGATCCTCACGATCCCGCGCGCCGAGGATCCGACCTTCCCGATCCCGATCTATCCGATCACGGTCGTCTATCCCGGCGCGAGTCCGACCGACCTCGAGCAGCTCGTGGTCGACCCGATCGAGGACAAGATCCGCGCCCTCGAGGACCTCGTCGACGTGAAGACGAGCATCGAGGACGGGCTGGCGGTGATCATTCCCGAGTTCGACGTCTCGGTGGACGCCGATCGCAAGTACGACGAGGTGGTGCGTGAGATCAATGCGCTCCGACCGTCGCTCCCGCAGGATCTCGCGCGGCTCGAGGCGATCCGCCTCAATGCGAGTGACGTGAACATCGCGCAGATCGCCCTCGTCTCGGAGACGGCGCCGTACCACGAACTCGACAAGCTGGCACGCGCGCTGCGTGATGACCTCGCGCGACTGCCGGGGATCAAGGAATCGAGGACGTGGGGTTACCCGCGCCGGGAGGTGCGGGTGGCGGTCGAGCCGGGGCGGCTCGCGGAACTCGACATCCCTCTCGCGCGGCTGATCCAGGCGATCAACGGCGAGAGCGTGAACATTCCCGGCGGGAGCGTCGACGCCGGGCGCCGCCGCTTCAACGTCAAGACGAGCGGCAGCTACCGGACACTCGACGAGGTGCGTGAGACGGTGATCGGTGGCGGTCCGGCCGGGACGATCCGGGTCAAGGACGTCGCGGCGGTCGAGTGGGACTACGAGGAGGCGTCGTCCCTTGCGCGGCTCGATGGCAAGCGCGCCGTCTGGGTGACCGCGGCAATGCAGGAGAACCAGAACATCATGGCTGTCCGCGACCGGGTGTGGGCGACCGCCGATGCCGCGGAGGGCGCGCTCCCGGCCGGCGTGACGATGGAGCGGCCCTTCGACCAGGCGGCGAACGTCCAGCTGCGGATCTCGCGGCTGAGCACCGACTTCCTGATCGCCATCGCGCTGGTGCTCATCACGCTCCTGCCGCTGGGCTTCCGCGCCGCCGGCATCGTGATGGTCTCGATCCCGCTGTCGTTGGCGATCGGCGTGACGCTGCTCAAGGCGGCGGGGTTCACCATCAACCAGCTCTCGATCGTCGGCTTCGTGATCGCGCTCGGGCTGCTGGTGGACGACTCGATCGTGGTGGTCGAGAACATCGCCCGGTTCCTGCGCGAGGGATACCGGCGCACCGAGGCGGCGATCGCCGCGACGCAGCAGATCTTCGTCGCGGTGCTCGGCACGACCGCGACGCTCGCCTTCGCGTTCCTCCCGGTGCTGATGCTGCCGGGGACGCCCGGGATGTTCATCCGGTCGATGCCGGCGGCGGTGGTGTTCACGATCCTCGCGTCGCTGGTGGTGTCGCTGACCGTGGTGCCGTTCCTCGCGAGCATCTTTCTGAAGGAGGAGAAGGACGAGCAGGGCAACGTCTTCCTGCGCGCGCTCAACCGCGGCATCGACGCCACCTACGGCCGCCTGCTGCACGCGGCGCTCGGCAATCCGTGGCGGACGCTGGTCGCCGCGCTGGTGCTGCTCGTCGGGACGCTCGCGCTGGTGCCGGCGATCGGGTTCTCCCTCTTCCCGAAGGCCGGGACGCCCCAGTTCCTGGTCTCCGTGCGCGCCCCGGATGGGGCCTCGCTCGCGCTCACCGACTCGGCGGTGGCGTTCGCCGAGCGGGCGCTGATCGCGCGTCCCGAGGTGCGGCACGTCTACGCGAACGTGGGACGCGGCAATCCCAAGATCTACTACAACATCAACGCGACCAGCGAGCGCACGACCTACGGTGAGCTCTTCGTGCTGATCCACGGGTATGATGCCGCGGGCACACCCGCGATGCTCGATGAGCTCCGGAAGGTGTTCGATGTGTATCCGGATGCGCGGATCGAGGTGAAGGAGTTCGAGAACGGCCCGCCGATCGACGCGCCGATCGAGCTCCGCGCGACCGGGAAGGACCTCGACACGCTGCGTGCCGTCGCCGGCCGGCTCGAGGCGCTGCTGGAGTCGGCGGCGGGCACACGGGACGTCGTGAACCCGCTGCGCGTCTCCCGCACCGACGTGCGGCTGACGATCGACCGTGCCAAGGCGGGGATGTACGGCGTGCCGACGGCGGAGATCGACCGCACGGTACGCTTCGGGCTGGCGGGGCTCCCGGCCGGACGCTTCCGGGACGCTGATGGGGAGGAGTACGCCGTGACGCTGCGGCTCCCCGGTGCGACACGGAAGGGCGCCGAGGCGCTCGACCAGCTGTTCGTCGGATCGGTGACCGGCGCGCAGGTGCCGCTGCGCCAGGTGGCCGGCAGCACCTTCGAGACCTCGGCGCCGGTGATCCAGCATTACGACGGCGAGCGCTCGGTGACTGTGCGCTCGCAGGTGCGCACCGGCTACAACACCGACCGTGTCACGCGCGAGCTGCTCGCGAAGCTCGACACCTTCGCCCTGCCGGCGGGCTATGGGATCGAGGCGGCGGGCGAGATCGCGAGCCGGGAGGAGAGTTTCGGCGGACTGGGCGCGGCGATCCTCGTCGCGACGTTCGGCATCCTCGCGATCCTGGTGCTCGAGTTCAAGACCTTCCGCGGGATGCTGATCGTCTCGTCGGTGATCCCGCTCGGCGTCATCGGCGGGATGCTGGCGCTCTTCCTCACCGGCTACACGCTCAGCTTCACCGCGGTGATCGGCTTCGTGGCGCTGATCGGGATCGAGATCAAGAACTCGATCCTGCTGGTGGACTTCACCAACCAGCTGCGCGAGCAGGGGATGGGACTGCGCGAGGCGATCGAGCGGGCCGGGAAGATCCGCTTCGTGCCGATCGTGCTGACCTCGGCGACCGCGATCGGCGGGCTGCTGCCGCTGGCGGTGCAGGGGAGCTCGCTCTACTCGCCGCTGGCGATCGTGATCATCGGCGGGCTCGTGAGTTCGACGTTGCTGTCGCGGCTGGTGACGCCGGTGCTGTACGAGCTACTGCCGCCGACGATGGGAGAGGCAGCCTCTTCTGCCACCTGATCAGGTGTCGAACGCGAAGAGCTCCGCATCGGCGTCGATGCCGCCCGTAAGGTCGGCGCGCACGATCTCGGCGGCGATGCGCGAGAAGGTGATCCCGTTGCCGCCATAGCCAAGGACCGCGTGCACGCGCGGATGCCGGGGAAGCTTGCCGATGAGCGGGAGTCCGCTGCTCGTCGTGCCGAACGACCCGGTCCAGGCGAACTCGGGACGCGGGTCGACCGACGGAAAGAGACGCGCGAGCTTCTGCGAGAGCCGGGCCGTCTTCGCGGGGAGCAGCGCATCGCGCACCCCTTCGTCGGAGAACTCCTCGTCCTCGCCGCCGCAGACGATCCGGCCATCGATCGTGGTGCGCAGATAGAGATATGGGTCGGAGGACTCCCAGATCAGCGCCTCTTCCGGCCAGAGGGCGCGCGGCTGCGCTCGCGTGGCGATCGCCCAGGTCGAGATCACGGCGTGCGCCGTCGTCGGGACGAGCGCCGTCAGTTCATAGCCCGTGGCGAGGATGACGTGCGCGGCCGAGATGACCGGGCCGTCCGCGGTGGCGACGGTGACGCGGTCGCGACCGGCCTCGACGAGGGTGGCCTTCGTCGGCGCGTGGCATCGGGCGCCGCGCTCGATCGCGCAGAGCAGGAGGCCGGCGGTCAGCTGCCGCGGGTCGAGTGCCAGGTTCCCGGGACTCAGGATCGCCCCGGCGCGCGCGATGCCGAATCGTTCCTGCAGTCGCGCGCGCGGGAGATACTCGGCGTAGAGCCCGGCCGTGCGTCGCGCCTCGGCCTCCGCGCGCAGTCCGCCGGCCCCGAGGTCGTCGCCGGCGAGGAGCAGCGAACCGCGCTCGACCTTGCCGCACGGGATGCCGAGCTCGTCGATCCGTGCCGAGAGATTCGCGACCGCGAGACGGGAGCGGCGCCAGGCCTGCCCGGCGCGCTCACGGCCGAGGGTGCGCGTCAGCCGCGAGAGCGGGACGTCGATCTCGTACTGGACGAGTGCGGTGGAGGCGGGCGTCGATCCGAGCAGGGGGCCGCGGCGGTCGATCAGGATCACGCGAAGCCCTGCCGCGGAGAGGGACTCGGCGACCATCGCGCCGCTGATCCCCATGCCGACGACGAGCACGTCGGTGCGCGCGTCGCGCCTGAGGCGCGTGCAGGGCACGCTCGGCGCGTCGTACGCCATCCACACCGGGCGTCCGGTCCGGAGATCGAGGGTTCGCGTCATCGGGCTTCCGTCGCGGTCCGGCGCGCTCAGAGCTGCGACTTGAGCGGCAGGATGAGCATCTCCGCTATCCGTTCCTTGAGCGGCCGGGCCAGCCACATCGCGTGACTGAAGGCGGTGGCGTCGCGGAGGTCCTGCTCGAACACGGTGGTCATCGCTGCGGCGAAGCTTGCGTCGAACACATTGAGGCTGGCTTCGTCGTTGAGCCGGAACGAGCGGTAGTCGAAGTTAGTGGAGCCCACGGAAACGAGCTCGGTGTCGACGACGAGCATCTTCGTGTGCATCATCGTCGGCTGGTAGAGGTGGATCTCGACCCCCTCGGCGAGCAGGGGTCCCCACTCCCGCTTGGACGCGATGCGGACGGCCTCGGAGTCGATGTGCGGTCCCGGCAGGAGTGCGCGCACGCGCACGCCGCGTCGCCGAGCCGCGATGAGCGCCTCGATCAGCAACTCGTCCGGGACGAAGTAGGCGGCCGCGAGATCGATCGTGCTGACGGCGGCCGCCACCGCCATCAGGTACATCAGGTGCATGCTCTCGCTGCCCCCGGCCGGGGAGGCGATGAACAGCTGCGCCTGCATCGTGCCGGCCGGAAGGAGGTCGGGGAAGTAGGCCGGCCCGCTGAGCACGCGGCCGGTGATCTTCATCCAGTTGTCGTTGAAGGCGGCCTGGAACTGCGCCACGGCGGGACCTTCGACCCGGAAGTGCGAGTCCCTCCAATGCTCCGGGTCCTCGGCCCGCCCGCTCCACTGGTCAGCGATGCCGACGCCACCGGTGAACGCGATGCGACCGTCCACGATCAGCAGCTTGCGGTGCGTGCGGTTGTTGAAGCGTCCGAGGTTGTACCAGCGCAGCGGACGGTAGCGCTCGATCTCCACGCCAGCCACCGTCATCTCGTCCACCAGGGCCTGGTCGAGCTTCACGCTGCCCGCCCAGTCGATCGTGACCTGCACCGGCACGCCGGCGCGCGCGCGTTCGGCGAGCGCCTCGGAGATCTCCTTGCCGATCGCACCGGACCAGTAGATGTAGGTCTCGAACGTGATCGATTGCCGGGCCGAGCGGATGGCGGCGAGCATCGCCGGGAAGATCTCCGCCCCGTTCTGGAGAGCGGTCACCTGGTTGCCCTGGGTGATCGTGGGCCCGAGCAGCACGGACATCTCCCGGCGGAACTGCGGATCGGCGATGGCGAAGCGGTGTGCGAGGTGGCGCGAGACCGTCTTGTCGGAGCGTCCGAGACTCATCGCCAGGATCACCGCGATCGCGGTGATCAGGATCGAGAGTGCGAGCATCCAGAAGGTGTGGTGCCGGATCCAGTTCATCGCTGCGACGAGGAAGGGTCGAGAGGCGCTGACAAGCCCTGTACCCGCCTGAGGGCAACCCGGACGCGCGCTGAGGACGCCACACCCGCGGCTCGCGCGCCTCATCAGCCACCGGTCATCCCAACGGGCGATGGTGGGCGCATCGAAGGCCCGGTACCCTCACACAGCACCGCACACCCATACCTCACGGGAGCACTCGATGACGATGAACTCGATGCGCGAACTGCTGGTCCACGAGCTGAACGATCTCTACAGTGCCGAGCATCAGCTGATCAAGGCACTGCCGGCCATGGTGAAGGCGGCCGCGTCGCCGCTGCTCGCGACCGCCTTCAGGGAGCACCTCGCCCAGACCGACCGCCACGTGCTGCGGCTCGAGGAATGCTTCACCCTCCTCGGCGAGGAGACGAAGGCGATCAAGTGCAAGGGGATGGAAGGCCTGCTGAAGGAGGGCGCGGAGATGGCGGAGGAGGAGGGCAATCCGCTCGTGCGCGACGCCGGGCTGATCGGCGCGGCCCAGCGCGTCGAGCACTACGAGATCGCCGCCTACGGCACCTGTGTCGAGCTCGCCGGTGTGCTCGGCGAGGAGCCGGTCGGGGAGCTGTTGCGCGAGACGCTCGAGGAGGAGCGCGCGGCCGATTCCCGCCTGACGTCGATCGCCGAGACGGATGTCAATCCGAAGGCGATGCTGAGCGCAGAAAAGGCCGAGCAGGCCGGCGTCAGCTGACCGTCTAGCTGACCGTCTAGCTGACCGTCTTGGTCTTCCGCTTCAGGAAGTCCATCAGGATGAACTGCCCGAGTGTCATCGTGTTGGTGAAGTAGGCACGGCCGCGCGTGATCGCGCTGACCATCTTCACGAAGTCGACGAGTGCGCGGTCCCGGGCGAGCATGAAGGTGTTCACCGGGATCCCGCTCTTGCGGCAGGCCGCCACCTCGGTCAGGGTCTCCTGCAGCACGAAGGCGTCGAGCCCCATCGCGTTCTTGTAGATCCGGCCGTCGGGCATCGTCAGCGCGCTCGGCTTGCCGTCGGTGATCATCACGATCTGGCGCATGTCCTTCTTCTGCGCCATCAGCAGCCGCCGCGCGAGCTTGAGCCCGGCGGCGGTGTTCGTGTGATACGGCCCCACCTGCGCCTTGGCGAGCGCGCCCATCGGGATCTCCTCGGCCGAGTCGTGGAAGAGCACGACCTTGATCGAGTCGCCCGGGAACTGCGTGCGGATCAGGTGCGTGAGCGCGAGCGCGACCTTCTTGGCCGGCGTGAAGCGGTCCTCGCCGTAGAGGATCATCGAGTGCGAGCAGTCGAGCATCAGCACGGTCGCGCAACTCGAACGGTACTCGCTCTGCCGGACCATCAGGTCGGCGTAGTCGAGGTCGATCGGCACTTCGATGGATCCGGTACGCGCGAGTGCGTTGCGCAGGGTCTCATTGACGTCGAGGTTCAGCGTGTCGCCGAACTCGTACGGCTTGCTCCCCGCGTCGGCCTCGATGCCGGTGGCGAGCCAGGGGGTGTCGTGCGAGCCGAAGTTCGACTTGCCGAGGCCGCCGAGGATGCCGCGGAGCGCCTTGTAGCCGAGGAAGTCGATGCCCTTGGACGTGAGGTCGAACTTCACGTCCTGCGCGGCCGCCTTGGCGAGCCCGCCCGGCCCGAACATCGACTGGTGACCCGAGGGAGCCTGCGGCGGCGCCTCCATCTTGAGCAGGCCTTCCGCGATCAGCCGCTGGACGATGTCGTCGAGGAGCTTGGAGAGCTTGGCCTCGGAGATCTCGTCGCCGTCGCCGCGGAGCGCGGCCAGCATCTCGGGCGTGAACTGCCCGCTCTGGATGAGCGCGTCGAGGATCGCCTGGCGGAGGGCGTCGAGGGAGCGGTCACCGGACTGGTCGGGGTCCTCGTCGCCCCAGGGGTTCGAGGGCCCGCCGCCCGCGAACCCCGACTGGAGCAGGAAGTCCGCGAGGTTGTCGAGCAGCTTCTGGAGGTCCACCGCGTCGGCGGACTCCGGGCTGAACTTGGAGTAGGTGTGGTAGCGCATTCGGTCTCGGGAGAAGATACCCTTGTGAACGCGCTGGGGTCGCGGGGGGTGCCGGAACGGCGATTCACCACAGAGGACACAGAGGGCACAGAGGAACGGCAACGGCTGGAACGGCAACTGCTTTTGGGGGGGGGTGCGTGACGGTCGGATCTGTCCGACGGGCCCCCTTCAGAAGGCAGTTGTCCTTCCTGCCGTGGCAGTTCCTCTGTGCTCTCTGTGCCCTCTGTGGTAATTGCCGTTCCCCTCCCGCGCTCGGATCTTAGCTTACGGGACCCAGATGACGACCGCCCTCGGCCCGCGCTCCCTGAACCCATTCCGGACCCTCACCAAGTACCGGAATTTCCGCATCTTCTGGATCGGGCAGACGGTCTCGCTCATCGGCTCGTGGATGCAGCAGGTGGCGGTGGGGTGGACGGCGCTCGAGCTCTCGAACGACCCGCTCCTGGTGGGACTCGCCGCCGCGGCCGGCACCTTCCCGATCCTCCTCTTCTCGATCCCCGGCGGCCTCGTGGCCGACCGCAACGAGAAGCTGCGCGTGGTGCGGATCGCGCAGTCGCTGATGCTGCTCGAGGCGGCGATCCTCTGGGGGCTCTCGCTCACCGGCCACCTCACCATCCATTGGCTGCTCACGCTGACGCTCTTCGGCGGCACGCTCTCGGCGTTCGAGATCCCGGCGCGGCAGTCGCTGATCGTCGAGCTCGTCGGCCGCGAGGACCTGCCCAACGCGATCGGCCTCAACTCGACGGGGTTCAATCTCGCCCGTGTGCTCGGGCCGACCATCGCGGCGATCGTGATCGCGCGGATGGGGCTCGCCTGGACCTTCGGGCTGAATGCGCTCTCCTACCTCGCGGTGCTGGTGGGGCTCGCGATGCTGCGGCTCCCCGAGCGCCGCACGGAGACGCGCTCGACGATGAGCTCGGTCGAGGGACTGCGCGAGGCGGTCCGCTACATCCGCGACACGCCGCCGCTGCCGGCGCTCCTGCTCGTCGCGACGATCTTCTCGCTGCTCGGCATCCCGGTGTTGACGCTCCTGCCGATCGTCGCCCGCGACCAGCTCGGGCTCGGCGCCGACGGCTACGGAGCGCTGATGGCGTGCATCGGGCTCGGCGCGGTGGCGGGCGCGCTCGCGATCGCGGCCACCGGGGGCGGCGCGACGCCGGGGCGCACGCTCCGCCTCGCGTCGGTCGCATTCCCGGCGCTGCTGGTGCTCTTCTCGCTCGCGCGCGCGCCGATGCTCGCCGGACTCCTGCTCTACGCCGTCGGCGTCGCGATGATCGTGAACAACGCGCTCGTCAACGCGCGGATGCAGGCGATCGTCCCCGACGCGCTGCGCGGCCGCGTGATGTCCATCTACGTGATGGTCTACATCGGCGCATCCCCGGTGGGGAGCTTCCTCGCCGGCGCGGTCGCCAAGGCCACCGACGCCGCGTGGGCGATCGGAGGCGCCGCCGCGCTGATGCTACTCTTCGCGCTGTGGGTATTCCGGCGGCATCCCGCCCTTTCGACGCACTGAGCGGCCGTACTGCCCGCCCTCCGAGCGCGAGATCTTCCGTCGCGCCACGAGGGACTCGAGCACCAGCTCGCAGGAGACCACGGTGTCGGCATCGTTCCCGCTCGGCAACGTCGAGGCGGCGACCTGCTCGACCAGCCCCGGCACGGTCGCGAACGCCGCACGCGCCACGCCCGCCGCGACCTCGTCGCTGACCTGCAGCGCCGAGCCCGTGTCGAACCACATGATGATGCCGTCGAGGTCGAGCGTCTCGTCCCGCTCCTGCAGCGCGGCGTCGGCGGCGCGGCGGATCAGCTCGCGCGCGATCGACGCCCCGCCCACCAGCTCGCCCTCGTACTCGAGCTCGATCTTGCCGGTGATCGCCGGGAGCGCGGCGTAGATGTCGGCGATGCGCGGCACGACCTCCCGCTCGCCGAGCCGGATGGCGCGACGCTCGGCGTTGGAGATGACGTTCTCGAGCAGCGTGATCGAGAGGCGCTGCGAGACGCCGGAGCGCTGGTCGATCCGCTTCTCCTGCCGGGCCTCGAACGCGACCCGCTCCGCCACCTCGGACACGATGCCGGGCACGCGCACCGGCACCGCGTCGCGCGACGTCCACGCCTCCTGCTCGGTGATCGACATCGCGAGGTCGACGGTCGCTGGGTAGTGCGTGAGCACCTCGCTCCCGATCCGGTCCTTGAGCGGCGTGATGATCTTGCCGCGGGCGGTGTAGTCCTCGGGGTTGGCGGTGAAGGCGAGGAGCACGTCGAGGGCGAGCCGCACCGGGAAGCCCTTGATCTGCACGTCCCCTTCCTGCATCACGTTGAACAGCCCCACCTGCACCTTGCCGGCGAGGTCGGGGAGTTCATTCAGCGCGAAGATCCCGCGGTTCGCGCGCGGGAGCATGCCGTAGTGGATCGAGAGTTCGTCGGCGAGCATATGCCCGCCGCGCGCGGCCTTGATCGGGTCCAGGTCGCCGATCAGGTCGGCCACCGTCACGTCCGGCGTCGCCAGCTTCTCGACGTAGCGCTGGTCGGGCGAGAGCCAGGCGATCGGCGTATCGTCCCCGGCCTCGGCAATCCGGTCGCGCCCGAACTTCGAGATCGGGTGGAAGGGGTCGTCGTTGGTCTCGCTCCCCGCGATCACCGGCATCGCCGGGTCGAGCAGCGTCGTGAGCGCGCGCAGGATGCGCGACTTGGCCTGGCCGCGCAGCCCGAGCAGGATGAAGTGGTGCCGCGAGAGGAGCGCGTTCACGATCTGCGGCATCACCGTGTCCTCGTAGCCGAGGACGCCGGGGAAGAGCGCCTTCCCGTCCCGGAGGCGCGCGATAAGGTTCGCGCGGAGCTCATCCTTCACGGAACGGCCTTGCCGCTCCGCGGCGCCATGAGAGGACGTGCGGAGCGCGCCCAGCGTGTTCGGCAGCTTCATGTCGTTCGGATCTCGACCAGATTGTCGTAGAAGACGGGACCGCCCCCCATGTCGGTGAGGCGCTGGCTCGTGGTGACGTTCACGTTCACGCCATCCTTGGAGAGCTTCGCCCACCAGACTCCGGGTGCCCACGCGACCCCTTCGCGGATGCCTTCCCGAACGCGCGCGGTCGCGCGGAAGTGCCCGCGGTCGTTCTCGACCACCACCGGCGCGCCGTCGGCGATCCCGCGGCGCTGGGCGTCGTTCGGGTGGAGCGACACCTCGGGCTCGCGCGCGGCGCGCGTGAGCGGCCCGACGTTCACGAAGGTCGAGTTCAGGAACTGGTGCGCCGGGGAGGAGATCAGCGTGATCGGGTACTTGGCCGCGAGCGCCGGCACGGACTCGGGGAACTCATAGGGTGCCGTGAACGCGGGAAGGGGATCGAGCCCCATCTCCTTCATCCGCGCCGAGTAGAACTCGCACTTGCCGCTCGGTGTGAGGAAGCCGCCGTCGGCGAACGGAGTGAACGGCTTGGGCAGGTTGAGCCGCGCCCAGCCCTGCGCCTCGAGCGTCTCCCAGCCGACCGTCGCCATCCTCGGGTCGCCGGAGCCGAGCGCCTGCTTGACGAGGGTGACGTCGTCGTCCTTGAGCGCCGGGTGGTCGAGTCCCATACGGGCCGCGAGTCGCCGGAAGATCTCGGTGTTCGGCAGCGCCTCGCCGAGCGGTGCGATCGCCGGCTTGTTGAGTGACGCGTAGAGGTGGCCGTACGAGAAGTGCACGTCCCAGTGCTCGAGCTGCGTCGTCGCGGGGAGCACCCAGTCGGCGTAATCGCAGGTGTCGGTGCGGAAGTGCTCGAGGACCACCGTGAAGAGATCGTCGCGCTTGAGTCCGCGCACGACGGCGTTGTGGTCGGGGGCGATCGCGCCGGGGTTGGAGTTGTAGACCACGAGCGCCTTCACCGGCGGGCCCCCGACTCCGGCGTCGGACTTCTCCAGCGCCTCGCCCAGGAGCGACATGTTGACCGTGCGCGTGCCGGCGGGTGAGAGATCCTCGCGGTGCAGCGTCTTCCGGTCGAACGCGAAGTTCGCGCTCGCGGAGAGCTGCACGCCGCCGCCCGGGAGCCGCCAGTGGCCGACGACCGCCGGCAGGCAGGCGATGGTGCGCACCGCCATCGCGCCGCCGGCGTGGCGCTGCAGGCCGTAGTTGATGCGCACGAAGGCCGCGCGTGCCTCGGCGTACTGGCGCGCGAGCGTGACGATCCGCTCGGCGGGAATGCCGGTGATCGACGCGACGCGCTCCGGCGGATACTCCTTCACGCGCTCGCGCAACTGGTCGGCGCCGAGCGTGTGGCGCGCGAGATAGTCGCCGTCCTCGAGCCCCTCGGCGAAGATCACCTGCATCATCCCGAGCGCGAGCGCGGCATCGGTGCCCGGGCGGATGCCGATCCACTCGTCGCACTGCTCGGCGGTGCGCGTGCGGATCGGATCGATGCAGATGACCGGCGTGCCGCGCTTGCGCGCCTCGAGCACGTGCGGCCAAAGGTGCGGGTTGCTCGTGAGCGTGTTCGTGCCCCAGAGCAGGATGAGGTCGCTCCGCGGCACCTCCTCCGCGTCGGCGCCGATGCTCGCGCCGATGGTCATCCGCATCCCCATCATCCCCGCGGTCGCGCAGATCGTACGGTCGAGCTTCGATGCGCCGAGCAGGTGGAAGAAGCGGCGGTCCATCGACTCGCCCTGCAGGAATCCCATCGTGCCGGCGTAGGAATACGGGAGGATCGCCTGCGGCCCGTCGGGAGAATGACGGATCGCGTTCAACTTCGCCGCGATCGCATCGAGCGCCTCGTCCCACCTCGCCTCGACGAACTCCCCGCGTCCCTTCGGCCCGACGCGCCGGAGCGGCCTGAGCACGCGCTCGGCGTGATAGGTGCGCTCGAGGTAGCGGTTCACCTTCGTGCAGAGGAATCCCTGCGTGAAGGGGTGGTCCGGATCACCCTGGATGCGGGTCGCGCGCCCGTCCTCGACCGTGACGAGTGTCGCGCACGTGTCCGGGCAGTCGTGCGGGCAGGCGCCGCGGACGACGGTGCTCGTGGATGGGGCGACGGTCGCGGCGGGAGGATTCACGGGGCGGGTGGGATGGAGCGCAGGGGTCCAGAATGCAAACTAACGCGGCGGGGACGCGACGACTGTGGCGTCATCAAACCGTTGCGGCAGAATGGCTTATGATGCGGACGCGCGCACCTTTTTCGGGCTTCTGCGTGACAGTACGGTCGGTCCGCGAACTTGACCCATCGGTCAATACAATCATTCGCTCATTTCCAACCCGTTGCTGGTAAACGCTTTAGAACTCCATCCGAGTTGACGGCGGTACCAGTGCCGTCTACCTTTCGCGCTCGTTCCGCCGTCGCGAATGCCTCGCGATCCCGGTTCGTCCTCACTATGGAGAACTGCACCAATGAAGCGCTTTGCCGTCGTCGCGTCGCTGATCGTGTTCGCTGCTTGCGCCCCGAAGGCTGAGGAGGCCGCGCCGGCCGCCGACGCTGCTGCCACCACTGCCACCGCTGCCCCGGCGACGACGGATTCCGCCGCGATGACCGATACGACGAAGATGGATTCGACCGCCACGGACACCACGAAGAAGATGTAAGCTGCTTCCTCACGGAAGCTGGTGAACGCGCGGTCCGAAAGGGCCGCGCGTTCCGTTTTCACTCCCTGTCTCTACGCGCGCACGCCGGCCGTGATCTCCTCGCAGCGCGCCGGGAACTCGTTCGAGTCGGCGCGCACCAGCACCTCGGAACCCGGCACGATCTCTCGCCGCACCATCGCGATCGCGAGCGGACCGCGCCGCGGCGAGACGACGCTCGAGCGGACCGTGCCCATCTCCTTGCCCTCGGCGTCCACGACCGTCGCGCCGACGGGGATCGGTTCACTCGCGGAGAGCCAGCGCAGGTGCCGGTTGACATGACCGCGGAAGTGGATCCGCGCGACCACTTCCTGGCCCGTGTAGCAGCCCTTGCTGAAGGAGATCGCGCCGAGCGCGTCGAGATTCGCCTCCTGTGGGATCGTCTCCTCGTCCATCTCGACGCCCCACTGGGGCACCCCGGCCTCGACGCGCGCGACGGCCGTGACCGCGTCGCGCGCCGTTGGCACACCGGCGACCGTGAGGGCGCGTTCCAATTCACCGATCCGATCCGTGCCGGCGATGCAATCGAACCCGGGGAGGCCGAGGTCGCCGGAGCGCAGCACCGTGATCCGCGACTGACCCTCGCCCAGCCAAAGCGTCGAGTGATCGTCCATCGCCGAGAGCCGGGCCGCGTCCGCGCCGAGCGCGGCGGCGAGCCGGTCGGCCGCACGCGGACCGTAGACACCGAGGCTTCGCGTGCTCGTCGTCACGTCCGCATACTTGGCCAGGCGCGGGTTCACGAACTTGCGGATCATCGCCATGAAGCCGGCGCCGGCCGCGGCGTCGGCATCCACGAGGAGGTCCTCCCCGCGGTCGGCCACCCGCACCAGCGCTATCACGCGGCCCTTGGGCGTGAGCGCCGCCGCGCGCTGGCCACTCCCCGGCACGAGCGCCGCGACGTCGTTGGTCAGCAGCCCGCCCAGGGCGGCCTTGGCCTGCGCGCCGGAGAATGTCATCCGCGCCCGTGACGAGCGGTCGATGAGCGCGGCGTCGTCGTGCAGCGCGCGGTAGGCGGCGAGGTCGCCCGCCTCGAGCGCGGTGCCGGCCGGCGTGGTCACCGCTTGCTGCTCGCGATGCCGGTCAGGGCGCGCACGCGTTCGGGCGTCAGGTCCACGATCGACTCGACCCACGCGTCCGCCTCCATCGCCTCGTGCGCCTCGAAGGGCCCGATCGCGACGGTCGTGATCCCGGCGGCGCGAGCGGCCCGCACGCCGATGACGCTGTCCTCGACCGCGAGCGCCTTGAGCTGCTGCCCGGGGAAGAGCTGCGCGATGCGCGCGAGCGCGGCGCGATAGGGCGCGGCGTCGGGCTTGGGCGGTGTGGCGTCCTCGAGCGCGATCACCGGGCGGAAGACGCCCTCGAGCCCGGCCAGTCCGAGCACGAACTCCACCTCGCGCCGCGAGGCGCGAGTCACGATGGCGCAGCGCGCGGTCGCGGCGAGCTTCTCCAGCGCCGGACGCGCCCCCGCCGTCAGCGTGAGTCCCTTGCCGGCGCGCGCCGCGAAGGCGCGCTCGGCGCGCAGGCGGCCGAGCTCCACCGCGGTCTCGTCGTCGGGCATCCCGGCGGCGCGGCGGATGCGGCGGACCGCATCCTCGGTCGTGCGGCCGTGCGCGATCGCGGCGAGGGTCGGGGTCAGCTCCAGTCCGTCGACCGCGAGCGCTTCGGCGAGCGCGGCCTCGCGCACGGTGCGCGTGTCGGTGAGGACACCCTCGAACTCGAGCAGGACGACGGGGACTTCCATACTCGTATCCTAACCGGGCGTCGCCTCGCGCGCGTAGCCCTCGGCGAGCAGTTCCACCGGATGGCGCGCGACCACCGGGCTCCCGGCGAGCAGGAGGCCCCCGCCGATCTGCATCAGGCACCCCGGATTGGCGGTCGCGACCACCGCGGCCCCGGACTCCGCGATGCGCGCGAGCTTGGGCGCGAGCACGGCGGCCGAGACGTGCGGCTGGACGAGGGTGAAGATCCCCGCGCTGCCGCAGCACTGGTCGCTGTCGGCGAGCGGGACGAGTGTCGCGCCGCCGACCGCGCGGAGCACGGTGAGCGGCGGCGCGACCACGCGCTGCGCATGCTGCAGGTGGCAGGGAGCGTCCCAGGCGACGCGTACGGGCGCAGCCGCGGGGTCGGCCGGCGCCGCCGACGGTCGCGGGCCCGCCTCGGCCAGCAGCTCGTGCACGTCGCGCACCTTCGCCGAGAAGGCCGTGGCGCGCGCCGCCCACGCGGAGTCCCCGGCCAGGAGGTGCCCGTACTCGCGGCACATCGAGCCGCAGCCGGCCGAGTTCATCACATAGGCATCGGCACCGCTGGCCTCGAAGGCGGCGATGTTCGCGCGCGCGAGCCCGCGTGCGGTGTCGGCGTCCCCGGCGTGGGCGTGGAGCGCGCCACAGCAGCGTTGACCGGCCGCGCGGCCGAGCTGCCAGCCGTTCGCGCGGAGCACCTGCTCCGTCGATCGGTTGAGCGCGGTGAAGAGTCCCTCCATCACGCAGCCGGTGAGCAACACGGCGGATCTGCGGGGCGGGGCCGGCGATGCCCCGGCCTCGCGCAACCTGTGCACGCGATTCAGATCGGCCGGCGCAGAACGCGCAGAACGCGCAGAACGCTCAGAACGCGCGGGACGCGCGGTCGCCGCCAGCATCGCCATCGGCATCGCGAGCGGCCGCGTCAGCGCGCCCGGGGGCCGGAGCGCCAGCGCGCGCGCGAGCCCCGACGCGCGGACGAGCCGCGCGATCGCGAGCACCGGGCGCAGCAGCCACGCGCGCGCGAAGACCGCGAGCACGAGGCGCGCCTTCCAGGGCAGCGGCGTATGGGCGGCCAGCGTCTCGCGCGTGGCCTCGAGGAGGCGGCCGTAGGGCACGCCGCTCGGGCACGCGGTCTCGCAGCCGCGGCATCCGAGGCATTGGTCGAGATGCCGCCGCGCGTCCGGGTCGTCGGGCGCGACGCGGCCGTCGAGCAGTGCGCCCATCAGCACGAGCCGGCCCCGCGGCGAGTCGTTCTCGTCCTCGAGCGCGAGGTAGGTCGGGCAGGCCGGGAGGCAGAAGCCGCAGTGCACGCAGGAGTCGAGTCCCGCACGCTCGTGCTCGAGCGGCGAGCCCGGCAGGGCGCACTCGCGGGAAGGCCCGCCCGCAGGTGAACTCACGTCCGATCCCCGAGCAATCCCGGATTCAGCACGCGCTCGGGATCGAACGCGTCCTTCAATCGGAGCGAGAGGTGGTCCCAGCGCCACGCGGTCGCGCGCGCCGGCGTCGCCGCTTCGCGTCGCAGCGCGGTCCAGCACTCGTGCCCCACCGGTTCGGCGCGGCCGAGCGCACCGAGTGCGGAGCGCGCCGCCGCGGCGAAGCCGGGGTTGCCGCCGATGCGGACGAGCCAGCGCGTCGTGGCCGGTACGCCGATCGATCCCGCGAGCGCAGGGGTGAGCGCGACGCAGGCGAGGGGCGCGTACGGCCCGCGCACGAATGCGTGCAACGCCTCATCACGCGCGGGGTCCGCGGTGAGGGCGTAGCTCTCGTCCACCGCCGGTCGCGCGCGCAGCCGCAGATGGAGCGCCGTGATCGCGCCGAGCGTCCCCCAGCTGCCGGTCATCGTGCGCACGAGGTCGAATCCCGCGACGTTCTTCACCACGCGCCCCCCCGCCTGCACGGTGCGGCCGAGCCCATCCACGCACTCGAGCCCGATCACCAGGTCGCGCGGCCGGCCGAGCGCGGCCGCGAACGGTCCGCTCGTGGCCGTCGCCACCGTGGCCCCGACGCTCCCTCCGTCATCGCCCCACGGCAGGAGCGGGCACCACTGCCCGTGGGCACGCGTCGCCTCGTCGAGGGCCGCGAGCGTGGTCGCCGCCCCGACCGAGATCGTGAGGTCCGCCGGGGTGTAGGCGTGGATGCCGGCGAGCGCCGAGAGGTCGAGCGTCGCCGCCGCGCGCACGGGATGGCCCGCGTCGAGCCAGCGTCCGGCGCCGACGATGCGGAGGGTGCGGCCCGCGGCGGCCGCGTCGCGCACGACGGCCGCGACCTCTGCAACTCCTCCGACCGCCCTCACGTGCGCACCACGCCGTACCACTCCTTGCAGGCGTGCACCGGCACGACCTTGCCCGGGTTCGCGCGCCGGTCCGGGTCGAAGACGCGGCGCAGCGAGCACATCGCGTCGAGCGTTTCGGGCGTGAAGAGCGCTTCCATGTACGGCAGCTTGTCGAGCCCGACGCCGTGCTCGCCCGTGATCGTGCCACCGGCATCGATGCAGCGCTGCATGATCTCCCGCATCGCGAGGTGCACCCGTGCCGCCTCGTCGGGGTCGGAGGCGTCGTACGGGATGTTGGGATGCAGGTTCCCGTCGCCGGCGTGGAACACGTTGCAGACGCGCAGCCGGTGCTTCGCGCCGATCGCCTGGATCTCCTCGAGCAGGGTGGCCAGCTTGGTCCGCGGGACGACGGCGTCCTGCACCACGAGGTGCGGCGCCACGCGCCCCATCGCGCCGAACGCCTTCTTGCGCCCCTGCCACAGGGTTGCGCGCTCGGCGGGATCGTGCGCGGTGCGCACGCCGCGCGCGCCATTCTCGCGGCAGAGCCGCGCGACCTCGAGTGCGTCGTCCTCGAGGCCGGCGGCCGCGCCATCGACCTCGATCAGGAGCACCGCAGCCGCATCCACCGGATATCCGGCGGCGTAGATGCTCTGCTCCACCGCCTGGATCGTCGCCTGGTCCATCAGCTCGAGCGCGGCCGGGAGGATCCCGGCGGCGATGATCGCCGAGGTCGCCGCCGCCGCATCGCGCACGGTCACGAAGTCGGCGAGCAGCGTGATCACGCCCTCGGGGTCCGGCGTCAGCCGCACGGTCACGTCGGCGACGACGCCGAAGCACCCCTCGCTGCCGACGAACGCGCCGAGGAGGTCGTAGCCGCCGTCGTCGCCGCGGTCGAGCGTGAGCACCTGGCCGGAGGGCATGACGATCGTGGCGCGCACGACGTGATTGAGCGTGACGCCGTACTTGAGGCAGTGCGGCCCGCCGGCATTCTCGGCGATGTTGCCGCCGATGGTGCAGGCGGTCTGCGACGAGGGGTCAGGCGCGTAGTGCAGCCCGTACGGCGCCGCGGCGCGCGTGAGCGTCGCGTTCACGACGCCGGGTTCGACCGTGGCCGTGCGCGCCTCGGTGTCGATCGCGAGGATGCGGCGCATCCGGTGCAGCCCGAGCAGCACGACGCCGTCGGCGAGCGCGCCCCCGGAGAGTCCGGTCCCCGCTCCGCGCGCGACGAAGGGAAGCTGCTCCTGCGCGAGCAGCCGCATCACGGCCACCAGTTCCGACCGGTCGCCCGGGAAGACCGCGACCGCGGGTCGGCGTTGGTATCCGGGTAGCCCGTCGGATTCGTAGACGAGGAGCGACGACGCGCGCACCAGCGCGTGCGCCTCGCCGACGATCCGCGCGAGCTCCGGCAGCAATGTCGTCGCAGTCTCGTTCACGATGCGGAATGTACGAAGGGGGCCCGGACCCACCAGCGGTCCGGACCCCCTTCGATGTCATCGCACGTTCACCGGGCGCGCGATGCCTTTCTACTTCCTACTTCCTACTCTGTTCAGGTAATCGCCCAGAACCCGGCGAGGCTCCGCCCCTCCGGCGACGTCCGAAGCTTGTCGAACGCGCGCTCACGGATCTGGCGGATGCGCTCGCGCGTCACGCCCATCAAGGCGCCGATCTTCTCGAGCGTCATCGCCTCGGCCCCTTCGTCGAGACCGTAGTACAGGTTGAGGATCTTGCGCTCCCGCGGCGTCAGGTACTGGCGGAACACCTTGTCGATGCACTCGCGCATGAGCTTGAAGTCGGTCCGCTCCTCGATCTCGACCCCGTCGCCGCCGGCGAAGCGCTCGCCGAGCGTGCAGGCCTCGCGGTCCGAACGGTCGATCGGCGCGTCGAGCGAGAGTTCGGTGGACGACATCTGCTTCGAGGCGCGCACCTGCTCGGGCGTCTCGTCGAGCAGGCGCCCGATCTCGTGATCGGTCGGGTCGCGCTTGAGCACCTGGGCCAACACCGTCTCGGCGCGCGAGAGGCGGATCAGCGCTGAGTTCTGGTTGAGCGGGATGCGCACCGAGCGCGTCTGCTCGGCCAGCGCCTTCAGGACCGCCTGCCGGACCCACCACACGGCGTACGAGATGAACTTCACGCCTTGGTCGGGATCGAACTTCCGGACCGCCTTGAGCAGGCCCTCGTTCCCGATGGCGACGAGCTCGGAGAGATCGAGGCCGTGGCCCTGGTACTTCTTCACGTAGGAGATCACGAACCGGAGGTTCGCGGTCACGAGCCGCTCGGCGGCAGCTTCATCGCCCTTCTGGGCGAGTCGTGCGAGACGCCGCTCTTCGGCGGGGTCGGTGATCAGCGGGAGCTTCTGGATGTCCTGGAGGTACTGGTCGAACGCGGAAGAGGGTGAGGAACGGAAGTAGCCTTTCGATCGCGTTTCGGTCGCGTGCAGCATACCCACCCCATTACCGCGTGTTGGACAACGCGGCGCCCGAAGGTGCCGCCGTGAACGCATTCAGGGATCTTCCTGCAGCCGAACCAGTTCCTTCACTTGTGTGTCGCGCGTCCGCACTCACTCGGACGGCGAAGGCTATAAGCGGGGGAGAAGAACGGTCAACAGCCAAGAAGCGTGCCAAGGCGACACCACACCGCCGCCAAGGCGCCATCCCTTTGTCCCGCAATCATTTGTGATGTCGCTCACAGGTGACCTAGCGCCTGCAACACGTCCGCGTCGGTCGCCCGGATGCCGTACCCGGTGTCCGAACCCGCCATCTCCCCGAGGGCGCGGGGCAGTGCGTACTCGACCTGGCCACCGCGCGATTTCTTGTCGGTGCGCGTTGCGCTCAGGATCTCGGCTGCGCTGACGCCGTCGGGGAGCTTCACGGGGAGACCCGCGGCGTCGCAGACCGTCGCGATGGCGTCCGCGAGTCCGCGCTCGGAGATGCGGAGCCGCTCGGCCAGGATCGCCTCGGCCACCATCCCGATCGCCACGGCGTCGCCGTGCGGGACGCCGTAGGCGGTGACGTGCTCGATCGCGTGCGCGATCGTGTGGCCGAAGTTCAGCACCTTCCGGAGCCCGAGCTCGCGCTCGTCCTTCCGCACGACGTCAACCTTGATCTCGACCGAGCGGCGCACGAGGTGGAGCGTCGTCGCGTCATCGTGGGCGGCGGGGTCGAGCACCTGTCGCAGCGCCGAGGCGATCCATCCGAAGTAGGCCGCGTCGGCGATCACACCGTGCTTGATCGCCTCGGCCAGTCCCTCCCGCAGGTGGAGCGGCGGGAGCGTCGCGAGCACGCGCGGGTCGGTCACCACGAGCGAAGGCTGGTGGAACGCCCCGACAAGGTTCTTCCCCGCCGGCGTATCCACGCCCGTCTTGCCGCCGATCGAGGCGTCGATCATCGCGAGCAGGCTCGTCGGCGCCTGGACGAACGGCACTCCGCGCAGGAAGGTCGCGGCCACGAAGCCGGCGAGGTCGCCGGTGACGCCGCCGCCGAGCGCGACGATCACGGTGTCGCGTCCGAGTCCGGCGGACACGAGCTGATCGGTCAGCGCGCCCCAGGTGCCGCGGGTCTTGTGGCGCTCGCCGGCCGGGAAGGTGAGGAGGAGGGGTTCGGCGACCTCCTCGGTGCTGCCCAAGGGCATCGAGGCCGCGGGCTCGAACGCGGCGAGCACCATCTCGCCGTAGAGCGCGGCCACCTGCTGGTCCGCGATGATCGCGACGCGATGGCGCGGGTGGAGCGCGCGCACGCGCGCGCCGAGCGTCGCCAGTGCGCCGGGGGCGATCTCGATCGCGGCGCCGTGCAGCGCGAGCGGCCCGCTGACCCGCGCGCTGCCGGGCCGCTGGGAACTCGGCCGCGGTCCGCTCACGGGGCCACCGCTACCACGTCACTTCGCCGGCGCCGGCGCGGTGGTTGGCCACGCGGGCGAGCACGAAGAGCAGGTCGGAGAGCCGGTTGAGATAGACGATCACGATCTGCGGCACCTCCGAGTCCTTCTGCAGCCGGATGATGGCGCGCTCGGCGCGGCGACAGACCGTGCGCGCCACGTGCAGCGCGGCGGCCTTCGGCGTCCCGCCGGGGAGGATGAACGCCTTCAGCGGCTCGAGCTCCGACTCCCCGTCATCGATCGCCTGCTCGAGCTGCGCGATGCGCGCGTCGGAGATGCGGGCCTTGGCGAGCTGCTCCTTCATCTTCTCGTGGTCGGGCGTCGCGAGCAGCGCGCCGAGCGCGAAGAGGTCGCGCTGCACCGGCGCGAGCACCTCGTCGATGCGCGGCATCATCTCGACCGAGCGGGCCATCCCGATCACGGCATTGAGTTCGTCGATGTCGCCGTAGGCCTCGACGCGCGGGTGGTCCTTGCCGACGCGGCCGCCGCCGAAGAGCCCCGTGTCGCCCTGGTCGCCGGTCTTCGTGTAGATCTTGAGGGTCATCTGCCCAATCTAAGCGGGAATGTCCCGGACGACGCCGGGGAGGAGGGAGATCGACGGCGGCTCCGAGGCGTTCCGCGAGGGCGGCCGGTACGACTCCGGGAAGAGATCCGCCAGATGCGCCTGGAGCCGCTCCGGTGAGCCCGGCGTGCCCTGCTCCGTGCACCAGGCGTCGAGCGATCGCCCGAGGACGGCGGCCGTCGGGCGGTCGATCGCCTCCTTGGCGATCGCGCCGAGGATGATGCGGCGGAGTCCCGGATCGGTGGCGGGCAACCGCGCGCCGAGATCGGGTGTCGGATCGATGACCACCTCGTCGATCGCCGCCAGCGTCTCGTCCTCCGTGAAGAGCGACTTGAGCGCGAAGAGCTCGAACAGGACCACGCCCATCGAGAAGATGTCCGAGCGCCAGTCCACCGGAACGCCGAGAAGCTGTTCGGGGCTCATGTAGTGCTTCTTCCCGAGCAGCAGCGGCCGGGAGGCCGAGGGGTCGGCCATCGTGCGCGCCTTGGCGATCCCGAAGTCGCCGAGCTTCACGTGGCCGTCCCAGGTGAGCATCACGTTCCCCGGGGAGACGTCGCGGTGGACGATGTCGAGGCGACGGCCGTCCTCGCCGACGAAGTGGTGCGCGAAATCGAGCGCCCGGCAGACGCGGCTCGCGCAGTAGGCCGCGATGTCCCCCGGCAGCGGGCGCCGCATCACGCGGTGCGTGTTGATCAGCGTGCGGAGCGTGATCCCCTTGATGAACTCCATCGCGATGAAGTGCCCGCGCTCGGACTCCCCGAGCTGGTAGATCTGCACGATGTTGCCGTGGACGAGGTTGGCCGAGAGCTTGGCCTCGTCGATGAAGAGCTGCAGCCACTCCGGATGCTGGCCGAACCGTTCGTGGATGATCTTGACGGCCATCCGCTTGGTGAATCCGGCCGCGCCCACCTGCTCGGCCTCGAAGACGGCGGCCATGCCGCCGCGGGCGACCTCGCGGAGGAGGCGGAAGCTGCTCGGGGAGTGGAGGACGTGCTCGTCGGTCACGGGGTGCGTCGGGTGGGGGGAGTTCGGCGTTCCCGTTGCTCCGGGGGGCGCCGGACGGCGAACTTAATAGGATGGCAACTCACGACATCCGCGACATCACGATCATCGGCGGCGGCCCGGCGGGCCTCTTCGCCCTGTTCTACGCTGGCATGCGGGGTGCGAGCGCGCAAATCGTCGATGCGCTCCCCCAGCCGGGCGGTCAGCTCGCCGCTCTCTACCCCG
Organism: Gemmatimonadaceae bacterium; assembly: GCA_031396725.1. Taxonomy (GTDB): domain Bacteria; phylum Gemmatimonadota; class Gemmatimonadetes; order Gemmatimonadales; family Gemmatimonadaceae; genus Pseudogemmatithrix. The sequence continues at coordinate 23,093 of JANNLH010000126.1, read as the reverse complement.
AGAAGTTCATCTTCGACGTCGCCGGCTATCCGAAGGTCCTCGCCAAGGACCTCGTGTCGTCGCTGGTGCAGCAGGCGGCGCAGTTCCGGCAGCCGGTCCACTGCGGCCAGAACGTGATCGCCCTCGAGGAGACCGACGGGACCTTCACCCTCGTCACCGAGGGCGACCGGTTCCCGTCACGTGCTGTCATCATCGCCGCGGGGATCGGCGCCTTCTCGCCGCGCCGCCTGCCGCAGGCGTGCGCCGAGCCCTGGTATGGCAGGGGCATCTACGACACCGTGCTGGATCCCAGGCAGTTCGCCGGCCGGCACGTCGTGATCGTGGGCGGCGGCGACTCGGCCTTCGACTGGGCGCACCAGCTCGAGGGGATCGCGAAGGGCATCACGCTCGTGCACCGCAGCGACCGCTTCCGTGCGCACCAGGCGACGGTGGACGCGGTGATGGCGGCGGCGGCGGCGGGACGCACCGCCGTGCACACCTTCCACGAGCTGGCCGATGTCATCGCCGAGGACGGGCGGATCGTCGCGCTCGAGCTCAAGGACATCAAGCAGAAGACCACGCGGCGCGTGGCGTGCGACGTCGTGCTGCCGATGCTCGGCTACGTGAGCGACATGGGGGCGCTGACCGGGTGGGGGCTCACGATCGAGAAGGATGAGATCGTGGTGAACCAGACGATGGAGACGGGGCGCACCGGGATCTGGGCCTGCGGCGACGTGAACACGTATCCCGGCAAGCTCAAGCTGATCGCGACCGGTTTCGGCGAGGCGGCGATCGCGGTGAACCAGGCGGTGCACTGGGTGCATCCCGAGAAGAAGGTGAATCCGGGCCACTCCTCCAACCTCGCCGTGTTCGGCCAGAAGGACGACTGAACCGGTGAAAGCAACCGGGCGCGGCCGGTTCCTGCTCGCGCTCCTGCTGCTCGTCGGCGCGGGACGGGAGGCCGCGGCACAGGACACGCGTTGCGGGCGCGACGGCGTCGAGGTGCGGCGGCTCGAGTTCGAGGGGAACACCGCGTTCACCGACGCCGAGCTGACCGCCGGGATCGTGACGACGGCGTCGAGCTGGGCCCGGCGAGCGCTCAAGGTGGTCGGGGCGCGCCACTGTCTCAACCAGCGCGAGTTCCCGCTGGACGTCGCGCGGCTGCGGGTTTGGTACCGGAACCACGGCTACGTCGACGCGACCGTGGACACGGTCGTCACGGCGATGGGGAGCCGGCGCGTCGGCGTGCTCTTCCGGATCGCCGAGGGCGAGCCGGTGCGCGTGGACACGCTGCGCATCCTCGGCCTCGACGGCGTGCCGGAGCGGACGGAGATCCTCTCGGGGCTCCGCACGCGGGTCGGCGGGCTGTTCGACCGCTACGCCAACGCCGACTCGCGCGACACACTGGCGCGCCGGCTCCGCGACAACGGCTATCCCGACGCCGAGGTCTTCCTCGGTTACGACACGCGCACCGAGGCGCGGCGCGCGACGGTGATCTTCACGGTCGAGCCCGGGGCGCGGCGGCGGATCGGCCAGGTGGCGCTCGTGCGCCGAGGCCGCGACGGGCGCGACGCGAAGGTGTCCGAGCGCGCGGTGCGCCGGCTCGCGGGCCTGCGCACGCAGGACCTCTACCGCGAGCGCGAACTCGAGCGCGCCAAGCGCACGCTCTACCAGACGGAGGCCTTCGGGTCGGTCGTCGTGGAGCCCGGGGCGCCGGTCTCCGACTCGCTCATCACGATCGACGTGGCGGTCACCGAGTCGTACCTGCGGTCGGCGCGGCTCGGCGGCGGATGGGGTTCGCTCGACTGCTTCCGCACGACGGGGGAGTTCACCGAGTACAACCTCTTCCACTCGGCGACGCGGCTCGAGATGCGCGGGCGGCTCTCGAAGATCGGCATCGGCGCCCCGCTCGGCGGCGCGGAGCAGCTCTGCCCGCAGGCGCGCGAGGACCTCTACAGCGAGAACCTCAACTACTATTTCGGCGCGTCGGTGAGCCAGCCGTCGCTGCTGCGCGCGAGCTTCGTGCCGACGCTCTCGCTCTATTCGGAGCGGCGCAGCGAGTACAACGCATTCCTGCGCACGACGCCCTTCGGCACGAGCCTGGCCGCGGTGCGGAACCTGAACCGGCGCTCGCAGAGCGTCGCCTACTCGCTCGAGTACGGACGGACCGAGGCGCAGCCGGCGCTCTTCTGCGCGGTGTTCAACGCCTGTGTGACGGCGGACCGTGAGGCGCTGCAGCGGACGCAGCGCCTCGCGGTGCTCAGCGTCGCGACCGGGTACGAGCGCACCGACAACGCGCTCGAGCCGACGCGGGGTGTCTCCGGCCGGATCGAGGCGCGCCACGCGTCGCGATTCGTCGGCGCCGACGCCGCGCTCCAGTTCAGCCGCTTCACCGCCGACGGCGCGGTCTACGCGCCGCTCGGCGGCGACGTCGTCTTCGCGGCGCGCCTGCGGCTCGGCGTCGTGCTCGGCCCGACCTTCGCGACGGCGGCGACCTTCGTGCCGCCGCAGGAGCGGCTCTTCGGCGGCGGCCCCACGACCGTGCGCGGCTTCCGCCAGAACGAGCTCGGTCCCTCGGTGTACATCCCGACGGCCTACGACACGGTGCGGGCCGACGGCTCGCCGGGGACGCTCCCGGCGGGCCCCAGCGACACGATCTACTTCCGCGCCGACGCCGCCCGGTCCGGACAGCGCGCGGTACCGACGGGGGGCAACGCACTCATCGTCGGCAACGCCGAACTGCGGATGACGAGCCCCTTCCTGCCCTCGCTGCTGCGCTGGACGCTCTTCGCCGACGTCGGCGAGGTGTGGAACCGCGGCGCGGCGCGGCAGGGCCTCGGCTTCGACCGGCTGCGGGTGACGCCGGGGTTCGGCGTGCGGGTGCGTACGCCGATCGGATTCCTGCGCGCGGACCTCGCCTACAATCCGTACACACGCTCCGAGGGCGCGGCCTACTTCGACGCCCCGGTGGCGGCAGGCGGGGCGCTCTTCTGCGTCAGCCCGGGCAACACGCTGCCGGTGACGCGCGACGCCGCGGGCGTGGTGACGCAGGCCGCGGGCGCCTGCCCGTCGAGCTTCCGGCCGCGGCAGTCGTCGGGCTTCTTCAGCCGGCTGACGCCCTCGATAGCGATCGGGCAGGCCTTCTGAGATGATGGGCCGCCGCCGCCTCGTCGCGCTGGTGAGCGCACTCGTGATGATGGCCATCGGCGCGTCGGTCATCGCCGGGCTCGTCGCGGCGACGCAGGGCGAGGATGGACGCGAGTGGATCCGGCGACGCCTGCAGGCGCAGCTGTCGCGCACGGTGCAGGGCACCGTGCACCTCGGCACGCTGAGCGGATCGTTCCTCACGGACCTGCGCACGGACTCGCTCGAGATCCGCGACCGCGACGACTCGGTGTTCGTCGCGACGGGCCCGGTCCGCGTCACCTTCGATCCGCGCGACCTGATCGACGGGCGCATCATCCTGCGCACGGCCGAGATCTCGCGCCCGCGCTTCGCGATGCGGCGCGACTTCGACGGCGTCTGGACGGACAAGAAGCTCTGGCCGCGCCGGGGCGGCGTCCGCCGCGCGGTGCGGCGCTCGGCGTATGGCAGCGTGCTCGTGATCGAGGAGGCGCGCATCGACCGCGGCTCCTTCACGCTGATCCTGCCCTGGGAGCCGCCCGACTCGCTGCGCGGAGCGCGTCGCGACAGCGCCGCCGCGGTCGCGCTCGCCGACAAGACGAAGGACGTGCGCCGCGCGGGCCGCGATCGCTATGTGCGCACGCGAGTCTGGCACGACCTCACGATGGAACTCCCGCGCGTGCGGCTCGCCTATCCCGATTCGTCGGGGCGGCGGTTCGACATCCGCCGCTGGGACGTGCTCGAGACGGATCCCCCGTTCCGCTTCCGGAACATCGCCGGCCAGGTGCGCTGGCTCGGCGACTCCGTCTGGTTCGAGCTCCCGCACTTCGACCTCCCGGGCTCGACCGGACGCGCCGAGGGAAAGATCGTCTGGGGCAGCGACCTGCCGATCCGCTACGACGTGCGCGTGAAGGGGGACAGCGTCGCGCTCGCCGACATCGCGTGGATCGACCCCTCGCTGCCGACCACCGGCGGCGGGAAGATGGACCTCCATATCCGGAACGCCGCGCGCGACCTCGGCGTGCTCGAGTACGAGCTCACGGCGCTCGATGTGCGGAGCCACCGCTCGCGGCTCCGCGGCCGGATGACGTGGGGGGTCGGCGCACCGGTGACGATCCTCAAGGACGTGGACCTCGAGGCGGCGCCGCTCGACTTCGACCTGCTCGAGCGCTTCCACCAGGGACCCTTCCCGCTCCCCTTCGCCGGACGGATCACCGGGCGCGTACGCGCGCGCGGCGGAGCGCTCAACCGCTTCGTCGTGGACGACGTGACGGCGAGCTTCGCCGACGACAACGTGCCGGGCGCCGGCGCGAGCGGCAGCGGGCGCGGGATGCTCGACATCCTCGACCCGGGGGTCGCGACCTTCCGCGGGTTCGACCTCGCGATCACGAGACTCGACCTGCGCACACCGCAGTTCCTCGACGCGGACTTCCCGCGCCTGAACGGCACCGTCAGCGGCATCGCGCGGCTCGACTCGGTCTGGCTGGATGTGCGGGTCACGGATGCGGACCTCGTCCACCGCGACGGCGATGCGCCCGAGTCGCGGCTGCGCGGCAGCGGCCGGCTCACGCTCGGGGATTCGCTCACCTCGTACTCGGTGGACGGGATGGCGCTGCCGCTCTCGTTCACGGCGCTGGCGCGCTCGTATCCGGCGCTGCCGCTCCGCGGCGAGTTCCGCGGGCCGCTCCGCGCCGCGGGCTCGCTCGGCGACCTCTCGATCACGACCGACCTCGCCGGCGAGGCGGGGCGCATCACCGCGGATCTCGCGGTCGATGCGGTCGCGCCGCGCCGCCGGCTCGCCGGCCGGGGGAGCGTCGCCGACTTCGACCCGCGCCGCGCGTTCGACGATCCACGCGCGCCGGTGGGCGACCTCAACGCGCGCGCGGAGTTCGACCTCGCGTTCGACTCGCTGGCCGACCTGCGCGGCAGCGCGCAGGCCGACGTCGCGCGGTCGCTTCTCGACGGCGTGCGCGTCTTCGCCGGCGCGGCGCGGCTCCGCTTCGCGGAGGGCCGCGCGATGGTGGACACAGCGCACCTCGAGACATCGGCGCTCGACGCGTCGGCCGGCGGCGCACTCGGGCTCCACGCCGGGCGCGACGACTCGCTGCGCATCCGCGCGTCGGTCGACTCGCTCGGCGGCCTGCGCCGGTGGCTGGCGGAACAGGAGACCGACTCGCTCGCCGGCCGGATGACCTTCGATGCGACCGCGCACGGCTGGCTGCGCGACTTCGCCCTCGGCGCGGTCGCCGAAGGGCGCGATCTCCTCTGGCGCGGCAACCGCGTGCATCTCGTGCGTGGCGCGGCCGAGCTCGACGGGCTGCCGGGCGCCGCGAGCGGCCGACTCGGCCTTGTGGCCGACACCCTGCGCAGCGCCGGACTCGGCTTCGTCTCGGTGAATGCCAACGCGACGCTCGACGGCAGTGGGGCGACGGAACTCCGGGCCGCCGGCACGGGGACGCAGGGCACGCTGGTGCGAGCGCTGGCGCGCGTCGACCGCGCGGACGAGACCCTGCGCGTGCGGATGGACTCACTCGCGGTCACGACCGCGCTCAGTCGCTGGCGGCTCGCGGGGCCGGCGACCTTCGTCGTGGCGGACAGCGGGTTCGTGCTCGACTCGATGGTCCTGCGCACCGGGACCGCGTCGGAGGTGCGGCTCGCCGGCGAGACGCCGCGCCCGCTCGGGCGGGAGCCCGGCCGCGGCCTGCGCGCGGCCGCGCGCGCCTTCCCGCTCGCCGACATCGCCGAGCTGATGGGACTCTCCGGGACCACCGAAGGGGGACTCGATCTCGACGCCGAGCTGCGCGGTGCGCGCGGTGCGCCCGAGGTGGAGGGGCGCGCCGAGCTGCGCGGCGCGCTGGTGCGGGGCATCCGGATGGACACGCTGCGGCTCGCCGGGCGCGCCGCGGCCGACCGGCTCGACCTCACCGCGACGCTCGGCCCAGCGGTGTCGCCGCGGCTCCTCGCCGAAGCGACGCTTCCGCTGCGGCTCTCGGCCGCGGGTGGGGGACCGACCCTGCTCGATGACGGCGTGCTGCGCGGGCGCCTGCGCGCGGATTCGCTGCCCTTCAGCACGTTCGAGGCGTGGACGCGGGACATCCCCTCGCAGCGCGGCACGCTCGCGATGGACCTCGCGCTCGGCGGCACCTGGGGGCGCCCGTCGATCGCCGGGCGCGCCAGCGCGCGCAACGGCACGCTCACCGTGGCGCCGCTGGGGAACGTCCGCTGGCGCAACGTGCGCGCCGACGTCGGCTTCTTCGGCGACAGCATCGCGCTCGACAGCCTCTCGGCGACGACCAGCACCGAGGGGCGGGACGGGCGCGCGAGCATCAGCGGCTGGGTCGCGTTCGCCGACCGCGACGACCCGCGGCTCGACCTCCGCGTGCGGAGCAGCAACTTCCACGCCTTCTCGCGCGCCGACGTCGTGGACGCCGACCTCTCGGGCGACCTGCGGCTCGACGGGCGCTGGCGCGATGCGCGGCTGCGCGGCGCGCTCACGGCAGACCGCGCGATCGTCTCGATCCCTGTGCTCGCCAGCAAGGACGTGATCTCGCACGAGGATCCCGACCAGCTCGGTGCGGTGGACACGCTGGTGCCGGTCGGCGACCGCCGGCTCGGCGGGCCCAAGACGCTGCTTGACAACCTCACGATGCAGAACGTCCCGATCGCGATGGGGCGCGACGTCTGGCTCCGCTCCTCCGAGGCGAACATCAATCTCGGCGGGTTCGTGAACATCACGCGAGGCCGCGTGGCGCGCGGCCGCGATGCCGGCGAGTACCGGTTCGCGTTCGACGGGCCGCTGCAGACCGTGCGCGGGACCTACCGGCTGAATCTCGGTCCCGTCCAGCGCGCGTTCGAGGTGCGCTCGGGCGAGATCCGGTTCTTCGGCGACCCGGACAACAACCCGACGCTCGACATCACGGCGCTGCACACGGTGCGGCAGTACAGCCAGCAGGGTGCGCGCCCCGACGTGCGGGTGCAGGTGCACCTCGGCGGCACGTTGCTCAGCCCGACGGCGGAGCTCTCGACCCCCGACTCGGTGCGCGTCACCAACGCCGACCTGATCAGCTACCTGGTCACCGGCGGGCCGAGTTACGAGATCGCGGGACGCGGCGGCGACTACACCTCGACGGCGGCGCGCGTCGTGCTCTCGTCGATCGGGAGCGTGCTCGGCGGCAAGGCGGCGGGCGGGCTCTGCGACGACGCGCAGGTCTCGATCGCCGGCCAGCAACAGTACGGCGGCCGCGGGCTCGACGTCGGCGGGAGCATCCTCTCGGGCACGCGGCTGAGCTGCGCCAAGCAGATCTCCGACCGCGCGTACGTGCGGCTCGACGCCGGGCTCTGCCAGGTCGGGCAGCTGGTGACGCAGAGCGGCGCGTCGTCGCCGCTCAACCTGCGCGACGCGTTCGGGATCAAGTTCGACTACCTGCTCGGCCGCGACCTCACGGCCTCGGTCGGCGTCGAACCGCCGACGAGCGCCGTGATGTGCACCGGCAACTCGGCCGCGCGCGGGTTCGTACCGACGCCGCAGCAAATCGGATTCGACCTGTTCCGTTCCTGGCGCTTCTGACGATGCGCCGACTCGTCGTGATCGCGAACCCGGCCGCGCGGCGCGGCCCCGGGGCCGAGGCGGCGGTGCGGAGGGCGTGCGCGGCGCGCGGCATCGTCTGCGAGGTGCACCGCACCAGCGGGCCCGGCGACGCGGCGCGGCTCGCGACGCGGCTCTCCGGAAGCCTGGGCGGCGGGGACGCGATCTTCGTGCTCGGCGGCGACGGCACGATCGTCGAGGTCGCCGGCGCGCTCGTCGGCACCGACATCCCGGTGGGCGTCCTGCCCGGGGGCACGGGCAACCAGCTGGCGCGCTTCCTCGGGATCCCGCTCCGGATCTCGCGCGCGATCAACGCCTTCGAGGACGGCGAGGGCCGATCGCGTCTGTTGGACCTCGGCGCGCTCGGTGACGGGAACCACTTCGCGATCACCGCCGGACTCGGGATGGACGCGCAGATGGTGCTCGGGGCGACGCGCACGGCGAAGCGGCGCTTCGGTGTGGCCGCGTATCTCTGGACGGCGGCGCGCGCCGTGTGCTCGGCGCGCACCTTCCCGGTGCGCATCACGGCCGACGGGCGGCTGTTCGAACGCGAGGCCGGCGTGGCGATGATCGTGAATCTCGGTGAGCTGCTCAACGGGCGGGTGCGACTCGGTCCGGGCATCGCACCCGACGACGGCTGGCTCGACGTGTGCGTGCTGACGCCGCGGACGTTCCGCGACGGCGTGGCGCTGACCTGGCGGATGCTCCGGCGCGACTATCGCGAGGATCCGAGGATGCTCTTCCTGCGCGCGCGCGCGGTGCGGATCGAGGCGCCGTCGGGCACGCCGGCACAGTTCGACGGCGAGGCACTGCCGGGACCGGTGCTCGAGGCGCGGGTGGTGCCCGGCGGCGTGCGGTTCCTGCTGCCCGGGCGATGATCGCGCCCATGATTGCCGGCCCCGCGCACCGTCCGTATGTTCGCCTCTCGCCCGCGCGCCGCAGGACGCGTCGCGGGTCCTGAGCGATGCCGGAACTCACGCTGACGGGCCACGCGCCCGACGACACGCTGGAGCCGCGGCTCCGCGCCCTCCTTGACGGCCTGCCGCCGGACCAGGCGACGGGCCTCGCGGGCCTCTGGCGCGAACGCGATGCGCGCGCGGCGCGGGACGAGGTCGCGGCGGCGAATGCGCGGTACCGCGACCTCGTCGAGGTCGCGGCCGACGCCATCTACACGCTCGACCTGCGGGGCCTGCTGACCTCGGTGAATGCGGCGATGGTGGAACTGCTCGGCCGCCCGCGCGAACACCTGCTCGGGCGGCGACTCCTCCCGTTCATCGAGCCCGATGACCAGTCGCGGTTCGAGGTCGAGCTCGCGGCGGCCGCCGCCGGCGCGCGACGGCGCGTCGAGGGCCAGCTGCGCCGGCCCGACGGGGAGCGCCGGCTCGCGTCGGTCTCGCACACGCCGATCCGCATCGGCGAGCGCGTGGTCGGCGTCCTCGCCGTCGCACGCGACGTGACCGAGGACCGCCTCCGCGCGGCGGCGCTCGAGCGCGCCGAGGCGCGCTACACGCGCCTCGTCGAGTCGGCCGAGGACGGCATCGCCACGATGGACGAGGAAGGCCACCTGACCTCGGTGAACCGGGCGCTGGAGCGGGTCACCGGCCGCGCGCGCGGAACGCTGGTCGGCACGCACTTCGCCGACCTTGTCGAGCCGGCCGAACGGGCAGGGATGTGGCGGATGTTCGTCGATACGTTGGGCGGTGAGCGCCAGCGGCGCGAACTGCGCTTCATGCAGCCGGGGGGCCGCGCCGGCATCGCGACCGTGATCACGGCGCCGATCGTCGAGCGCGGCCGGATCACCGGCGTGCTCGCCATCGCCCGTGACGTCACCGAGGAGCGGACGCTGTTCGACCAGGTGATGCGGCGCGAGAAGCTCGCCGCGCTCGGCGAGCTCGTCGGCGGCGTGGCCCATGAGATCAACACGCCGCTCACCGGGATCCTCGCCTTCTCGCAGATCCTGATGTCGCAGGTCGAAGGGGACGACGCGCGGCAGGCGGCCGAGACGATCGTCGCCGAGGCCAAGCGCGCCGCGCGCATCGTCGGCAAGCTGCTGGCGTTCGCGCGCCAGAATCCCCCCGAGCGGCTCCCCACGGACCTGAACCAGGTCCTGCAGGACACGATCGAGCTGCGCCGGTTCCCGATCAAGGCGCAGGACATCACGCTCGATGTCGATCTCGACCCGCGGCTCCCCGACACCTGGGCCGATCCGTTCCAGCTGCAGCAGGTCTTCCTGAACCTGCTCGCGAATGCGGAGCAGGCGCTGGCCGTCACATCGGAACGGCGCCGCATCACGGTCCGCACGCGGCGTGAGGGGCAGATGCTGGTGGTGGCGATCGGGGACAGCGGCGTTGGCATTGCGCCGGAGCATCTCCCGCACATCTTCAATCCATTCTATACCACGAAGCCGCGGGGCATCGGGACCGGACTCGGCCTGAGCATCTCCGACGGGATCGTGCGGGAGCACGGCGGCAGCCTGCGTGTGCACTCGGAGCCCGGGGAGGGCGCGTTGTTCGAGGTCCACCTCCCGCTCGTGTCCCAACCGTCGAAGTCCCCGGCCTGACCCATGGCGTCCATCCTCATCATCGATGACGAAGTAGCGATCGCCACGGCGTTCGCGATGTTCTTCCGGCACGACGGGCAGCACACCGTCGCGGAGGCGCATACCGGCACCGACGGGATCGCCGCGTATCGTCGCCTCCGGCCGGACCTCGTGCTGCTCGACGTCCGGCTGCCCGACATGACGGGCTTCGACGTGCTCGCGGCGATCCGCGACGACAACCCGGTCGTCATCATGGTGACGGCGTTCGGCGACGTGCCGATGGCGGTCGACGCGCTGCACAAGGGTGCCGAGAACTTCCTGACGAAGCCCGTGGACCTGAGCCACCTCGCCGCGTCGGCGGAGCGCGCGCTCGAGAAGTCCCAGTTGCGGCGGATGAGCCGCTGGCTCGCCGCCAAGCGCGGCAGCGGCAAGGACGTCGTGTTCGGATCGACCGCGGCGATGGGCGAACTGCAGGAGCAGATCGCGTTGCTCGGGGCGAGCGACCGCACGACCGCGCTCATCCTCGGCGAGAGCGGCGCCGGCAAGGGACGCGTCGCCGAGCTCCTGCACGGCCAGAGCCCGCGCGCGGCGCGGCCCTTCGTCGAGGTCAACTGCGCGTCGTTGCGTCCGGAGTCGCTCGACTCCGAGCTCTTCGGCGTCGAGGCCAGCGCGGCGAATCCGACGACGCAGCTCGGCGCGTTCGAGATCGCCGACGGTGGCACGATCTTCCTCGACGAGATCGCCGACCTCGACCCGCTGCTGCAGCCCAAGCTCGTGCGCGTGCTCGAGGGGAAGGGGTTCCGCCGCGTCGGTGGCACGACCGAGATCACGCCCAACGTGCGCGTGATCGCGGCGTCGTCGAGGGATCTCGGCGCGGCGGTGGCGGCGGGCAAGTTCCGCGAGGACCTCTACTATCGCCTCGCGGTGATGCCGATCCAGCTCCCGCCGCTGCGCGACCGCGCGCGCGAGGACCTGCTCGAACTCGTCGCCAACGTGCAGGACGCCCTCCTCCCGTCGCTGCCCGGCGCTCCGACGACGCTCTCGGACGAGGCCGTCGATGCGATCCTGCGCTACGGGTGGCCGGGGAACATCCGCGAGCTCCGCAACGTGCTCGAGCGCGCGATGCTGATGTCGCGCGGCCAGCCCCGGATCGAGCTCGCGCACCTGCCGCGCGAGGTCCAGGGCGCGACCGGGGCGCTCGTCGCGCACCACGAGCCGAAGTCGATCTCCGAGGTGGAGCGCGTGCACATCGACCGCACGCTCCGCGCCCACGCGTACAACCGCACGCACGCGGCGAAGGAGCTCGGCATCTCGCGCGCCACGCTGATCAAGAAGATCCGCGAGTACGAGCTCGGGGAGAAGCCGCGGTGATCACGAGAACCCGATCGTCCCGGAGGGCCGCATCACGTGAGTGAACGCGATTCGATGGTCTGCCGCGCCTGCGGGCGCGAGGAGCGCGCGTCGGAGGGCTACCCGTGCGAATCGTGCGGGACATTCATCTGCCAGATCTGCGCGCTCCGCGGCGTCACGCTGTGCGCGCAATGCGCGGGCGACGACCCGCTGATCGGTGGTGATGAGGAAGCGCCCCAGCGGCCGCAGCGTCCGCAGAGTCCGCCGCGGGCGTGACGCGCGACGCGGACGCCCCCTCGCTCGCGCGCTTCGGCCTCGCCGTCGGTCACGCGACCGACGAGGCAGGAGGGACCGGCTGCACCGTTATCCGCGGCATCGACGCCCCGCACCGCGCGTCCTGTGCCGTGATCGGGCGCGCGACTGGTTCGCGTGAACTCGCGCTGCTCGAGCCGGGCCACCTCGTCGAACGCGTGGACGCGGTGCTGCTCACCGGCGGCTCGGCGTACGGGCTCGACGCGGCGGCCGGCGTGATGCGCTGGATGGAGGCGCGCGGGCGCGGATTCCCGGTCGGGGCGGGCGTGGTGCCGATCGTGCCCGCCGCGGTGCTGTTCGACCTCGCGCCGATCGGACGGTTCGACGCGCGGCCGACGGCGGCGATGGCCGAGGCCGCGTGCGACGGCGCGGTCTCCGAGGGGATCGGCGAGGGGTCCGTCGGTGCGGGCGCGGGACTCGCGGTCGGCAAGCTCCTCGGGCCTGCGGGCGCGATGAAGGGCGGGTTCGGGCTCGCGCTCGCCGAGAGCGCAGGATGCGCCGCCGCGGCGATGGTGGCGGTGAATGCGTTCGGCGACGTGCGCGATGCCGCCGGCCGCATCATCGCCGGGGCCCGTCGTCCCGACGGGACATTCGCCGATACCGCACGGCTGCTCGCCGCCGGCGGAGCGGAGCGCGCGTTCGGGTCCGCTGCCGCGGCGCCCAACACGACCCTCGCGGTGGTGGCGGTGGACGTCGCGCTGAGCAAGGTCGACCTGCAGCAGCTCGCGCGCGCGGCGACCGCTGCCTATCACCGGCGCATCACGCCGGCGGGCTCGAGCTTCGACGGCGACATCGTGTTCGCGCTCGCACCGATGGACGGACCGCGCGCGTCGGCGGCGCAGGCGGAGATGCTCGTGGTCGATGCGCTCGAGCGCGCGATCGAGCGGGCGGTGCGGCTGGCGCAGGGACGCGACGGCATCCCCGGCCTCGCCGACTGAGCTGAGCAGGGACTAGCTGACCATCCCGCCCGGCGCCGGCATCACGGGCGCGCCGGCGCGGACGTGGAGCAGCAGCTCGGCGCAGAACTCGCCGTCGAGCGCGACGCGCATCCCGTGGGTGCCGGCCTCCTGGATCGGCAGGTCGATCGCCGCGATCACCGGCACGTCGAGCTCGGCGGCGCCGGGCGGCGGGGCGCCGACCTCGAGCTCGCCGGAGGACGACCAGAGCTCGTCGCCTGCCGGCCCGACCCAGGTGAGTGCGAGCGTATGCCGGCCGACATCGTCGGCGAGTGCCTTGAGGCGCACGATCAGCGTCGCGCGCGGGTGCACCGTCGGCAGCGTGCCCACCTGCAGCGCGTCGAACACGCCGAGGATGTTGAGTTTTCCCTCTTGGGAGATATTGGCGGCGTCCGCGAAGAGAGCGAAGGAGAGGTGCATCGGGGGAAAATGCAGTCCCGGGTGCGCGGGGGATAGGCTGTCGCCGGGGTCCCGGTGGCTTCGATGGGTCCGGTGCGCCGTACCTCAACGGCTTGTCACCACAGAGGACACAGAGAGCACAGAGGGACTGCCACGGCAGAACGGCAACGGCCTCTTGAAGGGGGCGTGGTGGACAGATCTGACCGCCAAGCACCCCAAAGAGGCCGTTGTCGTTCCTGTCGTTGTCGTTCCTCTGTGCTCTCTGTGTCCTCTGTGGTGAAACGCCGTTGCCGTTCGGGAAGGGCGCCCGGAACTCTCCCCTATGGCCCGGAGCACGCACCCCGATAGTTTCCACGGGTGTCCGCCCCCGCCGCCGCACATCCGTCCACCCGCGCCTCCCATAAGACGGAGATGGCGCTCATCGCCATGGCCGTGATCTGGGGCGTGAACTTCTCGGTGATGAAGTACGGCACGCAGGTGCTCGAGCCGCTGGCCTTCAACGCGCTCCGGATGAGCGTCGGGTGCCTCGTGCTCTTCGGCGTGGCGTATGCGCGGCCGGGGCGGCGGGTGACGCCCGAGGACCGCAACCGGCTGATGCTGCTCGGCGTGCTCGGCCACTGCGTCTACCAGATCCTCTTCATCCATGGTGTGGCGCTCACGCGTGCCGGCACGGCATCGCTCGTGGTGGCGGCCAGCCCGGCGATGGTCGCGATCGTGGCGCGCGGCTTCGGCCACGAGCAGCTGCCCATGCGGGCCGTCGCCGGGATCGCCCTCTCGATCTCGGGCGTGATCCTCGTCGTCGGCGGCAGCATCGCCGCCGACGGCACCTCGCACCTGCTCGGCGACCTGATGATCCTCGTCGCGGTCGTGGCGTGGGCGTTCTACACGACGCTGCTGCTCCCGCTCACCAAGCGAGTGGACTCGGTGCAGGTCGCCGCCTGGACGCTGATCGGCGGCGTTCTGCCGCTGATCGCGATCGCGGCGCCGGCGCTGCTGCGCACCGAGTGGGGCGCGGTCACCCTCCTCACCTGGGGCGCGGTGGGGTACGCCGGCATCCTCGCGATGGTCGTCGCCTACCTCATCTGGTACCGGGGCGTGCACGAGATCGGCCCGACGCGCACGGCGATGTTCGCGAATCTCCAGCCGGTGGTCGCGGTGCTCGTCGCCTGGGTCGCGCTCGGCGAGGTGCCCACGCTCTTCCAGGGCGCCGGCGCGGCCACGGTCATCGGCGGCCTCTACCTCGCGCGCCGATGAGGATCGTCCTCTTCGACATCGACGGCACCGTGCTGCTCACGAGCGGCGCCGGCCGACTCGCCATGGAGGCGGCGTTCGTCGAGGTCTTCGGGGTGCCGGGCCCCGACGGGCATCGCTACGACGGGAAGACCGACAAGCTGATCGTGCGCGAGGCGATGGGAATGCGGGGCTTCACCGACACCGAGATCGACGCGCGGATGGACGACGTGCTGGCGCGCTATGTCATCCGCCTCCGCGACGTGCTCGCGAGCGGCGAGCGCCGAGCGTATACGCTCCCCGGTGTCCTGCCCCTGATCGACGCGGTCGAGGCGAGCGACGACCTCGTGCTCGGCCTCCTCACCGGCAACCTCGTCGCCGGCGCCGAGGCCAAGCTCGGGGCGGTGGCGCTCGACATCGCGCGCTTCCGCGTGGGCGCGTACGGATCCGATGCCGAGGCGCGTCCGATGCTCCCCGCGATCGCGCAGGAGCGCGCGAGCGCGCTGCTCGGCTATCCGGTGCCCGGCGACCGGCTGGTGATCATCGGGGATACGCCGGCGGACGTGCATTGCGGCCGCGGCGTCGGCGCGCGCGCGATCGCGGTCGCGACCGGCGGGTACGACGTGGTTGAACTCGCGGCGCACGATCCGGTGGCCACCTTCGCCGACCTCTCCGACACCACCCGCGTGCTGGAGGCCATCCGCGATGCGTGAGGTCGAGCTCAAGGGTGCGGTGGACGATCCGGCGCGCGCGCTCGCGGAACTCAAGGCGGCCGGCGGCACGCTCGTCTATGCCGGCCGCCTCGAGGACCGGCGCTACGACACCCCGGACCGCCAGCTCGCGCTCCGCGACCACGTGCTGCGGTTGCGCGTCTATCGCGGCACCACAGGAACCACGGGTGCCGTTGCCCGCGCGCTGCTCGACTTCAAGGGGCCGACCGGCTACGCGGAGGGCTACAAGGTGCGTGAGGAGCACTCGGTGCAGGCCGGGGACGCCGACGAACTCGCGCGCATCCTCGAGCAGCTCCAGTACGTGGTCACGCGCGAGATCGACCGGGAGATCGAGCAGTACACGCTGGCTGGCGCGACGGTGCGGTTCGAGCGATATCCCCGCATGGACGTGCTGATCGAGGTCGAGGGTGAGCCGGAGACGATCGAGCACGCGATCGCGGCGATGGGGCTCGCGCGGGACCGGTTCACCACTGGGCGACTCCCCGATTTCGTGCGCGCGTACGAGGAGCGCACCGGGGAGCGCGCGGCGATCTGCGACCGCGAGCTCACCGGGGACTATCGCTACTCCGCCGCCGATGCCTGAGGCACCCTTCGTCCTGCCCGAGTTCACGCGTTCGTTGCGCGCGCTCGCGGTGCCGTCGGCGCCGGGCTCGGATCACGACCGCATCTTCGCGCCGCTGATCCAGGCGCGCGCCTCGGCGCACCGCGTGCAGACGCTGGAGGCGCAGGTGGCGGCGTTCGACGCGGCGCGGATCGAGCGTGCGTGGCGCGAGGCCATCGCCGCGCTCGGCGCCGATCGGCATCCGCGCTCGGCCCCCGACCGGCGCGCGCTGATGGCGGAGCTCGATGAGCTCGGGGCGCCGGTCTGGGCCGCGCTGGCGCGCGTGCAGGCCGCAGCCGGCGCGGCGCGCATCGCGCCGGTCGAGGGCCGGCGCGCCGCCTGGGAGCGCTGGGTCGGGACCATCCGAACGCTCTTCGAGGCCGCCGATGATTGGTGGCGCGCGGCGCTCCCCGTGCTCGGCGACGCGCGCGGGCGCCGCGGCGCACTCTGGCGGCGTGTGCTCCGGCGGGGCGCGTGATCCTGGGCATCGGGTTCGACCTCGTGGCGATCGCGCGCGTGGAGCGGATGCTCGCGGCCAAGGCGCAGCGCGCGCTCGACCGGCTCTTCACGGAGCACGAGCAGGCGTACGCGCTGGGGCGCGCGCGGCCGGCGATGCACCTGGCCGCGCGACTCGCGGCGAAGGAGGCGGCCTTCAAGGCGCTCACGGGGTCGGACGAGGCCAAGCTGATCGGCTGGAAGGAGGCCGAGGTGCGGCGGGGCGATGAAGGTCCACCGGTCCTGCACTTCAGCGGACGGGCCGCTGCGCGCGCGGCGGAGCTCGGGGTGGGGCGGGTGTTCCTGACGCTCAGCCACACCGACGAGACGGCCGGCGCGGTGGTGATCCTGGAGACGTAGCGGCGGCATCGCTCTTCCTGCGGGTAGCCCTAGCGGAACTGTCGGGATTCCGGCTAGTTTGCTAGAGTATGCTTTTGAGAACCATTCTCATCTCGGCTTTTGCCGTCGCGAGTCTCTCCCGAGCGGCCTCCCTGGAGGCCCAGGAGAGCCCGGCGAAGCGACTCGCGAACATCGCGGGTGTCGCGGTCGAGGAGTACACGAAGGGCGTCGACGACAAGGGGCGCATCTTCGCGCAACTCGAGTACGACGAGGCGACGACCTTCCTGGCCGACGCGCGTGAGTTGACGGATCGCGTGACCGACGGTCGCGCCGCCTCGCTCGCCCTGCTGCTCGACGAGATGCGCGTCGCGGTCGCGGCCAAGCGGCCCCCGGCCGAGTTGGTCGCGATCCACGCCAAGCTCGTCGCCATCCTCGGACCCGACGCGGCGCTCGACTATCCGACGGTGCCGGTCGACCTCGCCGCCGGCAAGGCGATCTACGCGCGGCGCTGCGCCTCCTGCCACGGCGATACCGGCAACGGCGACGGATTCGCCGCCGCCGGGATGATCCCCGCGCCGCCGGCATTCGCCGACGGCGCCCTGATGGCCGATGTGACGCCGGCACTGATGTACCGGATCGTCTCGGTGGGCATCCAGGGCACCGCGATGCCCGGTTACGCCGACCTGACACCCGACCAGCGCTGGGCGGTGGTCACCTACGTGAATACGCTGCGTGCGCGTGAGGACGAGGCGACGCGGGGTCTGGCACTTCTCGCCGGGCGCTGCACGCGCTGCGCCGACGGCGCGATCCCGGAGGGCCACAGCTTCCCCTGGCTCGCCGAACGGCACGACCAGCAGATCCTGGCCTCGCTCGCGGCCGGCGACGCGAAGCTCGGCATGGAGTCGCAGCCGCCGCTCGGCGCCGCCGACGCGAGGGCGATCCTCGCCGGGCTCCGCTCGCGTCCGGCCGTCATCCCCCCGGCCGTGCGCACGCCGGCGGCGGTCGCCGCGGACGTGCTCCGGCTGCTCGACGATGCGATCGCGCGCGCGCGCGCCGGCGATCTCTCGCAGGCCGGCGACCTCGCCTTCGACGCCTACGTCGCCTTCGAGCCGATCGAGTCCAACGTGCGCACGCGGGACCCCGGCCTGATCGGGGTGCTCGAGCGCCATTTCGCCGACTTCAAGGGTGCGGTGAAGGCCAGCGACGTCGTCGCGGCAGCGAATGCGCGCGCCCGCATCGCGGCGGGGCTGCCGCGCGTGGTCGCACTCGCCGATGCGCCGTCCACGGGCTGGGGCGCCTTCCTCGAGTCGCTGCTGATCATCGTGCGGGAGGGGTTCGAGGCGATCCTGATCATCGGTGCCGTGATCGCGTTCCTGCTGAAGACCGGCAACGCGCACCGCGTGCGTGAGATCTGGGCCGGCGCGGGGCTGGGCCTCGCGGCGAGCGCCGTTCTGGCCGTCGTGCTGCGCACGGCCCTCGCCGGCGCACCGGCCAGCCGCGAGGTCATCGAGGGCGCCACGATGCTGCTCGCGGTGGTCGTGCTCTTCTCGGTCTCCTATTGGCTGCTCTCGAAGGTCGAGTCGGCCAAGTGGCAGCGCTTCATCCGCGACAAGGTCGGCGCCGCAGTCTCGTCGCGGAACACGTACGCGCTCGCGCTGGTCGCCTTCCTCGCCGTGTTCCGCGAGGGGGCCGAGACGGCGCTCTTCTACCAGGCGCTGCTGGCGCGTGGTCCGCAGGTCGTCACGCCGGTGATGGCGGGCCTCGTCGTCGGGAGCCTCGCGCTCGTCGGTGTCTGGTTCGCCTTCCACCGCTTCGGGCTCAAGCTGCCGCTGCGCGCCTTCTTCGCCACGACGAGCGGACTGCTCTACTACCTCGCCTTCGTGTTCATGGGGAAGGGACTGCGCGAGCTGCAGGAGGGGAACCTCCTCCCGATCACGCCGCTGGAGAACGGCCCGTATCTGGAGATGCTCGGCATCTTCCCCAGCGTCGAGACGCTGGTGGGGCAGGGGATCCTGGTGGCGCTCGCGCTCTTCGCGCTCTGGCGATCGCTCTTCACGCGCGATCCGGTGCTCGGCGCGGCTGCCGCGCCTTCGCGCGCCGCGTCCGCAGGCGTCCCGTCGCGTGCCGTCGAGGCAGAGGCCGAGGGCCGCGGGTAGATTCAGGGCATGGACGCCCTCTTCGCCTCCCCCTGGGGGGCGCTCTTCATCTTCCTCGCGCGCATCGTGGACGTCTCCTGCGACACGATGCGCGTTCTGTTCACGGTGAGGGGGAAGCGGGGCATCGCCGGGGTCCTCGGTTTCATCCAGGCGATCATCTGGATCTTCGCGGTCGGCACCGCGATCCGGCACCTCGACAGCCTGATCCACGTGCTCGCGTATGCCGGCGGCTATGCCGTCGGCACGATGACCGGGATCACGATCGAGCGGTTCGTCGCCTACGGCGTGGCGCAGGTGCGCGTCGTGACGCGGGACCAGGGGCGCGCGATCGCCGAGGCGCTCCGCGACCTCGGCTTCGGCGTCACGCAGAGCCTCGGTGAGGGACGGTCCGGCACGGTGGAGGTGCTGCACACCATCGTGCAGCGCTCGCAGGTCGAGGACGTGATGCTCGTCGTGGACCGGTTCGATCCGGTCGCGATGGTGACGGTGGAGGAGCCGCGCGCGGTGCGGGGCGGGTTCGTGGACACGCGCGAGTGGCGCGTGCCGCTCCCCTGGGAGAAGACGCGACAGCGGGTCTGAGAGAAGTCTTACCTCAAGATCCCCGGCTTCCCCGCCCCAGGCTTCGCGCGACTCGCCATCCAGGCCACCCCCGCGACGGCGAACGCGATCGCGATCATCTGCGCCATCGTCAGCACGCCGAAGAAGCGGTCGTCCTTGGCGCGGAAGAACTCGACCACGAAGCGCTCGATGCCGGCCAGCACGCAGTAGAGGCCGAAGAGCCAGCCCATCGCGTGCTTGTGGTCGCGCAGCCGCCAGATGATCGCGAACATCACGAGGCCCATCGCCGTCTCGTAGAGCTGCGTCGGATGGACCGCGAGCACCTGGCCGGGCGGGAGGTCGGCGTACCCGCTGAGCCCGAACTGCTGCGTCAGGTTGGCGACCGTGCTCGGCGGTGCGCCGTCGGGGAAGGCCACCGCGAGCGGGCCGTCCCACGGGCGGCCGTAGTCGTCGCCGACGGCCCAGCACCCGGTGCGTCCGACGGCGTACGCCGCCGCGAGACCCGGGGCAGCGGCATCCGAGACCTTGGCGAAGCTCTCCTTCCGCCAGAGCACCACCGCTGCGCTCGCGACGATGCCGCCGATCAGCCCGCCCCAGAAGACGAACCCGGCGCGGCTGAAGACCGCCGTGATGTCGCCGACGAGGATCGCATAATAGAGCTTCGCTCCGCCGAGGCCACCCACCACGGCCGCGACCGTGATGTCCCCCATGATGTTCGGGTCCCATCCACGGCGGTCGAGCTCCTCGCTCGCGGCCATCTGCCCGATCACGAACGCGAGCAGCATCGCCACGCCGAAGCCGGTGAGTTCGAACGGGCCGATCGAGACCGCGAAGGGGATGTGCGTGAAGGGAGCCACGATGCAGGATGGAGGATGAAGGATGAAGGATGCACGGGTGCGACCTGAATCCTACTTCACGACCGCGGTCACGTCGATGAGGCCCGGGATCGGGCGGCTCGAGAAGGCATTGAGCGAGGCGTCGTCGCGCTCACCCTCGGCGAGGCGATAGAGTGCCGCTGCGCCGATCATGGCCGCGTTGTCGGTGGCGAGGCGCACACTCGGCGCGAAGACCGACGCGCCCTGCCGCACGGCGGACTCGCGCATCGCCGCGACGAGCGCGCCGTTGCACGCGACCCCGCCGCCGAGCACGATGCGCGTGCGCCGGAGCGCCTCGGCGGCGCGCATCGTCTTCGTCACCAGTGTCTCGATCAGCGCATCCTGGAACCCGCGCGCCAGGTGGGCCCGGTCGCGCTCGAGGTCGTCGCTGGCCCGCACCGCGAGCAACAGCGCGGTCTTGAGCCCGCTGAACGAGACGTCGTAATAGTCGGCGTCGCCGGGGCGCTGGCCGCCGTGCAGCATCGGGCGCGGGAACCGGAATCGGGCCGGGTCGCCGCCCTTCGCCTCGCGCTCGATGTGGCGCCCCCCGGGGTAGGGAAGGCCGAGCAGCTTGGCGACCTTGTCGAACGCCTCTCCGGCCGCATCGTCGCGCGTGTGGCCGAGCAGGCGGTAACTCCCCCACGCGGGGACGTCGAGCAGCAGCGTGTGACCGCCGGAGACGAGGAGCGCGGTGAAGGGCGGCTGCGCCTCGGGATGCTCGAGCACGGTCGCGAAGAGGTGGCCCTCCATGTGGTGCACGCCGATCACCGGCTTCCCGAGCGCCGCGGCGAGCGACTTGGCGTAACTGACGCCGACGAGCAGCGCCCCGACGAGTCCGGGCGCGTGCGTGACCGCGATCGCGTCCACGTCGGCGGCACCGCATCCGGCGTCGGCCAGTGCGCGCCGCGTCACCGGGACCACCGCCGTCAGGTGCTCGCGCGACGCGATCTCGGGCACCACGCCGCCGAAGACCGCGTGAATGTCCTGCGAGAGGATCACCAGGGACTCGAGCACCGGGGCCGCGGGGGAGCCGCTCACGACGGCGGCCGAGGTCTCGTCGCACGAGGTCTCGAGGGCGAGCACGCGCACGTCAGGGCGTCCGGTCGCCGCCCGCGGTGCGCGGGCGGAAGTTCAGCGTGATGAGGCTCGGCCGCACCTCACGGGCGCGCGCCTCGACGCCGATCGGGAACTCCACGTCGGCGGGCTGCAGCGTCACCCGCAGCCGGCGCGGCGTGTCCTCGTCGAACCGGCGCCGCACCACCGGGGCGTTGGCCTGGAGCTTGAGCACCTCGCGCCGCCGACCGGTCACGACGACCTCGACCGAGTCCGGGACGCTTCCCGTGAGTTCGATCGTCTCGTCCACGAGCGGCAGGAAGCGCGCGCCCATCACGATCTCGGTCGTCTCCTCGCCGCGCACGACCACCCAGAGCACGAGCGCGAGCAGCAGCGCGACGAGCTTCGTGGGGAGCCGCTCGGTGAAGGCGGCCACGAGCCAGGGGCGCCGGAGGGGCGCCGGTGCGCCGGCGGCCGCCATCAGGGTGCCCTCATGGCGCCGGCTCGGCGAGCAGGCGCTCGAGGAACGCGATGTTCGTCGCGCTCGACCAGTCGTCGGCGCCGATGATGCGCCGGCGGATGCGGCCGTCCCGGCCGATCACGAAGGTCTCGGGCACGCCGGTCGTCTGGTAGCGCTGGCGGATGGCGCCGGGCGCGTCGTACAGGATCTCGAAGGTGAGCGCGAGCTCGTCCGAGAACGCCCGGATCCTCCCTTCCATCCCGGGATCATCGATGCTCACGGCCACGATCCGGAGCCCCTTGGGCCCGAGCTGCTGCTGGAGCCGCTGCATCGAGGGCATCTCGACGCGGCAGGGTGCGCACCAGGTGGCCCAGATGTTCAGCAGGACGACCTGTCCGCGATAGTCGTCGATCCCCTTGGTGGCGGCCGTCGTCGCGCCGCCGCCGCCGGCCGGCTCGGCCGGGAGCGTGACCGCGGCGAAGTCGGGCGCCCTGGAGCCGATGGTGAGCGGGAAGAGTTCGGCGCCGAGCCGCACCGAGGCGACGTAGAGCACGGCCCCGAGCGCCGCGACGGTCCCCGCGACGACGAGCCACTGCTTCCGCGCCGTCACACCCGCTCCGTCCGCGGCTCGCAGAGCGCGCGCAGGGCGCCGATCTCGGCGCGCGGGTCCTTCGCTGCGAAGATCGCGTTGCCCGCGACGAAGGTGTCGGCGCCGGCGCGGGCGCAGGCGTGGATCGTCTCGCGCGAGATCCCGCCGTCGACCTCGAGCAACGCTTTGCTACGCGTGTCGTCGAGCATCGCCCGCGCGCGTGCGACCTTCTCGACCGCGCCCGGGATGAACTTCTGACCGCCGAAGCCGGGGTTGACGCTCATGATCAGCAGCAGGTCGAGGTCGTGCGCCACCTCGCGCACGGTCCCGAGCGACGTCGAGGGATTCATCGTCGCGCCGGCCATCGCGCCGAGCTCCTTGATGCGCGTCAACTGCCGATGCAGGTGCGGGGCGGTCTCGACGTGGATCGTGAGTACGTCGGCGCCCGCCTTCACGAAGCTGTCGAAGTACTTCTCCGGCTCGACAACCATGAGGTGCACGTCGAGCGGGAGCCGCGTGAGCTTCTTGCAGGTCTCGATCACCTTCGCGCCGAAGGTGAGGTTCGGCACGAAGACGCCGTCCATCACGTCCACGTGCAGCCAGTCCGCGCCGCCGGCCTCGAGCATCGCGAGGTCCTCGGCGAGCCGGCCGAAGTCGGCCGAGAGGAGGGATGGGGCGATGCGCACCGATCGGTTCATGCGTGGGCTCCGCGGCGAAGGCGGGCGGCGAAGGCGCCGTCGGCGCCGTGGCGGTGGGGCAGGAC
>JANNLH010000089.1:0-7799 GCA_031396725.1 Gemmatimonadaceae bacterium | reverse complement strand
GGGCGCGACGCGCTCGATATCACCTGGACCGAGGGGAAGAACGCCGCCGTATCCGACGCGTCGATCGCAGCGCTCTTCGCCGCCAAGGCGACGGGCGCCGCCGCTCGCGCGCGTCACGATGGGGACGCGGCAAGCGCGGTGGGCCGCGCGGCGAAGAAGGTCGAGGCCGCGTACGATGCGCCATACCTCGCCCACGCGACGATGGAGCCGATGAACTGCACGGCCCACGTTCGCGCCGACGGCGTCGACATCTGGGCGCCGACTCAGTTCCAGACCGGCGCCCAGGGACTCGGAGCGGCGATCGGCGGCGTGACGGCCGACAAGGTCAAGGTGCACACCACCTATCTCGGCGGCGGCTTCGGCCGCCGCTTCGAGATGGACGTGATCCAGGAGGCGCTCGAGGTCTCCAAGGCGATCAGCGGGCCTGCCAAGGTCGTCTGGTCGCGCGAGGACGACATCCGCCACGAGTTCTACCGCCCGGCGAGTCATCACGTGCTGCGCGCAGGCCTCGACGCCGCCGGGCAGCCGACGGGATGGACGCATCGCGTCGTCGCGCCGTCGATCATGAGCCGCGTCTTCCCGCAGACGGTGCAGAACGGGCTCGACGCGGAGGCGGTCGAGGGCGCGGTCGGCCTCCCCTACGCGATCCCGAACGTGCACGTCGATTACGCCATGGCCGACACCGGGATCCCAGTCGGGTTCTGGCGCTCGGTGAATCATTCATACAACGGCTTCGTGGTCGAGAGCTTCATCGACGAACTCGCGCACGCCGCCGGTAAGGATCCCTACGAGTACCGGCGCGCGCTGCTCGGCAACGCGCCGCGCCATCGCCGCGTGCTCGAACTCGCTGCGACAAAGGCCGGCTGGGGCACCCCGCTGCCGGAGGGGCGCGCGCGCGGCATCGCGGTGTTCAAGGCCTTCGAGTCGTGGGTCGCCGAAGTGGCGGAGGTCTCGCTCGGCGCCGACGGGTCACCGCGCGTCCATCGCGTCGTCTGCGCGGTGGACTGCGGACCGGTCGTGAATCCGGCGATCGTCGAGGCGCAGATCCGCAGCGGCGTCGTCTACGGATTGACTGCGGCGCTGACGGGACGCATCAGCATCGACCGGGGACGCGTCGTCGAGGGGAACTTCAACGACTACCCGCTCCTGACGCTGGCGCAGATGCCGGTGATCGACGTGCATATCGTGCCGAGCACCGAGTCGCAGGGCGGCGTCGGCGAGCCCGGGACGCCGCCGATCGCGGCCGCCGTCTGCAACGCGATCTTCGCGCTGAACGGGAAGCGCATCCGGCAGCTGCCGATCGGCAAGGTCGTCTGACCGGGCCCATGGTGGGCTACATTCCCGGCATCACCCCTCCGGAGCTCCCCATGCGACCCCTCCTCGTCGCGCTCGCCACCGCCGCATCCGCGGCACTCGCTGCCGCACTCGCTGCCCCGCTCGCCGCCCAGTCGGCCTCGCTCGTCTACACGCTCGGCAAGGACACCGTCGCGATCGAGCAGTACACGCGTTCCGCGACCGCGGTCGAGGGGGAGATGGTGCAGCGCGCCGGCGCCGCGGTGACGCGGTTCCGGTATCGGGTGGACATCGGGCGCGATGGGCGCCCGACCAAGGCGAGTCTCGAACGGATGCAGGCGGACGGCACGCCGCTGCCGAACGTGCCGAGGGCGTGGCGCTTCAGCTTCGGCGCGGATACGGTGGTGCGCGAGGCGCTCTTCGCCGACAGCACGTTGCTCCGCGCCTTTGCGGCGCGCGGTGCGGTCTTCGCGTTCCCGACCTACGTCTACGGCCCGCTCGAGGTGCTGGCCGCGCTGCGGCGGCGCGGCATCGCGGTGGACTCGCTGCCGACGGTCGGCGTCGGCGGGGCGGTGAGCTTCGCAGGGCTCCGCGCGGTCGCGGGCGACACGGTGCGCTATGCCGCCGGCGGCGGGGCGTACCCGATGCTGCTGCGGTTCGACGCGCGCGACCGGCTGCTCTCGGTGGACGGCTCCCTGACCACGAACAAGGTGCTCGCGTCGCGCGGGACGGGCGGATTCGACATCGCCGCGGTGGCGACTGCGATGCGGCCCACCGGCGTGCTCTCGCTCCGCGAGACGGTGCGCGCGGGCTTCGGGCCCGGCGGGATGGTGCTGATCGACTACGGCCGTCCGCACGTGCGCGACCGCTCGGTCTGGGGCGGGACGCTCGTGCCGTTCGACTCGATCTGGCGCGCGGGGGCCAACGACGCGACGCATCTCTTCACCACCCGCACGCTCACCTTCGGCGACGTCACCGTCGCACCCGGGACCTACACGCTCTGGGTCCAGCACACGCGCAACGGCACCTTCCTGATCGTGAACCGGCAGACGGGCCAGTGGGGCACGCAGTACGACCCCACACAGGACCTCGGACGCGTCGCGATCGAGATGGCGCCGGCCGCCGCTCCCGTGGAGGAGTTCACGATCACCATCCGCGCGACCGGACCGGCGCGCGGCGCGATCACGCTCGCGTGGGGTGACCGCACGGGGACGGTGCCGTTCGGCGTCGGGGCGGCGCGCTGAGCGACGGGACCCGGCACGACACACGCCACGACACACGCCACGACACACGGCGAGACACCGGGCACGAGACACGACAGCGCGTCCGCGCGATCTTCGGCGGGTCGGTCGGCAACCTCGTCGAGTGGTACGACTGGTACACCTATTCGGCGTTCGCGCTCTACTTCTCGGGAGCGTTCTTCCCGCCCGCGAGTGCGACCGCCCAGCTGCTGAGCGCGGCGGCCGTGTTCGCGGTTGGGTTCTTCATGCGCCCGATCGGCGGCTGGCTGCTCGGCCGCTACGCCGACCGACACGGCCGCCGCGCCGCGCTGACCCTCTCGGTCATGCTGATGTGCGGCGGCTCGCTGCTGATCGCCGTCACGCCCTCGTACGCGACCATCGGGGTCGCCGCGCCGGCGCTGCTGGTGATCGCTCGGCTGCTGCAGGGGATCAGCGTCGGCGGGGAGTACGGCGCCAGCGCGACCTACCTGAGCGAGCGCGCCGGCCGGGCGAACCGCGGCTTCTTCTCGAGCTTCCAGTACGTGACGCTGATCCTCGGGCAGTTGCTCGCATTATCGGTGCTGCTGGTGCTGCAATGGGCGCTGACCGAGGCGCAGCTCTCCGCCTGGGGGTGGCGCATCCCCTTCGTGATCGGGGCGGCGGCGGCGGTCGTCGCGGTCTGGCTCCGGCGGTCGCTCGACGAGACCGTGAGCTTCCGGAATGCGAACCGGGAGCACACCGCCGAGTCCTCGCTGCGCGGACTGATGCGCCATCCGCGCGCGGTGGCGGCGGTGTTCGGCCTCACCGCCGGCGGCGCGCTCTCGTTCTATGTCTTCACGACCTACGCCCAGAAGTTCCTCGTCAACACCGCCGGCTTCAGCAAGGAGATGGCCTCGCAGGTCAACGCGGCGACGCTCGTCGTCTTCATGTGCGTGCAGCCCCTCTTCGGGGCGCTCTCGGACCGGATCGGCCGGCGTCCGCTGCTGCTCACCTTCGGCGTCCTCGGCACGCTCGGGACGGTGCCGCTCCTGACGGCGCTCGAGACCGCGGGCTCGCCGCTGCGCGCCTTCCTGCTGCTGACCGCGGCGCTGCTCGTCGTCTCCTGCTATACGTCGATCAACGCCGTGGTGAAGGCGGAGCTCTTCCCCACCGAGGTGCGCGCACTCGGTGTCGCCCTGCCCTACGCGCTCGCCGTCTCGATCTTCGGCGGGACGGCGGAGTACGTGGCGCTTTACCTCAAGGGTGCCGGTCACGAGCGGTGGTTCTACTGGTACGCGACGGCGATCGTCGCTTGCTCGCTCGCCGTCTACGCCGTGATGCCCGACACCAAGCGTCACTCGCGCATCGTCGAGGACTGAAGCGGGCGGCGGCGCGCCCCGCGCGGCTCAGCGCCCGACGACCGCTTTCTCCAACCGGTCGATCATGCGCCGGAGCGGCAGTCCCGGCTGTCCGGGCAGGATGTTCCAGCCGTTGAACACCACGATCAGGTCGTGCTCCGGGAAGGCGATCGGGAACTGCCCGCCGAACCCGTTCCCACTCCAGGCGAGCGTGGTCGGATCGCTGCCGAGCGGATAGAGCCACCACTTGTAGCCATATCGCGGCGCCGTGGGCTGCGGACCGAGGACCATGTGCGGCGTGACGGATGCCTGGATCCACTCCGGGGAGAGGATGCGGGTCCCACCCCACGATCCTCCGGCGAGGAAGAGGTACCAGAGGCGGGCGACGTCACTCGCCTCGAGGTAGAGGCCGCCCTCGGTGTCGACGACACCGGCGGGCGTGCGCTTCCAGAACCAGCGTGTGATGCCGACCGGCGCGAAGAGGTGCCGCGCCCCGTACTCCTCGATGTCGACCCCGGTCGCGCGACGGAAGATGTGCGCCAGCAGCTCGCTCTCGCCGCTGCTGTAGTTGAAGCGCTCCCCCGGCTCGCGCGCCATCGGGCGGTCGATCGCATAGCCGACCCAGTCGTACGATCCCTCCATCACCACCGCGGCGTTGTTGGGATCGACGTACGGCAGGCCCTCGTTCCAGTCGAAGCCGCCCGACATCGTGAGCAGATGCCGGATCGTGAGCCGCCGCTTCCGGTCGTCGATGTTCTTCACCGTGGTCGAGTCGAAGAACGAGAGCACCGGCGTGTCGAGCGCCGGGAACTCCCGTCGCGTCACCGCCGCCCCGATCACGATCGAGGTGATCGTCTTCGTCACCGACTGGAGCGTGTGCAGGTCGCCGCGACGGTAGGTCGGGTGCCACCAGGTGCTGTAGTAGTTGTAGGAGCTGCCGAGGTCGTGGGCGTTGAGCGGACTCTGTCGCTTCGCGGAATCACCGTAGATCCGGTCGTAGTCGTGCGTGTAGCGCCGGTCGTAGGCGACGCGCCCCCGCCGGAGGACGAGGAAGCGGTCCACGTAGCCGTAGCGTCCGGCGGTGATCTCGCCGTCGATGCTGTCGAGGACCGCGGCACTGAGCCCGACCTCCGCCGGCGTCGCCGCGGGCCAGGTCGCGCCCGGGAAGGGACGCTGCGCATCCGCGGGCAAGGCGAAGGCGAGGGAGATCACCGCGAGACGGGTGAACGTGCGGGCGGCGCGAGGCGGCACGAAGGCTCCGCGAGAGACGGTTGCAACGGTCATCCGAGAAGGTATCGCCGCCCGGCGTGGCCCGCCATCACGCGCTGGACGGCGCCCCCGCGGAGCCGCATACTTCGCCCCACCCCATACCGGACCGACGCCCATGCGCGCAGTGCTGCTCCTCCCGTTGTTCGCCGCGGCCCTGAGCGCCCAGGGCACGCTGCCGTCCGCTGAGCAGCAGATCGCCGCGGCCGTGCTCCCCCTTCCCGTGGAACTCCGCGCCGGCGCGACCGTGATGGGATTCCGCGAGGCCGGCAAGCTCGTCGTGCTGCGCCAGGGCACGAACGGGATGAACTGCCTCGCGCTCTACGTGACGCGCCCCGACTTCCATGTCGCCTGCTACCACGAGGGCCTCGAGCCCTTCATGGCGCGCGGCCGTGAACTCCGCGCGCAGGGTGTCACCGGAACGGAGGTCGACAGCGTGCGATTCCGCGAGGTCCGCGGCGGCGCGCTCAAGATGCCGGTGCAGGGCGCGCTCTACTCGCTGACGGGCAAGAAGGAGTCGTTCGATCCGGTGACGAACACCGTGACCGGCGCAAGTCCGCTCGCGGTGGTCTACATCCCCAACGCCACGCCGGGGAGCATCGGCATCTCGGCGCAGCCTTCGCGCAGCGGGCCCTGGCTGATGTTCCCGGGCACGCTCAAGGCGCACATCATGATCACGGGCACGATGTCCCCCTGAAATGTCTCCCACCCGGCATCTCCGCACCTGCACGCTCTGCGAGGCGATGTGCGGCCTCGTGATCACGACCGAGGGCGAGAAGGTCACGGAGATCCGCGGTGACGCCGACGATCCGCTGAGCCGCGGTCACATCTGCCCCAAGGCCGTCGCGCTGCAGGACATCCACACGGACCCCGACCGCATCCGGCATCCGATGCGGAGGGTGGGCGCCAAATGGGAGCGGATCGGCTGGGATGAAGCGCTGCGGCTGGCGGTGGAGGGCATCCGGCGGGTGCAGGGCGCGCACGGCCGTGATGCCGTGGCCGCCTACATCGGCAATCCGACGGTCCACTCGCTCGGCGCCATGCTCTTCGTGCCGCGCTTCCTGCGCGCACTGCGCTCACGGAACACCTACACGGCGACCTCGGTCGACCAGCTCCCGGCGCACGTTGCCGCGATGTTCATGTTCGGGCATCCGCTGCTGATCCCGATCCCCGACCTCGACCGCACCGCGCACGTGCTGATCCTCGGCGCGAACCCCGCCGTGTCGAACGGGAGCCTGATGTCGGCGCCGGGCGTCGCCGAACGGCTGGGCGCGATCCGCAGACGCGGCGGGCGGGTCGTGGTGATCGATCCGCGCCGGACCGAGACGGCCGCGCTCGCCGACGCGCATCACGCGATCCGCCCCGGCACCGATGCGTTGCTCCTGCTGGCACTCCTGCACGTGGTGTTCTCCGAGGGCCTCGCGGCGCCCGGACGAGCGGCGGAGTTCGCCGACGGCATCGACGAGCTTCGGACGCTGGCCCTGCGCTTCCCGCCGGAGCGCGTCGCGACGGCGACCGGGATCGACCCCACGTCGATCCGGACGATCGCCCGCGAGTTCGCCGCCGCGCCGACCGGTGTGGCATACGGCCGTGTGGGCGTCTCGATGCAGGAGTTCGGCGGCATCGCGACCTGGCTCATCACCGCACTCAACCTGGTCTGCGGCCGGCTCGACGCCGAGGGTGGGGCGATGTTCACGAAGCCTGCCGTGGAGCTGATCCGGGACGACCAGCGATCGTCGCGCGGATCGCGCGGACCGCGGTTCGGTCGCTGGAAGAGCCGGGTCCGCGGACTGCCCGAGTTCGCGGGCGAGCTGCCGGTCGCGGCGCTCGCGGAGGAGATCGAGACGCCCGGCGAGGGCCGGGTTCGCGCGCTCGTCACGCATGGCGGCAATCCCGTGCTCTCCACGCCGAATGGCGCACGGCTCGACCGCGCACTCGGCGGCCTCGAATGGTTCGTGGCGATCGACTTCTACCTGAACGAGACGACGCGGCACGCGCACCTGATCCTGCCGCCGAGCTCGCCGCTCGAGCGCGAGCACTACGACCTGATCTTCCATACGCTCGCGGTGCGCGACACGGCGAAGTACTCGCCGCCGGTGTTCGCGCGTCCCGCCGATGCCCGGCACGAGTGGGAGATCCTCAATGCCATGACCGCACGGCTCACGCCCGGCGTGCGGTCTGCGCTCCGCGGCGCGGTGTTGGCGCGCGGCGGTCCGAAGCTGCTGCTCGACCTCGGGCTGCGGACCGGACCGTACGGACGCGGCTTCAAGCCGTTCGCGCGGGGGCTCTCCCTGGCGCGCCTGCTCCGTTCGCCGCACGGCGAGGACCTCGGCGCGCTCAAGCCGGCGCTGCCGGCACGGCTCCGTACGCGCGACCGGCGCATCGCGGCCGCACCGGCGTCGTTCGTGGCCGACGTGACGCGCCTGGAGGCGGTCTGGCTCGCGCCGTCCTCCGCCGGGCCGATGGACTCGCTCGCGCTCATCGGCCGGCGCGGGATCCGCTCCTGCAACTCGTGGATGCACAACGCGGAACGGCTGGTCCGCGGCAAGAACCGCTGCACCCTGCAGATGCATCCGGGCGACGCGGAGGCGCGAGGGCTGCCGAACGGCGCACTCGTGCGCATCGCGTCGCGCGTGGGCACGGTGGAGGGGGAACTCGAGGTCACCGACGTCGTGATGCCGGG
>JANNLH010000114.1:0-15779 GCA_031396725.1 Gemmatimonadaceae bacterium | reverse complement strand
TCCCCGGAGGAGCGGCCTCGCGCGTAGCGAGAGACCGCGGCAGTTCGCGGGCTCGAAGCGTGTAAGCGCGTGGCCGCGACGGAAGGGATCCCCGCGCGCCGCGGGGGGCAGCAGCAGAGCTCTGCAACGCCAGGATCCTTCCGCACGAGTCCCTGACGGGCAGGGCATTCAGGGCAACGCTCCCCGGGCGTATCGTGTCGGAACACGAAACCGTCCCGAGGATCCGATGCCCGGTCTGCTCCGCTCGCTTGGCTTCATCGTCACCGTCGCGCTCGCGCTCGGCCTTCCGCTGCCGGCGCGCGCGCAGGGCGCGGCCAGACCCGCCGCGGCGTCCGCCGAGGAGGAAGCGGCGGTGCGCATCCCGCTCGAGGCCTATCTGCGCGGCCACGCCACGGGCGACTCCGCGGCGTTCCGTCGTGCCTTCTTCAAGGAGGCGAAGCTCTTCTGGGTCCGCGACGGCCAGCTCGCGACCCGCACCAGCGACGAGTACGTCGCGGGAGCGTCGGGGCGCCCTCCCGCCGACGAGGCCCAGCGGAAGCGCCGGATCGAATCGGTGGACATCGCCGGCGATGCTGCGTTCGCCAAGATCGTGCTCGACTATCCGGCGACGCGCTTCGTCGACTACATGGCGCTGCTCAAGGTCGGGGGCGAGTGGCGCATCATCAACAAGTCGTTCTACGCGGAGCCGAAGGCGCGCCCCTGAGCGAGCGTCGCGCCGCTCAGCGGAACCGCCAGAAGACGCGGCCGTCGGGGAGGCGCGCCTGCAGCAGTCTTCGGTCGGCGGGCGCGCGTCCCTCGGTGAGCAGGGCGAAGAGATCCGAGAGCAGCGCGGCATTGCCGAAGAGGGTGTGCCCGAGCAGATCGCCGCGCACGCGCGTCGCATCGACCGTCGTCATCCCGTCCAGCACGGTCACGGAGTCGCCGCCGAGCCCCAGCCGCCAGACGCCGTTCAGCACGCGCGAGGCGCTCAGCGCGTCGTCCTCGCTCGAGGCGTAGAGCGTGACGCCGGCGGACCGCTCGCGCAGCACCGGGAGGATCTCGCGCGCGAAGACGCGCGCATCGAGGTCCGGCGCGGCGAGGATCACCTGGCCGAAGCGCGGCAGGGAATCGCTGCGGTCGATGAGGGAGAGTGCCTTGCCCAAGACCTCCGATCCCATCGAGTGCGCGATCACGTGGATGCGATCGGGCGACACGCGCGGCAGCTGGTCGCGCAGCAGCCGGAGAAGGTAGTAGCCGGCGTTGCGCGCCGTCTGCTGGTCGCGCACGTAGCCGCTGAGCGCGCCCGCCGACGGCCAGGCGAACAGCACCGCGGTGCCGTCGAACCCCATGTCGGCGACGAGCTGCGCGAGCCGCACGGCCGCGTCCTCGAACGAGCTGTTGTAGCCGTGGACGAAGACGAGGATGTCGCGTGAGCGTGTGCGCGCGAGGTCGTCGCCGAGCCGCTGGAGGAATCGGAGCGAGTCCGCCGGCAGGAGCGAGTTCATGAACATCACGCGTGCCGGATCCGGGTCGGCCTCGCTGCCGGCGCGCGGGATCTCCCCTTCGCGGCGCACGCGGTAGGAGGGCACCGCCACCTGCGCGAGCCCCCACGAGAGCGCGTTGGCGTCGCTGGAGCCGAAGCGGAACCCGGGGCGCTCCGCGTCCACGGTCCGGCGCGTCGTCGCGATGAGAATCGGGAGGCGCTGCGTGGCGGTGTCGAGCCCGCTCCAGTCGCGCGCGAACTCGGCGCGCGGCAGCACCGGCGCGACGACGAGGCTCTCGGCTGCTGCCGCCGGAACCGGGGGAGGCGCCGGGCGTCCGCCGCCGCAAGCGGCCATCCCGGCGATCGCCGCGAGCCGCTTGCCGGCGAGGACGAGACTGCCGAACGCGCGGGACGGAAGCTGAGGGGTCATCCGGTCAATTTAGCGGTGCGACCCCGGCCCGCGCCGCCGAGCGCCGTCTCGCGTCTCCCGTCTATCTCAGCGCGTACACGTGCCCATCCGTGCTCCCCACATAGAGCACCCCGTCCACGATGACGGGGGAGGAGAGGATCGAGCCGACCGTGAACATCAGGTTGAGCCGGAGCATCATCCCGTCGAGCGTCCGGTCCGGCGAGACGCCCCCGGTGGAGAAACGCCCGTTGGGACCCACGAATCGCGCGCCGTTCTCCTTGGAGCCGTCGGTCTGGAACCGCGTGCGGAGCGTGCCCGTGCGGACGTCCACCGCCTGGAGCCAGCCGTCGGACGTGCCGTAGAAGGCGACGTCGCCCGCGAGCGCGACGGAGGAGAAGGAGATCGCCTGATTCTCGACGTCGAACCGCAGCGTGCCCGTGGCGGCGTCGAGCGCCTTGAATCGCGTGCCGTCGGAGGTCGCGAAGTAGACGATCCCGTTGCGCACCGCGGGAGAGCCGATCGTCCACCCCATCCGGTTGTCGTGCTTCCATCGCAGCGCGCCGGTCGCCGCGTCCACCGCGTGGACGTGCCCGTCGCGCCCGCCGACGAACACCGTCCCGCCGCTGACGGCGGCCGAGCTCGCGATGCCGACCTGATTGTAGATGACCGTGTCGTTCCCGGTCGTGTAGCGCCACCGCTCGCGCCCGCTGGCGGCGTCGAGCGCGTAGAGGTTCCGGTCCCAGCTCCCGATGTAGACGACGCCGGCCGAGACGGCGGGCGATGCGTGCACGACGTCGCCGGTCGCGAAGGACCAGCGGAGCGCGCCGCTCGCGGCATCGAGCGCGTAGACGTGCTGGTCACCGCTCCCGAAGAGGACGACGCCGTCCGCGATCACCGGAGAGGAGAGGAAGACGTCGAAGGGATCGGGCATCCGCTCGGTGCGCGGGATCGCGCCGTGGATCCCGGGGGCGGTGAAGCGACGCTCGCCCTTGGTCGCGAAGACCCAGCGTTGCGCGCCGGTCACGGCATCGACCGCATAGAAGTTGCCGTCAACGCTGCCGACGTACACGAGGCCGTTCGCGACGGCGGGCGACGACGTCACCGGTCCGCGCGTCGCGAACTTCCAGCGCTCGGCACCGGTGCGCTGGTCGATCGCATAGAGGTGATGGTCGGTGCTGCCGACGTAGACGAGCCCGCCGCTCACCGCCGGGGACGAGATCACGCGTCCCGCGGTCTTGAACTTCCAGGCGACCGTCGCGAGCGTCGGCGCGGCGGATGCGAACACACCGGTGTGCTCTGGCCCGCCGCGGAACATCGCGGTCTGGGCGCGCATGGCGGTCGATGGCGCGAAGCCTGCGCACACCAGCAGAGCCGCGACGACGATCGAACGGTGCTTGACGGACATCGACACTCCGGTGGCGGGATCCCGCGGACAGGGCGGCGAGACCGCTCCCTGCCCCCGAACCATGCGGTCCCGCGCAGCGGCGCGGCTAGCAGGGAATTGCGCTCGGCGCTCAGCGCCGGACCGGCGTCCGCTCGAAGACTTCGCCGAAGGCGCGCACGGTGGACTCGCGCACGTCGTCCGCGAGCGTCGGCGGCGCGGCGAGGCAGGGTCCCGCGGCGCCCTCGAGCAACTCGCGCTCCACCGACGTCATGGTCACGTCGGCGATCCCGCAGGGCACCATCAGGTCGAAGTAGGTCAGATCGGTGGTGACGTTGAGCGCGAAGCCGTGCCAGGTGACCCACTGCCGCGCGTGGACGCCGATGCTCGCGAGCTTGCGCCCGCGCGTCCAGATCCCGGTCTTGCCCGGATTCCGTTCCGCACGCACGCCGAATGGCGCGACCGCGCGGATCAGCACCTCCTCGACCTGCCGCAGATACCAGTGCAGGTCCTGCCGGTGGCCGGTGAGGTCCACGATCGGGTAGCCGACGAGCTGGCCGGGACCGTGGAAGGTCACGTCGCCGCCGCGCTCGACCTCGAAGAGCTCCACGCCACGGCGAGTCAGCTCCTCGCTCGACGCCAGCAGGTTCCCCGCCTTCGTCGAGCGGCCGAGCGTGATCACCGGCGGGTGCTCGACGAGGATCAGCAGGTCGCGGTCGAGCCGCCCGTCGATGCGCGCCGCCGCCTGCTCCCGCTGGTACGACAAGGCCTCCGCATAGCTGCGGAGGCCGAGGTCGTCGACGAGGAACTCGCGCTCGCTCGAGCGCTCAGGCGTGCCCACCGGCGTGATCACCGGCGTGATCACGCGTGCAGCATCTTCCCCATCGAGTCGAGCACCGCTTCGGCGATCGCCTCGCTGAGGGTCGGGTGCGCGTGGATGGCGAGGTCGATCTCCTCGACCGTGAACTCGTTCTCGCGCGCGACCGCGAACTCGTGGATCAGCTCGGTGGCGTGCGCGCCGATGATGTGCGCGCCGAGGATCTCCCCGAACTTCTCGTCCTTGATGACCTTCACGAAGCCCTCGGTCTCGCCGCTCGTCCGTGCGCGCCCATTGGCCGAGAAGGGGAACTTGCCGACCTTGTACTTGAGCCCCTTCTCCTTGCACTGCGCCTCGGTGAGCCCGATGCTCGCGACCTCGGGGTGGCAGTAGGTCGCGTTGGGGATGTTGCCGTAGTTCACCGGGTGGTGATGCACGCCGGCGATGATCTCGGCCACCACGTGGCCCTCGCGCTGGCCCTTGTGGGCGAGCATCGGCGGGCCGGCGACATCGCCGATCGCGTAGACGCCCTTGACGGTCGTCTCGAGCCGGTCGTTGACCTTGATGAAGCCGCGCTCCGTGGTCTGGATGCCCGCTTCCTTGAGCCCGATGTTCTCGATGTTCGGAGCGCGGCCCGCGGCCACGAGCACCTGGTCGAACGTCATCTCCTGCTTCTCGCCGTTGGCCTCGACGGGGATCGTGACGCCCCCCTTGCCGGCCTTCACGGTCCCGAGCTTGGCACCCGTGACGACGGTGATCCCGCGCTTCTTGAACGCCTTCGCCAGCTCGGCCGAGCAATCCTCGTCCTCGAGCGGGAGGATGCGCGGCATCACCTCGAGCAGCGTCACCTTCGTGCCGAAGGCGTGGAAGACGTCGGCGAACTCGCAGCCGACGGCGCCCGCGCCGATCACGGCCATCGTCGCCGGCGCCTTCTCGAGGACGAGCGCCTCGTCGGACGAGAGGATCGTCGTCTTGTTCAGCTCGAGCCCGATCTGGGGCAGCCCCTTCACGCGCGAACCGGTGGCGATGACGACGGCCTTGCCCGCGGTGTGCGTCTCGGCCTTGCCGTCGGCGCCCGTGACCTTCACCGACTTGTTCGGCCCCAGCACGCCGGTGCCCTTCAGCCAGGTGATCTTGTTCTTCTTGAAGAGGAACTCGACGCCCTTGGAGTTCTGCGCCGAGACCGCGCGCGAGCGCTTCATCGCGACGCCGTAGTCGAGCGTCACCTTCTCGGCGGTCACGCCGAACTCCTTGCCCTTCGCGACCTTCTGCGCGATGGACGCGGCCTCGAGGAGCGCCTTGGCCGGGATGCAGCCCCAGAGGACGCAGGTGCCGCCGAGGCCCTCGCGTTCCACGACGGCGACGTTGTGCCCGAGCTGGGCCGAGCGGAGGGCGCCGACGTAGCCGGCGGGGCCGCCGCCGAGGTAGATCACATCGAACTGAGCCATTGGAAGGGCAGATGGAGGATGAATGATGAAGGATGGAGGATGAGAGCGCGTGCGTTCATCCTTCGTCCTTCATCGAAATTCTAGAAGACCAACAGCAGCGGGTTCTCGATCAGGCGGCGCAGGGTCTGCAGGAACTTCGCGCCCACCGCGCCGTCGATCACGCGGTGGTCGCAGCTCATCGTGACGCGGAGCTTCTTGCGGATCGCGAAGCCGCCGTCGGGCGCCACGACGACGCGGTCCTCGATCGCGCCGATCGCGAGGATGCCCGCCTCGGGGGGATTGATGATCGCCGTGAACTGCTCGATCTGCATCATCCCGAGGTTCGAGACGGAGAAGGTCGAGCCGGTGAACTCCTCGGGCTTGAGCTTTCGCTCGCGGGCCTTCTTCGCGAGCGCCTTGGACTCGGCCGAGATCTCGGACATCCGCTTCTGCTCGGCGTTGAAGATCACGGGGACGATGAGCCCGTCGTCGGTGGCGACGGCCATGCCGAGGTGGACCGTGTTGAAGTAGCGGATGCGGTCACCGAGCCAATGCGCGTTGACCTCGGGGTGCTGCGAGAGCGCGGTCGCGGTCGCCTTGAGGATCAGGTCGTTGAACGAGAACTTGTAGGCGTCGCCGAGCTCCGCGGCGGCGGCGCGCATCTCGGCCGCGCGCGCGAGGTCGAACTCGGCCGTGAGGTAGAAGGTCGGGATCGGGCCGATCGACTCGGCGAGCCGGCGCGCGATCGTCTTGCGGATCTGGGTCAACGGCTCGTCGTGATACTCCTCGCCGGAGACGGGCGACGGGAGACGGGAGCCGGCAGACGCGACGCGGCCGGTCGAGGGGGCCTGCGCCTTGGGCGCACCTCCCGCCATCGCGGCCTCGATGTCGCGCTTCACGATGCGGCCGCCGGGGCCGGAGCCCTG
Organism: Gemmatimonadaceae bacterium; assembly: GCA_031396725.1. Taxonomy (GTDB): domain Bacteria; phylum Gemmatimonadota; class Gemmatimonadetes; order Gemmatimonadales; family Gemmatimonadaceae; genus Pseudogemmatithrix. The sequence continues at coordinate 9,357 of JANNLH010000114.1, read as the reverse complement.
GAGCCCGCCGAGGTCAACGCCCTGGTCGCCGGCGAGGCGGCGGGCGAGCGGGGAGGCGATGACGCGGCCCGCGGGGGCTGACGGCGCGGCAGGCGCGGGCGCGGCAGGCGCAGCAACGGCAGGCGCGGCTGCGGCAGGCGCAGCAACGACCGGCGCGGTGAGTGCTGCGGACGTCGGCGCAGCCGTTGCGCCGCCGACGAGCGACGCGATGTCCTCGTCCGCGCTCGCGATGATCCCGACGAGCGATCCCACGGCGGCCGTGGTGCCCTCCTCGATCATCCGCTTGCGCAGGATGCCGTCACCGCGCGCCGAAAGCTCCATCACCGCCTTGTCGGTCTCGACCTCCGCGAGGAGGTCGCCGCTCTTCACGGCGTCGCCCTCGTTCTTGAGCCATTTCACGAGGCGGCCCTCTTCCATCGTCGGGCTGAGGGCCTCCATGAACACCTTGGTAGCCATTGTCGGTAAGTGGAAAGTAGAAAGTGGTACGGAGACGGCAGAACGTGGCGAGCGAATGGCTGGAAGCTGACCCTTCAACTTCCTACTTTCGACTTTCTACTGTTCCAGATACATCACTTTCTTCACTGCCGCGATGGTCTTCGCGAGATCGGGCTTCGCGATCTTCTCGAGACCCTTCGCGTACGGCATCGGGACGTCCGCCTGGTGCACGCGGACCACCGGCGCGTCGAGGTCGTCGAAGCAGTCGCGCTGGATGTAGTCGACGATCTGCGCGCCGATGCCGGCGACCTCCCAGCCCTCCTCGAGCACGACCGCGCGGTTGGTCTTCCGGACCGAGGCCGTGATCGCCTCGATGTCCATCGGCCGCACCGTGCGAAGGTCGACGACGTCGAGCTTGATCCCGTCCTTGGCGAGCTGGTCGGCGGCGTTCATCGCGACCAGCACCATCTTGCCGTAGGTGATGATCGAGCAGTCGCCACCCTCGCGCTTCAGGTCGGCCTTGCCGATCGGGACGATGTAGTCCTCGTCGGGGACCTCCCCCTTCGTGTTGTACAGCATCTCGCCCTCGAGCACGATCACCGGATTGTCGTCGCGGATGGCGGACTTGAGCAGGCCCTTCGCGTCGTACGGGGTGCCGGGGGTGACGACCTTGAGTCCGGGGATGTGCGCGAGCCACGACTCCCACGCCTGCGAGTGCTGGGCCGAGAGCTGCAGCGCCGCACCATTGGGGCCGCGGAAGACCATCGGCATCGGGTACTGGCCGCCGGACATGTAGAGCATCTAGGCGGCGGCGTTCACCACCTGGTCGATCGCGAGCAGGGCGAAGTTCCAGGTCATGAACTCGATGATCGGCCTTAGTCCCACCATCGCGGCGCCGACGCCGACGCCGGCGAAGCCGAGCTCGGTGATCGGCGTGTCCACGACGCGCATCTCGCCGAACTCCTCGAGCAGGCCCTTGGAGACCTTGTAGGCGCCGTTGTAGACGGCGACCTCCTCGCCCATCAGGAAGACGCGGTCGTCGCGCGCCATCTCCTCGCGGAGGGCCTGGTTCAGGGCCTCGCGGTACGTGATGATCGGCATCTCAGCTCACCGAATCCACGAGGACGTCCTCGTACAGCGCCTCGGGCGGGGGCTCCGGGCTCGCGTCGGCGAAGTCCCAGGAGTCCTGGACGACCGCCTTGATCTCCTGCTCCATGGTCGCGAACTCGGCCTCGGTGAGGTCGCCCGCCTCGAGCATGCGGGCCTTGAGGAGGCTGATCGGGTCGCGCTTCAAGTACTCGTCGAGCTCGGCCTTGGTGCGGTAGGTGCCGCTCACCGCGTCGGACATCGAGTGGCCCATGTAGCGATAGGTGCGGATCTCGAGCAGGGCGGGCTTGGACTCGCGGCGGGCCGCGGCGAGCGCGCGCTCCATCGCCTCGCGTACCGCGAAGACGTCCTGGCCATCGACGTACTCGCCGTGCATGCCGTCGTAGGCGTCGGCGCGGCGCGAGAGGTCCTTGATGGCGGCGGCCCGCTCGACCGCGGTGCCCATCCCGTACTTGTTGTTCTCGATCACGAAGAGGCAGGGGAGCTTCCAGAGGGCGGCCATGTTCAGCGCCTCGTGGAAGGCGCCGGTGTTGACCACCGACTCGCCCATGAAGCAGACGATGACCTGGTCGCCGCCGCGGTACTTGATCGCGAAGCCGACGCCGGCGGCGACGGGGACGTGCCCGCCGACGATGCCGTGTCCGCCGAGGAAGTTCACGTTGCGGTCGAAGAGGTGCATCGAGCCGCCCTTGCCGCGCGAGCAGCCGTCGACCCGGCCGAAGAGCTCGGCCATGATCGACCGCGCGCTCATGCCGCGCGCCAGCGCCTGGCCGTGGTCGCGGTAGGTGGTGATGACGTAGTCGTCCGGCCGGAGCATCGAGAGCACGCCGGTGGAGACGGCCTCCTGCCCGATGTAGAGGTGGCAGAAACCGCCGATCTTCCCGAGCGCGTAGGCCTCGCCGACCTTCTCCTCGAATCGGCGCTGGAGGAGCATCGAATGCAGCAGCTCGCGGCGAAGGGCGTGATCGCCGGGGAGTCCCTTGGCGTCGGATCGCTTCTTGGTGGCCATTTCTAACGGCAGATGTGAGGTGTGAGATGTGAGGGGTGAGGGAGTCGTCGCCGGCATCGCGCCCAACACCTCACCTCTGCTCCAGCAGTCTCATCGCGCGAGTTCTGCGGCCTGCACCTGTTCCCAGGCGTGATACGACGACCGCACCAAGGGGCCGGACTCGACGTGCTTGAAGCCCATCGCCTTGCCCTCGGTGCGGAACATCGTGAACTCCTCGGGCGTGACATAGCGGTCGAGCGCGATGTGGTCCGCGGACGGCTTCAGGTACTGGCCGATCGTGAGGATGTCGACGTCGACCTCCCGCAGTTCGCGCATCGTCTTGAGGACCTCCTCGTTCGTCTCGCCCATCCCGAGGATGATGCCGGTCTTGGTCGGGATGTCCGGGGCGATGCGCTTGCTGGCGCGGAAGATCTCGAGCACGCGCTCGTAGCGGCCGCCGGGGCGCGCCTTCTTGTAGAGGCGCGGCACGGTCTCGGTGTTGTGGTTGTAGATCTCGGGCCGCGCCTCGAGCACCGCGCGGATCGAGTCCTCGTTCCCCTGGAAGTCGGGGACGAGCACCTCGACCGAGCAGCCGGGGACGGACTCGTGCACCTGCCGGATGGTCTCGGCGAAGGCCCACGCCCCGAAGTCCGGGAGGTCGTCGCGGTCCACACTGGTGATGACGAGATGGCGCAGGTTCATCTTCTGCGCGGCCTCGGCCACGCGCCCCGGCTCGGCAGCGTCGAACTTCGGCGGGCGGCCGTGCGCGACGGCGCAGTAGGCGCAGTTCCGCGTGCAGACATCGCCGAGGATCATGAAGGTCGCGGTGCCGTGCTCCCAGCACTCGCCGACGTTGGGGCAGTGCGCTTCCTCGCAGACCGTGTGGAGGTCGAGCTCCCGCATGAGCTGCTTCAGGTGCAGGTAGTTCGGGCCGCCGGGCGCCTTGACCTTGAGCCAGGACGGCTTGCGCTCCGGGAGCGGCTCGGCGCGATGCCGGCCCATGATCTGGTACAGGACCTCGCCCATCGGCGGACGACCCTTCTTGAAGGGGGGTGGGTGTATCCGAGAGGACGGGAATATAGCTCGGGGGGCGAGTGCGTCCAATTTCCGTAACCGTCAAAAGGCTACTTAGACAGCCACCAAGTTTCGGACCCCGGCAGGCGCTGTCCGGCTTCCGGCCCCGAAACCTTCGTCCCCGCCGGCGCGTAAAGGGGGCGTACCCTCTCAGGGATCTCCCATGCTCCGCACCATCTTCACCATCGGCATCCTTGCCTTCGTCGGCCTCTTCGTCCTGAAGATCGCCTTCGGCATCCTCGGCGGGCTCTTCGGCCTCCTCTTCGCGCTGATCGGTCTGGCGATCCCGGTGCTGATCATCGGCACGCTGATCTACTTCGCGCTCAAGATCTTCGCGCCCGAGACGGCGAAGGACCTGCGCGGGAAGTTCGGCGGCGAGTAGTCCCGCCTGGTCTTCGTCGTTCACCACGAAGGCACGAAGGGTCGAAGAACCGCGGAAGAATGCGACAAACGCTCGAGGGGGCGCGGGGACCGATCGGTCCCCCGTGCCCCCGTTTTCGTGCAGCTTAGTCGGATCAAATCGTCGAACTCCCCGCCGGTCGTTTCGCTTCCTTCGCCCCTCTTCGTTCCTTCGTGCCTTCGTGGTGAAGCGAATCAGCGCTTGTCGAGCGCGTCGGCCACGGCCCAGCCCAGGAGCGGGATCAGCAGCTCGTGGTGCCCGGTGATCTCGAAGCCCTCGCCCCCGGCCAGCACGGGGCGCTGCACGACGTTCACGCGCGGGCGGTAGTGGCGCTGCATGTCGAAGTCCGCCGTCGTGAAGTCGGTCGGCTTGCCGTCGTTCACGTTGCGCGCGACCGTCAGCGCCTTGAGGAAGACCTCGGGCATGATCACCGCGCTGCCGAGGTTGAGCACCACGCCGCCCTGATGCAGCTCCTCGCAGCTCGCGGCCAGGCGGCGGAAGTCGCGGTGGCTCGTGTCTCCGATCGCCGCGCCGTTCGCCGCCGGGTGCTGATGGATGATCTCGGCGCCGAGCGCCGCGTGCACGGTCACGGGGATCCAGTGCCGGTGCGCCGCGAGGACGATCGAGTGCTCAGGGTGCGCGAGACTCGCTTGCGCCTCGAGCGCCCGCGCGACCGACTCGCCCATTCCCCAGCCGTGCTTCATCCCGTTCACGAACGCGTCGTTGAGCCCGCGCCCCGTCTCCTCGGCCATCCCGAAGGTGCCGTCCTTGAGCCCCGCCGCGACGTCCTCGGAGGTGCCGCCGAACCGTGCGATCTCGTAGTCGTGGATGGCCGCCGACCCGTTCATCGCCAGATGCGTGATCACGCCGCGGCGCATCAGGTCGACCAGGATCGGGCCGATGCCGGTCTTCACGACGTGGCCGCCGAGCATCACGATGACGCCGCGCTTCCGGGTGGCGGCGCGCACCACGGCCTCGATCACCTGGCGCAGGTCACGCGCCTTGAGCACGTCGGGGAGGGCGCGCAGGAAGGCCGCGAACGAGCGGTCGTCCCCCGGTGCGGCGGCGAAGTCCTCCGACCGCACCTTGTTCGGGCGTCCGGCGATCGGCACGGTGCGCACGCGCGCGAGGTCGGTCTCGCGCGGCGGGCGGCGCTCGGCGCTCACGGGCTGCTCACGGGCTCTCGGACTTCGGCTTGTCGCCGGAGCCCTTCGCCGAGTCCGCGGCGCTGTAGCGATACGAGCGCAGGTACATGTTGAGGGAGCCGAAGGAGAGCCGCGACTTCATCTGCACCATGATCCGCTTCTCGTCGTCGGAGAGCCAGATCTCGGCCTGCCCGCCCTCGGAGAAGATGCCCGACGTCTTGATGATCGGCTGGAGCACGATCGCGTCGAAGGTCCCGGCGGGCACCTTCACGCGCTCGCGCCGCAGCACGCGGATCTTCACCGGATTGCGGTCCGGCTTGAAGTAGCGATTGAACTCGTAGGTCTTCCCGACCTCGAGCGGCACGGTGCGGATGAAGAACATGAACGACCCGTCGTCCAGCGGCTGGCTGACCGAGGGCATCTCGCGGTTGCGCTTGTGGACCTCGTTGAAGACCGCGCGCTCCGGGAAGATCTCGAAGCGCCGTTCGCGCTCGCGCGAGCCCTGTTCGGTGTCCTGCGTGTAGCGCAGCGAGTTCAGCGTGTGCAGGTCCATCCAGCTCTCGTAGACGTCGTCCACCTTGTAGAAGAACGTCCCGCCGCTGATGCTGAACCGCACGTGCCAGGTCGGGATCCCGCGCACGGTGTCGATGCCCGTGACGCGCATGCCGCCGTTGCCGACCTTGATGGCGCCGAACTTGACGTCGTAGACCGTGACCTCGCCCACCTGCCACGGCACGGTCGCGGCCGCTCTCGACGCGGACTGCGCCTCTGCCGGGAGCGCGAGCGCACTCGACAGGGCGGCACCGAGGATCGCGCGCGGCATGCGGATCGTCACGCCGCGGGTCGGGAGGGAGCGCGACGGCGCGCCGACCATCCGGCGCGCAGCAGCGCCCAGGCGTCGGGCCAGGGATCGCGACGCGTCGCGCGCTGCCGCACGTCGAACCGGACCGGCAGGTCGAGGCTCTCGACACGGCGTGCGTGCGGCACGGCCGCGCGGAGCAGCTCGAGGTTCGCCTGCCAGGTGTCCTCGGCGCTCGTCGCGGGAAGATCCCCCGTCGTGCGCAGCAGGTCACGCACGACCGTGATGCGCATCAGCCGGAAACTCCCGAACGGGTCTCGCACCCCGGGCACCGTCACCGCGCCGCGGATCGGCCAGAGACGGGGCAGCCAGCCGGCGAGTCGGTGCAGCGTCCGCACGGGCTCCGGCGTCGCATCCGGAAGCACCCGTCCGGCGACCACGACATCGGCGCCGCCCTCGAAGCGCTTCACGAGCTCGGGCAGCCCCTCGGGCTGGTCGGTGAAGTCCGCCTGCATGAGCACGACCGCGTCGCGCCTCGGGTACTTCGTACGGCGTGAGGCCTCGCGGAGGAGGGCGTCGACGGCCCGGGCGTACCCGACCCGCGCGCCGCCGCCGATCACCGCGAGCGGCATCGCCTTCTCGTAGGACGCCAGCACCTCGCGGGTCGCGTCCGTTCTCGCGTCTTCATAGACGATGACCTCGTACTCGCTCTCGTACTCCTGGTACACCTTGCGGATGCGCCAGAGCAGGACGCCCACGGTCGGGGCCTCGTCGAATGCGGGGATGCAGATATAGAGCACGGTGGTAAGCTATGGATTGGACCCGTATGGTACTACCCGGAAGAATCCCGCCCGGGGCGGGAACGTTCGACGAGCCCGCGGTAGATCCCGATCACGCCCTCCACGAAATGCACGGGGGCGAACGCCTGCGCCCGGAGCGGACCCGCCGCGGCCAGTCGTTGCCGCAGCGCCCCGTCGGCGACGAGTCGGTCCACCGACTGTGCGAACGCGAGCTCGTCTCCCGCTGCCGCCAGGAGGCCGTTCTCGCCCGCCGCGACGATCTCGGCAACGCTGCCGCCGGCGAATGCCACCGAGGGCACGGCGAGCGCCATCCCGTCGATGACGGCGGTGCCGAGCCCCTCGGCGGTCCCGGGATGCAACATCAGGTCGAGCCCGGCGATGGCGTTGTGCACGTCGTGCACGAAGCCGGCCCGGAAGGCAGCCACGCCGCCGATGCGCGCCTTGCCCCCGGCGGGTCCGCCGAGCACGACGAGTCGCAGTCTCGCGATGGTCGCCGGGGCGAGCGCGTGCGCGATCCGCTCGATCGTGGCCAGGCCCTCGGTCGTGGCGAGGGGGCCGACCAGCCCGGCGACCACGCTCTCTTCCGGCCAGCGGCACTCGGCCCGCCAGTCGCGCGCATGCACCGCGGCCGGACGCGAGACGCCGGGATAGATGAGCGCGATCCGCTCGTCCGGTATGCCGCCGCGCAGGAGCGCGTCCCGGACCGCGCCCGAGATCGCCACGAAGCAGGCGACGCGCCCCCCGAACCGCAGGGCGCCCTTGGGGGTCTTCGGGAGCCGGCGCGTCACGACGAGCGGGATGTTGTTGCGCCGGCCGACCAGCGCCGTCAGTGCCAATGAGTGGCTGCGCGGGTCATGGGCGTGCACCAGCGCCGGGCGCCAGGTGGCGATCAGGCGGCGGAGCTTGCGCACCGCCAGCAGGTCCCACGACGCCCGCATCGTGATGGCGGCCACGGCGAGTCCGTCCGCCTTGATGTGGCGGTAGAGCGGGGAGCGGGGTTGGACGACGACGAGGGGCTCGTGGCCGCGGGCGCGAAGTCCGGCGGCGAGCAGCTGGACCTGGCGCTGTCCACCGCGCCAATCGCGGCCGCTGTCGAGATGCAGGACCCGCAGAGGGCTTGTCGAAAGGACCGGACGCGGGTGCACGGGGTGTCGGAGAAGTGGGACGCGTTCAATCATAGCGTCCGAATCGACTGGAGGCACATCGGATGATCTTGGCCAATGTCCGTTCCCGGTTGACGCGCGAGGATGTCGCGCTGGCGCTGGCGCTGATCGCGCAGGCGGGGCAGGCCGACCGCGAGCGCGGCGAGACGACGCTGCGCGAGGGCGGACTCGACGCCCTGCTCGACGATCCCGCCCTCGCGCGCGCGCTGCGGGAGACGCCGCGCGGCGCGCACGCATCGCTGCCGCTCTTCGCGTACGTCGTGGTGCGCCACGCCCTCCTCCACACCGGTGAACGCGACCGCGTGCTCGCCGACTACGCCTCGGCGGTGCTGCTCCACTTCGGGCTCCGCGACCGGGCGCACAAGGTCGGGGAGGCGGACGACGAGACCTACGACACGCTGGCCGGCCTGCTCGAGGCGGCGGAGGGGCCCGATCCACGCCGCGCCTTCCTCGTGCGCGCGCACCTCGGGAACTACGCGCTCTGGATGAGCGGGATGTTCCCGGATCACATCAGCCATCGCCGGCGCCGGCGCGGCGGACCCGCGATCGAGTACTTCGAGCAGCTCGGGCGCCGCGGCTTCCAGCTCGCCGCCGAGCACCGACTGGCCTCCGAGCACGGGCTCGCACTGCTCTTCGCGCTCGCAGCCGAGCGCTTCCCGGTGCTGCGCGTCGCGTTCAACCGGCTCAGCGACGCGATGCTCTTCCCGCACCATCACTCGCCGGAACGCCTGATGCGCCAAGTGGCCGACGAGGCGCGCTGGCGATAGCTTGCGCTCGTGTTCGAATCCCTGCGCGAGACCCTCTCTGACCTGCTCGGCGGACGCGTCGCGCCCGCCGAGCGCCGCGTCGTGATCGCCGAGATGAAGCGCGCGCTGGTGATGGCGAAGCTCGGCGTCGAGGACCTGCGCGAAGGGGTCGAGCTCACACGCCGCAAGCTGGCCGTCGAGCAGGAGGCGCTCGCCACCGCGGCGCGCCGGCGCGGCCTCGCCGAGGGGATCAACGACGCCGAGACGGCTGCGGTCGCGGCGCGGTATGAGGCGCAGCACGCCGAACGCGCGGCGGTGCTCGAACGGAAGCTCGACGCGCAGGAGGCCGAGTACGGGCTCGCCGAGCGCGACTACGACGCGATGGTCGTGCAGCTGCGCCAGGCGAGCGCGGGCGTCGGGGCGGGGATGCCCCTAGGCGCGACCGGCCCCACCGACGCCGACCTCGGGCTGCGCGACGACCGGCCGCTCAACCAGGAACTCGATGGGCTCGCCCGTTCGCGGCAGCGGGCCGACCGCGAAGCGGGGGCGGATGCGGCGCTCGAGGCCCTGAAGAAGAAAATGGGGCGGGAGTAAGGCCTGCTCGTCCCGCCGGGGGTCGTGGTGGCGGGGAGAACGGCAACGGCGTTTCACCACAGAGGACACAGAGTGCACAGAGAACTGCCGAGCACGGCAACGACGC
>JANNLH010000205.1:0-4364 GCA_031396725.1 Gemmatimonadaceae bacterium | reverse complement strand
GGGAAGCGGCTGCCGTCCTTGCGGATGTAGGTGAGCTCGTAGATGTCCTCGATCCCGCGCGAGGCCTTGAACACCAGCGCTTCGAAGCCCGGGGTGATCGCGGTCCCCAGCTCGACGCTCAGCGCCTTGGCGCGCGCGATGACCTCCTGGGGGTCGGAGATGTCGGCCGGGGTGATCTTGTTCATCACTTCGGCGGCCGTGTAGCCGAGCATCCGCTCGGCGCCGACGTTGAAGATCTGGATGACGCCCTTGGCGTCGGTGGCGATGCTCGAGAAGTTGGCGCTGTTGAAGATGGCGCTCTGCAGGGCCCCCGCCTTCAGCAGCGCCTCCTCGGCCAGCTTGCGCGCGGTGTTGTCGGTGCCGATCAGCAGGTAGCCGATGACCGCGTCCTGGTCGTCGCGCAACGCCGTCACCGAGACCACCGCGGGGAAGCGGCTGCCGTCCTTGCGGATGTAGGTGAGTTCGTAGATGTCCTCGATCCCGCGCGAGGCCTTGAAGACCAGCGCCTCGAATCCCGGCGTGATCGAGGTCCCGAGTTCGGCGCTGAGCGCCGCCGCGCGGGCGATCAGCTCCTGCGGATCGGAGATGTCGGCCGGCGTGATGTTGTTCACCACGTCGCCGGCCGCGTAGCCGAGCATCCGCTCGGCGCCGACGTTGAAGATCTGGATGACGCCCGTGGCGTCGGTCGCGATGCTCGAGAAGTTCGCGCTGTTGAAGATCGCGCTCTGCAGGGCCCCGGTCTTGAGCAGCGCTTCCTGTCGGCGGACCTCGGTGAGCCCCTCGACCGTGGCGGCGGCGCTCACTGGGGTGACGGGATCGCGGACGATCAGGGACATGGCGCCTTCTTCCGGAGGAGGCTACAGATGCCGAAAGGTATGCGCGCGCGCGACCAGAAGGACCGATGCCCTGAAATGGGGCGCGCGTGGCGCGGCCCTCAGCCCAGCTCGGCGAGCTGTTCCAGCAGCACGGCCGCGCTCTCCGGCCGGTTCGCCGCCGGCTTCGACAGCAGCCGCATCACCAACGCCGAGAGCGCCGGCGGCACCTCGCCATTCACCACCGCCGGCGCCGCCGGCTCGGTCGTCAGCACCTTCCCGATCAGCGCCACCATCGAGTTCGCCTCGAACGGCGCCTTGCCGGTCAGGCACTCGTACATCACCACACCCAGCGCCCAGAGGTCCGCCCGCGGGTCGATCTCCTCGCCGATCAACTGCTCCGGTGCCATATACGCCGGCGTCCCCACGAACATCCCGCTCTGCGTCCGCGCCGTGCTCGCCTCGGCCAGCCGCGCGATGCCGAAGTCCATCACCTTCAGCACGCCCTCGCTGTCGATCAGCGCGTTCTCCGGCTTCACGTCGCGGTGGATCACGCCGGCCGCGTGCGCCACCGCGAGCGCCTCGGCGAACTGCCGCGTCAACGCGAGCGTGCTCGCCACACCGAGCCGGCCGCGAGTCTCAAGCAGCTCGCGCACCGTGATCCCGCGCACGTACTCCATCGTCACGAACGAGGTGCCGTCGGCCTCGCCGAGATCGTGCGTGCGCACCACGTTGCGGTGTGAGATGCGCCGCGCGAGCCGGATCTCCGACCGGAAGCCTTCGGCCAGCACCGCGTCGCTCGAGAGGAGCTCGCGCCGGATCGTCTTGATCGCGATGTCCTCGCCCAGCTCGCGGTCGCGCGCGTGGTAGACGACGCCCATCCCGCCGCGTCCGATCACGTCGAGGATCTCATAGCGTCCGCCCAGCACCGCGCCGGTCGGGAAGGCATCGCTCTCGGCCTCGGCCGTGAGCAGGTTCGCCCCCTTGTACTCGCTCGTCGCCAGCGTGACGTCGGACTGGAGCTCGCGCAGCTGTTCACGGAGCCGCGACTCGCGCGCCCTGACGCCGGCCGCCATCGCGTCGAACACGCGCGCCAGCCGCCCGAGCTCGTCGTCGCGCGCGCTGACGGCGCCAAGCGCGCCGGGCGAGTAGGTACCATGCTCGACCGCGCCCGCCGCCTCGATCACGCGCGCCACCTGCCGCAGGTAGTCGGCCTCGCGGTCGTGCCAGCGCTTCTTCTCGAGCGAGGCGCCGATGCGCGCCCGGAGCAGCACCGGGTCGAAGGGTTTCGCGAGATAATCCTCCGCCCCGTGCTCGATGCAGCGCACGACGCTCGAGAGGTCGTCGAGGGCCGAGATCATGATCACCGGGATGCTGCGCGTCGACGGATCCGCCTTGATCCGCTCGAGCACGGCGAACCCGTCCAGTCCGGGCATCAGCACGTCGAGCAGCACGAGGTCGAACGCGCCCCCGGCCACGCGAGCGAGCGCCTCCTCGCCGGTCGCGACGCTGTCCACCGCGTAGCCCTCGCGCGTGAGCCGGCGCGCGAGCACCGCGCGGTTCTCCTCGACGTCGTCCACGATCAGGATCCGTCCGCGCGCCTCGGCCTCCGTCGCCGGCGCGGGTGCCTGCGCGGCGGAGTCCCGCGACACGGTCGCGGTGCCCTGCACGGGCGTGTGCTTGCGCGGGTGCGGCACGACCGTGAGCCGGCGCGCCGCTTCGGCGATGCGTTGCACATCGGTGACGAACTGCTCGTCGTGCGGAACCGCGAGAAGCGCCGCCGTCGCCGCGCCCACACGAGTCGCGGGCTCCTGCAGCGCCACCAGAAGTCCCGTCACGTCCTCTCGCGTCGAATGCCCCGTCGGCGGCAGCGCCGCATTGATCCGCTCGAGGCAATCGCGCGCCGCGGCGACGATCCGGTCGAGCTCCACCGCATCGGCCGACCCGGCCGCCGCATCCTCGCGCAGCATCTCGGCGTAGCCCAGGATGTGATTCACCGGCGTGCGGAACTCGTGCCGCAACTCCGAGGCGGCCTCAGGCGTGAGGGTCTCGCTCATCGGCCCGGCGCGAGCAGGGCGTCCATCTTGCCGAGCAGCCGCTCGAGGTCCACCGGCTTGGTGTCGTAGTCGTTGCAGCCGGCCTCGATCGCCTTGTCGCGGTCCCCCGACATCGCGTGCGCGGTGAGCGCGATGATCGGCACCTGGCCCACCGCGCCGGCCGCACGGATTCGTCGCGTCGCCTCCCAGCCGTCGATCTCGGGGAGACTCATGTCCATCAGGATCAGGTCCCAGCCCCCCTCGAGCGCGCGGGTGACCCCGGCCGCTCCATCGACGGCGATCTCGACCGTGAAGCCCCGCCGCACCAGCCGCCGCGAGAGCATGTCACGGTTCATCTCATTGTCTTCGACGAGCAGGATTCGCGGCATCGGGAGAGGTCAGGGATGTTCAGGTAGGCGTCGGCTGCGCGGTCACACCGCGCTGACGCATCAGCAGGCGGATATCGCGCACGAGATCGAGCTGCGAGTACGAACCCTTGGTGAGCACCTCGCTCACGTGGCCGTTGAGCCGCTCGCGCTCCTCGCGCGAGAGGTCCTTGGCCGTCACCACCACCACCGGGATCTGCTGCCACGCCTCCACCGCGCGGATCGCCGCCACGAACTCGCCCCCGTCCATCACCGGCATCACGAGGTCGAGCACGATCAGCGACGGCTCCTGCTCGGCCATCCGCTCCAGCGCCACGCGGCCATTCTCGGCTTCGATCACCGTCCACCCCTCGCGCTCGAAGCCGCGCCGGAAGGTCCGCCGCACCGCGGCGTCGTCCTCGACCACGAGCACCGTGCCCGCGACGCCCGATTGGTGCCGCCTCAAGATCCGCCGCAGCTGCGCGCGGTCGATCGGCTTGGTCACGTACTCCGTCGCGCCAAGGGCCAACGCCATCTGCTGCTCGTGCAGCACCGAGAGCATGATCACCGGTACGTCGGCGAGTGCATCGTCGGCGCGGAGCCGGCGCAGGACCTCCCAGCCGTCCATTCCCGGCATCAGCACATCGAGCGTGATCGCGTTGGGCCGTGTCTTCTCGGCCATGGCAAGGCCACTCGTGCCGTCGGTCGCCTCGAGCACCGTGAAGCCGTCGGCCGCGAGCACCGTGCGGAGCAACCGGCGCGCGTCGGCGTCGTCGTCGATGATGAGCACGGTGCCCGCAGAGCCGTCGCCTTGCACCACCGGCGCCTCGCCGGCTCCCGCGGCGGCCGCCACGCGCCGCGTGATATCCACCACTGCCGGCAGCACCAGCGTGAAGGTCGAGCCCACGCCCGGCGCGCTCTCGACGCTGACCTCGCCCCCCATCATCTCGCTGAAGCGCCGCGTGAGCGCGAGGCCGAGCCCGGTGCCGCCGTACTTCCGCGAGGTCGAAGCCTCGGCCTGGCTGAACGATTCGAAGAGCCGCGCCATCTGCTCCGCCGACATCCCGATGCCGGAGTCCGTGACCGCGAAGGTGAAGCGGTCGCCCTGCGGGCCCGCGCCGCGGTGGACGTCCACGCGGATCGCCCCCTGC
>JANNLH010000017.1:0-33156 GCA_031396725.1 Gemmatimonadaceae bacterium | reverse complement strand
GTCGATCCTCGAGCACCACCAGCAGGCGGACGGCACGGTGGTGGTGCCGCCGTTCCTGCGTGCTGCGTTCGGTCGCGATCTGCTCTGAACCGCTCGCACCACGAAGGCGCGAAGGGCTGAAGAACGGCGAAGGAAGCAACTTCGTTCTTCCTCCTCTCTCCCTCTTCACCATGGAGACACGGACGGACGGAGGAACAACGGAGGAGGCTGATTGGGTACTGCGTGCGCCGCCGAGGGCCCGGCGGGGCGATCGCAGTTCCCCCAAGCAGTCTCCGTCCTTCCTCCATCCCTCCGCGCCTCCGTGTGAGCGCTGTTGCCGTCTTCGCCGTTCTACCATCCGTCGTGCCTTCGTGGTGAACGTACAGAAGGATAGATTCCACGGATGCACCGCCCGTCCAGCACCGCGACCGACCTGAACCCCGCCCAGCGCGATGCGGTGGAGCATGGCGAGGGGCCGCTGCTCGTGATCGCCGGCGCCGGTTCCGGCAAGACGCGCGTGCTGACCTCGCGGATCGCCCGGCTGATCGAGACGCAGGGCGTCGACCCGCGCGCGATCCTCGCGGTGACGTTCACCAACAAGGCCGCCGGCGAGATGCGCGAACGCGTCGGCCGCGCGCTCGGCGAGGACCCCGCAGGGATGTGGATCGGCACGTTCCACGGCATCGGCGCGCGGCTGCTGCGCGCCCACGCGCCGCTGGTCGGCCGCACGGCCGAGTACACGATCTACGACGAGGACGACACGCTCGCGGTCGTGAAGCGCCTGATGGAGCGCCACGGCGTCGGCGTCAAGGAGTTCGCGCCGAAAGCGGTCGCGGCCGAGATCGGCTCGGCGAAGAACGCGCTCGTGGAGCCGGCCGAGTACGAGACGCTCGCGCGCACCCCGCTCAGCAAGGCGGCGGCCCTCGTCTACAAGGACCTCGAGCCCACGCTGCGCGCGGCCAACGCCGTCAGTTTCGACGACCTCCTCGTGCTCCCGGTGCGCATCCTGCGCGAGCATCCGGAGGTGCGCGAGCGGCTCGCCCGGCGGTTCGCGCACGTGCTCGTGGACGAGTACCAGGACACCAACCGGGCGCAGTACGAGTTCGTGCGGTTGATCGCCGGCGGGCACGGCAACCTCGCCGTCGTCGGCGACGACGACCAGGCGATCTACGGCTGGCGCGGCGCCGACATCCGCAACATCCTCGACTTCGAGCGCGACTTCCCCTCGGCCCGCGTCGTGCGGCTCGAGGAGAACTACCGTTCGACCGCACCGATCCTCGCGCTCGCCAACGACGTGATCGCCGCCAACGAGGCCCGGCGCGGCAAGACGCTGCGCCCGACCCGCAGCGGCGGCGAGCCGGTGATCCTGCTCGAGTGCGCCGACGACCGCGACGAGGCCGAAGCGGTCGCCGAGGCCCTGCAGCAGTGGCGCGCCACGCGCGGCGCGCTGCGTGATTGCGCCGTGCTCTACCGCACCAACTCGCAGAGCCGCGGGATGGAGGACGCGATGCGCCGCGCCGGTCTGCCCTACCGGCTGGTGGGCGCCGTGCGCTTCTACGACCGGCGCGAGATCAAGGACCTGATCGCCTGGCTCCGGTTGATCGCCAATCCCGCCGACGACGAGGCCTTCCGCCGTGCGCTCGGCGCGCCGAAGCGCGGGGTGGGGGAGACCACGCTCGAGCTCCTCGCGGTCGAGGCGCGCGCGGCGGGCATCCCGCTCCTCGAGCAGGCGCGGCGGATCGCCACCGTCGAGGGCGTGCGCCCGGCGACGCGCACCGCGCTGCGCGAGCTCGTCGCGGTCGTGGACCGCTTCCGCACCGTGGCGACCGACACCAGTGTCGATCAGCTCCTGCTGCAGCTCGTCGCCGCCATCGGCTACGACGCCGCGCTCAAGGCCGAGGGGCCCGAGGGGCTCGAGCGCCTCGACAACGTGCGCGAGCTCGTGACGTCGGCGGCCGAAGTGATCATCGACGACGGGGGCGAGGTCGGCCTCCGCCCGCTCGACCACTTCCTCCAGCGCGCCACGCTCGTCACCGGACTCGACCAGCTCGGCCCCGACGCCGACGCCGTGACCATGATGACCGTGCACACCGCCAAGGGTCTGGAGTACGGCATGGTCTGCGTCGCCGGGCTCGAGGACGGGCTCTTCCCGCTCAGCCGCGCCTTCGACGACCCGGCGATGCTCGAGGAGGAGCGGCGGCTGCTCTACGTCGCGATCACGCGCGCGGGCGAGCGGCTCCTGCTCTCCTGGGCCCACCAGCGGCGCCGGAACGGCGAGCTGCTGCCGTCGATGATCTCGAGTTTCCTGCGGGCCGTGCCCGAGGCACATTTCGAGAAGCGCCAGACGACGCGGCTGCGTGCCACCGCGCGACTGGCCTCGCCCTTCGGCGGCGGGGCGCCGGCGCGCAGCACCACGCGCTACGGTGGCGCGCCGCGGGATGCGCTGGAGGGATTCGGCAGCGCGCGCCCGCCGTCGTGGAAGGCGCGCGAGGGTGCCCGCGTCACGAGTTTCGTCCAGGACGAGGACGCATCGCAGGATGCACCGGTGTTCGTGAAGGGCGCGCGCGTGAGCCATCGGGCCTTCGGGTCGGGCACGATCTCCGAGGTCAGTGGGAGCGGGCGCGATGCGAAGGTGACGGTGGATTTCGACGATGAGGCAGTGGGGCGGAAGCGACTCGTGATCGCGTTCGCCGGACTCGAACGGGGAATGGACTGATGGCCGTCACGCCGGAGGATGTGCGCCACGTGGCGCAGCTCGCGCGCCTGGGGATCGCCGAGGCGGAGCTCGCCACGTATGTCGGGCAGCTCAACGGGATCCTCGGGCACATGGAGGTCCTGCAGGGCGTGCCGAGTGCCGGTGCCGCGGCGGCGGCGGACGCGGCCCGCGAGGGGATGACCCGGCGCCCCGACGAACTCGGACACGCCGTTCCGCTCGAGCGCCGTCGCGAGGACTTCGCGCCCGCGATGCGCGACGGGTTCTTCCTCGTGCCGCGGCTCGCGACGCACGAGGATCCGGGAGAGGGCGCGTGACCGCCTCGCTTCTCGACGGCGCCGCCGCCGCGATCGCCGCCGACGTGAACGCCGGCCGCACCAGCGCGGCGGCGGTGCTCGCGGCGTCGCTCGAGCGCGTCGCCGCCACGCACGCCGGCGCGGAGTCGCTCAACGCCGTGCTCCATCCGGCGTCACCTGGCGCCGAGGCCGGCTCGGCGGCGTCCGGCGCGCTGGCGGGCGTCCCGGTCGCGATCAAGGACAACTTCGCCACGCTCTCGCTCCCGACCGGCTGCGGCTCGAAGATCCTCGAGGGGTGGGTCAGCCCGTACGAGGCCACCGCCATCCGCAAACTGCGCGAGGCCGGTGCCGTCGTGATGGGGAAGACCAACATGGACGAGTTCGCGATGGGTTCGTCCACCGAGAACAGCGCGTATGGCCCGTCGAAGAACCCGCTCGACCGCTCGCGGGCACCGGGCGGCTCCTCCGGCGGCTCCGCGGTGGCGGTCGCGGCCGGGATGGCGCCGATCGCGCTCGGCAGCGAGACCGGAGGCTCGGTACGCCAGCCGGCGGCGTTCTGCGGCATCGTCGGCGTCAAGCCGACGTATGGACGCGTCTCTCGGTTCGGACTCGTCGCCTTCGCGTCGTCGCTCGACTGCGTCGCGCCCTTCGGTCGCACGGTGGACGACGCGGCGCTCGCGATGGAGGTCATCTCAGGTCACGATCCGCATGATGCCACTTCGAGCACCAGCGACGTGCCGGTGATGCGCGTCGGCGCAGCCTCGCTCGAGGGCCTCGTGATCGGCGTGCCGAAGGAATACTTCCCGTCCTCGCTCGACCCGGCGGTGAAGGCCCTCTGCGACCGCGCGCTCGACCGCCTGCGCGCCGCGGGCGCCACCGTGCGCGAGGTCTCGCTGCCGCACACCGCGCTCGCCATCCCCGTCTACTACATCATCGCGCCGGCCGAGTGCTCGGCGAACCTCGCGCGATTCGACGGCGTGCGGTACGGACCGCGGATGGATGCCGACGGCGTGCAGGCGATGTATGCAGCGACGCGTGCGAAGGGCTTCGGTCCCGAGGTCACGCGACGCATCCTGCTCGGCACCTACGTGCTCTCGGCGGGCTACTACGACGCCTATTACCGGAAGGCGCAGGAGGTGCGCGCCCTGATCGCGCGCGACTTCACCGAGGTCTTCGCGAGCGGCGTCCACGCACTCTTCACGCCGACGACGCCGACGCCGGCCTTCAAGCTCGGCGCGATCTCCGATCCCTACGAGATGTACCTGAGCGACATCTTCACGGTGACCGCGAACCTGGCCGGCATCCCCGGGATGTCGCTGCCGATCGGCCGCGTGGATGGCCTCCCGGTCGGCGGCCAGATCCTCGCCAGCCACTTTGACGAACCGACGATGTTCCGGGTCGCCTATGCGCTCGAGGCCGCGCTCGGCGCGGAGGCCCACCGATGAGCGCCGGGACGAATGGCGCGTGGGAGATGGTCGTCGGCCTCGAGGTGCACGTGCAGCTCAAGACCGCCACCAAGGCGTTCTGCGGCTGCTCGACCTCGTTCGGCGACGCCCCCAACGCCAACACCTGCCCGGTCTGCCTCGCGCTGCCGGGGGCGTTGCCGGTGCTGAACGAGCGCGCCGTCGAACTCGCCGCCCGCGCCGCGCTGGCGCTCGGCTGCACACTGCACGAGCGCTCGATCTTCGCGCGCAAGAACTACTTCTATCCCGACCTGCCGAAGGGCTATCAGATCTCGCAGGCCGATCGTCCGCTCGCGACCGGTGGCCAGGTCATCCTCGCCGACGGCACGCGACTCGGGATCACCCGGATCCACATGGAAGAGGATGCGGGGAAGTCGGTGCACGACCGATTCGCCGGGATGACGGCGATCGACCTCAACCGGTCCGGTGTGCCGCTGATCGAGATCGTCGGTGAGCCGGAGATCCGGTCGAGCGCGCAGGCGGGCGCGTACCTGCGCGCCCTGCGCGAGATCCTGCTCTACTGCGAGGTCTCCGACGTCTCGATGGAGGAGGGCTCGCTGCGCGTCGATGCCAACGTCTCGGCACGCCCCGCCGGCGAGACGGCCTTCCGCCACCGCACCGAGATCAAGAACCTCAACTCCTTCTCCAACGTCGAACGCGCGCTCGAACTCGAGTTCGCGCGGCACGTCGCGACCTACGAGGCCGGCGGCACGATCGCACAGCAGACGATGCTGTTCGACGCCGCGAAGCAGGAGGTGCGTCCTGCCCGGTCGAAGGAAGGCAGCCACGACTATCGCTACTTCCCGGAGCCCGACCTCCCGCCGCTCGTCCTGACGGACCTCTGGCTTGTGGCGCAGCGCGCGACGCTGCCCGAGTTGCCGGCCGCGCGACGCGCGCGTCTCGTCGGCACGCTCGGCGTCCCGGCGCACGACGCCGAGGTCCTTACCGCCGCGCGAGACGTCGCCGACTACTTCGAGGCCGTCGCTGCGGCCGCAGGGGACGGGAAGGCGTCGGCGAACTGGGTGATGGGCGAGGTGCTCGCCGCGCTCAATGCCTCGGGTGGTGCGATCGGGGGATTCCCGGTCGGTGCGACGCGGCTCGGGAGCCTGATCGCGCTCGTGAAGGGCGGGGCGGTGAGCTCGACCGCCGCGAAGGCCATCTTCCAGACGATGCTCACCGACGGGGCCGAACCGAAGGCGATCGCCGATCGGGATGGGTTGCTGCAGGTCGGCGACGACGGGGCGCTCGAGGCGTGGATCGCGGAGGTCTGGGCCGAGCATCCCGACGAGGCCGCACGCTTCGCCGCCGGCGAGAAGAAGCTGCAGGGCGTGCTGGTCGGGCTCGTGATGAAGAAGTCCAAGGGGCGCGCCGACCCCAAGAAGGTCAATCAGCTGCTGGGCGCGCGCTCGGCGTCGTAGAGCGGGTCCGGCAGCAGTGCGGTGTAGCGGCTCGCGGCGTCCGGGAGCCCGAATCGTTCGGCCGCGGTGCGCCGGGCCCGGCGTTCGCCCCCTTCGGTGAGCGCGCCTTTGCGCAGCGACTTGGCCTCGCGCAGCGCCTCCTCCCCGCTCGGGTCGAGCGCGCGCGGCATCGACCGCTCGCCGGACACGAAGAGGTCCACGATGTGGTCGAACGACCGCTCGAGGTGCGCGAGCACGACCGGATCGCGCAGTGTCCACCGGCTCCGTTCCGCCATCAGCGCCATCACCCGCTGCCACGCGCCGTTGTCGGTGACGTAGACCATGCCGCGGAAGATCCGCCGGTTGGTCGGCGTGCTGAAGATCGTCGGGCTGAGCACGCGGTCGAGGTGCTCATCCGACCGCGCGTGGTCGAGCAGGATCACCTCGCGCGCGCGCCGGGACCACCGTTCGCCGGTGTGCGTCTCGAAGCGGCTCTCCCAGTAGGAGTGGCCCATCCCCGACGAGCTGGTGGTGATCGCCAGTTGGTGCGGCACGAAGAAGTTGTGCGCGACGGTGTCGGCGGCGAGGTGCGCGAGGTAGCCGTAGGCGAAGGAGCGCAGCGCATCGTCGCGCGCGCGGTCGAGGATCTCGTCGCCGACCGCCCAGTAGTGGCAGTGCCGCCCGAAACGCGCGTAGCGCTTGGCGAAGCTCGTGTCGGCGGCGATCGACCCGTAGAGGAAGTCGTACGGGAAGGCGCGGATCAGCGAGGCGATCGACGCCGGCAGGAGGACGTCGGCGGAGCGGAGCAGCGCCTCCCCGAGCAGGACGTGCGTGCCGGGGGTCCAGGCCAGGAGGTCGCCGGGCGTCAGGGCGAGGAGGAGCAGGGCGGCACCGAGGGCACCGAGGGCACCGGCGATGCCGGGTACGCGCGCGCGCACCGCGGGGCTCCCGTCAGTCGCGACGGCGCAGGCGCGGTCGCTCGGCGGTCTGCGCCACCTTGGCCTTCTTCTTCTTCCGTCCGCCGCCGAACCCCATCGCCCGCACGCCGAGCTTGATGCCGCCGACGGCGGTGCTCGCCACCGACGCGACGCGCTCGGCGGAGTCGTTCACGCGACCGACCATCGCGCTGACCTCGTCCACGCGGTCCGCCAGCTTCGTCACCGAGTCCCGCACGCGCGCATTCACCATCGCGACCGTCTCGCGCGAGTCGTCCACCATCACCTTCAGGTCGGAGGTCACCTCGCGCACGTCGTGCGACATCGCGATCGCGCTCTTGGCCATCGGCCGCAGCTCGACGAGGAGTTCCTCGAGCTTGTCCTGCAGGGCATCGGCCTTATGGCGCATCACCCCGAGCGCGACGACGATGGCGGCGACGAGGAGGAGCGTGAGGAGCGAGGTCAGCCCGGAGGCGATGAAGACCAGCTGTTCGAACCCGGAGCGGATCGGGGGCAACTGG
Organism: Gemmatimonadaceae bacterium; assembly: GCA_031396725.1. Classification (GTDB taxonomy): domain Bacteria; phylum Gemmatimonadota; class Gemmatimonadetes; order Gemmatimonadales; family Gemmatimonadaceae; genus Pseudogemmatithrix. The sequence goes on along the minus strand of JANNLH010000017.1, from coordinate 25,852 downwards.
CGGACGATCACCGTGTCGGCCGCGGCCGCGATCTGGAATAGGAGCATGTCGAATGCTCTCCAGCGGGGCTCGCGGCGTCAAGGATATATTCCCCGACATGCCCCAATTCATCGTCGACGGCGGCCGCCGTCTCGCTGGCACCATCCGCCCCACCGGGAACAAGAACGCCGCGCTCCCGATCGTCTGTGCGGCGCTCCTGACCGACGAGCCGGTCACGCTCGAGAATGTGCCGCGCATCCGCGACATCGAGAGCCTGCTGCAGCTGGTGCGACAAGCCGGCGCGGCGGCCGAGTGGACCGCGCCGACGGGGAACACCCTCGTCATCCATGCGAAGGAGGTGCGCGGCGACACGCTGGACCCCGAACTCTGCAAGCGCATCCGCGCGTCGATCCTCTTGGCGGCGCCGCTGCTCGCGCGGGCCGGCGAGGTGACCCTCGCGCCGCCCGGGGGCGACGTGATCGGCCGCCGGCGGCTCGACACGCACTTCCTGGCACTCGAGGCGCTCGGTGCCGAGCATGTCTTCGCCGAACGGATCACCTTCCGGACGCTCGGCCTCAAGGGCGCCGACATCTTCCTCGACGAGCCGAGTGTCACCGGCACGGAGAACGCCGTGATGGCGGCGGTGGCCGCGAAGGGCACCACGATGTTGCACAACGCGGCGTGCGAGCCGCACGTGCAGGACCTCTGCCGCATGCTCGTCTCGATGGGCGCCCGCATCCGTGGAATCGGCTCGAACCTCCTCACGATCGAGGGTGGGGAGGCGCTGCGCGGCTGCGTGCATCGCATCGGACCCGACCACATCGAGGTCGGGTCCTTCATCGGGCTGGCGGCGGTCACCCGGTCGGCGCTGCGCATCGCCGATGCCGGTGTCGGTCATCTGCGATCGGTGCGGCTCGGCTTCGACCGGCTCGGCGTCGAGACGATCATCGACGGCGACGACCTGCTCGTGCCGGCGGAGCAGCAGATGCGCATCCGCTCCGACCTCGGCGGCGCGGTACCCAAGCTCGAGGACCAGCCCTGGCCGGCCTTCCCGGCCGACGTGATGTCGATCGCGATCGTCACCGCGACGCAATGCGAGGGCATCATCCTGATGCACGAGAAGATGTTCGAGTCGCGGATGTTCTTCACCGACAAGCTGGTCTCGATGGGCGCGCGGATCGTGCTCTGCGACCCGCACCGCGTGCTCGTCAGCGGCCCGACCGAATTGCGCGGCTCCACGCTCGAGAGTCCCGACATCCGCGCCGGCATGGCGATGCTGATCGCGGCGCTCTGCGCGCGCGGCACGAGCACGATCAACAACATCGGCCAGATCGAGCGGGGGTACGAGCGCATCGACGAGCGGCTCAACGCGCTCGGCGCGTCGATCCGCCGTGTCGACTAGCGCCTCCGGGCTGCCGGCGCACGAGCCGATCGGCGCGCTGGCGGCGATCGGCATCCAGGCGTTCATCACCACGCGGGAAGCCGGGACCTTCGGGCTGCCCGAGCAGGGCGAGGACGCCGAGGCGACGGCGCGCTGGCAGGCGCTGACGCTGGCGCTCGCAGATCAGGGCGTCCCGCGGCTCGCGAGTGCGCGGCAGGTGCACGGAACGCGGGTCCTCGTGCACGGCGACGCGTGGGACGGCTGGCTTCGCATCGACGGCGCCGACGGCCACCTGCTGTCGCGCGGCGGCGCGGCGGCGATCACCATCGCGGACTGCGTGCCGGTGTTCCTCGCGCATCCGTCGGGGACCGCCGCGGTCATCCACGCGGGGTGGCGCGGCGTCGCCGGCGGCATCCTCGCCGAGGCGATCCGCGCCTTCGCGGCGCGCGGGCTCCCGGCCGACGAACTCGTGCTCCACCTCGGGCCCTCGATCTGCGGCCGCTGCTATGAGGTCGGGGTCGACGTCTACGCGCAGCTCACCGGGTGGACGACGCAGCGGCCGCGGCAGGTGGACCTGCGCGCGCTGCTCGCGGAGCAGGCGAAGCAGTTCGGGATCACGCGGTGGAGCGCCTCGGGCGACTGCACCAAGTGCGACAACGACCGGTTCTACTCGCACCGCGCGGGTGATGCGGGGCGACAGATCGCGGTCATCGTGTCCACTCCGCTTGACCCGAAGGAGCCCGCCCCGTAGATTCGTGACGTTCGAGACATTCCGGGCCGCCGGCGGAGTGTGGGGGAAGGTCTCCCCGCACTTTTTTTGTTCTCTGAGGGGTCGGAAATACCGTGAAGGAAGCGCTGGAACGTATTGTCATCAATGAACTTAGCCCGCTCGGGTACGAGCTGGTGGAGTTGAAGGTCGGGGGGTCGAAAGGACGGCCGGTATTGGACGTCCGGATCGACCGATCCGACCTCCAGAAGGTGCAGGTGGGGGACTGCGAGAAGGCGTCGCGAGCGATCGAGGCACGACTTGATGCAGAGCCGTCGTTGATCACGTCGCGCTACGTGCTCGAGGTCTCGTCGCCCGGGATGGAGCGGCCGCTGCGCACGGCGGCCGAGTGGAAGCGGTTCGTGGGGCGCCGGGCGAGCGTGAACAGCCTGGCACTGCACGGACGGCAGGAAGTGGAGATCGTCGCGGTCGACGGCGCCGAGGGCGCCGAACAACTGCGACTGCGGGATGCGAAGGGGACGGAGCACGTGATCGCGCTCGCCCAGGTCACCGATGCGCGCCTCGCGTTCCACTGGGACGCGACGAAGTCTTCTAAATAGGGAGAGCAGGATGGCTGGTTCGGCTGAGATCCTCCTGGCGCTGCGTGAGCTCGCCAACAGCAAGCAGATTGAACGCACCGAGCTGCAGGAGCTGCTCAAGGACGGCATCCTTGCCGCCCTTGCGAAGAAGCACGGCCCCACCGTCCAGGCGGAAGTGGACATCGACGACGTCAAGGGCGACATCCGCATCGTCATCCTCAAGAAGGTCGTCGAGAACGTCGAGGACCCGATCATCGAGATCGCGCTCGAGGAAGCCCGCTACGAGGACCCCGACTACCAGCCGGGGGACCTGATGGAGATCCCGGTCGACTTCCAGGAGTTCGGCCGCTCCGCCGTGCAGGCCGCCAAGCAGCGCATCGTGCAGCGCGTCCGCGAGGGCGAGCGCACCAAGATCCGCGACGAGTTCTCGTCGCGCGTCGGCGACCTGCTGTCGGGCGAGATCCAGCAGATCGAGCGCGGCAAGATCGTGCTGATGCTGAACAAGTTCCGCGAGGCCGAGGCGATCATCCCGTATCGCGAGCAGAACCATCGCGAGACGTACACGCAGGGCGAGCCGGTGCGCGCGGTGCTCAAGAAGATCGAGGAGACCCCCAAGGGTCCCCGCCTGATCCTCTCGCGCGCCGACGCGCTCTTCGTGCAGGCGCTCTTCCGCCTCGAGGTGCCGGAGATCCAGTCCGGGATCGTCGAGGTGCGCGCCGCGTCGCGCGAAGTGGGCAGCCGCACCAAGATCGCCGTCGTCTCCAAGGACGACAGCATCGACCCGGTCGGCGCCTGCGTCGGGCTCAAGGGCGCACGCGTGCAGGCGGTCGTGCAGGAACTCGGCGGCGAGCGCATCGACATCGTGCCCTGGTCGGCCGATCCGGAGCGCTTCGCCAAGCTGGCGCTCGCGCCCGCCAAGGTCGCCCGCGTCTTCAGCGAACCCGCCACGCGCACGATCCAGGCGGTCGTGGACGAGGACCAGCTGTCGCTGGCCATCGGCCGCAACGGCCAGAACGTGCGGCTCGCGTCGGAGCTGACCGGCTGGAAGATCGACCTCTATTCGAGCCGCGAGTGGCTGGAGAAGGGCGGTGACATCCCGCTCTTCGCGCCGCTGCCCGAGGAGGAGGCCGCCGCCGACGTGCCGCTCAGCGACATCGACGGCCTCGCGACGGCGACGGTGGCCGTGCTCGAGTCGGGCGGCTATCGCACGCTGAACGACATCATCGACCTCGAGCGTGAGGATCTCCTCAAGCTCCCCGGCATCGCGCCGGAAGAGGCCGACCGCATCATGGCGATCATCAACGAGCTCACCGAGGAAGGCGGAGAGTCCGCCGCCACGAGTGAGACCGGCGCCCCGCAAGGGGAACCGGCGGAAGGGTAGGGATGGACGCCGCAGCCGAGCGGCGGCTCCTGGGGCTCATCGGGCTCGGGATCCGCGGCCGGCTCGCGATCGTGGGGGTGGACCGGGTGCGCGAGGCTGCGCACAAGGGGACGTTGCGGTTCGCGATCGTCGCGGCCGACGCGTCGCGCCACAGCCGCGAGAAGGTCGATCGGCTGCTCGCGGCCAAGGGTGTGCCGGTGGCGGAGATCGCCTCGGCGGAGGCGCTCGGGGCGGCGGCAGGGAAGGAATCGGCGGCGGTGGTCGGCGTCGTCGATGCGGATCTGGCCAAGGGAATTCGCGCGATCGTCGAACCGACGGACGCGGTGCAGACAGGCTCACGGAGGAAGGGTTGACGAAGCTTCGGGTTAGCGAGCTGGCCGACGAGTTCGGGATCCCCTCGGACGAAGTGATGGGCATGCTTCGGTCGATGGAGATCGTGGTGCGCACCCCCCAGTCGCCGCTCGCGGACGACCTGGTGGCGCGCGCCCGCGTGCGCTGGGAGCGCGAGAAGCGCACGCGCGCCGAGAAGGCCGCGTCGCCCGAGAGCGCGCCGAAGAAGCGCCGTGTCGCCGCCAAGGCCGACGCACCGGTCGCCGAGAAGGCCGCCGGGCCCAAGAAGTCGGCGGCCACGAAGTCGAAGGCGAAGGCGAAGGCCGCACCTGAGCCGGAGCCCGCGCCGGTCGCCGAGGAGGCCAAGCCGACCACGCGCCGCCGCCGCGCGGCCGATGTCGCCGCCGCCGAGGCCGCCGCCGAGGCCGCCGCAGCCGAAGCCGCGGTGATCGCCGAGGCTGCCGCCGCCGAAGCCGAACGCAAGGCCGCGATCGCTGCCGCGGAAGCGGCCGAGCGCGCCAAGGTCGAAGAGGCCGAGCGCGCCGCTGCCCGCGCCCGCGCTGAGGAAGCCGAGCGCGTACGCGCCGCCGAGGCCGCGGCACGCGCCGAGGAGCCGGCCGCGCACGCCGCGAACGTCCCGCACGCGGCACACGCCGCCCCCTCCGCGCCGGTCCCGGCCGCGTCCGGAGCGCCGAAGGCCCCCGAGCGTCCGCGCCCGCGGCCGGTCGTGCCGGCTGCGCCGCGTCCGCGTTCGGTGACGAGCGGCATGCCGATGCCGCCGCGCCCGATCGCATCCGCGACCCCGGGTGGCGGACTCGGCGGCGGTCGCCGCGAGGAGCGTCGTCCGGGTGGACCCGGCGGTAGCACGGGCGGCTCCGCGCCGACCGGCGCGCCGTCCTCCGGCCCGCGCCGTGGGAAGAAGGGGAAGCGCGTCGACCAGGAAGCGGTGACGGCGAACATCTCGCGCACGATGCGCCAGATGGGCGGCGTCGCCGGCAAGCGCCGTGGCGGCCGCATCGACGAGTCCGCTCGCGAGGAACTCGAGGCGATCCGTGCGGAGATGGCCGCGCGCGAGAAGAAGACCGTGCGCGTGAACGAGTTCATCACGGTCAGCGAGCTCGCCGAGATCCTCAAGGTCCCGGCCGCCCAGATCGTGTCGTTCGCGTTCAAGCATCTCGGGTTGATGGTCACCATCAACCAGCGCATGGACTTCGACCAGATCGAGCTGATCGCGGGCGAGTTCAGCTACATCGCCGTGCGTGAGGAGGACTACGCCGCCGCGCCGGTGCAGGAGGAGAAGGACGCCGACGAGCTGCTGAAGCCGCGGCCCCCGGTCGTCACGATCATGGGCCACGTCGACCACGGCAAGACGTCGCTGCTCGACTACATCCGCAAGGCGACCGTCGTCGCGGGCGAGGCCGGCGGCATCACGCAGCACATCGGCGCGTACCACGTCACGCTGCCGGGCGGCAAGACGATCACCTTCCTCGACACGCCGGGCCACGAGGCCTTCACCGCGATGCGCGCGCGCGGCGCGCAGGTCACGGACATCGTCGTCCTCGTCGTCGCCGCCGACGACGCGGTCATGCCGCAGACGGTCGAGGCGATCTCGCACGCCAAGAATGCCGGCGTGCCGATGATCGTCGCGATCAACAAGATCGACCTGCCGACCGCCAATGCGATGAAGGTCCGCCAGGACCTCCTCCAGCACGGCGTCGTGCTCGAGGACTTCGGCGGCACCACGCTCGCGTCGGAGATCTCGGCCAAGAAGGGGACCGGCGTGCCGGCCCTGCTCGAACAGATCCTCCTGCAGGCCGAGATCCTCGACCTCAAGGCGAATCCGGACCGCCGCGCCACCGGCTCGGTCGTCGAAGCGCAGCTCGACGCCGGCAAGGGTGCCGTGGCCACCGTGCTCGTGCAGAACGGCACGCTCCGCGTGGGCGACGACTTCATCTGCGGCCTCTTCTCGGGTCGCGTGCGCGCCCTGCTCGACGAGCGCGGCAAGCCGGTGAAGGACGCCGGCCCCGCGATCCCGGTGCAGGTGCTCGGGCTCACCGGCGTGCCGCAGGCGGGCGACCAGTTCATCGCGGTGGCCGATGCCGCCGAAGCGCGCGAGATCGCGCAGCGGCGCGAGCGGCTCGACCGCGAGGCCAGGAGCCGCCGCACCGCCAAGGGCGCCGTCTCGCTCGAGGACTTCATGGCGAACGCCGCCGCCGGCGACAAGCGGCAGCTCAAGCTCCTCATCAAGGCGGACCAGGGCGGTCCGGCGGAAGCGCTCGCCGACGCGCTGCAGCAGCTGAGCAACGAGGAAGTGCAGGTCGAGGTCGTCGCGCGCGCGGTCGGCGCCGTCACCGAGAGCGACATCCTCCTCGCCAAGGCGTCGGGCGCGATCATCATCGGCTTCCACGTGCGCCCCGACACCAAGGCGCGCGCCGCGGCCGACCGCGAGGGCGTCGAGATCAAGCTCTACCGCATCATCTACGAGGCCGTCGCCGACGTGCGCGCCGCCCTCGAAGGCATGCTGCGCCCCGAGCAGAAGGAAGTCATCTACGGCGAGGCCGAGGTCCGCGACCTGTTCAAGGTGCCGAAGATCGGCGTCATCGCCGGCTGCTTCGTGCGCTCGGGACTGATCGACCGCAAGGGCCGCGCCCGCGTCGTCCGCGACAGCGTCGAGATCTACGACGGGACGATCGGGTCGCTCCGCCGCTTCAAGGACGACGTCAAGGAAGTCAAGGAAGGCTACGAGTGCGGCATCGGGATCGAGAACTTCAACGACCTCAAGGTCGGCGACATCATCGAGCTCTACCGCACGGAATCCGTCGCCCGCACGCTCGAGCCGGCGAAGGCCGGCTGAGCGCGCGCGCGCGATTGCTCATCAGGAGGTCCCGTGCCGCCACGTGACCCGCGCCGCGTCGATCGCGTCGCCGAAGCCGTCCGGGAGGAGGTCGCGGCCTTCCTCTCGCGCGACGTCAAGGATCCGCGCATCACCGGGCTCGTGACGGTGACCGCGGTCGAGATGACGCGCGACCTGCGCCACGCGAACGTCTTCGTGAGCGTGATGGGCAGCGACACCGAGCGCACCGAGACCTTCGAGGGCCTCAAGAGCACCGCCCACCACCTGCGCAGTCGCGTCGGCCGCGCGCTCCGCCTGCAGTTCGCCCCCGAGATCGTCTTCAAGTTCGACGAGTCGGTGGCGCGCGCGGCGCGCATCGAGACGCTCCTGGCGAGCATCAAGGCACCTCCCACTCCCGATGCCGCTCCCGACGACGCGACCCGACCCGACGACGCGGAGCGTTGACGGGCTCCTCCTCGTGGACAAGCCCGCGGGGGTCTCCTCGCACGACGTCGTGAACGTCGCGCGCCGGGCCCTCGGCGAGAAGCGCATCGGCCACGCGGGCACGCTCGATCCCTTCGCCACCGGGCTCCTCGTCCTGCTCGTCGGACGCGCGACGCGGCTGTTGCCGCACCTTCCCGGCGAGCCGAAGGTCTACGAGGCCTTGATCCGCTTCGGCTCCGAGACCGAGACCGAGGACCTGCTCGGCGCGCCCTCACGCACGGCACCGCTGCCGACGCGCGACGCGCTGCTGGCCGCGCTCCCCGCGCTCTGCGGCACCATCCAGCAGGTGCCGCCGGCGTATTCGGCCAAGCGCATCGCCGGCGAGCGCGCCTACGATCTCGCGCGCAAGGGAGAGGTCGTCACGCTCGCGCCGGTCACGATCCGCGTCGATCGGTGGGAGGTGCTCGACCTCGTCGTCGTCGCCGCCGGCCCGGTGAGCGAGGCGCGCGTCCGGGTGACCTGCGGTGGCGGGACCTACGTGCGCTCGCTCGCGCGCGACCTCGCGCGCGCCTGCGGGAGCGCGGCGCACCTGACGGCGCTGCGGCGGCTGCGCAGCGGTCCCTTCGCGGTCGGCGACGCGGTGACGCTCGACGCGCTGCGCGACGGGCACGCGACGCTGCGGCCCGCGCTCGACGCACTGCCCGGATTCGCGCGCCAGGCGCTGGATACGGACGAGGTCGCGAAGGTCTCGCGCGGCATCGACGTGCCGGCGACGCCCGACGGTCCGTGGGGCGCGCTCGTGGACGCCGGATCGGGGCTGCTCGTGGCGCTCGCGGAACGCCGACGCGATGCGGCGGGGGATCGCTGGCAGCCGCGGGTGGTGATGCGTGAGGCCTGAGGTGAGGCCTGATGTGTCGTTCGGGCTGCCCCCGGCGATCTCCGGCACCGTCTGCACGGTGGGCACCTTCGACGGCGTGCACCGCGGTCACCGGCTCGTGCTCGAGCGGCTGGCCGAACGCGCGCGCGAGCGCGGGATGCCGAGCGTGCTCGTCACCTTCGATCCGCACCCGCTGGAGATCGTGAATCCCGCCGCCGCGCCGCGGCTGCTCACCGTCGCCGACGAGAAGCTCGAGGTGCTGGCCGAGAGCCTGCTCGATTACGTCGTGGTGCTGCCATTCACGCCGACGCTCGCGCTCTATGGCGCCTCGCAGTTCGTGGACCTGGTGCTGCGCGAGCGGCTCGGGCTGAAGGAACTGCTGATCGGCTTCGATCACGGGTTCGGACGCGAACGGTCGGGCGATGCGGAGGTGTTGCGCGCGCTGGGGGCGTCTCGCGGCTTCGGGGTCGAGGTCGTGCCGGCCGTACTCGGGAGCGACGCTCGCGCGGTGTCGTCCACCGGCATCCGCCGCGCCGTCGCCGGCGGTGACCTCGCGCGGGCCGCCGACGGACTCGGCCGCGCCTACAGCGCGAGCGGGAGCGTCGTTCCCGGGAGCGGACGGGGCAGGACGCTCGGGTTCCGTACGCTGAACATCGCGCTGCCGTCCACCCGGAAGCTGCTCCCGCCGGAGGGGGTCTACGCGGTGCGCGTGCAGACGCCGCGCGGCGCCTTCGGCGGGATGCTGAACCTCGGGCCGCGACCGACCTTCGGCGAGACGTCGGTCGGCCTCGAGGCGCACCTCTTCGACGCCGAGGGGGACTTCTACGGGATGCGGGTGCGGGTGGACTTCGTCGCCCGGCTGCGTGAGACGCGCCGGTTCGAGTCGCCGGAGGCGTTGCGAGCCCAACTGGGGCGCGACGAGACCGCGGCGCGCCGCGCACTTTCGGAGTCCATCCGGGCATCGGGTGCGGTGAGAGATCCTTAACGGCTGGTCACCACAGAGGACACAGAGGACACAGAGGGCACAGAGGACCGGCCAACGGCGAACAGCCTGGGGGGTAAAAACGCTTGAAGGACGATTCCCGATCGTCACACCCTCAAGCAGAAGGCAGTTCTCTGTGCCCTCTGTGTCCTCTGTGGTGAAACGCCGTTCAGTCGGCGCACCGAACCCGCCTCCACGAACGCTCTCAACCCCTTGTGAGCGATTGACTTGCCTCGTAGCGGACGGTACTCTTCAAGGCTTCGCACGACCCGGTCTGCTGCACCTTCCCCCTTTTCCTGCTCCGGCATGTCCAACCTGAAATCACGCCTGCTGCTGATCGCGGCGATGATCCTTGCATCGGTCTGGGCGCTCTTCCCCCGGACGGTCGTCGAGCGCGTGAAGCGCGACGGCGTCTTCGTGTACGACACGGTCAAGCGCGTCCCCCTCAAGCGCGGTCTCGACCTCCAGGGTGGCATGCACCTCACGCTCGAGGTGGACGACGCCAGGCAGGTGGAGACGACGGTCAGCGACGCGCTCGACCGCGCGCTTACGGTGGTGCGCAGCCGCATCGACGAGTTCGGCGTGGCCGAGCCGATCGTGCAGAAGCTCGGCGAGGACCGGATCACGGTCGAGCTCCCGGGCATTGACGATCCGGAGCGCGCGATCGCGGTGGTCCAGCGCTCGGCGTTCCTCCAGTTCCAGATCACGGACGAGTCGCAGGCGCTCGAGCGCGCGATCCCGCGCCTTGACGCGATCGTGCGCGAGCGCAAGCTCTCGACCGTCGCCGCCGACGTCGGGTCCGATTCCGGGCGCGCGAACGCGCTCGGCTCGCTCTTCCAGTCGCCGGCCGACAGCGCCTCGGCCGACACGGCCGGCACCGCGACCGACGGGCCGTTCCGGCGCTCCATCGCCCCGGGCAACATGCCGGGCCAGTACGTCGTCGCCGCCGCCGACGTGGCGACGATCGAGCGCCTGCTCGCGGACTCGGCGATCCGGGCCGCGATCCCGCCGGGCAAGGTGATCCGCTGGGGCTCGGACTCCCTGCTGCTCGGGCAGCAGGTGTACCGCCCGCTCTACGTGCTCGACGCGCGCCCGATCATCACCGGCGAGGACCTGATCGACGCCAAGCCGGCGCAGGACCCGCTCGAGGGTGCCAAGGTCGACTTCCAGCTGAACAACGCCGGTGGCCAGCGCTTCCGTCGCGAGACCGCGAGTCACATCCAGGACAACATGGCGATCGTGCTCGATGACAAGGTCATGAGCGCGCCCGTCATCCAGAGCGCGATCGGCGCGCGCGGCCAGATCACGATGGGGGGCCGCGACATCCAGGCGGCGCAGGATCTCGCGCTCGTCCTGCGTGCGGGCGCGCTGCCGGTGCCGCTCAAGGTCACCGAGACCCGCACCATCGGCGCGAGCCTCGGCGCCGACGCGATCCGCCAGGGCCTCTTCTCGGGCGCGCTCGGCATCGCGCTCGTCATCATGATCATGGTCGGCTACTACCGCTTCTCGGGCTTCCTCGCGGTCTGCGGCCTGGCGTTCTACGTCTTGGTGACGCTGGCGATCCTCGCCGGCTTCGATGCGACGCTGACGCTTCCGGGCCTCGCCGGCTTCGTCCTCTCGATCGGCATGGCGGTGGACGCGAACTTCCTGATCTTCGAGCGCATCCGCGAGGAGCTCGACGCGGGCAAGACGACGCGCCTCGCGATCGACCAGGGCTTCGACCACGCCTGGAGCGCGATCGTGGACACGCACGTGACCACGGCGCTCACCGCCGCGATCCTCTACCAGTTCGGCACCGGGCCCGTGCGCGGGTTCGCGGTGGCGCTGCTCGCCGGCCTCGCGGCCTCGCTCGTCAGCGCGATCTTCGTGGTGCGCACGCTGTTCATCCTCTGGCTCTCGCGCGCCAAGCCCTCCCAGACCCTGAGCATCTGATGTTCCGCATCCTCCAGAACACGACGTGGGATTTCATCAAGCGGTGGAAGCTCGCGTCGATCATCCTCGGCGTGTTCATCCTGCCGGCGCTGGTGCTGATCCCGCTCTACGGCTTCACCTACAGCATCGAGTTCACCGGCGGCACGCAGATGGAACTGCGCTTCCGTGAGGCGCCGGCGATCGCCGACGTCCGCGCGGCGCTCGCCGCCTCGGGCCACGGGGACGCCGAGATCGCGACCTTCGGGTCGCCGAACGACATCGTCATCCGCGCGCAGGAGACGCAGCAGGTCGCGGCACTCGCCGCCGGGGCCGAGTCGGTGGTGATGCAGATCGCGGCCGAACTCCGCAAGGCGTTCGGCGCCGAGTCGTTCGAGGTCCTGAACACGGCCGGGGTCAGCGCCCGCGTCGGCGGTGAGCTGCGCCAGCAGGCGACGCTGGCGATGCTGATCGCCTTCGCGCTCACGCTGGTCTACCTCGCCTGGCGATTCGAGACCCGCTTCGCCTTCGCCGCCGTGCTCGCGACGCTGCACGACATCGTCGCCACGCTGGCCTTCATGAAGTACATGAACCTCGAGATCTCGCTCTTCGTCGTCGGCGCCGTGCTGACGGTGATCGGCTACTCGATGAACGACAAGGTCGTGGTCTTCGACCGCGTCCGCGAGAATCTCAAGCTCCATCGCAAGCAGCCGTTGTACGACCTGCTGAACCGCTCGGTGAACGAGACGCTCCCGCGTACCGTGATGACCGGGTCCACGACGCTGGCCTGCCTCCTCGCGCTGCTGATCTTCGGCGGCTCGGTGATCCGGCCCTTCGCCTGGATCCTGATCTTCGGCATCATCATCGGCACCTTCAGCTCGATCTTCGTGGCCTCGCCGCTGCTGCTCTGGATCGAGAAGAAGTATCCGCGGGCGTCCGATGTCACGCCGCACGCGCGCGCCTCGGCGGCGCAGAAGGCCTGACCGCGGAGCGCGGCGGGACCCCGGGGCCCCGGCACGAGGCGATGCCTCGTGACGGGGCCTCTCCCGTTCCGGGGGCCGCAGGGCCCACCGGAACGCCCTGGATCGACTCGCACGCCCATCTCGCCGACCCCGCCTTCGACGAGGACCGCGACGCGGTGCTCGACCGGCTCCGCTCGACGGGCGGGCTCGGCGTCGTCTGCATCGGGGAGTCGCTCGCCGCGGCCGCGCGCGCCCGGGCGATCGCCGATGCCCATCCCGGCTTCGTCTGGTGGACCGCCGGCGTCCACCCGCACGACGCGGCCGGGTTCGAGCCCGCGCGCGACGTGGCCGCGATCCGGCAGGCCGTCGCCGACGGCGCGGTCGCCGTCGGCGAATGCGGACTCGACTACCACTACGACCACTCGCCGCGCGCCGATCAGCGCCGCGCCTTCGCCGAGCAGTTGGCGATCGCGCAGTCCACCGGACGCGCCGTCGTGGTCCACACCCGCGAGGCCGAGGACGACACGGCGGCGATGATCCGCGAGGCCGGCACGGCCGGGATCCGCGGCGTGCTGCACTGCTTCACCGGCTCGGCCGCGCTCGCCACCGTCGGCCTCGAGGCCGGCTGGTGCGTCTCCTTCAGCGGCATCGTCACCTTCCGCAACTGGACCGACGAGGCGCTCCTGCGGCTCGTTCCCGACGATAGACTTCTCGTCGAGAGCGACAGTCCCTACCTCGCCCCTGTCCCCTATCGCGGCAAGCGCAACGAGCCGTCCTGGTGTGCGTATACCGTGCAGCGACTGGCCGCGGCGCGTGGCGCGGATCCGGCCGCGCTCGGCGCTGTGCTCGTCGCCAATGCGCGGCGCCTGTTCGCCCTCCCCCCGAGTCGAGGACTAGGATTCCCCCCATGAGCGTTCCTTCGGACATCGAGATCGCCCAGGCCGCGCGCCTGCGCCCCATCACGGACGTCGCCGCCGACATCGGCCTCGGCCCCGACGACCTCGACCTGTACGGCAAGTACAAGGCGAAGGTCGCGCTCGAACTCACGACCCGTCCTGCCAAGGGCAAGCTCGTGGTGGTCACCGCGATCAACCCCACCGCCGCGGGTGAGGGGAAGACCACGACCTCGGTCGGCCTCGCGCAGGCGCTGCGGAAGATCGGCACCAATGCCGTGCTCTGCATCCGCGAGCCCTCGCTCGGCCCGGTCTTCGGCGTGAAGGGCGGGGCGGCCGGCGGCGGCTACGCCCAGGTGTTGCCGATGGACGACATCAACCTGCACTTCACCGGCGACTTCCACGCGATCTCGTCGGCGCACGCGCTGCTGAGCGCGATGCTGGACAACCACCTGCAGCAGGGGAACACGCTCAACATCGACCCGCGCCGCATCACCTGGCCGCGCACGATCGACATGAACGACCGTGCACTCCGCAAGGTGATCATCGGCTTGGGCGGCCCCGCCGAGGGCGTCGTGCGCGAGGAGCGCTTCGTGATCATCCCGGCGTCCGAGGTGATGGCCGTCGTCGCGCTGGCCACGAGTGCCGCCGACCTCGAGGAGCGGCTCGGCAACATCATCGTCGGCTCGACCTACGGCGCCGACCGCAAGCCGGTGCGCGCACGCGACCTGAAGGCGCACGGCGCGATGGCGATGCTGCTGAAGGACGCGATCCGCCCGAACCTCGTGCAGACGCTCGAGGGCGGCCCCGCGTTCGTCCACGCCGGCCCCTTCGGCAACATCGCGCACGGGTGCAACTCGATCCTCGCGACGCGCGCCGCGCTCGCCGTGGGGGACGTCGTCGTCACCGAGGCCGGCTTCGGCTCCGACCTCGGCGCCGAGAAGTTCTTCGACATCAAGTGTCGCTTCGGCGGGCTCAAGCCGGATGCGGCGGTGCTCGTCGCGACCATCCGCGCGCTCAAGATGAACGGCGGAGCGAAGAAGACCGAACTCGCCACCGAGGACCTCGCGGCGCTGCGGAAGGGCGTCGTCAACCTCGAGCACCACATCCAGAACGTGCGGCAGTTCGGGATGGAGCTGGTGGTCGCGATCAACCGCTTCGGCACCGACAGCGACGCCGAGCTCGAGATCGTGCGGCAGGCGGCCGAGCAGGCCGGCGCCCGCGTCGCCCTGTGCGAGGTGTTCGCGAAGGGCGGGGCGGGGGGCGAGACGCTCGCGCGCGAGGTGCTCGCGATCCTCGCCGAGGGCAAGTCGGACTTCAAGCCGATCTACGATTCCGCGCGGCCGATCCGCGAGAAGATCGAGACGATCGTGCAGAAGGTCTACGGCGGCGAGGGCGCCGACTACAGCGCCAAGGCCGAGCGTGCGATCGCGTACCTCGAGTCGATCGGGCTCGGTGGCACGCCCGTCTGCATGGCGAAGACGCAGTATTCGCTCTCGGACGACGCGACCAAGCTGGGGCGGCCGACGGGTTTCCGCGTGACGGTGAACGACGTCTATCCGGTGGCCGGCGCCGGCTTCATCGTCGCGCAGTGCGGCGAGATCATGACGATGCCCGGACTTCCCAAGGCGCCGGCGGCCGAGCGCATGGCGATCCATCCTGACGGCTCCATCTCCGGCCTGTTCTAGGCCCGGACGATCCCACTTCAACGAGTGAATGCGATGAGCGTGCAGATCCTTGCGACCGACGGCGCCCCGGTGGCGATCGGTCCCTACAGCCAGGCGACGATCGCCGGCGGGTTCCTCTTCACGGCCGGCCAGATCCCGCTTGACCCGAAGACGGGCGAGATCGTCGCCGGCGAGATCGAGGAACAGACGCGGCAGGTGCTCGCGAATCTGGCCGCGGTGCTCACGAAGGCCGGCTGCGACTGGAGCGACGTCGTCAAGACGACGGTGTTCCTGCTGGACATGGCCGACTTCCCGCGCTTCAACGAGATCTACGCCGCCGCCCTCGGCAGCGCCCGCCCCGCGCGCTCGACCGTGCAGGTCGCCGCACTCCCGCGCGGCGTCGCGGTGGAAGTGGAGCTGATCGCGAAGATCGGCTGACCTTCCTACTTTCAACTTTCTCCTTTCTACTCCTTCCCATGACCCGCGAAGACATCTTCCGCCTGACCCAGTTCGCACGCTGCGCCGGCTGAGCGTCGAAGATGGGTCCGGGTGACCTGTCCGCCGCGCTCGCGCCGCTGCCGCGCGTATCCGATCCCCGTCTGCTCGTCGGTCGCGAGACCTTCGATGACGCGGGGGTGTTCCGCGTGTCCGACGATCTCGCGCTCGTGCAGACGGTGGACTTCTTCGCCCCGATCGTCGACGATCCCTATCGCTTCGGCCGCGTCGCCGCGGCCAACGCGCTCTCGGACGTCTACGCGATGGGCGGCGAGCCGCTCACGGCGATGAACATCGTCGGCTTCCCGGAGAAGGCGCTGCCGCTGAGCGTGCTGACGGCGATCCTCCGCGGCGGGCAGGACGCGGTGCACGAGGCCGGCGCCCGCATCGTGGGCGGGCACACGGTCACCGACGAGGAACTCAAGTACGGCCTCTCCGTGACCGGCCGGGTCCATCCCGACCGCATCCTGTCCAACGCGAACGCCCGCCCCGGCGACGTACTCGTCCTGACGAAGCCGATCGGCACCGGCATCCTCGCCACGGCGGGCAAGCGCGGCGCGCTCACGGCGGCGCAGGACGACGCACTCTACGCGTCGATGGCCGCGCTCAACGCGACGGCGTCCGCGGCCGCGGTCGCGCTCGGCGCGCGCTGCGCCACCGACATCACGGGGTTCGGCCTGCTCGGCCACGCGCGCCACATCGCGGTCGCCAGCGGGGTGCGGCTGCACTTCGACCACGCCGCCGTGCCGCTCCTCCCGGGCGCCCGCGAGCTGCTGGCGGCCGGGCACGCGACCGGCGGAGCGAAGCGCAATGCGGAGTGGGTCGCCGACACCGTCGATTGGAACGACGCCGGCGACGACGTGCGTTCGCTCCTCACCGACCCGCAAACGTCGGGGGGACTGCTCGTCGCGCTCGCCGCCTCGCAGGTGACGGAGTTCCAGCGGCGGGTGCCGGGCGCGGCCGTGATCGGCCGCGTCGAAGCACACACCGCGGGTCCGCGGCTGGTGGTCGGCTAGCGGGGTAGGGCGTGCAGTGGGGGCGGATGGGGTCTGGTGGTCCCTGCGGTCTTCAAAACCGTTGCGGCCCGACTGAGTCGGGCTGGGTGGGTTCGATTCCCACACGCTCCCGCCACGCCGTCCGCGCCGTAAGTTCTTGCACGAGGAGGGCGCACCGTGCAGGGTCTCCGTAAGTTCAATGTCGGCCTGCTCCGCGCCGCGGCGCGTTCCTTCGCCGCCGCGACGGCGCTCGCGACCGGCCTCGGGGCGCAGCAGCTCGTCGGCCGCGTCCTGCACGCGGACCGCGTGGCGCCGGCCGCCGGCATCGTGGTCACGATGCTTGACGCGCGCGATTCGACCGTCGCGCGCGCGCGCTCACGGGCCGGAGCGGCGACTTTCGCTTCCGCGTCCTGCTCCCGGGCCGCTATCGCGTGCGCGCCGTGCGCGTCGGGTTCCGGCCGACCGAGGCGGTCGCGGAGATCCGCGCCACCGCCGCGCCCGACACGATCACGCTGGTGCTCACCGGCGAGTCCGTGCGGTTGAACACGATCACCGTCTCCTCGACCTCCTCCTGCCGCGACGCCGCCCGTGCCGGTCCCGAGGTCGCGTCGGTCTGGGAGGAAGCGCGCAAGGCGCTCGAGGCCTCCGACCTCGCGATGGCCGGCGAGTCCCCCGTCCTCGCCGAGTGGATCCAGTACGACCGCTCCCTCGATTCGACCGGACGCATCGTCCGTCGACAGACGGTCCGCAGCACGAGGAGTCCCACGCAGCGGGCGTTCCGCAGCGCGCCGGCGGAGCAGCTCGCCCGCGATGGGTACGTCGTCGAGGACAGCGGCGTCGCGATGTTCTTCGCGCCGGACGCCTCGGTGCTCCTCTCGCCCTCGTTCGCCGCCGCGCACTGCTTCGGCCTCGTCGCGTCGCCGCCCGGGCGCGAGGCGCTCATCGGCATCGAGTTCCGGCCGAACGCGCCGCGCCGCGGACGCCCCGACATCGAGGGCACCTTCTGGCTCGATCGCGCGAGCGCCGAGCTGCGCTCACTCGACTTCCGCTACACCGAGCTCCCGGCACCGACCGAGCGCGCGGAGCCGGGCGGGCGGGTCGAGTTCCTCCGCCTCACCAGCGGTCACTGGCTCGTCCATCGGTGGTCGATCCGTATGCCGTTGCTCGGTCGCGCGGAACGGGTCTCGCTCCCGGGGCGGCGCCTCGCCGTCAACGCGACCCGGCGCGCACTGCGCGAGATCCAGGTGACGGGCGGCGAGGTCACGCGCGTCGAGCGGGCCGACACGACGCTCTACCGCGCCGCGGGGAGCGTGCTCACGGTGCGCGTGCTCGAGTCGGACCGTGCCTCTCCCGTCGCCGGCGCCAGTGTGCAGCTCGAGGGCACGGACTACGCGGCCATCGCCGATTCGCTCGGGGTGGTCCGCCTGGATCCCGTCCTCGCCGGTCGCTACCGCCTCCGCGCCCGCGACGCCGTGATGGATTTCCTCGCGGCCGATCCCGCCGAGGCGGATGTGGAGGTGCGGGAGCACGCCGCGACGTCGGTGACGGTCATCCTGCCGACGTCTGTCGATCTGGTCGCCTCGCTCTGTGGGCATCGGGCGGTCTCCCGCGATCTCGGACTCCTCTACGGGATCGCCCGCGACTCGGCCGGTGTGGCGGTCGCACGCGCGGCCGTGTCGCTGACCGAGCTCCGGTCGCTCAACGTCGACGCCGCGCAGCCCTACTGGACGCAGGAGACCCTCGCGACGCTCACCGGAGACGACGGACAGTGGCGTCTCTGCGGCGTGCCGCTCAACGCCGACGTCTTCGTCCGTATCGCCACCGATGATGGCTTCGGCTCGACCCGGGCGCGGCTCTCGGCGGATCGCCCGATGGCGAACGCCGAACTGACCTGGCGCGCCGGCGACGCCGCCGAGCAGATCGCGCCGGGGAACGCCGCGCTGATCGACATCTTCGTGACCGATCACGATCGCGTCCCGGTCCCCGATGCGATCATCGAGCTCGAAGGCCGCCGTCCGCCGGTGCGGCGTGCGCGCACCGACTCCGCCGGCCGCGCGCTCGTCCCGGCGATCGGCATCGGCACCATCCGCGTACGCATCCGGCGTGTCGGTTTCGTCGAGGGGCGCCTGACGCTCGACGTCGCCGCCGGGCGCAACACGCTGCCGATCCTCCTCGACCGCTCGCGCGCGGCCACACTCGACACCGTGCGCGTCGTCGGGGACCGGCTGATGCTGGCGCGGCACGCCGCGTTCGAGCGACGCCTCGGCACCGGGGCGGCGACCGCCAGCATCACTGCCGCCGACATCGCGAGGCGCAACCCGGTCAGCACCTGGCAGATGTTCACCACCGTCTCGTCCGTGGGGATGATCAATGGGCAGGAGGGCGTCCTCGTCATCTCACGGCGGATGTTGTCGGCCGACCTGAATCCGATCGCGGGCGCTCCCTGCTACATGCGGGTCGCGATCGACGGATACTTGCTGCCCGAGACGAAGGTCAACCTCGAGCAGGTGCTCCCGCGCCCGAGCGAGATCCACGGCATCGAGGTCTTCGCCGGTCCGGCGCGGATCCCGCCCGAGTACTCCGCCGGCGGTACGAACATGTTCTGCGGGCTGATCGTCGTGTGGACCAAATGACCTTCGCCCTGAGTATCTTCAGGGTGTGACGGCGACGAGCGACCCATTGTTCACGCGGTGCCGATGCGCGTTCCGGCGACTGATGGTCGTCGTGGCGCTGGCGTCCGCGACCGCGCTCACGACGGTCGCGTCGGCCCAACAGCTGGACAGCGCGCGTGCGGGGATCCGGGCGCCCGTCGCGGCGCCGTCACCGCCGGGCGCGCGCGAGGACGGGCCTCCGATCTCCCCGCGCCGCGCCTTCCTCTACTCCTTCCTCGTGCCGGGCTCGGGGCAGGCGAGACTCGACCGATCATTCGCGGGCGGGATGTTCTTCCTGATCGAGGCCACCACCCTCGTGCTCGTGCACCGCTCGGCCGAGGACCTGCGCATCGCGCGCCGCTTCTCCGGCGATTCGATGCCCCGCACCTACCAGGTGGACCCCGTCACCGGGATCGTCGCGCGCGATACGAACGGCGCGCCGATCGTCGCGACGTGGAGCCAGCCGCGGTACGATGCCGCCTGGGTCCGCACCCGCCGGCTGCACTATGAGGATTGGCTCGCGGTGCTCTTCTTCAACCACCTGTTCGCGGGGGCGGACGCATTCGTCGCCGCCCATCTCTGGGACCTGCCCGGCAAGCTCGCGGTCCGACAGACCCCGTTCGGGCCGCTGATCAACGCGAGTTTCAGCTTCCGCTGAGCGGGCCCCCGGCGTCCATCGACGCCTCGACCACGCGCCCGTCGGCGCCCCACCGGCAGAGCTCGATGCGTCCCGCCGTCAGGCGCAGGAAGGTGGGCGCGTCGAGCCACGCCCCCGGGTTCGCGAAGACGCTCCCGGCGACGCGCTCGAGCGTCCGCACGTGCGAGTGCCCGAACACGAGCAGCTGCGGCGCATCGGGCGCGTGCAGCCGCGCGTGCGCCACCTTCCGCAGTCCCTCGCCGCCGTCGCGCGGCCGCATGTTCCGGCTCGTGTGCGAACTGCGGAGGGCCAGCCAGGTCCCCCAGTCGGGATGCAGCCAGCGGAAGAGGCGGATGCAGAGCGGATGGCGCAGCACGGTGCGCAGCCGGCGATAGGGCCGGTCCTCGACCTCGCGCAGCCCGTCGCCGTGCTCGATCAGCGTGTCCCAGCCGGCGATCGCGCCGCGCCACTCGCCGACGTGGTAGTCCGCGCCGATATCGCGTCGAAGCACGTCGCCGCCCCAGCAGTCGTGGTTGCCGGCGATCCAGAGCACGGGGATGCCGGCGTCGACGAGTCGCGCGAGCTCGCCGAGCACGCGGACGCCGGCGCGCGGCACGACGTGCCGCCACTCGAACCAGAAGTCGAAGAGGTCGCCGTTGATCACGACCGAGCGTGCATCGCCGGGAAGGCCCCGCAGGAAGGCGAGCAGCTCGCGCTCGGTCTCGGCCGGCGCGGCGCCGAGGTGCGCGTCGGAGAGCACGTAGCAGGGCGCGGGAAGCATCGGCGAATGCTACTGCCCCACCGCGCCCTTTACAAACGCGGCGTCGGTCCCGTAGACTCGCCCGCCATGGTGCACACCTCCGAAGTCCGCGTTCGCTACGCCGAGACCGACCAGATGGGCGTCGCGTACCACGCCAACTACCTCGTCTGGTGCGAGGTAGGCCGGACCGACTTCATCCGCGCGCTCGGCGTCACGTACGCGGAGATGGAGGAGCAGGGCGTGCTGCTCGCCGTCGCCGAGGCGCAAGTGCGCTTCCATGCGAGCGCGCGCTACGATGACGTCGTGAGGATCGAGACGCGTCTCACCGGGGTACACTCGCGCATGGTCACGTTCGCCTACGAGCTGACGCGGGTCACCGGCGCGGCGAAGGCCGAGCGGCTCGCCTCGGCAAGCACCTCGCTCGTCTCGGTGGCGCGTGGCGGCCGACCGCTCTCGATTCCGGCGCCCTTCCGGACCCTCCTGGCATCCGCGATGCCGGCCGGAGGTTGACCTCGCGGCGCCCTACCCAGAGACTTCATTCCGTGCGACTCCCCCCCGCCGTCCGCCGTGCCGCCCGCGCGACCTTCGCTGCCGCGCTGCTGCTCGTGTCGGCGACCCTCACGGGCTGCATCTATGGGTTCTCGGGGGGCGGACTGCCGTCGCACGTCAAGACGGCCGCGGTGCTGCCGTTCGAGAATGAGACCGCGACGCCGGAGTTCCCGCGGGAACTGCAGGAGGCCCTGCGGACTGGCTTGCAATCACGACTGGGTCTTCGGGACGCGCCGGAAGAGCGCGCGAGTGCGATCGTGCGCGGCAAGATCACCCGGTACGAACCGGACATCCCGGTGGGATTCAGCGCCGACCGGAATCAGTCGACCTCGGTCCGGCGCCGGCTCCGTGTCCAGGTGGACGTTGAGATCGTCGATCAGGTGACCGGCAAGACCCTCTGGACCCGGAAGGGCATGCAGGCCGAGGGCGAGTATGCCGAACGCGGCGAGGCGGCGGGCCGGAAACAGGCCATCGACCGCATCGTCAACGACGTCATCGAGGGGGCGCAATCGCAATGGTGAAGGCGCGGGCGGGAAAGGGTGCCCTCGGGTGCCTCGTGACGCTGCTGTTCGTGTCGGCGGTGATCTACTTCGGCGTCAACGCCGGCCGCACGTACTGGAACTACGTGCAGTTCCAGGACCGCATGAAGCAGGAAGCGCGCTTCGCCCAGCACCGCAGCGACGTCACGATCGCGCGGCGCCTGCGCGAGTTCGCCGATTCGCTCGGGCTCCCCGAGGGTGCGCAGACGGTGAACGTGCGCCGGCGTGGCCGCACGATCCAGATCTGGGCCGAGTACTACGAGAACGTTGAGCTGCCGCTGATGGTGAAGGAGTTCTACTTCCATCCGCAGGCCGTGGGGACCTTCTGACGCCGATCGTCGACCCCCGCGCGAAGGTGATGACGCGCGCGGAGGCGGCGCGATGGCGCGAGCGGCAGGCCGGGACGGTCGTGTTCACGAACGGGGTCTTCGACCTGCTGCATCCCGGGCACGTCGACGTCGTCGTCGGCGCCCGCGCGCAGGGGGACCTGCTCGTCGTCGGCGTGAACAGCGACGCCTCGGTGCGCCGGCTGGGCAAGGGGCCCGGTCGCCCGGTGCGCTCGGAGTCTGAACGCGCCTACGTGCTCGCCGGGCTCGCGGCGGTGGACGCCGTGGTCGTCTTCGACGAGGACACGCCCCTCGAGCTGGTGCGCGCGCTCGCGCCTGACGTGATCGTGAAGGGCGGGGACTATACTCCCTCGACCGTCGTGGGCGCCGAGCTCGTCGCGGCGCGCGGCGGTCGTGTCGTCATCATCCCGCTCACCCCGGGCCAATCCACCACGTCCATCATCGAGAAGCTGCGTGCCGAACGCGAGTCCTGATCCCCGTCCCGGCGGCCGTGCCGCGGATGCGCTCCGACCGGTCGCGCTCGAGCGCGGTGCCGCCCCCAACGCCGAAGGGTCGTGTCTGGTGAGCTTCGGCAACACGCGGGTGCTCTGCGCCGTCTCGGTCGAGGACGGCGTGCCCGGCTGGCGGAAGGGCCGCGGCGAAGGATGGCTCACCGCGGAATACGCGATGCTGCCGCGCGCGACGCACACGCGCACGTCGCGCGAACGCGGGCAGCTCGGCGGCCGCACGCAGGAGATCCAGCGGCTGATCGGGCGCAGCGTGCGCGCGATGCTCGACGACTTCGCGTGGGGCGAGTACACGCTGAAGGTGGACTGCGATGTGCTGCGCGCCGATGGCGGTACGCGCACCGCCGCGATCACGGGCGCGGCGGTCGCGGTCTGCGACGCGTTCGCGTGGATGGTGCGCACCGGACGCGTGAACGCGTCGCCGGTGCGCCGGCGGGTCGCCGCCGTCAGCGTGGGCGTCGTCGCCGGGCATCCGGTGCTCGATCTCGAGTACGCGGAGGATGTGCGCGCCGACGTGGACGCGAACGTCGTGATGTGCAGCGAGGGGCGCTTCGTCGAGGTGCAGGGCACCGGCGAGCGCGGGACGTTCGCGCGGGAGGAGCTCGACCGGCTGCTCGATCTCGCTGCGGCGGGCATCCGCGCACTCGACGCGGCACAGCGCGTGAGTCTCGGCCTTGGCTGACGAGCGACCGCTGGGCGTCGTGCTCGCGACGCGCAGCCCGGGGAAGATCGCCGAGCTCCGGGAGCTGTTCGGCGCGGCCGGCTTCGGCGTCGCAGACCTGGATGCGATCGCGTTCCGCTCCGATCCCTCCGATGACGAGGTCGAGGGGCACGCGACGTTCGAGGAGAACGCGCTCGCGAAGGCGCGCTGGTACGCGGCGCGGTTGCCTGGGCGCGCGGTGATCTCGGAGGACTCGGGACTCGAGGTGCGCGCCCTCGGCGGCGCGCCAGGCGTGCGCAGCAAGCGATGGGCGGGCTCGACGCAGGAGGGCGCGGCGCGCGACGCCGACAACAACGCGGCGCTCGAGCGCGCCCTTGGTGAGCGCCCCGAGGGCGCGGCGGACCGCGCGGCGCGCTACGTGTGCGCGGCGGTGTGCGTGTGGGGCGATCGCGAGTGGAGCGCGCGCGGCGAGTGCGCGGGCCGGATCGTGGAGGCGCCGCGCGGTTCGGGCGGATTCGGCTACGATCCCTGGTTCTTCAGCGAGGAGTTGGGGCGGACGTTCGCCGAGGCGTCGCGCGAGGAGAAGGCGCGCGTGAGCCATCGCGGGCGGGCGATCCGCGCACTGATCGCGCGCCTCGGCAGTTGATCGCTTCATCGGGTTGACCACGAAGACACGAAGGTTCGAAGGCACGGCGAAGAAGGCGTGTCGTGGTGGTGTGCGCCGAGCGATCCGGTGGGTCGTTCCAGGTCTCCTTCTGCGGTCTTCGTCCCTTCGTGCCATCGTGGTGAGGCGGTTGCAGTTCGCGCACGCGAAGGCACGAAGCGACGAACGGACGCGACGCGACGCGTATTGCCGGTTGACCGGACCTGCAGCGACGACTACTGTTCGGGACGGTTCGCGGGGCGTAGCGTAGCCCGGTATCGCGCCTGCTTTGGGAGCAGGAGGTCGCCGGTTCGAATCCGGCCGCCCCGATCGGGTTGCGAGCGGACGTCAGGAAGCAGCGACACGGCATGCGCGGCGGTTGATGGAGTGCACTGCGTGGTGGAAGCGCCAGTAGCTCAGGTGGATAGAGCAACAGCCTTCTAAGCTGTGGGTCGGGGGTTCGAGTCCCTCCTGGCGCGTCTCGCGATCGTTGTGCTGGTGCGGGCGATGGTTTGAGCGCCCTTAGCTCAATTGGCAGAGCAAGTGACTCTTAATCACTAGGTTGTAGGTTCGATTCCTACAGGGCGCATGAGAGACCCCGACGCGATGTCGGGGTCTTTCTTGTTTGGGTGGTGCGGTGGGTGCGCGGGCCGACTCACAGACGAACGGCGGTCACCACAGAGGACACAGAGGACACAGAGGACACAGAGGACACAGAGGACACAGAGGACACAGAGGACACAGAGGACACAGAGGACACAGAGGACACAGAGGACACAGAGGCACAGAGTGAGCGAGCGGGCAGGCAGCCAGGCGAGGGCGGCGGTGTCTGGAGGCAAGCCGGACCGACGTGATGCGTTGACGCTCTGAGTGTCGCCGTTGTAGGCCACCTTCTGAGTCCTTATGACGCCACGGGAGGCTGCATTCTGAGTCCGAGTTGGCGGCAGGACGCCGAAACGGGACGATGCGTTCCGGCACGCGGGGGGTCCTCCGGTAGTGCTCTGTGCTCTCTGTGTCCTCTGTGGTGACCGCCGGAAAAGGGTGCCCAGCGACCCGATCGAGGGATGCCGAAGTGGATATGATCGTCGCGTTGAGGCGCGCCCCTTGCGCGATCGAAACGTGGTCGTTACTCTACCAGTCCTCTCCGGGAAATTGTGGTTGAGAGCGCAGTGCCACGGGCCGAGAGGCCCGTTCGCGTCTCCGGGCAAGAAAGTCGAAAGAAGCCGGTGCGCGAGGGTTGACACGGCAGTGTTCTCTTTGTATTCTTGGAGGCTCCTGCAGAAAGCGGGAGAGAAGTGCAAGAGTAGGGCTGAAAAACGCTGATTGACAACTGAGTTGAGAGAGATCGCAAAGTGTGTGAGGCGAACTCTATGATCCTTGTCCATTCAGGGGCGAGGGGAGAGTTCAGACCTGAACAATTTTTGTGATTCCGAATAACGCTGTCATGCGATGACAGCGTGACAGCGATTCGGTAGAGCTGATTAGACACTCATTGGAGAGTTTGATCCTGGCTCAGGACGAACGCTGGCGGCGTGCTTAACACATGCAAGTCAAGGGGGCCCGCAAGGGCAACCGGCGAACGGGTGCGTAACACGTGAGCAAGCTTCCGATTTGTGGGGGATAGCCGGCCCAACGGCCGGGTAATACCGCATACGTTCACTGGACGGCATCGTCTGGTGAGGAAACCTCAGGGGCAAATCGAGGCGCTCGCGGCCTATCAGCTAGTTGGCGGGGTAACGGCCCACCAAGGCTATGACGGGTAGCTGGTCTGAGAGGATGGCCAGCCACATTGGGACTGAGAAACGGCCCAGACTCCTACGGGAGGCAGCAGTGGGGAATATTGCGCAATGGTCGAAAGACTGACGCAGCGACGCCGCGTGGAGGATGAAGCCCTTCGGGGTGTAAACTCCTGTTGCTCGGGACGAAACCCCCTTTCGAGGGGACTGACGGTACCGGGTGAGGAAGCACCGGCTAACTCTGTGCCAGCAGCCGCGGTAATACAGAGGGTGCAAGCGTTGTTCGGAATTACTGGGCGTAAAGCGTGCGTAGGTTGTACTGAGAGTCGCGGGTGAAATCCCAGGGCTTAACCCTGGAACTGCCTGCGAGACCTCAATACTAGAGTATGAG
>JANNLH010000180.1:0-4017 GCA_031396725.1 Gemmatimonadaceae bacterium | reverse complement strand
CAGGGCGACGTCGTCCGCTTCACGCTCGACGCGCGCGACGCGGCCGGCCAGCGCATCACGGGGCTCACGCCCAGCTGGAGTCTCGCGCCCGGCAACGGCTCGATCGACCGCGAGGGCGCCTTCGTCGGCAACCTCCCCGGGAAGTACGTCGTCTCCGCCGACCTGGGCGCGCGCGACGCGCAGGCCACCGTGACGCTCACCGGGCGCGACGTCCGCCTCACCGCCGACGTGGTCGGCCGCCTGCCCCGCTCCGCCTTCTATACGAGCGAGGTGTGGGTCCACCCCGACGGCAAGCACGTCTACCTCGGCACCGCGCTCGGCGGCGACCGCATCTATGCCATCGACGTCGCCGATCCCGCCAAGCCGGTGATCACCGACTCGCTCGTCGTGAACGCCCGTACGATGAACGACCTGATGACCACCGCCGACGGCAAGTGGCTCGTCTTCACGCGCGAGGGTGCGTCCGATCGGCGGAACGGCATCGTGATCGCCTCGCTCGCCGACCCGAAGCATCCGAAGGTCGTGGCCGAGTTCACCGACGGCGTCACCTCCGGCGTGCACTCGGCGTTCGTCTACACGCATCCGAAGCACGGCACGCACGTCTATCTCACCAACAACGGCACCGGGACCTTCACGGTCGTGGACATCAATGATCCATTGAAGCCGAAGAAGGTGTCGGACTGGGCGCCGCGCGAGAATCCCGCCGGCCGTTCGCTGCACGACATCGACGTGCAGGACGGGATCGCCTACGTGAGCTACTGGAGCGACGGGCTCGTGATGCTCGACGTCGGCAACGGGGTCAAGGGCGGCACACCGGCGTCGCCGAAGCTGATCAGCAGCTTCCGGTACAACGCCGAGTCGCTCTACCCCGGCGCCAACGCGGACTACGGGCCCGGGTTCATCAGCGGCACGCACACCTCGTGGCGCCACAAGAACTACGTCTTCATTGCCGACGAGGTCTTCCCGCCCTTCCCCGCGACCGGCAGCTGGGACGTCGGAAAGATCCGCGCCTACGGCCGGCTGCAGGTGATCGACGTCTCCGACATCGAGAAGCCGAAGTCGGTCGCCTGGTACGAGCCCGAGTGGGGCGGCGTGCACAACGTCTGGGTCGCCGGGGATTCGCTCTATATCGGCGCGTACAATGCCGGCTTCCACGTGGTGGACGTGAGCGGCGAGCTGCGCGGCGACCTGAAGGCGCAGGGGCGAACGATCGCCGAGCTCAAGCCGGCGGACGTCGGCGGGATGGTGCCGAACGGAACGATGACGTGGGGGGCGGTGGTGAAGGATGGGCTGGTGTACGTGAACGACATGCTGAGCGGGCTCTGGATCGTGCGGCTCAAACCGCGGCCGGTGATCCAGTAGCTGTCAGATGCGATGCAGGCCGTCGTGAACGCGGTCGCAGAGGTCGTCAGCGACGTCGTCGAGTCGGCAGGGAACGCCGCGCAGGATGGACTTGACGCAGCGGCCGACGGCCTCCGGGAGCACGTTCCTTTCGCGGGGACCGTGCTCGGCGGTCTCCTCCGATGGCTCGGTCGCAGCGTCTCCGCCACCCTCGACCTGGTCGCCGCGGTCATCAAGGGCGGCCTCGGCATCGCCGGATGCGCCCTCGGAGGGGCACTCCGGATCGGCGGGGGCATTCGCGCACGCGACGGAGAGCTGATCGTCGGGGGATTCCTCGACATACCCTCCGGTCTGGCCGGTGCGGTGGTGCTGATCGGCGGTCAGGCGATCGTGCTGCTCCAGACGATCACCCTGCTGCAAGCGATGGAGCGACGGCTCACGGAGGCGGAGTCCGCACTGCTGGAGCGCGTCTTCCGGGGCTCGGTGGCACTGTACAACATCCGGATCGTCGAAGGGCGCGCAGGGGTGTTCTCCCTGAACGACCGGCCGTTCTGCTGCGGGAACACGATCTACCTGAAGGGCCGCGACACCTCCGCTCGGCCGGGGCTCCTCGTGCACGAGGTCTGTCACGTCTGGCAATTCCAGAATCGAGGCGCCCGCTATGCCATCGACGCGCTCGGCGCCCACGCGTTGCTCGACGATCCGTACGACTGGGAGGCGGAGATCGCCCGCGGCCATTCCGACTGGGGGCGCTTCAACGAGGAAGCGCAGGCGGAGCTGCTCGAGGACATCTGGGTGCAGGGCAAGGTGACGAGTCGTGGGATCGTCACCGCGATCGGGAACGGCGTGTTCTACGATGCCGACGGAACGACGCTCGTCGGCCGCTTCGACCCCGGCGCAACCGATCGGACGGCGCTGGCGAACGAGGCGGTCCGCGTGGTGCGGAACGCGGAATCCCTCCGGCTCTCCGCTGCCTGGTCCTGAGCCTAGCCGGCCCGGCCGGTCGCACCTAGCTTCGGCAGCGTCATCCGACCCTTCCGGAGTCTCCGTGCACTCGCCTTCCGAACACCGCCGCGCCCTTCTCCGCTATCTTGCGGCCAGTCCGCTCCTCGCGAGTCTCGGTCCGCTCGCCTGCGCGGAGGCGGACGCGGGGGACGCGGGCGACACCACCGACCTCTCCGGTCCGACCGGCACCCTCGGCGAACCCGACCAACTGCTCGGCGAGCTGATCGCGAACGCCGAGGACGCGCTCGACGTCTTCGACCTCCGCGTCACGGCGCAGAGCAAACTCCCACCCGCGCATTACGGCTACATCGCCACCGGCGTGGACGGCGATGCCACGCTGCGCGCGAACCGCACGGCCTTCGACCGGCTGCAGATCCGCAACCGCCGACTCGTCGGCGTCGAGAACGTCCGGATGGAGACGACGCTCCTCGGCACGCCGATGGAGACGCCGATCGTCATCATGCCGACCGGCAGCGCGCGCGCCTTCCACCCGGACGGCGAACTCGCGGTCGCGCGGGCGGCGAAGGCGCGCAAGCACCTGATGATGCTCTCCACCGTCACCACCACGTCGGTGGAGGAGGTCGCGAAGGAGCGGGGCGAGCCGATCTGGTATCAGCTCTATCCGACCACGCAGTGGGATATCACCGAGAAGATGCTGCGGCGGGCCGAGGGCGCGGGGTGCCGGGTGGTGGTGCTCACGGTGGACCTCCCCATTTCGAGCAATCGCGTCTCCCTCTCGCGCTGGATCAAGCGCGACCGCCGCGATTGCACGGCGTGCCACGCGAACGACGATTACTCGAGCCGCAACACCAGCTACGCGCGGAAGCCGATGTTCGACGACACGGGGATGAAGGAAGAGTACTGGAACACCCCGGCGAACACCTGGGCCTTCGTGGACAAGCTCCGCGCCGCGACACCGATGAAGGTCGTCGTGAAGGGGATCGTCACGGCCGAGGACGCTGAACTCTGCGTCGAGCACGGCGCCTCGGCGATCGTCGTCTCGAACCACGGCGGCCGCGCCGAGGAGAGCGGGCGCGGGACGATCGAGTCGCTGCCGGAGGTCGTGCGCGGCGCGCGCGGGCGGGTGCCGGTGATCCTCGACAGCGGCGTGCGGCGCGGCACGGACGTGTTCAAGGCGATCGCACTCGGCGCGGACGCGGTCGGGATCGGGCGCCCGTACCTCTGGGGGCTCGGAGCGTTCGGGCAAGCGGGCGTCGAGGCGGTGCTGCGGATCCTGCGGGCCGAGTTGCACAACCAGATGGGGCTCGCGGGGACCCGGTCGCTCGCGGAGATACGCGACGGGCGCGTCGTGCGGGCGTAGCGCAATACCGTGACGCTTCGCCAGAATATGGGGTAGGGTGTGCGCAGACCGCCTCCCTGCCCCGATCCACCTTACTTCCGGAGTCCCGATGCGCATCCGCAGAACCGCACTCGCCCTTGCCCTCTCGCTCGCCGCCGCCGCGCCGCTCGCCGCTCAGGGCGCGATGGCCGACTATCACCGCGACGTGAACGACGTCCAGAAGAAGTTCCTCGACCTCGCCAAGGCGATGCCCGCGAGCACGATGAACTGGCGCCCCGGCGCCGGCGCCCGCACGGTCAACGAACTGATGCTCCACGTCATCGCCGACAACTACCTGATCCCGATCGCGATGGGCAAGCCCGCGCCCGCCG
>JANNLH010000121.1:0-77503 GCA_031396725.1 Gemmatimonadaceae bacterium | reverse complement strand
GCCAGGATCTGCGCCGGGATGTACGCCGGCGTCACCATGCGGCGACGACGGCCCGTCTCGGCCGAGATCTTCTTCCACAGGGCGAGCTCTCGCTCCGCGCCCGACAGTGACTCGTCCTTCACGGAGTCCCCGTCGAGGTAGGCGTGCACCGCCGAGGGAAGATCCGCCGTCGGCAGCGGGACCTCACGGTCCGGCGCGTGCGGCTCGCTACGCTTCTCCGTGCGCGCATCGACTGCGCGCTCGCGAGACTCGTCGCGGGGATCAAGGGAATCTTGCATCACGAGTATCGAGCCTCCAGTAACTTTTGCAGCGCCTCTCGGGCGCGATGGACACGCATTTTCAGGGCACCGACCGTCGCGTCGAGCAACACGGCCATCTCTTCGTACGACCGTCCCTCGACGTGCTTCATCACGAACGCTTCCCGCAACGAGGCCGGCAGGGCCAACAACGCACCATCCAGGTCACGCCGCAGCTCCCCCCGGTCCAGCTCCTCCTCCGGCGTCTCGAGCCCCGAAGGCTGATCGTCCTCCTCGTAGCTCAGATGCGTGCGCCGGATGTTCTTGAGCCAGTCCTTGCACCCGTTCGCCACGATCCGGAACACCCACGCATCGAACCGGCCGCGCACCTCGGCGAGATGATGGAACGCCTTGATGAACGACACCTGCAGGATGTCTTCCGCAACATCCGCACTGCCCGTCATCCCGAATGCGTGACGGTACAGCGGGTCGCTGTATCGCTCGATCAGGATGCCGAACGCATTGCGGTCCCCAGCGAGCACGCGGTCAATGACCGCTTGATCGGCGTCGATGAGGTCTTCCTGCGGCGTGGTCGGGGTCTGTGTCTTGAGAGGCACGACGCTAGTGTAATCCAACACTCGCGCCGTGGACAGGGCCGATCCGCCACGGGTGTCCCTGATCGTCGGGGGCCGTCGCATATCAGGGACGAGCGGACTGGGCCGTGGTCACAACGCCGTCAAGCCCCGCACGTGACCCTCATCACGCCGCTTCAAGCACCGCGAACGCGCGCGAATGCGGCCCATCCCTCGGCGCGCACGAGCGCTCCGTGCTCGTCGAGCGTGGGGGGCGCGAGACGCACCGCGCCGGGTCGCTGCGGTGCCACGCCCGTGAGCGCCGAGGCGCTCACCGCCTGCAGCGCCTCGAGCACCGGCTTCACCACGCCGCAGGGCACGCCGGCCGCGTCGAGTCGCGCCATCCAATGCGCCGCCGGCGCCGCGCGGACCGCGCGCGCGATCTCGCCCGTCACGCGCGCGCGCGCGGCCAGGCGTCCCGCGTTCGTCGCCAGTCCCGCGTCCGCGGCGAGCACGTCGAGTCCGAGCGCGCGCGCGCATCCCGGCCACTGGCCGTCACTCCCCACCGCGATCACGATCGGCCGGTCCGCCGCGTCGAAGAGCTCGTAGGGCACAAGATTGGGGTGCGCGTTCCCCCAGCGACCGGCCTCGGCGCCCGTCACGAGCGCGTTCTGCGCGACGTTCACCAGCGCCGCCGTGGCCGAATGCGCGAGCGAGACGCTGAGCCGCCGTTCCGCGCCGCGAAGGGGACTCCCGCCACGTACGGCGCGCGCGCCGCGCGAAGCGAGAGCGGCGAGGATCGCGATCGCGGCGTCCTTCCCGGCCAGCACGTCGGCGAGGGCCACGCCGACCTTCATCGGCGACCCGCCGGGTTCGCCCGTGATCGCCATCCATCCGCTCTCGGCCTGGACCACGAAGTCGTATCCGGGACGAGGGCTCTCCAGCCCGAACCCGGTGATCGTGCACCAGATCAACGACGGATGCTGGGCCAGCATCGCCTCGGCGCCCAGGCCGCGGCGCTCGAGCGTACCCGCCCGGAAGTTCTCGACCACGACGTCCGCACCGGCCACCAGCCCGTCGAGCAGGGTCCGGTCCTCCTCGCGGCCGAGGTCGGCCACGAGCCCGATCTTGTTGCGATTCGTGGACAGGTAGTAAGCACTTTCCCCCCTCGCATCGAAGGGTGGACCCCAGCCGCGCGTGTCGTCGCCGCCGCCGGGACGCTCGACTTTGAGGACATCCGCGCCCAGATCGCCCAAAATCATTGTAGCGAGCGGCCCAGCCAGAACACGCGAAAGATCAAGAATTCTGACGCCTTCTAGCGGTAGAGTCATGTTAGTGGCTTTGTACTGGCTTTATACTGCTGTGATAATACAGGCCGTGCAGAGCGAAAAACACGCTAAAATACCACCGCGGCATCACTTGCGTAATGCTCGGAAAATCATATACTTGCCGCCGTTCATCTCGCGCAGCACCTCGCAACGGAACCGCCCAACATGCCCGATACCGCGAAGCCGGCTGAAGCCGCCGCTGACAAGCCCGCCGTCGTCCCCCCGAAGCGCCACCCCGGTCACCGCGGTCAGGACGTCCGTGACACGGTCGCCGAGATGGCCGCCAAGGCGCACGAGATCTCCCTCGAAGCCGGCAGCAAGATGGCCGCCGCGATGAAGGAGGTCATCGGCGCCGCCGCCGGCCTGACCGCGTTCACGATCGAGAGCGCCCGCGACCTCGTCCAGTATATGGTCCGTCGCGGCCAGATGACGCAGGAAGAAGCCGACAAGCTCGTCCGCGAGGCCGAGGAGGCCTGGCTCAAGAAGAACAAGGGCAAGCTGCCGGTGAAGCCGGTCGCGAAGGTCGAGCCCCCGAAGGCGGCGCCGAAGCCCCCGGTCGCGAAGCCGGTGGCCGCGAAGGCCGCGCCCGTCGCGCACGCGAAACCGGCTGCTCACGTAGCTCACGTAGCTCACGTAGCCCACGCCGCGCACGCGAAGCCCGCCGCCAAGAAGGCCGCGCCGGCGAAGAAGACCGCGCCCGCCAAGAAGGCGTCGGCCAAGAAGCCCGCGCCCAAGAAGTGATCCCCGACCGGAACCGTGCCGCGCTCGCCGCGCACGCCCCGCGGTGACGCGCTCGCGCTGACGCGCGCGCTCGTTGCCATCGATTCCCGGAACCCGTCGCTCGCGCCCGACGGTCCGGGTGAAGGTCCGGTCGCGCGGGCGCTCGCCGACATCCTCACCGACTGGGGCTTCGCGGTCGATCTCCTCGACGCCGCCCCCGGCCGTCCCAACGTCCTCGCCCGGATCGGCGGCGGTCACGGCGGACGCTCGCTCCTGCTGAACGGCCACCTCGACACGGTCGGCGTCGCAGGGATGACGCACGCGCCCTTCACGCCGGACGAGCGCGACGGCCGACTCTTCGGGCGCGGGGCGACCGACATGAAGGCCGGCATCGCCGCGATGTGCGCCGCCGCCGTCCACGCGGCCGACCAGGGACTCGGCGGCGAGGTGAGCATCGCCGCCGTCGCGGACGAGGAGTACGGCAGCCTCGGAACGCGCGCACTCCTCGAGTCCGGCGTCACCGCCACCGCGGCGATCGTCACGGAACCCACCCGACTCGCGATCTGTCCGGCGCACCGCGGGTTCGCGTGGTGCGACGTCACCGTCCACGGCCGCGCCGCCCACGGCTCGCGCTACGACATCGGCATCGATGCCATCGCCCACGCCGCGCAGCTGATCGCCGAGCTCGGCGCCTACGAGCAGGCGACCCTCACGGCGCGCACGCACCCGCTCCTCGGACACGCCTCGCTGCACGCCGGCGTGATCCGCGGCGGCGGCGGCATCTCCACCTACCCGGAGCGCTGCGACATCAGCTTCGAACGCCGCACGCTGCCCGGCGAACGGGGCACCGACTTCGTGCGCGAGGTTGGCGCCGCCGCCGACCGCGTGCGCGCGCGCCTCCCCGCGTTCCGCGCCGACATCACACCCGGCCTCGTGCAGGAACCGAACGATGTCGCCACCGACCACGCGATCGTCGCGGCGCTCAGGGCGGCCGCCCGCGCCCACGGCGGTGACCTGCCGATCGAGGGCCTCTCCTGCTGGACCGACGCCGCGCTGCTCACGGCGGCGGGGATCCCCGCGGTCTGCTTCGGTCCGGGCGACATCGCGCTGGCCCACGCCGCCGAGGAGTACGTGCGCATCGACGAGATCGAGCGCGCGACGGACGTCCTGACGGCCGTCATCGTGAGTTGGTGCGGTCCTGAGGGGGTCCTGTGGGGGAGCTGACCGTGAAGCAGTACGACGCGCTCGAGCGCGCGATCGTCAACGCGACGCGCGTCGCGGTCTGGCGTCGCGGCACCGAGTACCTCGTGATCCCGATGGAGCTCAAGCTGCAGGGCGGACGCGAGGCGATCATCGCACGGCACCCGACAACCGGGAGCCGGCTGGTGCTCTTCCTCGACGAGACGGAGCGCATCGAGGTGCTCCGATGACCACGCGGAGCGCACGCACGCCGCTGATCGCCGTCTACGCCGACGAGTCCTGTCTGGGCAACGGCAAGGAAGGCGACAATCCGGGCGCCGCCGGCGTGCTCGTCGAATACCTGCATCCCGACGGCCGCCTCTCGCGGCGCGACCTCTGGATCAGCGAACCCGCGACCACCAACAACCGGATGGCGTTGCGCTCGGTGATCGACTCCTTCCGCGCGCTCGGGGCCAAGGACGGTCGATTCCGCGTCGTCTTCACCACCGACTCGCGCTACATCGTGGACGGCATGACCTCCTGGGTCTTCGGCTGGGAGAAGAACGGCTGGAAGCGGAAGACGGGCCCGATCGAGAACCTCTCGCTCTGGCACGAGGCGATCCGCGCCGTCGGCGACCACCAGGTCGCGTGGCGCTGGGTCAAGGGCCACGCCGGTCATCCGCAGAACGAGTATGCGAACGACCTCGCCACCCGCGCCGCCGCCGACCAGTCGAACTCGGCCGGACTCCTCGCCTCGGGCTTCGACGAGTGGCTCGTCGCCCACCGCGCCCGCCGCGCCGCGCACCGCGAGATCGCACCCTTCCCGGATGGCGACGACTTCCGCCCGTCCCCATCTTTGCCTCGAGTGGGGTAACCAACAGCGTGGACGCTCTCGACTTCCTCTTCCGCCGGCTCGTGCTCTCCGCCCAGAAGGCCGACGCGCTCGCGCGTCCGCTCGACCTGGGCGAGGTCCTCGAGCGCCTCGTGCCCTACCAGAGCGCGCGACGCGACGGGCTCCTCGAGTCCAATGACGACTATCTGCACGCCGTGATGCGCCTCGTCGCCGGCGAACGCGGGCTCGTCTTCGCCGACGAGCTGCTGCAGGACGACCTCAAGGCCGAGCTCGCGTCGCCGAATCCCGACCTCACGCTGCTGCGCACCTACCTCAACACGAAGGTCCGCCTCGCCACGGCGCACGTCGAGCGCGTGCTCGGGGGCGACACCGAGATTGACCTGAGTCCGCCGACCCCGGCGCGCGCCTCGGCATCGGCACACGCATCGGCACACGCATCGGCACGCGCAGCGGCACCGGTCGCGACCCCGCGCGCCTCCGTCGCCTGGCCCGACCTCACCGCGGCCGCCGCGCCTGCAGCCGCCTCCACCGGCGCCTTCCAGGCCTCGGTGTTGCCCTCCACGACTGGCACCGTTCGCTCCGGCTGTCCGTACTGTGACCAGGCGCTCCCCGAGGGGCGGCCGGTGAAGTACTGCCCGGGCTGCGGGCTCAACCTCCTCGTACGACGCTGCTCCGGCTGCAGCGCGGAGATCGAATCCGGATGGAAGTTCTGTGTGACCTGCGGTCGGTCCGCGACGTGACGCGCACCGAGCGGCATCGGCGGAGCGGCGCCGCGCGCGTCCTCCTCGCGGCGGCACTCGCCCTCTCGGGAGCCACCGCGTGCGCCCTCCCTGGTGCCAGCCGGGCCGAGGCGATCGCGCCGCGCCAGGCCGGCGTGCAGTGGCCGGTGAAGACGCGCGAGCACGTCGACCTCTGGCTGCATGCCTTCGCGATGCTGCAGGACGACACCGCGACGGTGCCGCTCTTCGACCGCGGCTATCGCGACCGGCTCACGGTCCTCAAGAACTCGCGCAGCATCCTCAGCGACCTCGACGCCAACCGCGAGTCCCTCGCGCGGACGATCGCCGCGCAGCCGGCGCTGCTCAACGCGCAGTTCATCCCCCTCTACTTCGGCAGTTGGGAGGAGATGCTCCGCGGCTTCGAGATCTTCCAGACGGCGGAGGGCGACCCGCGCAGCGCCCGTGATCCCGACGCGCAGGCGATCATCGCCTTCCTCGCGCAGCAGTTCCCGCTCCCGGCGGACCGCGACTTCGCGCGCCGGCTCCTGCTCGGCATCACCAGCGAACGCGACCGCTTCCACCACACCTGGTGGCTCGAGGAGCAGCGCGAGCGCACGGCGGCACTCGCCGAGGCCGACCGCCTCTGGCAGACGGCGTGGCGCCCGGCGCTGCAGCGCTACCTGAACCACACCCAGCAGGCGAGCGGCGATCTCATCCCCACGATCGCCCTCGGCGGCGAGGGTCGCGCCGTCCCCGCCGGGAAGAACGCGAGCCAGTATGCCGTGGCGTGGCCACGCACCGCGGACTCCGCCGCCGTGCTGCTCTTCTCGTTCGTGCACGAGGCCGTCGGATCGATCGCGCAGGTCGCGGTCACCGATCACCTCACGCCGGCCCAGCAGCGCGAAGGCCTCGGCGCGCGCTACAACGCGACCGGGCTAGTGCGCGGGGGCGCGCTGCTCGTCGAGCGCGTGGATCCGGCGCTCGCCGAGGGCTATGCCCGCTGGTACCTGCGCCAGGCGGGACGCCCGGTGCCGGCGACGAATGCGCTGGCGGCGCTCGCCGCGGCCTTCCCGATGCCCGACGACATGATCGGCTCGATGAAGCGCCAGATCGAGATCGCGTTCGGCGGGATCTGACGTGGCCGACGAACAGGAACCCGTCCTGCAGCGCGCCGCGCTCGAGCGCGTGCTGCTCCGCGCCGCGGAACTCCAGGCCGTCAGCGCGGACGTGCCCGAGGCGCTCTCCGAACAGGAGTTGATCTCGGTCGCGGGCGAGGTCGGCATCTCGCCGGCGGCGCTCAAGCAGGCGCTCTCCGAGGAGCGGATGCGGATCGTGCTCCCCGACGAGCGCGGCGTGCTCGCGGCGGTCGCCGGGCCGGCCACCTTCATCGCCGCGCGCCTCGTCTCGGGCGTGGCTCCCGAAGTGCTCGCCGCGCTCGACCGCACCTTCCAGGGCGAGGAGAATCTCACCGAGCGCCGTCGCTTCCCGGACCGGATCGTCTGGGGCCCGCGCGGCGGATTCGCGGGAGCGGTCCGCGCGATCGCGCGACTCGACGGCCGCGGGTTCCCGCTCGTGCGCGCCGATGAGGTCGCGGCATCGGTCGTGGCATCGTCACCCGGCAAGGCCCACGTGCGGATCGAGGCGTCGCTCGCCGGCCGGCGCACGCGCGCGGCCCAGCGTGCCGTCGCCGGCGTGGTGCTCGGCGCGGCAGGCGCCGTCGCGATGGTCGCGATGAACGTCTTCGCCCCGCTCGCCTTCGCCGCCGGCGCGCTGGTCGCCGCGACCTCGGCCTGGCTCACGCGCCGCAACTATCGCCGCGACGCCGGGGCGGCCCAGCTCGCGATCGAGCAGGCGCTGGACCGGCTCGAGTTCGGCGAACCCAAGAAGCGCACCCTGCTCGACCAGCTGCTCATCGCTGGCCGCCCCGGCCAGCGATAGCTTTCGTATCATGAGCCGCATCGCCCCCTTCGTCCCCGCAGCGGACCCGCCGGCGCGCATCCGGGAAGCGGAGCGCTTCGGCCACGCGATCCTGCCCGACGTCTCGCGCACCTTCGCGATCAGCATCCGGTTCCTGCCGGGCACGCTGGGGCGCGCCGTCCTCACGGCGTACCTGCTCTGCCGCATCGCCGACACGATCGAGGACGATGGCACCACGCCGCCGGGAGAGCGCGCCGGGCTCCTGGAGGAGTTCCTGCGCACGCTCGACGACCGTGACGCCGCCGATGCCTTCCCGGCGCGCGCCGCCCGTCTCAAGGGCGACGCCGCCCACATCGCGCTCGTCGCGCGCGCCGACCTCGTGCTCGTGCTCTTCCGCACCCTCCCGCCGCGCACCCGCGAACGCGTCGCGCACTGGGTGCGCGAGATGGGCCTCGGGATGGCGAAGTTCGTGCGCACCTATCCGGGCGGCATCCGGATCCAGACGCTCGCCGAATACAAGGAGTACTGCTACTACGTGGCGGGGACCGTCGGTTGCCTCCTCACCGAACTCTGGCACGAGCACGCGCGCGCGGTCGGCAAGCGTGAGTTCGAGCGACTCTGGGTGAAGTGCCAGGCCTTCGGCGAGGCGCTGCAGACGGTGAACATCCTGAAGGACATCGCCTGGGATGCCCAGCACGAGAACTCGATCTACATCCCGGCGAACGACCTTGCCGCGCAGGGGAGCGGACACGAGACGCTGCTCTCACCGCAGCACGTCGAGCACAACCATCGCGCGGTCGCGCGGTTCATCGACCTCGCGCGCACCGACCTCGACGACGCGCTCGAGTACATCCTGCTGATCCCGCGCCGCGCGATCGCGATCCGCGCCTTCTGCATCCTGCCGCTGCTCTTCGCCTACGCCACGCTGCGCGACCTCTCCGGCTCGCGCGCGATGCTCACCGTCGGCGGTACGGTGAAGATCTCGCGTCGCGAGGTGAAGGCGTTGATGGTCGCCGGCCTGCTCGCGCTGCTGAGCAATCGCGCGCTGCGGCGCCTCGTGCGGCGCGTGAAGGCGCGCCCCTTCACGCTCGTCCCGGTCTCCGGCTGAACGCACCGCTCGGCTTCCGCGGGGTCTTCCGCGCCGACGAGCTCGCGCGGGCGGTCTACAGCGAGTCGGCCGGGGTCGCGCGGATCATCCCCGCCGCCGTCGCCGTGCCGGCGACGATCGACGACGTGGTGACGCTGGTCGGCTGGGCGGCCGCGAACGGCGTCTCCCTCGTGCCTCGCGGCGCCGGGAGTTCGATGGCCGGCGGCGCGGTCGGCCCCGGCGTGATCGTGGACTTGGCGCGCCTCGACGCTGCGCCGGTGGTGGACGCGCGCGCGCGCATCGTGCGCGCCGGATCTGCGGTGACGCGCGACCGGATCGAGGAAGCCGCGGCGATCGACGGCCTCACGATGCCGGTCGATCCCTCGAGCGGGGCCTTCGCCACGATCGGCGGCATGTGCGCGACCAACGCGGCCGGATCGCGCACGGTGCGGCACGGGATGATGCGCGCGTGGGTGCAGGGACTCGACTGCGTCTTCGCCGACGGCACGCGCGCCTGGCTCCGACGCGGCGAACGCGCGAGCGGACGGGACGTCCCCGCGCTGCGCCGCTTCGCCCACGAGGTGGCCCCGCGCGTGCACGCCGCCGGTGCGAGTGCCCTGCGGCACGCCGGCGTGCGCAAGGAGTCCTCGGGCTACGGCCTCGCGGCCTGGATCGAGAGCGGCGACGCGGTCGACCTCGTCATCGGCAGCGAGGGTACGCTCGCCCTGATCGTCGGCGTCGAGCTCCGTCTCGCGCCGGTCGCCGGCGCGCGCGCGAGCCTGCTCGCCGGATTCCCCGACTTGGAAGGCGCCGCCGCGGCGGCGATCAACGCCGCGGGGCACGGGGCGAGCGCCGTCGAACTGCTCGACCGCACCTTCCTCGACCTCGCGGCGGGCGAGGGACGCCCCGTCACCCTGCCTCCGGGTCTGGAGGCCATGCTGATCGTGGAGGCCGAAGGTGAGGATCCTGCCGACGCCGTCGCAGCACTGCGCGGGCTCGCCGGCTGGTGCGAGGCCGGCGGCGCGACGCACGTCGCGCTCGCCCTCGAGCCCGAGCAGGAGGAGGAGATCTGGTCGCTCCGTCACGCCGCGAGCCCGATCCTCAACAAGCTCGCGCCCCGGCTCCAGAGCCTGCAGCTCGTCGAGGACGGATGTGTGCCGCCGGCGCGCTTCGCGGAGTACGTGCGCGGCGTGCGGGTCGCGCTGGACCGCGCGCGCTTCCGCGGCGTGATCTTCGGCCACGCCGGGGACGCGCACGCGCACGTCAACGCGCTCGTCGACGTCACGGAGCCCGGCTGGCGCGCGCGCTGCGAGCGGCTCGTCACCGAGGTGACCACACTCGTGGCGCGCCTGGGCGGGACCGTCGCGGGCGAGAACGGGGACGGCCGGCTCCGCGCGCCGCTGCTCGCGCAGGTCTGGTCCCGCGACGCGCTCGAGCTCTTCGCCGCCACCAAGCGGGCCTTCGACCCGCTGGGCGTGCTGAATCCCGGGGTGAAGGTGCCGCTGCCGGGGGCACGCGCGCTCGAGGACATCAAGTACGACGCGGCGCTCGCGCCGCTCCCCGAGACCGCGCGGCACGCACTCGACGCCGTCGCGCGCGAGAAAGGCTGGGCGCGGCACCGGCTCGACCTGGTCGGGGCGCCCACCTCGCCCTGAGCCGCGGCGCCGAGTGGGCGCGCCGAGCGGGCGCGCCGAGCGGGCGCGCCGAGCGTCGTGTGCCGCTAACTTTCACGCCGTCCGGTCGTTCCCGCACCCCAGCGCCCCCTTCATCGCCGATGCCGCACTTCCATACCGAGCCCAAGCTCACCGTCCTCGCGCGGCCGACGTTCGTCGAGCCCGCTCATCTCCCCGTCCACTGGATGGGCGAGAGCACCGACGGTGAGCGGCTGGCCGAGTTCGCCGGGCGTCTCTGCTACATGAGCCAGAAGAACCCCGCGAGCCGCACGACGCGGGACTACCTCGAGAACATCAAGAAGCAGGGACACGGCTCGGTGCTCGAGCACGCGAACTATTCGCTGCTGCTCGAGGGCGTCAGCCGCTCGCTCACCCACGAGCTCGTGCGGCATCGCGCCGGCTTCGCCTACTCGCAGCTCTCGCAGCGCTACGTGGACGAGTCGGACGCCGCCTTCGTCGTGCCGCCCGCGATCCTCGGCGACGACGCGCTGGTGGAGGCGTGGAAGACGCAGATCGAGTCCGCGCAGGCGACCTACATCGCGCTCGTCGAGAAGCTGATCCAGCGCTACTCGTGGGTGGACGACAAGGTCCACCGCCGGAAGATGGCGCGCGAGGCCGCGCGCGGCGTGCTCCCCAACTCCACCGAGACCAAGATCGTCGTCACCGGCAACGTGCGCGCCTGGCGCACGATGCTCGAGCTCCGCTCCAGCGAGGGCGCCGAGTTCGAGATCCGGCGGATGGCGCTCGCGGTGCTGCGCGTGCTGCAGGCCGAGGCCCCGGGGTTCTTCAGCGACTTCGAGTCCTACATCGCGCCGGACCGCGCCGAGGCGGCGCGGATCGCGTACCACAAGGTGTGATCAGGGTCTGGCGCATCCCGCTCGATCCGTCGGCGCCGCCGGCGGAGCACGGGATCGCGACCCTCACCGACGACGAGCGCGCTCGCGCCGCGCGCTTCCGCTTCGACCGCGACCGCAACCGCTGGCTCGGCGCGCACGTCGCGCTGCGGCGCATCCTCGGCGCTGAGCTGGGAGTGGCGGCGGAGCGGATCCGCTATCTGCGCGGGCCCGCGGGCAAGCCCGCGGTCGCCTGGCCCGCCGACACCGGACTCGAGTTCAACCTGAGCGACTCGGGCGACCTCGCGCTGCTCGCGCTCTCGCGCATCGGTCCCGTCGGCGTGGACGTCGAGCACCTCGAACGCATCCCGGATTTCTCCACCATCGCCGAATCGCACTTCGCGGACGACGAGCGCCGGGCGCTCCTCGCGCTCCCCTCACCGGACCAGCTGGAGGGCTTCTACCGCATCTGGACGCGAAAGGAGGCGTACATCAAGGCGATCGGGATCGGCCTCGGCTTCGCCCTCGATCGCTTCTCGGTCACGCTCGCGCGCGAAGCGCCGCGGCTCCTCCATATCGACGGCGACGCCGACCGCGCGCGCGCATGGTCGCTGCACGACGTGTCGCCGTCCGCGCACTACGTCGGCGCCCTCGCGGTGGAACGCGCGGACGCCGAGGTCGTCGTCATGCCGGCGTGAGCACCGCCTCCCGCTTGCCGTTCGCCGGCACCTTCCCCGCGAGTTCCGGCGGCACCTGCTCGAATCCCTTGAGCCGGTAGCGCACCGAGCCGTACCCGTGCGTGATCGACTGCAGCCGGGTCGCGTAGAGATGCAGCTCCGCCATCGGCACGTCGGCGCGCACCACCGTCCCCGTGCCGTCGCCCGCGGGCTCCGTGCCGACGATGTGCCCGCGCCGCCCGGAGAGGTCGCCCATCACGTCGCCCAGGTGCGCGTCCGGCGTGAAGACATCGAGCGTCATCAGCGGCTCGAGCAGCACCGGCTTCGCCATCGGCGCGATCGTCTTGAACGCGAGGATCCCGGCCATCTTGAATGAGGCCTCGTTCGAGTCCACCGAGTGGTACGACCCGTCGAAGCACTCGACCGTGAAGTCGACCACCGGGTACCCCGCGAGCACGCCGCGCTCGGCCGCCTCCTGCACACCCTTGTCGACCGCAGGGATGTACTGCCGCGGGATCACGCCGCCCGAGATCTTGTCGACGAAGGTGTAGCCCGCGCCCCGCGTGGTCGGCTTGATGCGGATCCAGCAGTCCCCGAACTGCCCCTTGCCGCCGGTCTGCTTCTTGTGCCGTCCCTGTCCCTCGGCCACGCCGAGCAGCGTCTCGCGATAGGGGACGCGCGGTGCGCGCAGCGTCGCCTTCACGCCGTACTGCCGCTGCAGGCGCGACAGCGCGACCTCAAGGTGCCGCTCGCCGATCCCCTCGATGATCGTCTCGTGCGTCTCGCCCTCGTAGTGCGTCTGGATCGTCGGGTCCTCGTCGTGCAGCCGATGCAGGCCCGTCTGCAGCTTCTCCTCGTCGGCGCGCGCGGTGGCCTCGATCGCGAAGGAGACCAGCGCGTCGGGGAACGGGATCGCGGGGAGGCGCACCGGATGCGCCTTGGTCGAGAGCGTGTCGTTGGTGTGCGTGCTGCGCAGCTTCGCCACGCACCCGATGTCCCCCGGGTGGAGCGTCGCCACCTCGATCCGGTCCTTCCCCTGCGGGACCGCGAGGTGCGTCAGCTTCTCCGGCACGCCGCGCGTCGCGTTGTAGACCTCGGCGCCGTTGGCGACGGCCCCGCTGAAGGTGCGGAAGTAGGTCACCTCGCCGACGTGCGGTTCGTTGGTCGTCTTGAACACCAGCGCGGTGAAGGGCGCGTCGTCCTCGGGGTGGATCTCCACCGACCGCGAGCCCTCGGCGCCCTTGAGCGCGTGCAGCTCCTCCATCTCGTACGCGTTGGGCATCAGCTGCACGAGGAAGTCGAGCACCGTGCGCACGCCCCAGGTGAGGTGCGAGGAGCAGCAGAGCA
The DNA here is from genome assembly GCA_031396725.1 of Gemmatimonadaceae bacterium. Classification (GTDB taxonomy): domain Bacteria; phylum Gemmatimonadota; class Gemmatimonadetes; order Gemmatimonadales; family Gemmatimonadaceae; genus Pseudogemmatithrix. Next base: position 64,362 of record JANNLH010000121.1, on the reverse strand, counting down.
GCGGGAAGAGCTCGGCGCGCTTCATCGCCTCCTTCATCGCCTGCATCTCGACGTCGCCCGGGATCTCCTCGCCGGCGAAGAACTTCTCGAGCAGTGCGTCATCCGTCGCCGCGACGGCCTCGACCATCTCGGCGTGGTAGCGCTCGAACCGCGCCTGCTCGGCGGCGGGGATGTCGGTCTCCTCGTACTCGCCGGCCTTGGTGCCGGGCTTGAAGAGATGCGCGCGCTTGGTGAAGAGGTTGATGATGCCGCGGAAGCCGGCGCCGGCGCCGATCGGGATCTCGACCGGCACGACCTTGGCGGTGAGGCGTTCCTTGATCGACGTGTAGGCGCGATCAAAATCCGCGTGCTCCTTGTCCATCATCGCGACGACGAAGAGCACCGGATCCGCGCGCTTCACCGCCTCGCGGAACATCCGCTCCGTCCCGACCTCGACGCCGCCCGTCGCCCCGACCGTGACGAGCGCCCCGTCCGCGGCCACGAGTCCGGCGATCGCGTCCCCGGCGAAGTCGGCGTAGCCCGGCGTGTCGAGCAGGTTGATCTTCGAGTCGCGCCACTCGGCGTGGGCGCAGCCGAGGGAGATGGAGTAGCCCCGCGCGACCTCCTCGGGGGCGGTGTCCGTGAGCGTCGTGCCCTCCTTCACGGTGCCATGTCGTCGGGAGGACCCGGAAACGAAAGCGAGCGCGTCGACCAGTGTGGTCTTCCCGCTCGCTCCATGACCTACGACAGCGACGTTCCGGATGTCGGCGCTCTTGTATTCCCGCATGGGGACACCCTCCTCCCGCCTTTGGCGGGCGCGTTCGGGGATGGGACGATGCCACCGGGGAGCAGAGGGGTCAAGTCAGGCGAAGCCGCGACTCGTGTAAGGGAACCAGAAGACTTCGCTTGTTCACCACGGAGACACGGAGGGGCGGAGGAAGGACGGAGGATGCTGGGGCAGAATGAATAAAGGGCGCGTGGCGAGATGATCTCGCCGACGCGCCCACCGTTCCCAGCAGTTGCCGTCTCCGTTCTTCCTCCGTCTCTCCGTGTCTCCGTGGTAAAGAGAGCAGAGCCCGGGAGCTACTCCTCGTCCCGGTCGTCCCGGAAGTTGTCAGCATCCGCCTCGCGCATCGCGGTCAGCATCTCCGAGCTCGACGCCCGGCTGTTGGGCGCGACCTGGAAGCTGAGGGCGCGGCGGGTGCCCTCGGGCCAATCCTTCTGGAGCAGGCCCGCGAGCAGCCGGCGGATCGCCTGGCCACCCTCGCGCAGCAGGTCACCGGCGGTCTCCTTCAGGACCGTCAGCGGGATCTGCATCTCGCGCTTGATGACCTCACCGGTGCGATGATCTCGGAACGCGGTGTCCCCGACGGCGCCCTGCTCAGCCGTGATGCGCAGCTCGCGCGTCACGCCGAAGCCCTGCGGATCCTTGCGCGCCTCGACTGCGGCGGCGAGCGCCAGCGCCAGCGACTCGGGAGTGGGCTGACCGTACAGCGTGACCACGTCGCGTGAAGGCGCCTCGAGCGTGTCCGGCGAAGCCACCGAACTCACCCGCGCGATCGATGCCGGCTCTCCCGGCGTCTCGTCCCACTGCACCATCACGTCCATAAGACTCCCGACCTCTGATCATCCACTGGTTGATTGAGACTACCCCGCCTAACGCGCGAAGTGTCACCAGAGTTGGCGATGGGCAGCGGGCGGACGGCATTCGTGGCACGACCGTTACTCGCATCGTGAACAGCATCACGATCACCGTCCTGCCCGCCCCCACCATGAGTCCCAGCGGGGCTGCCATTAACCTTCGGCGCCCCCGGATCGTCGGACCGACATGAGATCTCTACTGCGAGTCCCCACCACGTTCGCGGTCGTCTGTTCAGTGGCCGCCGCCTGCGCATCGTCCCCCCCGCGCACCTCGGGTGCGCCCCCAGAACAACTGCCCCCCGCCGCGATGTCGGCGCCGGCTCGCGAGCAGACCGCGGACCAACAGGTCGCCCACGTGCTCAGCCGCCTCACCTTCGGCGCCCGGCCAGGGGATGTCGCCCGTGTCCGCGCGATGGGCGTGGACGCGTTCATCGAGCGGCAGTTGCGCCCCGATCGGATCGCGGATGCACGGCTCGACTCCTGGCTCAAGCAGTTCGAGACCCTGCACCTCACCTATGCGGAGATGCAAGAGGCATACCCGAGACCGCAGGACGCGCTGCAGCGGCTCAACCCCAATAACCGCAACAACCTATCGGCCGAAGATTCGGCCAAGCTCCGCGCGGTCGCCGAGGGGCTGCGCCGCGTCACCACCGAGGTGCAGTCCGCGCGCATCGGTCGTGCGCTCCTCACCGAGCGCCAACTCGACGAGGTCATGACCGACTTCTGGCTCAATCACTTCTCGGTCTTCTCCGGGAAGGGCGCGCTCGAGCGATACATGCTCGCCGAGTACGAGAACAGCGTCATCCGGCCGCGCGCCCTAGGCCGCTTTCGCGACCTCCTCGGGGCCGTCGCCAAGAGTCCGGCGATGCTCTTCTATCTGGACAACTGGCAGAGCGCCGCCGACAGCGGCCGCCCGCGCCTGGAGCAGCCACGCCTGGCCGCGGCGCGCAACCGCGGGCTCAACGAGAACTATGGTCGTGAGCTGCTCGAACTCCACACGCTCGGCGTCGACGGCGGCTACTCGCAGCAGGACGTGATCAACGTCGCGCGCGCGCTCACCGGCTGGACCTTCCTCCCGGCGCGCCCGCAGCAGCAACAGATCCAGCAGGCGATGGGAGGTGCCGCGCCGGGACGGCTCGGCCGCGCGGGACGGCAGCGCGCCGCCCAGCGCATCGCCGAGCGACTCCCGGAGGTCGGGGAGTTCTACTTCAACCCGGGCGTCCACGATGCCGGCGAGAAGGTCGTGCTCGGCACGCGACTCCGCGCCGGCCGCGGCGTCGAGGACGGCGAGGATGTGCTCGACCTCGTCGCCCGCCATCCGGCGACCGCCCGTCACATCGCCACCAAGCTCGCCCGGCGCTTCGTGAGCGATGAGCCCCCCGAGGAGCTCATCGACCAGGCGGCGGCGACCTTCACGCGCACCAACGGCGACATCCGCGAGGTGCTGCGCACGATCATCACGAGCGACGCCTTCTTCTCGGACGCGTCCTTCCGCGCCAAGGTCAAGACGCCGTTCGAGGTCGTGGTGAGCGCGCTCCGTGCGCTCGACGCCGCCCCCGACCCGACGCCCCGCACCGCCCAGATCGTCGCGACCCTGGGCCAGCCGATCTATGGTCGACAGACGCCGGACGGCTGGCCCGACGTGGCGAGCGAATGGATGGGCACGGGGGCGATCCTCAACCGTATCAACTTCGGGCTGATGGTCGGCGCGAATCGGGTCCCGGGTGCGCGAGCGACCGACTGGCCCGGCGCCGCCACGCTCGTGTCCGCCGACCGCGCCGCACAGGTCGATGGAGTGATCGCCGCCTTCCTCGGCGGTCGGGTATCACCAGAGACGCGCGCGATCCTGATCGACGGCCGGAACCCGCTGGCCGGGGACAAGCCACTGGAGAACGAACGGCCGATCCCGCCGTTGACGGGACTGGCGCAGGTGGTGGGGCTGGCCATTGGGAGCCCCGAGTTCCAGAGGAAGTAGGAAGCAGGAAGTAGGATGAAGGATGAAGGATGAAGGATGAAGGATGTCGTACCTCCCGTCTCACCTCTCCCCTCTCCCCTCTGCCCTTATGCACCGCCGAGTATTCGTCCGCAGCGGCGCCCTTGCGCTGGTCACGATGGGGCTCAGCCCGAGCTTCCTGCGCCGCACCGCCTTCGCGCTCGAGATGCCGAAGGCGGCGAAGGGGAAGGTGTTGGTCTGCCTCTTCCAGCGCGGGGCGGCGGATGCGCTCAACGTCGTCGTGCCGCACGGCGACGCGGAGTACTACCGGCTGCGCCCGAACATCGGCATCGCGCGCCCGTCGGGCGCGGCCGGCGGCGCGGGGGCGATCGACCTCGATGGGTTCTTCGGCCTGCACCCGGCGCTCTCTCCGCTCAAGCCGCTCTGGGATCGCGGGATGCTGGCGCCGATCCACGCCGTCGGCAGTCCGAGCGCGACGCGCTCGCACTTCGACGCGCAGGATTATATGGAAAGCGGGACCCCCGACGTGAAGGGGACGCGCGACGGCTGGCTCAACCGCTATCTCGCGACGTGCGACACCTGCGAGGCGGGAAAGGCCGCGCCGTCGGCGCACGCGTCACCATTCCGCGCTGTCGCGATGACCCCGCAGACGCCCCGCATCCTGCAGGGCCCGGCCCCGGCCGTGGCGATGAGTTCACTCGATGCGTTCACGGTCCGTTCGGCGGGCGGGATGACCGAGCGACTCGAGGCGCTCTATCGCACCGGATCCGCCGACCTGATCCACGCGACCGGCGCCGAGACGTTCGACGCCGTGAAGATGCTGCGCGAAGCGAACCCGCAGCGCTACTCGCCGGAGCACGGTGCCGAGTATCCGCGTTCCGAGTTCGGCCAGCGGTTGCGGCAGATCGCGCAGCTGATCAAGTCGGATGTCGGGATGGAGATCGCGTTCGCGGATGTCGGTGGCTGGGACACGCACGTGAACCAAGGCGCCGCGACGGGGCAGCTCGCCAACCGGCTCGGCGACTTCTCGCGCAGCATCGCGGCGCTCGTCACCGACCTCGGCGACCGGATGGACGACGTCGTGATCCTGACGATGTCCGAGTTCGGCCGCATGGCGCGGCAGAACGGGAACGGCGGCACCGACCACGGCCACGCCGGCGCGATGTTCGCGATCGGCGGGTCGGTGAAGGGCGGAAAGGTGCACGGCCGCTGGCCCGGCCTCTCGCGCGAGCAACTCTATGAGGGACGCGACCTGGCGCTGACGACGGATTTCCGCGGCGTGTTCAATGAAGTGATCACGCAGCATCTCGGCGCGCGCGAGGCGGGGCGGCTCTTTCCGGGGTTCGAGTCCGCGGGCCGGCTTGGCGTGCTCGGATAGATCGCGGGTTCACCACGAAGGCGCGAAGCGGGCGAAGCACTGCGAAGGGTGCGACCGCTACTGCCCCGGCAACTGCAAAGGCTTCACCGCGGAGACGCGGAGGAACGGAGCAGGACGGGGAGGATGCCACTACAACGAACTGGAAGGGGGGGTGCGGCGGACAGATCTGTCAGCCACACCCCCGTTGAATCAGTTGCCGTTCTCCGTTCTTTCTCCGTCCCTCCGCGTCTCCGCGGTGAACGCAGTTGAGGTCTTGGTTGCCGTGGCATCCTTCGCAGTTCTTCCCGTCCTTCGTGCCTTCGTGGTGCACAACGCGGTACTTAGCTTTCACCGATGCCCGCGCACCGTCGCACGACCCTGCTCACCCTGCTCGTCCTCGCCGCGTCGCCGCTCGAGGCGCAGCCGTCCGCGGGGGTGCGTGCGCCGAACGAACTCGGCCGGATCCCGGTCCTCGAGTACCACCTGATCGGCGAGAAGGACGGCCGCTGGTCGCGGTCGTGGCAGCGTTTTGCGAAGGACCTCGAGTTGCTCCATGCGCGCGGCTACCGGCCCATCACGGTACGGCAGCTCGTGCGCGGCGAGATCGACCTCCCCGCCGGCCTCTCCCCGATCGTGATCACCTTCGACGACGCGTCGCCGGGTCAGTTCCGATACCTCGAGAGGAACGGCACGCTGGTGATCGACCCGACCTCCGCGGTCGGCGTCTGGACCGCGTTCGCGACGAAGCACCCCGAGTGGAAGGGGCGCGCGGTATTCTGCGTGCTGCCGAGCGCCACCGAGGGGCACGCGTTCTTCGGCGACAAGGGGATCCAGGGGCAGAAGACCGCGTGGCGTTTTCCGAAGATCCGCTACCTCGTGCAGCAGGGCTTCGAGATCTGCAACCACACGCTCTGGCACGCGAACCTCTCGAAGATGAGCGAGTCGATAGTGCGGCAGCAGATCGCACGCGCGCAGCTGGCCGTCGATTCCGCGGTTCCCGGTCATCGGCTTACGACGATGGCGCTCCCGCTGGGGAAGTGGCCGGCGAACAGATCCCTGCTTTACAGTGGGACCTGGAAAGACGAAAAATCTGGCAAAGTAACCGAATACAATATTGATGCTGTTCTTATGGTGGCAGGAGGACCTGCACGAAGCCCAAAGGACACCCTCTTCAATCGCATGAGCATCCCGCGCGTCCAGGTCTTCGAGAACGAACTCGAGCAGCTCCTCGATCAGCTCGACCGTAAAGGAACGCGATACGTGTCAGCTGGACGGGGGCACGAGGTGAAACGAAAGTAGACGCTGTCACCGGGTGACGCATCGGCTTGCGTGTTATGGCACGGAATGACATCTTCACGCCCACACCGGAGACATTCAATGCCAATTCGCAGACCTCGCGGCCCAAAGCCTGTCCTCAGGCACGTGGCGTTCCTCGAGTCGATGACCGTCTCACCCGCAGGCACTGCGGCGCACGACAGCTCCCACTCGACCTTCCTCACGCTCCGGCTCCTCGACGCGTGGGTCCAGCTCGGCCGCGATCTCGCCGAACCGGACGCGAGCGCGCATCGCGCCGCGCGCGAGGCCGCGTCCGATCTCCGGGCGGACGTCGAGGTGCGGTCGTCGCTCCTCTCGATCCTCGACGCGATCAGCTCGCTCCACGAGCCCGATCCCCAGCCGCTCCTGCCCCGCGTCTTCGCGCTCGGCAAGCTCTTCGAGCAGCGCGGTCTGATCGCCCAGGCGGGCGACGTCTACGCGACGGTGGCCCGCTATGTCGATCCCTCGGCGCATCTCGATCTCGCCTTCGATGCCTTCATGCGCCAGGCGTTCTGCCTGCGCACGTCGGGCGAGTTCGAGTGGGCGGACCAGGCCTATGGCAACGCGGCCTCCCTGGCCGGGCGCGCCCGCGACCGAGCGCGCGTCATCCACGCGCGCTCGGGCCAGGCCAAGGTCGAGTGGGGCAAGGGCAATCTTCCCGCTGCCGACCGGGCGATGCAGGAGCTCGCCGCCGAGGCGGAAGCGCTCGGTGCGATCCGCGTGCTCGCGATGATCCTGCACGACCGCGCGGGCATCGCGCGGCATCGGGAGGACCTGCCGGGCGCCGTGCGGCTGGCGTTCGAGGCCTTCCGGCGGACGTCCGACGACTTCGAGCGCGAGCGCGTGCTGATGGACCTCGCGAGTTTCCTGAATCTCTCGGGCGCGTCCGCCTCCGCGCGGGATGCCCTGCGGATCCTCGAAGTCAGCGCGCGGTCGCAGGACGTGCGCTGGAACGCGCAGATCGGCCTTATGGAACTGGCCGCCAAGGACGGCAGCGAGCCCGCGTTCGAGTCATACCGGCGGCAGCTGGCGGATGCGCCGATCCCGGCAGTCGCGCGAACGGCGTACCTGCTCGATGCCGGCGTGGGCCTGACCGCGTTCGGGCATTTCGACGACGCCCGCGGCATCCTCTGGGCCGCACTGCAACTCGCCGAGACGAGCGGCCAGAATCAGCGGATCTTCGAGATCGAGGAAGCGCTCAAGGCGCTGGAGAAGGCGGCTCGCGTGCCGGAGCCGGTGAGAACGAATCGTCCGGCGCCGATGACGGCCCCGGACGATATCGCGCTGGCGCTGCGGGAACTGCTGGCAGAGGTCGGCGCGGGCGTCGCGTGATCCGTCGGGCGCCCGCGTCGTCGGCTCAGGTTCCGGAGCCGGTCACGCTGTCGGACGACGGCTTCGGGCCGGTCGGGTTCGTGCAGGCCGTGGTGGAGAGTGCGACGGCGGCGAAGACGATGGCGAGGAAGAGGCGGGCAGCGCGCATTGGTGGGGCTCCGGATGGTGGGGTGATGCGTAGGGGCGGGCTCCCCTTCTGTATACAACCTAGGCATTATGCCCTATACTTTTAGTACCATTTCATGTCAATAAAAGCGGTTTTTGTGCCTACGCCGCCATTCACAACCGCCGGGAGTCCACCATGATCGTCGCCGCCTGCGTTGAACCGCCCAAGCTCGCGCGCCTCCGTGGCGCGGTCGGCGAGTCGCATCGCCTGCACGTGGCGCTCGACTGGGAGCACGCCGACAGCATCATTCGGCGACAGCCGGTGGACGTCCTGGTCGTGGACCCTCAGTTCGGCTCCGTGGAGCCTCGGACAGAATCGATCCGATCGCTGCGGAGTCAGTACCGATCCGTTCCGTTCGTGGTCTATTCCGTGCTTGCGGCACAGACCCTGAAGCCGCTGATCGAGCTCGGCCGCGAGGGGATGGAGCAGCTGGTCCTGTACGGGGTCGACGACGACCCGCGGCATCTCCGGCGGATGCTGGAGCGGCAGCCCGGCGTCGCGCTCGCGTCGAAGCTCATCGCCCGGCTGCGTCCGCGGCTTCGCGAACTCCCGGCGGACGTGACGCGCGCGATCGAGCGCGTGATCCACACACCGGCGGCCTTCCGCGGAGTGCCCGACCTCGCGGCCGCAGCGAATGTCTCGCGGCGCACGATCTACCGGGAATGCGAGCGCGCCGCGCTCGCCTCACCCCGCGAGCTCATCGCCGGCGCGCGGGTGCTGCGCGCGTACGCGTTCCTGCGCGAGTCCGACTACGCGATCGAGGACGTGGCGGAACACCTGCGATTCTCGAGTCCGCACCACCTGACCAAGACGATGCGGTGGGCGTCCGGGATGACCACCGCGCGCGCGCGCGATCGCATCACGCCCGATGACTTCGTCGGACTGCTCGCCGAGCGGCTGATGCCGTCGGACCGGGTGGGCCTCGCCGCTCCCGATGCCGACGCCTGATCCGGTCGGCGCCCACGTCCTGCTGGTGGACGATGACCCGGCCGTCGCCAAGGCGTTGTCGACGCTGTTGCGGCGTGCGGGCTTCGCGGTCTCGACCGCGGGCGGCGCGACGGAGGCCGAAGGACTGATCGCGGCACACCGGTTCGACGCGATGGTGCTCGACCTGCGGATGCCCGAGATGCGCGGCGATGCGTTCTACTATCTCGCCTGCGTGCGCCAGCCCTGGCTCAGTTGCCGCGCCCTCTTCGTGACCGGCGACATCACGGAGCAGGCGGAGGAGATCATCGAGAACACCGGCTGCCGGTTCCTGATCAAGCCCTTCCGCGGCGAGCAGATGATCTCCGAACTGCGGCTCCTGACGCCGGCGACCACGCCGGTCATCGATCGCGCCGGCTGATCAGCCGATCAGAACGACCATTTCCGCAGCGTCGAGAGCGCGCCGGCCAGCGCCGCGCGCTCCTGCTCGGCCTCGGCCGTCGCGAGCAACATTTCGTACGTGCCGACCGCGAGCTTGAGCGCCACCGGATCGTTCTCGGCGCTCGCGACACTCGTCGCGTTGTCAGCGAGCGCGGCGTGCGCGAGCTTGTCATCCGGGAATCGCGTGGTGACCTGATGCCACCGCGTCATCCGTCCGCGCGGCGAGGACTCGGTCAGGGCCCAGAGGTGCCAGGCGGCGCGATTCGAGGGGTCCGCGGCGAGGGCGCGCGAGGCGAGGGCGCCCACGACATCGGGCCCGCGACCGGTCAGCCAGTAGGCGTTGGCAAGCGAGACGAGCACCGCGGCGTTGTCGGGTTCGCGCTCCACGACACGCTCGTAGACCGGCCCGGCGACCTCGTGGAGCTCCTTGAACGGCTCGACCGCGGCCAGCAGCTCGGCCGACGCCGGCGTCACCGCACAGACCTCGTCGAGGCGCGTGAGGAGTTTCGCGACGTCCGCATCAGCCCGATATTGCTTCACCGCAGCCGCGACCGCGGCGCGCGCGTCCTGCGCTGACCTCACCATGCGCGAAAACTATCGGGTGACGTGACGCCCGGCACCCGTGGATCCGGAGCTCCCTTGGCCGACGAGCCGCACAAGAAGGGTCTCGCGCACACGCTCAACAATCCGCTCGCTGGCCTGCTCGCCGAACTGCAGCTGCTCGAACTCGAGGAGCTCCCGCCCGAGCACCGCGCGTCGGTCGAGCGGGCGATCGAACTCTGTCGCCGCGTCGTGCGGATCGTGCGGGAACGCATCCCGCCCACGATGGACTAGCAGCCTCGGGGAGCGCGTGGCTCGGCCACAGTGGGCGGCCAAAGGGTTGCGCTGAGCGCCCGGCCCCCCCATACTCATACAACCGCCCGTCACGGTGAGGCCTATGCCCACCCGGACGGTTGCGATCCCCGACGCTCCCCCGCCGTGCTCATGCGCGCGGCGCACCCCGGCAGACTGGCCGGGACTTGGACGGATACGTCAGGACGCTCGTCAGACATCCAGACCCTATTCATGACAGAACGTCGTCGTCCGCCCCGTCGTGGGCGTGGTACGCGCCCGCGTGACGGTGCCGCACCGGACGCAACCGCTGAGGCCGATCCTTACCGCGACGCGTCCGAGGGCGCGGGAGAGGATCCGCCGGCCGCCCCGATGGCACCGCCCCCGGCGGCCGAGGGCTCCGCACCCGCACCCAGCGCGCCGGACCAATCGTCCGCCGACTCCGGATCCGACCGATCCGACCCGAACTCCGCAGCGAACGGCGCCCCACGTGAGGGCGCGAACGGCCGCCCCTGGCAGGACCGCGGCGACCGCCCTGAACCGCGCGGCGACAGGCTCGAACGCAATGGCCGTGGCAGACGCGGCCGTCGGCAGCGTGGCCGGGGCCGCGAGCGCAGCGATGGCCGCCCGGACAACCGCGGCGAGGCTCGCGAGCCCCGCGACCCGAGGGAACCCCGCGAGCCGCGTGGCGACAACCGTGAGGCCCGCGACCCGAATCCCGGTGCACCGCCGGTCATCCTCGTCATCGATGGCGAGACCACCGGCTGGTTCGATCCGGCGCGCGACGCCGGGTTCATCCGGCGCGCCGAGTTCAGCTATCTGGCCGAACCGGGCGACGCCTGGGTCCCGCCGCATCTCGTGCGGCAGTTCGGCCTGCGACGCGGCGACGGGATCGTCGGCCGCCACGGGCGCGATCACCGCGGCCGCGTCTCGGTCGCCGAGATCGTCTCGATCAACGGCAACGAGCCGGTGGCGGATCTCCGCCGCCCGGACTTCCAGACCCTCACGGCCTCCTATCCGGAGCGCCGGCTCACGCTCGAGACCGGACGTCCCGCCAAGGGCGGTCCCGAGGTGACGCGCCGCGCGATCGACCTGATCGCGCCGATCGGCTATGGCCAGCGCGCCCTGATCGTGGCCCCGGCCCGCGCCGGCAAGACGATGCTGATGCACGCGATGACCGAGGGGATCGCGATCAACCACCCCGAGGCGACGCTCCTGATCCTGCTGGTGGACGAGCGCCCCGAGGAAGTGAGCGAGGCGATCTCCTGGGGTGTCGGTGAGGTCGTGGCCTCGAGCTTCGACCAGCCGGCCAAGCGGCACGTCGAGGTCGTCGAGATGGTGCTCGAACGTTCGCGCCGACTCGTCGAGCAGGGAAAGGACGTCGTGATCGTGCTCGACTCGCTGACGCGCATGGCGCGCGCCTTCAACACCGCCGAGCGCGGCACCGGCCGCACGCTCTCCGGCGGCCTCGACACTTCCGCGATGGCCCGCCCCAAGGCGTTCTTCGGCTCGGCGCGCAACATCGCCGAGGAGCACGGCGGTGGTTCACTCACGATCATCGCCACCGCGCTCGTCGAGACGGGCTCGCGGATGGACGACGTGATCTTCGAGGAGTTCAAGGGCACCGGCAACTGCGAGATCAAGCTCGACCGCTCGCTCTCCGAGAAGCGCATCTTCCCGGCCTTCGACATCGCGAGCTCCGGCACGCGGCGCGAGGAGAAGCTCTACAAGGCGGAGCAGATCGACGCGATCTACACGCTGCGCCGCGGGCTGCAGCAGATGCCCCCGCAGTCGGCGATGGAATGGCTGATCAAGCGGATCGCGGGGACGGTTTCGAATGATGCGCTGCTGGCAGGGCTCTGAGGCGAACGGCAGATGTGAGATGGGAGATGTGAGATGTAAGAGGGCCGCCCGACTGAGTTCGGGCGGCCTTCTTGCTTGGCGCACGCTGTTCCTTACATCCCACATCTCCCGTCTCACATCTGCAGGAAATCCCACAGGCCCGCCAACGCCTTCATCCCGCGCCTTAAGTTGTCCTGCGAGATCCACTCATCCGGCGCGTGCGCATTCTCCCCCGGCAACCCGAACCCCACCAGCAGCACCGGCGCCCCCAGGATCCGCGCGAAATCGTTCACCACCGGGATCGAGCCGCCTTCCCCTGTGATCACCGGCGCCCGCCCGAACGCCGCCTCGAGCGCCCGCGCCGCCGCATCGAACAGCGGCCCCTCGAGATCCGCCCGCCACGGCTGCCCCCCGTGCAGGTGCGTCACCGTCACCGTCACCCCCGCCGGCGCGACCGCCTTCACGTGCGCCTCGACGAGACTGCCGATCGTCGCCGGATCCTGGTCCGGCACGAGCCGGCAGCTCACCTTCGCCATCGACTTGCCCGGCAGCACCGTCTTGGCTCCCTCGCCCGTGTAGCCGGAGAGCAGGCCATTCACCTCGCAGGTCGGCCGCGTCCAGAGCTTCTCGAGTGTCGTGTACCCCGGCTCTCCACCGAGCGCCGCCACGTCGAGGTGCCGCTTAAAGTCCGCCTCGTCGAACGGGAGCGCGCGCATCCCCGTGCGCACCCGTTCGGGGAAGTCGCGCACGGCATCGTAGAACCCGGGGATCGCCACCCGCCCGTCCGCCGAGTGGAAGCTCGCGATGATCCGGGCGAGCGCCGTCGCGGGATTCACCACCGCGCCGCCATACATCCCCGAGTGCAGGTCGGAGTTCGGACCCGTCACGTTGATCTCGAAGTACGCCAGCCCGCGCAGCGACGAGATGATGCTCGGGATCCCCGGCGCGAACATCGTCGTGTCGGAGATCACCACGCCGTCCGCGCGGAGCCGCGCCTTGTGCTGTTCAATGAACGGCGCGAGGTGGTCGCTCCCCACCTCCTCCTCTCCCTCGGCGAGCACGATCACGTTCACCGGCAACCGGCCGCGCGTCGCCAGGTGCGCCTCGAACGCGGCGACGTGGGCCCAGAGCTGCCCCTTGTCGTCCACGGAGCCGCGCGCGTAGATGTTGCCGTCGCGGATCGTCGGCTCGAACGCTGGCGAGGTCCAGAGATCGAGCGGCTCGGGCGGCTGTACGTCGTAATGCCCGTACACGAGCACCGTCGGCGCGCCGGGCGGCGCCTGCCGCCACTCCGCCAGCACGATCGGATGTCCCGGCGTCGCGATCGTCTCGGTCGTGAACCCGATCCGCGCCAGGCGTTCGTGCAGCCACTGCGCGGCACGCGCCACGTCCGCGGTGTGCTCGGACCTCGCGCTCACGCTCGGGATGCGCAGGAACTCGAAGAGATCGTCGTGCAGACGCTGGTCGTTGGCGTCCAGCCAGGTGACGAGCGCAGGGTCGATCGAGGGTCTCGGGTGTGTGGAGGATCTGGTCATCGTGCGGACAGTGGGTCGGTGGAGTCGGCCGGCCACGTGCCGGACCAACCGGCAAGGACCCAGAGCCGACGGCGGCCGAGGTAGGTGGTGTCGCGGAGGATCCGTACCAGCGGTCCCGGGGTGATCCGCTGGAAATGCCCGTCGAGCCGCCGGATCGGGCCGGGTGCGCCCTCTGCCGGCTCCTCGAGCACGAGTAGCAGCGTCGCACCGCGCGCCGCGCGGTCGGCGAAACGGGGCCAGAGATCGTACTGATTGCTCCTCGCGCCGAGATTGAGCGCGAAGACCTCCGGATGCGCCGGCAGGTGGAACGCGAGCAGCGCCGCGTCCTGGTACCGGTTCGCGGCGACGTGCACCTGAGAACGCCCGCGCGGATCCTCGGCCGCGCCGAGTTCCGCCCAGAGCCGGTCCGGCGACGTCGTCGAGGCGAGGGCCGTGCGCGCGCTGTCCACGGAGCGCGCGAACCGATCCCAGCCGTGCGCCCGCGCCGCCGGGTCACGGCGCGCCGGCAACGGCAGGAAGGGCGCCACCACGTGCAACAGCGCGACCGCCGTGAGCGCGCCCGAGAGCCAGAGCCCGCGCCGCTCCCACGCCGTGCGTGCGCCCTCGCGCGCCCCGGCGAGCAGCAGGATCGCGGGGAGCCACGCGATGGCCGGCCAGTTGGGCTCGACGGACTTCCGCGAGGCACTGTAGATGAAGAAGAGCGCGCAGAATGCGGCGATCGTCGCGAGCACGAAGCGCACGCTCTCACGTGGCGGACGCAACGCGCGCCACACGGCACCGATCAGCAGCACAAAGAGGATCGGCGTCACAAGTCCCAGCTGTCCGCCGATCAGGTTGCCTTCGCGCGTGAACACGCTGCCGCGGGCAGCGGCACCCAGCCCGTGCCCGAGCTGGAAGCGGAACGCGATCCAGTCGTGCTGCGCATTCCACCAGAGCACCGGCACCATCACGAGGGACGCGACGGCCACCGCGAGCCACGGCCCCGGCTCGGCGATGCGCGCGCGCAGCGCGGGATGGATCAGCATCGCCAGCACGATCGCGATCGGGAAGAAGACCCCGGTGAACTTCGACGCCATCGCCAGTCCGATCGCCACTCCGGCGATCAGCCACCACGAGGTCTCGCGCCGCGCTTCCTCCGCGGTATCGAGCGCGCGCACGACCGCGTAGAGCGTCCACGCCAGCGCCGCGAGCAGCGGCGCGTCAGGCGTCGCCAGCACGAGTCCCGCGGCCGAGAGCGGCAGCACCGAGAAGAGGATCGCCGCGAAGCGGGCCGCGACCGGACCCGCGAGGTGGCACGCGGCGCGCACGACCCAGAACCCGGCGATCGACCCCGCGAGGATCGGCAGCACCCGCACGCCGAGCGGCGTGTCGCCCAGCAACGCCGTACCGCCGGCGATGAGCACCGCGATCATCGGCGGATGGTCGAAGTACCCGCCGGCGAGCCGGCGCGACCATTCCCAGTAGTACGCCTCGTCCGGAAAGAGCGGCACGAGCGCGCCGAGCGCCAGCCGGAGCACCGTCGCGGCGGTGAGGATCCAGAGCGCGTGGCGCCAGGGCAGCATCGGGTCGGACGGGGTCGAACCCAGGGCGTTCACCGCGGGCACACTCCGGGTACGCGTGCGTGGGGGGCGATCACAGGGGTAGAATGTAACGCTGCGCCCCACGCCTCATACCAAGCCACGCCGAATGCCGAATCGTCTCGCCGCCGAGTCCAGTCCCTACCTCCAGCAGCACGCGGACAATCCCGTGGACTGGCATCCCTGGGGGGACGCCGCGTTCTCCGACGCACGCGCCGCCGACAAGCCGGTGCTGCTCAGCATCGGTTACGCCGCCTGCCATTGGTGCCACGTCATGGCGCACGAGTCGTTCGAGGACGCCGTCACCGCACGCCTGATGAACGAACTCTTCGTGAACGTGAAGGTCGACCGCGAGGAGCGTCCCGACGTCGACTCGATCTACATGCAGGCCGTGCAGGCGATCACCGGGCACGGCGGCTGGCCGATGACGATGTTCCTGACGCCGGATGGCGTGCCCTTCTACGGCGGGACCTACTTTCCGCCGGAGGACCGGCACGGCATGCCCTCGTTCCGCCGCGTCCTCGTCTCGGTCTCGGAGTCCTGGCGCACGCGACGCGAGGAGGTGCTGAAGGGCGCGACCTCGCTGCGCGGCATCTACGCGGCCGCGGAAGCGCCGACCTCCGCCGGCGACCCCTTCACGCGCGAACAGCTGCACGAGACCGTGCGAGCGCTGCGCAACTGGTACGATCCGCGCGAAGGCGGGTTCGGCAGTGCGCCCAAGTTCCCGCAGCCGCAGCTCCTCGACCTCCTCCTCCGGCATCACGCGCGCACGGGCAACGCCGAGTGGCTGGAGATGGCGCGACACTCCTTCACGCGGATGGCGCGCGGCGGCCTCTACGATCAGGTGGGGGGCGGTTTCCATCGCTACACCGTGGACGCGGTCTGGCTCGTGCCGCACTTCGAGAAGATGCTCTACGACAACGCGCTGCTGGCGCGACTCGCGGTGCAACTCTGGCAGGTGACGGGTGACCCGGAGCCGCGTCGCATCGCCGAGGACACGTTTACGTGGCTGCGGCGCGAGATGACCGATCCCGCCGGCGGCTGGTACTCCTCACTCGACGCCGACTCGGAGGGGCACGAGGGGAAGTTCTATGTCTGGACGCTGGCCGAGCTGCGCGCGATACTGGGCGAGGACGCGGAAGTCGCGATCGCGTACTGGGGCGCGAGTGCCGGCGGCAACTTCGAGGGGACGAACATCCTGCACTTGGCCGCAGCGCCGGGCGACGTGGCCGCGCGCCTCGGCCTCGCACCGGACGTTCTCGCCGCCGTCATCGCGCGAGCCCGTGCCGCCCTGATGCGCGCACGCGAGCCTCGCGTTCGTCCGGGCCGCGACGAGAAGGTGCTCGCCTCATGGAACGGCCTCATGCTGCGTGCGATGGCCGAGGGCGCGCGCGCCTTCGACGACGCCGTGCTCGGCAACGCGGCGCTCACCGCCGGACGATTCCTGCGCAACCAGCTGGTGCGCGACGGACGCGTGATGCGCTCCTGGCGTGACGGCGTCGCGCGAATCCCGGGCTTCCTCGAGGACCACGCCGCACTCGCGCTCGGGTTCCTCGCGCTCTACCAGCTCACCTTCGACCGCGCCTGGCTCGATGCGGCGCTCGAGCTCAACGACTCCTGTGTGCGCTGGTTCTGGAGCGACGATGCGGGCGCCTTCTTCGACACCGCGCACGACGCCGAGCCACTCGTCACGCGTCCGCGCGACGTCACGGACAACGCGATCCCCGCCGGCACCTCGCTCGCCGTCGAGCTGCAGCTGACGGTCGCGTTCCTCACCGGCGACGCGAGTGCACGCCGCCGCGCCGAGTACGTGCTCGCGACGCTCGCGCAACCGATGCGCCGGAGTCCGCTGGCCTTCGGCCACCTGCTCGGCGCCGCCGATCTCGCGGTGAACGGCGCGGTCGAGCTGGCCATCGGGGGCGATCCCTCCACGCCGGCGTTCCGGGCGCTGGCGCGGGCCGCGGCCGCCGTCTACGTGCCGGCGCTCGTGCTGGTCGGCGGCGAGGGCGACGCGGTGGCGGGCTTGCCGTTGATGGAGGCGCGCGCCGCACCATCCGGCGAGGCGCTGGCGTTCGTCTGCCGCGGTTATGCATGCGAGCTTCCGACCGCGGACGCAACCACCTTGCGGTCTCAGCTCGGGAGCAGCGCGCTCACTTCGGGAAAGAACGCGGGTGCTCCGCCGTATCGACACGCTTGAACGCGCTCGCCGACTCGCTCTTGAACACGCGGAAGAGCACCCAGAGCGAGGGCACGAGCACGACCGCGCCGCCGGCGATCCCGATCGCCACCAGGCGCAGCGTCACCAGCGGCGCGGCGGCACTCTCGATCGAGTGCACGCCGGGGATCATCCACGGGAACTGGACGTACGCCCAACCCCACATGAGCGCGCTGACCTGCAGCACCGCCGCCACGCGCGCGAGCCGGTAGCGGCGCCGGAGCAACGCGGCGATCGCGCCGAGCGCCAACACCGCGGTCAGCAGCTGCAGCGGGACAGCGAACGGGTGCGTCAGGAGCCCATCCGTGATCCGCATCGGCGTCGCGCGGCCGAGCAGCAGCACGAGGGCCGCGCCGACGCCGACCGCGACCGCGGCCCCGAGGGCCATCCGCCGGAAGTCCTCCTGCAGGTCGGTCTCCTTCGCCTCGACCACCAGATAGATCGCCGCCAGGAAGGCGAACACGGCGAGGGTCATCGCCCCGGTCGCGAGCGTGAAGGTCGTCAGCCAAGGCAGCACATAGCGATCGACGAAGGTGCCGCCCGGCGGCAGCGCGAGCGCGCCCGAGACCACGGCGCCGACGCAGATCCCCAGGAGCACCGGTGTGACCGTGCTCGCCACCGAGAAGATCCGTCCCCAGTGCCGCTGCACCGGGGAGTTGGTCGCGTCGTACGCGCGGAAAGTGAAGGCCGATCCGCGGAGCACGATGCCGACGAGCATGAGGGAGAGCGGGATGTGCAGCGTGATGGAGAGGTGCGCGTAGACCGGCGGGAAGCAGCTGAACAACAGGACGATCACGAAGATCAACCAGACATGATTCGCCTCCCAGATGGGCCCGATGCCGTCGGCGATCGCGGCGCGCTGCCGCTCGGCGCGCGGTCCGCGGGCCAGGAGGTCCCACACACCCGCGCCGAAGTCGCCGCCGCCCAGCACGACGTACGCGTTGAGGGCGAGCATCGTGATCGCGGCGATCACGAACGGCAGGGGCGACGACGACGCGACCAGGTCCATCAGGCCGCCTTCGACGCCGCGGCGGCGGCGCGCGGTGGCTCCGGCAGCGGCTCCGGACGCGTGCGGATGATCTGCGCCCAGAGCAGCCACGCGACGATGACGCCGAGGAAGATGTAGAGCAGCGTGAACCCGATCAGCGGCACGACGAGCCCCGGCATCGGCGTCACGGCATCGGCGGTCCGCATGATGCCCTGCACGATCCAGGGCTGGCGCCCGACCTCGGTGACCACCCACCCCGCCTCGACGGCGATGAATCCGGCCGGCGTCAGCAGCGCGAGGAAGGTGAGCAGCGGGCGCGAGGACGCGACGTCGCGGCGGCGGGCCCAGTGCCAGATGACCCAGAGGCACGCGATCACCATGAGCGTGCCGAGCCCCACCATGACCTGGAAGGCGATGTGCACGATCGCGACCGGCGGCCAGTCGGTCTCAGGGAAGGCGTCGAGTCCCTTCACCTCGGCGTCCGGATCGCCGAAGGCGAGGATCGAGAGCGCCTTCGGGATCTCGATCGCATATCGCGTCTCGCGCGCCGCCTCGTCCGGGATGCCGCCGATGCGGAGCGGCGCGCCCCGTTCGGTGACGAACTGCCCCTCCATCGCCGCGAGCTTGGCCGGCTGCCACTCGGCGACGAACTTCGCGCTGATGTCGCCGCTCACGACCTGGAGCAGGCAGGCCGGCACGGCGACGAGAAGTGCGATCTGGAGCGCGCCGCGATGGAGCGCGTTCGTCGGGTCCCGCCGCAGCATCCAGGCGTGGATGCCGGCGACCGCGATGCCGGTGGTGGCGAACGCGGCGAGCGTCATGTGCAGCGCTTGCGGGAACGACGCCGGGTTCAGCATCGCCGCGATCGGGTCGATGTCCACCGGCCGGCCGTCGACGAGGCGGAACCCCGTCGGCGCATTCATCCACGCATTGGCGAAGACGACGAAGATGCCCGAGATCGTGCCGCTCACCGCCACCGCCACGCCGGCCCACCAGTGCGCGCGCCGCGAGAGGCGCGTCCAGCCGTACAGATAGACGCCGAGGAAGATCGCCTCGGTGAAGAACGCGAATCCCTCGAGCGAGAACGGCATCCCGATGATCGCGCCCGCGTACTCCATGAACCCGGGCCAGAGGAGCCCGAGCTCGAACGACAGCACCGTGCCGCTCACCGCGCCGACCGCGAAGAGGATCGCCGTCCCCTTGCTCCAGCGCTTCGTGAGCTCGAGCCAGACGGGATCGCCGGTCCGGAGCCACCGCCGCTCGGCGAGCACCATCAAGGCGGGCATCCCGATCCCCATCACCGCGAAGATGATGTGGAAGGCGAGGGACATCGCCATCTGGGAGCGGGCGGCGAGGAGATCGCTCACGGGCAGATGTGAGATGGGAGATGGGAGAGGTGAGGGGAACCCTCCTGCCCTCTGCTTTCGACTTTCACCTTTCGACTTTCTACTTTCTACTCGAAGTCCAACGCCAGATCCAGACTCGGCGCCGAGTGCGTCAGCGCCCCGACCGAGATCCGGTCCACGCCGGTCTCCGCGATCGCACGCACCGTCTCGAGCGTCACGCCCCCCGAGGCCTCGGTCCAGCAATGGCCCTCGGCGAGCTGAACGCATTCGCGCAGCGCGTGGTTCGGCATGTTGTCGAGCAGGAGGGCGTCGGCCCGGGCCGTGATCGCGGCGCGTACTTGCGCGACCGTGTCGCACTCGACCTGGATCAGCATCCCTTTGGGCGCGTGGCCGCGCGCGCGGAGCACGGCGACCGCCACATCCCCCTCGCAGGCCGCGATGTGGTTGTCCTTGATCAGCACCGCCGCGCCGAGGTCGTTGCGGTGGTTCTGTCCGCCGCCGCAGCGCACCGCGTACTTCTCGAGCGCGCGCCACCCGGGGGTCGTCTTGCGCGTGTCCACGATCGCGGCGGCCGTCCCCTGCACCGCGGCGACGTAGCGCGCCGTGAGCGTCGCGACGCCGGAGAGGTGCTGCAGGAAGTTGAGCGCGACGCGCTCCGCCGACAGCAGGCCGCGGGCGCCGCCGGTCAGGAAGAGCACCGTGTCCCCTTTCCGGACCGGTCGCCCGTCCTCGACGTCGATCCGGATCTCCACGTGCGGTTCCAGCTGATGGAAGGCCGCGAGGGCGAGCGGCACACCGGCGACGACCCCGTCGCGACGGGCCACCAACGCCGCGCGCGCGTGACGGGTCGAGACGACCGTGGCGATCGTCGTCACGTCGTCGAAGGCGCGATCCTCGTCCAGCGCCGCGCGCACCAGCGCGACGATGGCCGACTCTGCGAGCGGGAAGTCGGAACCCGGCGGCGCGAACTGCGGCGTCGAGAGCGGCGTCAGGCGCCGGGGCGCGTGGGGCCGGTCATCACGCATCACTCGCCCGGATCCACCCCGGGGCCGGGCGGCGTGGACGGCACACCGCCCCCGATCGCGACCATCCGCTCGATCGCCAGGCGCGCGCGCGCCGCGACGTCGGGGGGCACGGTGATGCGGTGCTCCAATCGCTCGAGCGCGTTCAGCACCTTGGGGAGCGTCGTCACCTTCATGTAGGCGCAGGAGGCACGCTCGTTCGCCGCGAGGAACGACTTGCCGGGATACGCCTTCCGGAGCCGGTGCAGGATGCCGACTTCCGTGGCGACGATGAAGGTCTCGCTCGACGATTCGCCGGGGCGCTTGATCATCCCCTCGGTCGAGAGGATGTGCACGCCCGCGGGATCCACGTCGCCCGCGCTCACCGCCTCGACCACGCTCGTCGCGCAACCGCACTCGGGATGGATCAGGAACTCCGCCTCCGGATGCAACGCCCGCTGGAGCCGGATGTTCTCCGGATCGATGCCCGCGTGCACGTGGCACTCCCCCATCCAGACGTGCATGTTCTCGCGCCCCGTCACGCGCCGCACGTGCGCGCCGAGGAACATGTCGGGCAGGAAGAGGATCTCCTGGTCGGCGGGGATCGAGTTCACGATCTCCACCGCGTTGCCGGAGGTGCAGCAGAAGTCGCTCTCCGCCTTCACCTCGGCCGTCGTGTTGACGTACGAGACGACCACCGCCTCCGGATGTTCGGCCTTCCAGGCGAGGAGCTGCGCCGCGTCGATCATCGAGGCGAGCGAACAGCCCGCGGCGAGGTCGGGGAGGAGCACCGTCTTCTCGGGCGAGAGGATCGCGGCCGTCTCGGCCATGAAGTGGACGCCGCAGAAGACGATCACCTCCGCGTCGGTCCGGGCGGCCTCGCGTGAGAGGCCGAGCGAGTCGCCCACGAAATCGGCGACGTCTTGGACCTCGGGGCGCTCGTAGTTGTGGGCGAGGATCACCGCATTGCGCTCCCCGGCGAGCGCGCGGATGCGGCGCTGCAGTCGGTGGTTCTCGCGGTCGGAAGTGCCGAAAGGGGCCATCAGGTAATGATATAGGGCACGCCGCCGGCGGGGAGTCCGCTCCGGGGGCCGAACAGAAGTCGGTCGAGAGGCGTACAATCATTGTACCGTGTGCCCCGGACCATGATCCGGCCGGCACGACCCTCGCGCCCATCGACCCGGGAATCCCCTTGAGCCTCCGCCGCCTTCTCCGCCCGTCATTCGTCGCGCTCCTCGGGGCGCTCGTCCTCGCCGCCGCCACCCCGGCGGAGGGCGCCCGGCGTCACGTGCGCCTGGTGAAGAGTTCGCCCGTGCAGGACAGCGTGGTGGCGGCGCCGGCGACCGTGGAACTCTGGTTCAGCGAGAAGGTCGAGCTCGGCGTGACGCGCGTCCGCCTCAGCGGCGTTTCGGGCACGACGGTCGCCACCGGGCCGCTCAAGCGCGCCGACGTCGCCGATGCACCGATCGTCGCCGCCGTCCTCGGTCCGATGGCGGCCGGCGTCTATACGGTGAACTGGTCCACCGCCTCCAAGGACGGGCATCCCGTGCGTGGCGCCTTCGAGTTCACCGTGCGGGCCGCGAGCGGTCGCTGAACGCCCTCCTCAACGCGACGCTCTATCTCGGCCTGACGCTCGCCATCGGCGCAGCGGCCGTGCGCTTCCTCGTGCTCCCGCGCACGGGGCTCTCGTCCACGGAGCGGATCCCGGCTGAGCGGCTGGCCGCCGGCGGTGGCGTGCTCGGCGCGGCGCTCGTGCTGCTCGCGGCGCCGGCGCGCGCCGCGCTGCAGGTCTCGATGCTGATCGAACCGGGCGAGGCCTGGCGCCCGATGCTGCAGTCGGTGCTCGTCACGACCACCCTCGGCCGGGCGCTCCAGCTACAGGCCATCTGGGGCGCGGCCGCAATGATGGGCTTCACCGTCGCGCGCGCCGGGCGCAACCGGGGCTGGATCGCGGCCGGCATCGCCGTCGGCGTGCTCGCGCTCACCCCGGGGCTCGCCGGACACCCGGCCGCCTCGGAGACGCCCGTGATCGCGCTCGCCGTGGCGGCGCTCCACGTCCTCGCGGCGGGCGCCTGGATCGGCACGCTCTACCACCTGTGGCGTGCCTCACGCGTGGCCAGCTCCACTACGCTGCGCGTGATGCTGCGGAGCTTCCACCCGATCGCCCTCAGCGCCACCGCGGTGCTCGTCGCCTCCGGGGCGTATCAGGCGTGGACCACCCTGGGCGCGCCTGCCGATCTCCTCTACTCGACCTGGGGGCGCCTGCTCCTCGCGAAGCTCGCGCTGGTGGGCGCCACGGCCGTGCTCGGCTACCGCCACTGGCGGACGGCGGAGGCGCGGGCCGGTGGAGGGGAGCGCTCCGCGCTCACCGCGAGCTTCGCGCGCGAACTCGGCATCGCGCTCCTCGTCATCGCGGTCACGGCCGTACTCGCCACCTCTGCCCCGCCCGAGTAGGCGCGGCCCGAAGTCTGCAACGGATTCACCACGGAGACGCAGAGGGACGGAGGAAGAACGGAGGACGGCAACTGACAGGGGGGCGCCGTGGACACATTCGTCCGCGACTCCCCAGTTGAAATGCGGTTGTCTCCTCCGATTGTCCTCCGTTTCTCCGCGTCTCCGCGGTGAAGCAGCAGGCACGCCGCTCACCACTCGATGTGCCTGCCGCGCCACTTGTTCTTCGGCCGCGGGAAGTCGCTGCGGAAATGCCCGCCCCGCGACTCGTTCCGCATCAGCGCGGAGGCGACGATCAACCCCGCAGTGTCCACCATGTTCAGCTCCTCGGTCGCGCCTGGCGCGAGGCGCGCGCGGATCGCCTCGAGTGCCCGCTTCGCCTCGCGCAGCCCCTTGGCGGTGCGGTCGATGCCGGCGTGCAGCCACATCAGGTCGCGGATCTCCTCGGCGGCGACCATCGCCGCGCCGCGGTCGCCGAGCGGCGTCACCTTCCAGTCCACCGCGCGCGGCACGCGCGGCAGCTTCGGCTGGTTGACCGCATCGCGTGCGACGCGCTCGGCGAACACGAGCCCCTCGAGCAGCGAGTTCGACGCCAGCCGGTTGGCACCGTGCACCCCGGTGCGCGAGACCTCGCCGCAGGCGTAGAGCCGGTCGAGCGTCGAGCGCCCGGCGAGGTCGGTGATGATCCCGCCCATCATGTAGTGCGCCGCCGGCGTCACCGGGATCAGGTCCTTGCGGGGATCGATGCCGCGCGCGAGGCAGATGTGCAGGATGCCCGGGAAGCGCCGCGCGAAGGTGCGGCCGAGCTTGCGCGCGTCGAGGAACACCTGGTGGCCGGCGCGCTGCTCGCGGAAGATCTCGCGCGCCACGATGTCGCGCGGCGCGAGCTCGGCGAGCTTGTGACGCTTCGACATGAATCGCGTCCCGCGCTCGGTCACGAGGATCGCCCCCTCGCCGCGCACCGCTTCCGAGATCAGGGCCAGCGGATTCTCGCTCGTCTCGAGCGCCGTCGGATGGAACTGCACGAACTCCATGTCGGCGAGCCTCGCGCCGGCCCGGTGCGCGATCGCGTAGCCGTCTCCGGTGGCGACCTCGGGATTGGTCGTATACCGGTACAACTGCCCGCACCCGCCGGTCGCGAGCACGGTCGCGTCGGCGATGATCTCGACGGCCCGGCCACCGACATTCGCGCGCACGCCGCAGCAGCGGCCGTGCGCGACGATCAGGTCGAGCGCCCGCGCCTTCTCCAGCACCTGGATGTTCGGCCGCTCGGTCACCCGCGCGATCAGCGCGCGCGCGACCTCGGCTCCCGTCTGGTCCCCCTTGGCGTGCACGATTCGCTTGCGGGAGTGCGCGGCCTCCTTCCCGAGCGTGAAGCGACCGCTCAGGTCGGTGTCGAAGTTCGCCCCGGCCGACGCCAGCTCGCGCACCCGCGCCGGCCCCTCGGCCACCAGCACCTCCACCGCCGCGGCGTCGCAGAGCGCCGCTCCGGCGGCGAGGGTATCGGTCTTGTGGAGGTCGGGAGAGTCCCCGGCCCCGAGCGCCGCGGCGATCCCGCCCTGCGCGTAGGCTGTGGCCGAGTCGCGCAGCGTGCGCTTCGTGAGGACGTGGACGTCGCCGTGGTCCGAGGCGCGCCACGCGGTCTGCAGGCCGGCGATGCCGGAGCCGATGACGAGGAAACGGGTGCGGATGCGGTCGGACATGTCCTGAAGAATCAATGCCCCTGCGCGCGACGACGGAAGTCGGGCGTCGCCTTGCCCAACCTCCGGCCGCGCGCGAACGTTCCACCCGCATGCGTAAGCTCCTCTTCCTGCTGGGCGGCCTCCTCCTCGCCCACGTCGCGTTGCTCTTCGTCCATCCGGCCGGCGCCGAGCGGCTCCCCGAGGGGGACGCGCTCGAGGTCGGCATCGTGTTCGACATGGGGGGCCGCGGCGACAAGTCGTTCAACGACGGCGCCTACATCGGCGCGATGCGCGCGGCCGAGCAACTCGGCGCCCGGGTGCGATTCGTCGAGCCCGGCGAGGGCTCCGACCGCGAAGCCGGGCTCCGGCTGCTGGCGGCCGAGGGGATGGATCTCGTCGTCGGCGTCGGCTTCATCTTCACGGATGACCTGACCGAGCTCGCGAAGGAGTATCCGGGCGTCGCCTTTGCCGGCGTCGACTATGCGGTCTCCTTCGACGCGGCGGGGAACGCGGTAGCACCCCCGGCGAACCTCGCGGCGCTCAAGTTCCGCGAGGAGCAGGGCTCCTTCCTCGTCGGCGCGCTGGCGGCCCTCGTCGGCGGCTCCAAGAAGGTCGGGTTCGTCGGCGGGATGGACTCGCCCCTGATCCACAAGTTCGAGGCGGGCTACAAGGCCGGCGTGAAGCACGTCTGCCCGGATTGCGAGGTGATCGCGCAGTACGCCGGCGTCACGCCGGAGGCGTTCGGCAATCCGGGGCGCGGCAAGGAGCTCGCGCTCAGCCAGTACCAGCAGGGCGTCAACATCATCTATCACGCCGCCGGGAGCACGGGACTCGGCGTGTTCGAGGCCGCGCGCCAGTTGAACAAGTTCGGTATCGGCGTCGACGCCGACCAGCACGCCGAGGCGCCGGGACGCGTGCTCACCTCGATGGTGAAGCGCGTGGACGAGGCGGTGTTCAATGCGATCCAGCGCGTGAAGGACGGGACCTTTGAGGGCGGGATCTTCCAGTTCGGACTCGCCGAGAACGGCGTCGGGTACGTGTACGACGACAACAACCGCGCGCTGATTCCCGACGCCGTGCGGGCCCGCGTCGAGGCGCTGCGCGAGGAGATCATCGCCGGGCGAATCCGGGTGCCATCCACCCGATGAACGCGCCCGTCCCCGCTCTGCGCCTCACCGGCATCGAGAAGCGCTTCGGCGCGGTGCACGCCAACCGCGCCGCCTCGCTCGAGGTCCAGCAGGGCGAGATCCACGCGCTCGTCGGCGAGAACGGCGCCGGCAAGTCCACGCTGATGAAGATCCTGAGCGGGATGATCCCCTCGGACGCCGGCACGATCGAGGTCGGGGGCCGCGACGTCACCGGCTGGTCGACCGCGCAGGCGATCACCGCCGGCGTCGGGATGGTCCACCAGCACTTCATGCTCGTGCCGACGCTCACCGTGGCCGAGAACGTCGTGCTCGGGCGCGAGCCAGTGAGCGTCGGCACCTTCGACCGCGAGCGCGCCGTCCGCGAGGTCGAGGCGCTCGCGGAACAGAGCGGGCTGCTGGTGCCGGCCGGGCGGCTCGTCGCGGATCTCTCGGTGGGGGAGGCCCAGCGCGTCGAGATCCTCAAGACGCTCTATCGCGGGGCGCGGATCCTGCTGCTCGACGAGCCGACCGCGGTGCTCTCGCCCCCCGAGGTCACCGAGCTGTGGAAGGTCCTGCGCCGCGTCCGCGACGGCGGCTCGACGATCGTCCTCATCACCCACAAACTCGACGAGGTGATGGCGGTGACCGAGCGCATCACGGTGATGCGCCAGGGCGCGACGGTCGAGCGGATGGCGACGAAGGACACGACCCCCGAGGGGATCGCGCGCGCGATGGTCGGCCGCGACGTGACGCTGATGGTCGCGCGCGAAGGATCGACGGCGCCGGCAGCGGGCACCGCGCCGGCGCTCGAGGTGCGCGGCCTCACCGTGCGCGGCGCGCGCATCGCCAAGGCCGTGGACGACGTCTCCTTCTCGATCGCGCCGGGCGAGATCCTGGGCGTCGCCGGGGTCGAAGGGAACGGCCAGACCGAACTGCTCGAGGCCATCGCGGGGTTGCGCCCGGCCACCGCCGGCTCGGTCCGCCTCGGCGGCACCGAGCTGCTCACACTCGACGTGCGCGGCCGCGGCGATGCCGGCCTCTCGCACATCCCCGAGGACCGGCACCGCCGCGGGCTCATCCTCGAGTATTCAATCGCCGACAACCTGATCTTCGGCCAGCAGCACCGTTTCTCGCGGCGCGGTTCTGGTGTGATCGACCGCGCCGCGGTGACGGCCAACGCCGCGAGCCGGATCGCCGAGTACGACATCCGGCCGACCGATGCGACGCTCCCGGCACGCGCGCTCTCCGGCGGCAACCAGCAGAAGATCGTGATCGCGCGCGAGATGGGCCGGCCCTTCACCGCCCTGCTCGCGGCGCAGCCGACCCGCGGCGTGGACGTGGGCGCGATCGAGTTCATCCACGCGGAGCTGCGCCGCGCGCGCGACGCGGGGAAGGCCATCCTGTTGGTCTCGGCGGAGCTGCGCGAAGTGCTCGCGCTGGCCGACCGCGTGGCGGTGATGTACGGCGGCCGGTTCGTGGCCGTCCTGCCGCGCGCCGAGGCGTCCGAGGAGGTGCTCGGCGCGTGGATGACGGGCGCCCACCGCTCGCCGGGGGCGGTCGCGTGAGCATCGCCCGGAGCCGCGTGAGTGAAGAGATCCTGGCGCCCCTGCTGGCGCTGCTCGTCGCGCTGGTGGTCGGCGACCTGCTGATCATCGCGTACGGCGAGGCACCGGGTGCGGTCTGGACGCTGCTGCTCGAGGGCACCTGGGGGAACACATACGGCTTCGGCCAGGTGCTCTACAAGGCGACGTCGCTCACCTGCACCGGACTCGCGGTCGCGATCGGCCTGCGGGCGGGGATGTTCAACATCGGCGGCGAGGGACAGCTCGCGGCGGGCGGGTTCGCCGCGGCGATGGTGGGGCTCTGGCTCCCGGCCGGCACGCCGGCGTTGGTGGCGGTGCCGCTCTGCGTCGCGGCGGCGTGCCTCGCCGGCGGCGCGGTCGGATCGGTGCCTGGCGCATTGAAGGCCCGCTTCGGCGCGCACGAGGTGATCGTCACGATCATGCTCAACTTCATCGTGCTGGCGTTCCTGAACTGGATCGTGAGCGCGCGGCTGGCGGTGCCCGAGACGCTGCACACCGAGGCGATGCGCGTCGGCACGGTGCCGCGCCTGAGCGCGACCGTGGAGGCGTTCCACGGTTCCGCTGCCAACTGGACGATCGCGATCGTGCTGGGCGCGGTGGCGTTCAGCTGGTGGTTCCTCTTCCGGACGCGGGCGGGTTATGAACTGCGCGCGGTGGGGCTCCAGCCGGATGCGGCGCAGTATGGCGGCGTGAACGTCGGCGGCACCTGGTGGCGCACGATGGCGCTCTCGGGAGCGCTCGCCGGGCTCGGCGGCATCAACTTCGTCCTCGGCTACAAGGGCTACTACGAGGACGGCTTCGCCGGCGGCGCGGGCTTTCTCGGCATCGCGGTGGCGCTCGTGGGGCGCAACCATCCGGTGGGCGTGGTGCTGGCGGCGCTCTTCTTCGCGACCCTCTCGCAGGGCGGTCTCGCGATCAACGCGATGGTCCCGAAGCAGATGGTCGAGGTGCTGCAGGGCATCGTGATCCTCGCGGTGGCGATGGCGGTGCCCGAGGTGCGGCGACTCGTGCGCGACGCGGCCGGGAGGCGCGCATGATCCTGCTCTTCCTGATGCAGACGCTGCGCATCGCGATCCCCTTCCTGTTCGCCGCCGCCGGGGGCGCGATCTCGGAGCGCGCCGGCGTGGTCGCGCTCGCGCTGGAGGGCTTCATGCTCGGCGGCGCGTTCGGCGCGGTGGTCGGGTCGCACTACAGCGGGAGCGCGTGGATCGGCCTGTTGACGGGCGTGGGCGTCGGAGTGGTGCTCGGGCTGATGCACGCCGTCGCCTCGATCCGGTTCAAGGCCGATCAGGTCGTCACCGGCGTTGCGATCAACCTGTTCGTCGTCGGCGCGACGCGCTTCTTCCTCGACCTCGCGTTCGAGAGCTCGTCGAACTCGCCGCGCGTCGCCGGATTCGGCGGCGAGGGGATGAGCGGGCTGATGGCGCTGGTCTCGAACCCGCTGGTGTGGCTCGGCGCGCTGGTCATGCCCGTCCTCGCCTGGGTGATCGCGCGGACGACCTTCGGGCTCCGGGTGCGCGCGGTCGGCGAGCATCCGCAGGCCGCGGCGAGCGTCGGCGTGCCGGTCGCGCGCGTGCGCTACGCGGCGGTGCTCCTCTCCGGCGCGCTGGCCTCGCTCGGCGGCGTCTACCTCGCACTCGACCAGCACCAGTTCACCGACAACATGACGGCGGGACGCGGCTTCATCGCACTGGCGGCGGTGATCTTCGGGCGCTGGCACCCGGTGCGGGCCGGGATCGCCTGCCTGCTCTTCGCCGCCGCCGAGACGCTGCAGATCCAGCTGCAGGCGGCGCAGCTGATCCCATCGCAGTTCGTGGCGATGATCCCCTACGTGCTGACCATCATCGCGGTGGCCGGCGTCGTCGGGCGCAGCCATCCGCCGGCCGCGCTCAACCGCCCGGATTGACGGCGTCCCGCGCGGACTAGAAGAGCCGGATCCCGAAGTACCGTTTCGGATCCTTCTTCACGTCGGCGATCAGGAGCCGCAGGTCGATCAGCAGCGAGTCCGAGTTGCGGTAGAGGCTCGGGTCGTTCACGAGGAGGCCGAGCGACCCTTCGCCGCGGTTGACCTTGCCGAAGATCGAGTCGGCCTTGCCGACCGCACCGCGCAGGTTGGCCTCGGAGGTCTCGAGTGAGCGCATGATCCCCGCGAGCCGCGTGCTCGCCTCGCGCGCGTTGACGGCGGCGAGCCGCGTCGCCTCCACGATGTCGCGCACCTCACCGGTGGCGGTGGCGGTGTCCACCCGCGACAGCGAGCGCGAGAGTGACGCCGCCGCCGCAGCGAGGTCGTCGGCGCCGGCGCGTGCGTGGACCGCGATCGAGTCGAGGTTGCGCGACTGCATCCGCACGGCGCGCGCGAGGTCGGCCGAGAGCACGCTGAAGTTCCGGATCGACGCGCGAAGTTCCTTGGCCGCGCTGTCATCGAACGCCGTGCGCACGCGCTCGGCCACCGAGGCGACGTTGCCGGCGATGCCGCCGGCGACCGTCGTGAGCTGGGCGATGTCGGGGAGGACGGCGCCCGGCAGCGCGTTGGGGGGCGCGCCGGTGGCGTCGGTGAGCTGGTCCGTGACCTCGCGGATCGCCGGCGCCCCTTCGCGCCCGGTGACGGTCGCCTGCCACTCGCCGAAGAGCGACGAGGACTGGATCAACACCACCGGATCCCGCGGCAGCACGATCCCCTCGTCGAGGTCGAGGCGGGCGGTCACCCACCCGTTCTCGACGAGCTCGATCCGCTCCACGCGTCCGGCCTTTACGCCGCGGATCACGACCGCGTTGCCGACCTGCATGTTGCCGACGTCGCGGAACCTGGCCTCGATGGTCGTCCGCTTCTTCCCGATCTCGGCCTCCTGCAGCCAGAGCGTCGAGACGACGATGAGCACCAGGATCGCGAGCACCGTCACGCCGACTATCCAGTCGTTCGAGCGTTTCTTCATATGGCTCTCCCGAGAAGCCAGACCATCGCCCAGAAGGCGTCGAGCACGAGTATCATCACGCACGATTGCACGACGGCGCTCGTCGCGGCGGCGCCGACCCCCTGCGCGCCGCCGCGGGTGCGCAGTCCGGTGGCACAGGCCAGCAGGGTCACCACGAAGCCGAAGCTGGCGGCCTTCACCAGGCCGTAGCGCACGTCGAAATCATCGAAGAAGAGCCGCGCGCCCTTCAGGAACTCCTCGGTCGAGAGGTCGAGCAGGAGCAGCGAGGCCCCCCACCCGGCGAAGAGACCCACGACCATCGCCATCCCGACGACCACCGGGAACATGAGGGTCCCGGCGAAGATGCGCGGCACGACGAGATAGGCGACCGGGTCGAACGAGAGCGTCTCCAGCGCGTCGATCTGCTCGGTGACCCGCATCGTGCCGATCTCGGCCGCGATGTTGGCCCCCACGCGGCCGGCGAGCGCGAGTCCCGTCAGCACCGGCGCGAGTTCCATCATGATGGTCTTCTGCACCAGCGTGCCCACCAGATACCGCGGGACGGCGCCGGTGAAGCTGTAGCTCGCCAGCAGCGCCAGCACGACGCCCGTGAAGAGCGCGATCAGCATCCCGATCGGGAGGGAATCCACGCCCAGCTGTCGCGCCTGCTGGGAGAAGTTGGGACCCCAGGTCCTGATGTCCCGCGTCGAGCGCGCGGCCTCGACCGCGAGCTTCCCGGCGTTCCCGATCGCCTCGACTGCCTCGCGGAATGCCCTCCCGATGGCTTCGATCACGTGCAGAACATACGGCGCCGGAGGGCCCCTCCCCAAGAGGGGGCGCCTGACCCCGTGTCAGGGGATGACGCACCGCGACGCATCTCCTTGCAGGGGCTCACCGTTCGCTGACGCGCGACATCCGCTCCCGCCCCGGAACGGGCGGCTAGATTACCCCCGCCCGCGTACTCTGCCGTTCCCCGCCGAGGAGATCGCTCCCTGGGAAAGCTCGTCGTCCTGATGGTGACCGCGTTCATGGACATGGTGGGGCTCCTCATGGTGCTCCCGCTGCTTCCGTACTACGCGACGCGCTTCGTGGGCCAGGGCCCGCTCTGGCGGGGACTCGACGCGATCGGGATGGGCGGGCAGGGCGCGGTCATCGCGCTGCTGGTGTCGTCGTTCGCGATCGCGCAGCTCGTCAGCGCGCCGATGTGGGGGCGCGTCTCGGACAAGTTCGGCCGACGTCCCGCCCTATTGATCGGCCTCGGGGCGAGCGCCGTCGCGTACGTGGTGTTCGCGCTCTCGAACTCGCTCGAGCTCCTCTTCCTCTCGCGGATCGTGCAGGGCGCGGGCGGTGGCACCGTGGGGGTCATCCAGGCCTACGTGGCCGACGCCACGGCACCCCGGGACCGCGCCAAGAGCCTCGGCTGGCTCTCGGCGGCGACCAACGCGGGCGTGGCGATCGGTCCCGTGCTCGGCTCGGTGTCGGCGCGGCTCGGTCCGATGGCGCCCGGACTCCTCGCGGCGGCCCTCTCGCTCGTCACGATGGCGTTCGCGTGGAAGTATCTCACCGAGTCGAACGTGCACGTCGGCACAGCGACCGGCGAGCGACCGGTCGTGCGCAAGTCGCGCGTGGCGCTGCTCCGCGTCACGACCCATCCCGGGGAGCCGGCGTCGCGCCTCATCTGGATCTACGCGATCGGGATGGGCGCCTTCCAGGGGATGACGGCGATCCTGGCGCTCTTCCTGCTCGACCGCTTCGGCATCGACGAGAAGGGGATCGGCTGGGTCTTCGCCTACATCGGCGTGCTCTCGGTCTTCGCGCGCGCGGTGCTGCTCGGCCCGGCGGTCGACCGCTACCGCGAGCCGAAGCTCTCGCGCTACGGGATCGTGCTGCTGGCACTCGGGCTCGCGGCGCTGCCGCTGGCGTACAACTACGTCGCGCTCGCGCTCGCGATCGCGCTGATCCCGCTCGGCACCGCCTTCACCTTTCCCTGCGTGACGGGGATGCTCTCGCAGGTGATCCCGGATCACGAGCGCGGGCTGTATATGGGCGTGCAGCAGACCTTCGGCGGCGCCGCGCGCGTGATCGGCCCGATCTGGGCGGGGTTCGCGTTCGACTACCTCGGCAAGGGCGTGCCGTTCTACACCGGCGCGCTGCTCGCGCTCTTCACGCTGACGCTCGGCGTTGGGATCGAGGCGCACCTGCCGGGGGCCAAGCCGAGACCCGCCGCCGGCTGAGAAACGAACGGGCCCGGTGACCAGAATGGTCACCGGGCCCGTTCGTCCATCTGCACCCGTGTCAACGGGGACGATCACTCGCGCTACTACGAGCTGCGATCACGCTAGTTGCCCTCTCCCGCGCGATACACCCCGCACCAGTCCGAGCAGACCGCGAAGCCCGTGACGTAGATGCTCACGCCCGTGCCGTTCGACGAACCGGACGCGCCGAAATAGTAGGAGCGGAAGCCGTCCATCTCATTGGAGAACGTCATCTCGCGGCCGACCAGCTGCGCCGAACCCCCTCCCCAATTGCTCAGGAAGTCCACGTTGGTGAACACCTGGCCCGTGCTCTCGTCCGTTACGCGCAGTTCTACGCGCGCCCGCGTGCCGGTCGTGCGTGTGTAGCACTCCTCGACGCGCATCGGACGCCGCGCGGGGACTGAGGCGAAGTCGCTGCCGCTCGTGCCCGAGCCGCCGTACCCCAGCCAACCCGAGCCGTTCGATTCCGGCGAGAAGAACTGCCAGAAGTGATGAAGGTCCCCGATGTTCGACTGCATCCCGTGTTCGCTCGAGACGCCCGACCCGTTCGGTAGCGCGTTATACGCGAGGAATCGGAAGCACAGCTTCGCGCCGGCAACGGGAGCCGCCCACAGTCCCGTCGCGGCGACGAGTTGCGCATCCCGACCAGCGTAGGTGATGCGGAGCAGGTTCGCAGGCCACGACGCTGGCAGTCCGGCCACGGTCGATTTCGGGACCACGGACAGGATCGTGGACGACCACGCGAGGTCCTGGTTCAGGCGCCCGCCGTCCGTGCGGTTTCCCGCTGCCCAGGATGTGGCCCACAGGACCGTAGCCCCGCCCGGCGGCGGCGCCGCCGTCACACTGAGTGACGCAGACCCCGTCTGCCCTTCACTCGTCGCCCGGATCGTCGCGCTGCCCACTGCGACCGTCTGGGCGAAGCCCGCGGAGGTGACCGTCGCGACGCCGATGTTGGTCGACGTCCAGGTCACGGTGCGGCCGGTGAGCACGTTGCCGCCCGCATCGCGGAGCGTCACCGTGAACTGCGCACCGCCGCCGACCACCGCACTCGTGCTCGCGGGTCCGACGGTGACGGTGGCCACCGGGGCCGGGGGCGGCGCCACCACAAGGAGCGTCGCATTGCCGATCTGGCCTTCGCTGGTCGCGCGGATCGTCGCCGTGCCCGTGACGCGGGCGGTGACGACACCGGCCGCGGTCACCGTGGCGACCGTGGTGTTCGTGGACGTCCAGGTGACCGTGCGGCCCGTGAGGACCGCCCCCGCCGCATCGCGCGTCGTGGCCGTGAATGTCGCCGTCAGGCCGACATTCAGCGTGTCATTCAGCGGTGCGACCGTCACGGTCGCCACCGGCACTGCCGCGGCGACCACACGTACCGTCGCGTTGCCGATCTGCCCTTCGCTCGTGGCGCGGACCGTCGCCGTGCCGGCACCCACGCCGGTCACGACGCCCGCGGACGAGACCGTGGCAACGGCGGTGTTCGTCGAAGTCCAGGCGATCGTACGGCCCGTCAGGACCGCACCGCTCGCATCGCGCAGCGTCGGCGTGTAGGTGACCGTCTGGCCCACGTTGACCGTATCGCTCGTCGGGCTGAGCGTCACGGTCGCCACGGGGTTCGGGGTGGTCGCGGTGACGGTGAGCGTGGCGCTCCCGGTCTGCCCGCCAGTGGTACCACGGATCGTCGCGGTCCCGACGGCGACCGCAGTCGCGATGCCGGCACTCGAGACCGTCGCGACGGCAGTGTTGGTGGAACTCCAGGTGATCGTGTTGCCCGTCAGGACGTTCCCGCTCGCATCCCGCACGGTCGCGGCAAAGGTCGCCGCCTGGCCCGTGGTGATCGAGGCCGTGGCCGGCGAGAGTGTGACCGAGGCGACCGGCGCAGGGCTGGTCGCGTTGGTGGCGCCGGTCGCGACGTTCGACAGCGCGCCGAACACGGCGTTCGTGCCGAAGGTGCCGCGGAAGCCGCGCATCTGGAAGCGATAGGACGTGGACGGCGCGAGGCCACGGACCACGCAGGTCCGCGTCGCACCGACCGTGGTGCCCATCACCGAGACCGTGCAGGAGCCGCGAGCGACCGGGGTCGCGCTCGCCCATGTCATCGGGGCCAGCGAGTAGCGCACCTCATAGTCGGCCGCGTCGCCCGCTCCGTCCGTGACTTCGGTGAACTGGATCGTCGCGGTCGTGTCATTGGTCGCGCTGACGCTCACGTCGGACACGGTGCCCGGAAGGCCGGGCGCCGGAACGGTGACCGTCATCGCCGAAGAGCCGACGACGCCTTCGATCGTGGCACGGATCGTCGCCGTGCCTGCGGCGACCGCGGTCACGACACCGCTGGCGTTGACGCTGGCCACGGACGTCGCGGTACTCGACCACGTGACGATCCGGTTGCTCAGCGCGCCGCCTTGCGGTCCGTAGGGCTGCGCCGCGAGGGCGACGGTCTGTCCGACGACGAGCGCAGCGGTCGCCGGCGTGACGGTCACGGTGGCGACCGGCGGCCGGCGGACCCACCAACGGCTCGTGCCGGTCTTCGAATTCACGGTCGCCGTGACCTCGGCGTATCCGTCGGTGCGCGCGGTGACGGTGCCGATCGAGTCGACGGTCGCGATCACGGTATCACTGCTCGACCAGACGACGCGCTGCTGGTTGAGCACCCGACCCCGGTCGTCGCGCGGTTCGGCGACGACGCGGGTCTGTACACCGGCCAGAACTTCGACGGAGTCCGGGAGCACCCGAACGGATGCCACCGTCGCGGTCCCCGGTACTGGGGTCTCCGGCTCGGTGGCGTTCTGAAGTGTTTCGTCAATGCAAGCGGTTCCCAGGACGACGATCGTCCAAGAGACGGCCAGACGCTTTACGAGCTTGGAGATATACGGCATGATGCTGCTCCTCGGCAGAGAGTTGGACCGTTCAGGCCGGGAAAGCAGAAGAGCCGCCGGCCTTGACCCAGTGGGTCCGTGGGCTGGCGGCTCGGCTGGCGTGGCGATCGTGATCGCGTTAGCCCCGTGGCTCTGCGTCGCCGTCTTTTGACGGGTTTGCTCTGAGCAGCTCTGCTACTATCGACACGCGGACCGCATTGCTTGACCTGGTCCCGGAGAGCCTCAAACCCTGCTCGTACGCAAAGGGTCCGGCACTCTTTTGTCGCGTCTGACGGTAGCCTAGGGCATCGCTACATCATGGGGCAATGCGTGGTGTCACACTGTGCGCGCGCGCGCGTGCATCACGTCGTGACGCCCCATTCTCTAGCGCGCGCGATGCGTTCCTGCATCCTGAGTCGCGGGAAATTCACCCGTCCGGCCCTGCGTCGCGGGATGCCGCGACATCGATGCGTCCTCCGTCTCGGTGATCAACCGGACGCCGCGCTCGAAGAAGATGTAGTTGTACGCCCACTGCAGCAGCACGCTGAGCCGGTTGCGGAATCCGATCAGGTACGCGATGTGGATGAAGAGCCAGAGGAACCACGCGAGGTAGCCCGCCACACGCAGCTTGCCGTCGGCGAATGCCGCTACCGCCTTGTGCCGTCCGATCGTCGCGAGGTCGCCCTTGTTCACGTAACGGAACGGCACCGTGGGTTCGCCGGCGATCAGCGCGCGGATGTTCCGCGCCGCGTGCTTCCCCATCTGATTCGCCGCCGGCGCCACACCGGGCACCCATTTGTCACCTTGTTGCCTCACCGCCGCGACGTCGCCGATCACGAACACATGATTGTCGCCGGGAACGGAGAGATCGGGCTCCACGAGGACGCGCCCCACCGGATCGAGCGGCGCCTCGAGCGTGCGCGCCAGCGGTGACGCCGCGTTCCCCGCCGCCCAGAACACCGACTGCGAGCGGATGCGCTCGTCGCTGATCGAGACGCCCTCCTCGTCGATCCCCGTCACCATCGTGTTCGTGCGCACCTCCACCCCGAGCCGCTCGAGGTCGCGCGCCGCGCGCGCCGAGAGCGACGGAGGGAAACTCGGCAGGATGCGCGGGCCGCCCTCCACCAGCACCACGCGCACGCGCGACGTGTCGATGCGGCGGAAGTCCGGACGGAACGCGACCCGGCACATCTCCGGGAGCACACCCGCGAGCTCCACGCCCGTCGGACCGCCCCCCACCACCACGAACGTCAGCAGCGCATCGCGCGCCGGCTGCTCCTCCTCCCACTCCGCGCGCTCGAACGCCAGCAGGAAGCGCTTCCGGATGCGCCGCGCGTCCTCGACGCTCTTCAACCCCGGGGCCCACTTCTCCCACTCCGGATGCCCGAAGTAGGCGTGCCGCGTCCCGGTCGCCAGGATCAGGTAGTCGTAGTGGATCGGGTCCGGCTCACCGAGCACGCGCACCGCACGCGACCGCCGGTCGATCCGCTCGACGCTGCCGAGCAGCGTCGTCACGTTCTTCTGGTCGCGCAGCACCCAGCGGATCGGCGCCGTGATGTCGCTCGGCGCGAGCGAGGTCGTCGCGACCTGGTAGAGCAGCGGCTGGAACAGGTGGTGGTTCGTGCGGTCGATCAGCAGCACGTCCGCATCCGTGCGCGCGAACGCTCTCGCGGCGTTGAGGCCGCCGAAGCCTCCGCCGATGATGACCACGCGCGGACGTCGATTCTCTTGGGACACCTGGGCTCCGATGGTACCCGTGCCGGGGGGAGGGCCGGATATCGCGCGGAATCTACTGGACCGGACCGAGCCCCGCCGAGAGCAGGTTCACGAGCAGGCGCACACCGCCGGGCACCCCGGCCGGCACCTGCCGGAAGAGCGAGAAGCTCGTGTACACATAGCGGCCGCGGCCCAGCGTCGCCTCGAGGATCGCACCGCGGTTCTCGGGCTCACCGGGGTCGTTCATCGCCAATGGCGTGCGATAGCGCGGGTCGATCTCACTCGGCATGTAAAGTCCGCGCTCCTGCACCCACGAGCGCCAGTCGTCGTCGGTGATCCGGTTCGGCGCGGTCAGCAGCGGCGACCGCGCATCGAGCACGCGCACCGGCGCCTCTTCGAGCGTCACCCGCGCGGCCGGGCGCGAGAAGCCGATCGGGAACGGCATCATCCCCGGCTCTGCCATCTCGAACTGTCCGTACTGCACGACCAGCGTGCCGCCTCCGCGCACCCACTCCATCAGGCGCGGATTGAGCGCGCGCAGCTCGGCGCTCGTCTCGTACGCGCGCGGTCCGATCACCACCGTCGTGAAGCGCGCGAGGTCGAGCGCCGGCAGGTCGGCCGGCGAGAGCACCACGGTCGGGATGTCGAGCTGCTGGAGCGACGGCGCGACCGCGTCCGAGACGCCCGCGACGTAGGCTACCCTGAGGGCGCGCGGCACCGTCACCTCGACCGCCTGCAGGTACATCGCCGCCGAGCGATAGAGCCGGATCGGGCGGATGTGCGCGTACTCGATCGTGCGGAAGCCCGCCGCGTACAGCGTCCCCTCGGAGAGCACACCCACCCCAAACTCGTGCCGACCCTCGGGCAGCGTTCCCTTGAGCGTCACGAAGAGCTCCCGGGTCTCGCCCGGTGCAAGCACCAGCGAATCCGGCAACCCCTCCGCGCGCACGCCCTTCGGCAGCAGCACACGCGTGCGGAGCCCGCGCTCGCGCGCCGTGTGCGACTCCAGCCGCACGCGCACCCGCCGGTCGAGCGGCTGGCCCGCGCGCACGTACTCGAGCCCGCGGTCGAGATAGACGGTGATCGGCGGCACGCCGCCCACCGGCCGCCGCTGCTCGCCGAGCACCGGGTCGGCGTAGCGCCGCACCAGTTCGCCGGCACTGACTTCCGTCGGGATGCCCGCGATCACGAGCGTCACCTGCACGTCCGAGAGCCGGCGCACGTCCTCCGCCACTGCGACGCTCGGGATGAGCCCCGCGGGGTCGCCGTACGAGATCAGCGCGATGCCGTCGGCGGGGGAGCGCGTGTCGGCGAACATCGCGCCTTCGCGACCGCCGACCCACCAGGGCTGCTGGTCCACGAGGCCGAGCACGCGCCGCTCGAGCACCTGGAGCGAATCGGGCGCGACCGTCACCGGCTCGAACCGGCGGGGCGGGAGCCCGGTCGAGAGGAGACGCACGACCGACACCGGCGCCCGGCCGCGATTGTAGACCGTGATGCGCGTCGGGATCGAGTCGCCGAACGCCACCAGCTCCTCACTGGCGGTGGCCTCGATCGCGACGCCCGCGGCCTCGAGCAGCGCCTGCTGGGCGCGGGTGTGCAGGCGCTCCATCGACGAGTGGAAGTCCATCTCGGCGAGCGTGCAGGGCGGCGGCGGTGGCGTGGGCCCCGCCGACCGGTCGCCCCGCGGCGCCAGGAAGCCGCAGGGTCGCGTGGCGCGACGCGCGATGTCGAACCACTGCACGACCCGCGCGAGCGGTTCGACCAGCGGGTCCGGACGACGGAGATCCACCACGCGGCCGATGTTGGCGATCACCGCCGCCGCGCTGTCCAGCACCGCCGCTGCCGCAGGGACCGCACGACCCAACCGCGCGAACGTCGTGTCCACGCCGTCGAACGGCGACCGCTCCGCCGACGCGGCCGTCCCCGCGTTCACACGTGTCAGCTCGCGCGTGAGACCGGTGCGCACCGGTCCCCGGCGCTCGAGCGCGCCGAACCCCTGCGACCGGTGCTGAGAACGACTCTCTCCCGCGATCTCCGCCGGGCTGCGCCCGAGCACCGGGTCGTGGCCGCCGACCTCGACCGTGAGCGTCGCCGGTCCGCCGCGTCCCCGCGCACTGCGATAGAACTTCGCCGGCTCCCAGGGCTGTCCGTGCGTGCGCACCGGGAACCGCACGGTGTCCATCGCCGCCTCGAACCCGTCGCGCGCCAGGATCCCCGAGGCCTGATGGTGCCCGTGACCGTCGGCCGGCGTGCCCGAGAAGACCGCGACGATCACCTGCGGCCGGTAGCTCCGGATGACGCGCACAACGTCTCCCGCGAGCTGCTCGCGGTCCCACTGCCGGAACGTCTCCTCGGCGTTCTTGGAGAATCCGAAATCGTAGGCGCGGCTGAAGAACTGCTGCGCCCCGTCGATCCGCCGTGCGGCCAGCAGTTCCTCCGAGCGGATCGCACCGAGCGCTTCGCCCAGCTCGTTCCCGATCAGGTTCTGCCCGCCGTCGCCGCGCGTGAGCGAGAGATACGCCGCGTGCACCTGGTGGCCGCGCGCGAGCCAGGCGAGGAGATTCGTGTCCTCGTCGTCCGGATGCGCCCCGATCATCAGCACGCGGGCGCTGACCGGGAGGCCGCGCAGCAGCTGGTCCAACGCGGCCGCGCCGCGTTCCTGCCCGGAGGCGGGACGCGGCGCGGCGATCAGGGACAACGACGCGAGGCCGAGGAGGATCCGGCGCAGGGTCATCGGGCACGCACTCCGCGTAGCGGGTGGTCGGTCAGGGGAGCCGACCCGCCATCGCCGTGACGCGACGCGCCCCGGTCTGGCGCATCGTGGCCTGCAGCACCTCGGTGACGATGCGCGTCTGCTCCTCGGTGTGCGTCGAGGGATACCCCTCCGCCGGGCTCGCGCGCTCCGGCCGGCCGTAGTAGCGGATCACGAGCGCGTTGCCGGTCGAGACGCGGAGCCGCGGCGCGACGAAGCTCCACGCCCCCATGTTCTTCGGCTCCTCCTGCACCCACGCGACCTCGTCGATGTTCGGGTACTCGTCCACGATCCGCGCGACTTCCTCGTGCGGCCAGGGGTAGATCTCCTCGACGCGCACGACCGCGACCGCCTCGGGCACGCCCTTCGTCAGCAGGTCGTAATAGATCTTCCCGGTGCAGAAGACGAGGCGCTTCACATTCTCGCGCTTGGCCGCACCCTGTGGATCGTCGATCACCGGCTCGAACACGCCCTTCGCCAGCTCGTCCAGGCGCGACGTCGCCTGCGCGAGCCGCAGCAGCGACTTCGGTTGCATCAGCACGAGCGGACGCCGCTGCGGCAGCCGCACCTGACGGCGCAGGATGTGGAAGTACTGCGCCGGCGAGCTCGGGTACGCCACGCGCATGTTCCCTTCGGCGCTCATCTGCAGGAAGCGCTCGAGCCGGGCGCTCGAGTGCTCCGGCCCCTGCCCCTCGTACCCGTGCGGCAGCAGCAGCACGAGCCCCGAGTCCTGCGCCCACTTGGCGCGGTCGGACGAGATGAACTGGTCGAGTACCGGCTGCGCGACATTCGCGAAGTCGCCGAACTGCGCCTCCCAGAGCGTCAGGGTGTCGGGCGAGGCAACGCTGAAGCCGTACTCGAACCCCATCACCGCCGTCTCGGAGAGCGACGAGTTGTAGATCTCGAACGAGGAGGAGACGCCCGGCAGGTGCGCCAGCGGCGCGTGCTTCTTGCCGGTCGCGACGTCGCTGAGCACCGCGTGGCGATGCGAGAAGGTGCCGCGCTCGACGTCCTGCCCCGACATCCGCACGTGCGTGCCGTCGGAGAGGATCGACGCGAACGCCAGCGTCTCGGCGTGACCCCAGTCGATGCCTCCCTCTGGTCCGAGCGCCTCACGGCGCCGCTCCAGCTGCTTGGCGAGGCGCGGGTGCGGCGTGAACCCCGACGGATAGTTGAGCAGCGCCTCGTTCAGCGTCACGAGCTTCTCGGCGGAGACCGAGGTCGCGACCACCGGCGAGACGGGCTCGGTGACCGACGGCGCGGAGGACTCGTGCGGCGCGTCGGCCTCGGCCTTCGAGGTCTCGAACGCCGCCTGATAGCCGGCCGCGATCTCCCGGTCGAGCGCGTCCACCTCCGGCTGCGTCACCAGCCCTTCCTGCACGAGCCGCGCGCCCCAGACGATGCGCGACGTCGGGTGCCCCTTCACCTTCTCGTAGAGGAGCGGCTGCGTGTAGGTCGGCTCGTCGCCCTCGTTGTGGCCCCAGCGGCGATAGCCCACGAGATCGACGAGGAAGTCCTTGCCGAAGCGCGTACGGTACGCGACCGCGATGCGCATCGCGATCACGCATCCTTCTGGATCGTCCGCGTTGACGTGGATGATGGGCATCTCGAAGCCCTTCGCCACGTCGCTCGCGTACCGCGTCGAGCGCGAGTCGATCGGGTCGGTGGTGAAGCCGACCTGGTTGTTCACGATGATGTGAAGCGTGCCGCCGACCCGGTACCCGCGCAGGTGCGACAGGTTGAACGTCTCCGCGACGATCCCCTCGCCCGGGAACGCGGCGTCGCCGTGGATGCAGATCGGCACCACCGACCGCTCGTCGCGCTGGCGCCGGTCGGTCGCGCGGCGCTGGAGCGACCGCGCCTTCCCCTGGAGCACCGGGTTCACGATCTCGAGGTGGCTCGGGTTCGGCACCAGCGAAACGTCCACCGTGCCGTACGGCGTCGCGCGCGTGCCGTCGAACCCCAAGTGGTACTTCACATCGCCGGTGGAGGCGCCCGCCAGGTGCCCGTGGCGGCCCTGGAACTCGCTGAACACCAGCGGGACCGGCTTCCCCATCACGTGCGTGAGCACGCTGATGCGGCCGCGGTGCGCCATCGAGATCGCGATCTGCTTCGCGCCGGCCTCGGCCGACGCCTCGATCGCCGTGTCGAGCATCGGCACCAGCGTGTCGGTGCCCTCGATCGAGAAACGCTTGTAGCCCACGAACGCGCGTCCGAGGAATCGCTCGAACCCGTCCACTTCGGTCAGGCGGCGCAGCGCCGCCTTCTTCTCGTCGGCGGACAGGGGCCGCGTGAGCAGCTCCTCCGTGAAGAGCTGCCGGAACCAGAGCCGCTCCTCCTCGTTGCCGAGGTGATGCACCTCGACCGCGAGATTGCGCGTGTACCGCTTGCGAAGACGCTCGGCGACGTCGCGCGCGGTGGCGAGGTGCGGGAAGCCGAGCGAGGCACCCGAGATGGAATCGAGGTCGGCTTCGGTGATGCCGTGGAATTCGGGATGGAGCTCAGGCGCGCCCGGCGGCGGCGTGCCGAGCGGGTCGAGCTGCACCGCGAAGTGTCCATAGGAACGGATCGCGCTGGTGTAGCGCGCGGCGCCCGCGACCTTGTGCGCGTAGTCCGGATCGACGGCAGGCGTTGCCGGGGCGGGTGCGGCGGCCGGCACGGCACTCGGGGCGGCCCTGCGGTCCCCGCTCCGTCCCATCGCCTCTTCGGCAAAGCGGAAGAACTGGCGCCAGGATTCGTCCACCGACGTGGGGTCCTGGCGATACGCCTCGAACATCTCGGCGGCGTAGGCGTCGTTGAAGACGCTCGCGATCGGCTCGTTCGACATGCCCACAATCTAATGGCCCCGCCAATGCCTTGGGCGGGGCTGAGGGGGCCGTCGGCTACCCGATCCGCGCGAGTGCGTCGTGCACCGCCAGCGCCGTCTGCGGCCGGCCGGCCGGC
Organism: Gemmatimonadaceae bacterium; assembly: GCA_031396725.1. Lineage (GTDB taxonomy): Bacteria > Gemmatimonadota > Gemmatimonadetes > Gemmatimonadales > Gemmatimonadaceae > Pseudogemmatithrix. The sequence continues at coordinate 21,643 of JANNLH010000121.1, read as the reverse complement.
GCCTTGGCGAGCATCCGCATGATCAGGTCGTCGAGGGCCGCCGGGATCTCGCCATTCAGCTCCTTCGGACGCTGCGGGGTCTCCTCGAGCAGCTTCGCGACCAGCGCGTAGATCGAGTCCGCGGTCAGCGGCGGCCGGCCGGTCAGGCACTCGTAGAGGACGCACCCCGCGGCGTAGATGTCCGCGCGCTGGTCCACCGCGGTCCCCTGCACCTGCTCCGGCGCCATGCACTCGGGCGTGCCCACGATCATCCCCGCCTGCGTCATCCCCGGCTGCGTGATGCCCGTCGCCTCCGGCCGCGCCGCCAGCCGCGCGATGCCGAAGTCCATCACCTTCAGCACGCCGTCCGGCTCGACGACCATGTTCTGCGGCTTGATGTCGCGGTGGATGATCCCCTGCTCGTGCGCGATCTCGAGCGCGCGCGCCAGTTGCTTGCCGACCGAGAGGGCCACCGCGAGCGGGAGCCGCCCGCGCGCCCGGATCAGCTCCTTCAGCGACTTCCCCTCGACGTACTCCATCGTGATGAACCAGGTGCCGGCGTGCTCGCCGAGGTCGTGCGTGCGCACCACGTTCCGGTGCGAGATGCGGCGCGCGAGCCGGATCTCGCTCTTGAATCGCTCGAGCGCCGTCGGGTCCTGCGAGAGGAACTCCCCCTTGAGCGTCTTGATCGCGATGACCTCGCCGAGCTGGCGATCGACCGCCTTGAACACCATCCCCATGCCGCCGACGCCGAGCACCTCCTTCACGTCGTAGCGGCCGGCAAAGGTCGTCCCCGGCTGCAGGCCGCCCTCCGTCACCCGGCGTTCGGCGGTCGCCGACATCACCGGGATCTGCACCGTCCGCGCCTGCTCCGACGCGCTGAGGAACTCCACCAGCTGCTGCTTCTCCTTGAGGTCGGAGAGCATGCCGCTGAACGCCTTGGCCAGCATCCCGATCTCGTCGTTCGACGTCGAGGTGATCTCGGCGTCGTAGTCGCCGTCGGTCGCGCGGCGCGTGGCCTCGACCAGCTTCGCGACCGGCCGCGTCACCCAGCGCGCCACCAGCAGCGAGAAGAGCCCGGCGAAGAGGATGCCGAGGGCGCCGCTCAGGAGGATCACGCGCTGCAGGGCATTGAAGGTCGCGAACTCCACATTCCGGTCGCGGAGCAGCAGGAACCCGCCGAGCGGCGTGTCACCGGCCGAGCGCAGCACGCCCCCCAGTCCGACGTAGTTCCGCCCCTCGATCTCGACCTCCGTCCGGGCATCGAGCGCGGAATCCGCCGCCGAGAACGACGCGATCGTTGAGGCGATCACGTTCCCGCGGCCGAGCGTCGACCCCGAGATCAGCGGCGCGTCATTCTCGTCGAGCAGGTAGAACACGACCTCGAGGTCGGTCGCCGCCTGCTGCTTGACGGCCGCCGCGAACGCGCTGTCGACCGCGAGCGCGGCCATCAGGGCGCCGTAGACGCGCTCCCCTTCCACCGGGACTGCGGCGATCTGCACGAGTATCGAGTCGCCGCTCACGCCGAACGCCGTCACCGGCGTGCCCTCCAGCGCCGAACCGATCGCAGGCGAGTTCGCCAGCGAGACGGGCTCGGCGAGCGGTTCGTCGCTCTTGGCGAGCCGCATCCCCTCGGCGTCGGTGATCTGCACCCAGGTCGCGCCGGTCTGGTCCACCGCGACGAGCGCCTGGTCGAGATTGTTCGTGAACTCGCGCTGCGCGACGATGTCGCGGAAGGCCGAGTTCCCCGCGAACACCGTCGCGGCCTTCTCCAGCGCCTCGGCGCGGCCATTCAGCTGCGCGCTCACCGCCTCGCGCGCGGAGCCGAGCACCCGGTCCACCGAGGCATCGGCTGCTCGCCCGGCGAAGCGCGCCGTCACCGCGAGCGTGATGCCGAGGATCGCCACGACGACGAGCGCCGTGCCGAGGAAGATCTTGAGCGTGAGGCTGGGGCCGCGCGAACTCACAGGCGTCCTGGCGGGGTTCTGTGGGGAGTGGAGCCCGACGTCAATACCGGTCCTTGCCGGTCTTGTCGTATTCCTTCCCGAACTTGTTCTTGTGCTGCGCAAAGCGGAAGCCGCGCGCGTCGAGCGCGAGGTCCATGCTTGGCGCTCCCGCCGGGCCGACCTCGACCTCCCGGGTCGCGGGCTCGGCCCGCTCGTGCCAGACATGCAGCCGGTACCGGCCTGCCGGGACGCCCGCGAGCGTCCACCGTCCGTCGTTCCCCGCCTGCGTGGTCCACGGCGTCGGCGCGACGAGCACGAACGCCGTCATCCGCGGATGGATGTTGCAGTACACGGGGAATGCGCCCTCCCGGCGGAACGTCGCCTCCTTGGATTTCCCGGCGGCGTAGAGCCCGAGGTCGAACGCCGCACCCGGGGTCGTCGAGAAGATGTTGTGGCTGAACGGGTCCTGATTCGGGAAGTCGACCCGGCTTCCGGGCGTCACCACGCGCACGCGCGGCACGAAGGCACGGCCGTTCATCGCGATCGACGCCCGTGCCGGGCGCGTCACCGGACCCGCCGTGTCGATGCGGACGAGGTAGATGACCGTGTTGCCGATGTCGGTCGTCGGCTCGCCGGGGCGCTCCTGCAGCGTGACGCGGCCGGCGACCGCGCCCTGCGCCTGCATCGCCGGTGCCGGCCACGCCGCAAGCACGAGCACCGTCATCCCCGCGTGGGCGGGAAGCCGGATGAGCCTTCGGAGTGTACGTTGGAGCCGGTCGATCATCGCCTCGTCCGGAAAACGGTCAGAACCCAGCCCACGGTACCCCAATGCGGAATCTACGGTCAAGCCGCGCCAACTGGATGGTCCCCGCGCTCCCCTGCGCGCTCGCGTGTGTGATGTTCGTCACGTCGCCCGGCGCGCTGGCTGCCCAGACACCAGCCGTCGACTCGCTGCGCGCGCGCGTCGAGGCCGCCGAAGCCGCGATCGAGATGCTGCGCAGCCAGCTGGCCACCGAGGCCGCATCCGCGGTGCGGACACGCTCGCGCACCTCGCTCGAGCTCTCCGGGCGCGTGCTGATGCACACCTTCGCCAACTCCCGGCGCACCAACAACGCCGACGTGCCGCTCTTCGCGCTGCCGAACGCCGCCGGACCGGAAGGCGGACTCGCGCTCGCCATTCGCCAGACAGTCCTCGGACTCGCCTTCTCGGCCACCGACGTCCTCGGCGGGGATTTCCTTGGCGACCTCGACGTGGACTTCTACGGCGGGCAGCAGCCCTCCACCGGCGGCCGCACCTTCCCGCTGATCCGGCTCCGCACCGTGCGCGCCGCGATCAACTGGACGCACGGCGAACTGCTGCTCGGCCAGGAGCAGCCGCTGATCACGAACGTGAACCCGCAGAGCCTCGCCTCGGTCGGCGTGCCGGGCTTCACCGCCGCCGGCAACCTCTGGCTCTGGCTCCCGCAGGTGCGCGGCACCGTGCAGACCGCGGGACGCGTGCGCTTCGGCCTCCAGGGCGCGGTGCTCGCACCCACCAGCGGCGACCCCGCCGGACTCTTCGACACCGACTTCGACCCCGCCGAAAAGACGCGCAAGCCCTACCTGCAGGGGCGCGTCCGTGTGAGCTGGGGCGAGGACGAGACGGCCGGTGAGTTCGGCGTCGGCGTGCATCGCGGCTGGCTCTACGACGCGGCCAACGTCGAGCGGACGAGCGAGGCCCTCGCGGCGAGCTTCGTCGTGCCGGTCGGGCGTCGGCTCGAGCTGCGCGGCGAGGCCTTCGATGGCCAGGCCCTGCGCGGACTCGGGGGCGGCGGCATCGGCCAGGGACTCGGCGCCACCGGCGACCCGGTGCGCACGCGGGGGGGCTGGGGTCAGCTGAACCTGCGCGCGAGCTCGCGTGTGCTCACGGGTATCGGCTTCGGATTCGACGACCCCGAGGATGCCGACGTCCCTGCGGGTGGCCGCCTGAAGAACGAGGTCGCCGAGGCGCACCTGCACTGGCGTCCGAGCGGGCCGATGGTGATCGGGCTCGAGTTCCGGCGTGCCCGCACGCGCTTCGCGTCCGGTCCGCTCACCAACGACCACCTGAACCTCGCGCTCGGCTTCGAGTTCTAGTCGCGCCCAGTCGCGCGCGGACGCGCTGAGGCGGGTTCAGCGGTCGCGGTCACGAGCCGCACGGGGATCCCGCCGTTGCTCGTGCGCAGACGTTCGGTGAAGCGGAGCTTGGTCTGCGCATCGAGCGCCGGATCGGCGGAGAGGAGCGCGACCTGCCAGCCGGGGCAGCGCTCGCGCGCGACCTGTCCGAGCCGCGCGAAAAGGTCGCGCAGTGGCGCCGACTCACCCACGCGCACGCCGTAGGGCGGGTTCGCAATCAGCAGTCCGGGACCGGCCGGCGGCGCGATGGCGGAGAGTGCGCTCACGGCGAACGCGATGTCCGCGGTGACGCCCGCGCGCGCTGCATTCGCGCGGGCCGCCTCGATCGCACCCGCGTCGCGGTCGGACCCGTGGATCGGCGCTGGTGCCGACGGCAGGATGGCCGCGCGCGCGGCGTCGCGAGCCGTCGCGAATGCGCGAGCGTCCGTCTCGGGCCACGACTCGGCGGCGAAGGAGCGCCCGAGTCCCGGGGCGATGCGGCGCGCCAGCATCGCCGCCTCGATCGCGATCGTGCCGGATCCGCACATCGGGTCCACGAGCGGCGTGCGCGGATCCCAGGGCACACCGAGCAGCATCGCCGCCGCGAGCGTCTCGCGGAGCGGCGCACGGGCCACTGCGAGGCGATACCCGCGACGGTGCAGCAACTCGCCCGACGCGTCGGCGCTGATCGTGCAGCGGTCGTGGTCGATGCGTACCACGAAGAGCTGTGCGTCATCGGCGGCATCGGGAGCGTCCGCGTCGGTGTCGTCCTCGCGGTCCTTCCCTCCAGTGACGCGCACACCGGGCACCGCGCGCACGATCGCCGCGCCCACGCGCTCGGCCACCGCGTCGGAGTGGTAGAGCCGCGACTTGCGGCAGGTCACGCGGAGCCGCACCGCGCGCCCGGCGCGGACGATCCGCGCCCACTCGACCTGGCGCGACGCGCGCTCGAGCTCGTGGAATGCGGTGGCGCGGAAGGTCGCGAGCCGCACCAGCACGCGACTGGCGACGCGGAGCTCCAGCTGCGCCCGCGCGAGCCCCGCGGCGTCACCGGTGAACGACACACCGCCGGGCGAGGCGCTCGCGTCGCCGAAGCCGAGCGCGCGCAACTCGCCCGCGACGAGCTGCTCGAGCCCGGGCGCGGCGATGGCCCAACATTCGTACGGTCTCACACCCGGAATCTAGGGCGTGGCGGCCTCGCGGATGGCCGCCGAGCGCCGCGCATCGCGCCAGCGCCAGCCGAGCAGCAGGGCGAGGATGAACCCGTAGATCGCCGGTTCGCGGATGTCGAGCTTCACCGCCATCCAGAAGTGGATCACACCGAGCACCGCGATCACGTAGATCAGCCGGTGCAGCTTCCGCCAGTTCTTCCCGAGCCGCGCGATCATCTTCTTCGTGGAGGTGACCGCGAGCGGCACCATCAGCACGAAGCCGAGCATCCCGATCGTGATGAAGGGGCGCTTGAAGATGTCGGTCGCGATGTCGTCCCAGCCGACGAGTTCGCTGATGCCGATCTGCACGTCGAGCAGCGCCCAGGTGAGCAGGTGCAGCGTCACGTAGCCGAAGGTGATCAGCCCGAGCGTGCGCCGGTGCTTCGCGAGCCAGTTCCAACCGGTCATCCGGCGGAGCGGCGTCACCGCGAGTGTCGCGAGCAGGAATCGCAGCGTCCAGCTGCCGAACAGGTGTTCGGCCAGCTTCACCGGATCGGTGCCGAGGTGTCGCGTGCCGTAGAAGAGGTCGCCGATCACCGCGTAGGTGATCCACGCGGCCGGCACGAGCGACAGGGCGATCAGCGCGACGCCGAATCCGCGCGGCTGTCGCTCGAGCCCTCCGAGCGCCGCCATCTCAGTAGTTGCGGCGGAGGTCCATTCCCGAGTAGAGCGAGGCCACCTGGTCGGCGTAGCCGTTGAACGGGAGCGTCGGGATCCGGCGGAACACGCCGATGCGGCGCTCCGACGCCTGGCTCCAGCGCGGATGGTCCACCGCCGGGTTCACGTTCGCGTAGAACCCGTACTCGCCCGGGATCGCGGTGCTCCACGCGGTCTTCGGCATCGTCGCCGTGAGCCGGATGCGCACGATGCTCTTGATCCCCTTGAAGCCGTACTTCCACGGCACCACCAGCCGCAGGGGCGCGCCGTTCTGGTTCGGCAGATCTTTCCCGTACACGCCGGTCGCCAGCATCGTCAGCGGGTGCATCGCCTCGTCGAGGCGGAGACCCTCGTTGTACGGCCAGTCGAGCGAGGGATAGCGCTGGCCCGGCATCTGCTTCTCGTCGAGCAACGTGGTGAACTCGACGAACTTCGCGGCCGCCGTCGGCTGCGCGCGCTTGATGACGTCGGCGAGCATGATGCCGCGCCACGGGATCACCATCGACCACGCCTCGACGCAGCGCATCCGGTAGATGCGGTCCTCGACCTTCGACGGCTTGAGGAAGTCCTCGAGCTGGAAGTTGCCGGGTTTGGCGACCAGCCCCTCGACCTTCACGGTCCAGGGCTTCGGCTTGAGCGTCCCGGCGTTCTTCGCGGGGTCATCCTTGCCCGTGCCGAACTCGTAGAAGTTGTTGTAGGTCGTGACGTCCTCATAGGGCGTCGGCCGGTCGTAGGGCTGGAGCCCGTAGGGCTTGCCGAGCGAGTCCTGCTGCGCTGGGCCCTGGCCGTCGGGCGCACGGGCGGAGAGGGCACGGGCGCCGAGCAGGCCGGCGCCGACGACCCCGGCCGCGGCGAGGAAGGCGCGGCGGTCGAGGTAGGTGCGCTCCGGCGTGATGTCGCTGGAGGGGAGGTCGGGTCTGGTCATGGTGATATGTATTGTCGCGACCGCGGTACGGTTCCCGGACCGGCCCTGCACCGGCCATATTCAGCCCGATGCCAGACGCCCCGGCCCGCCACCCGCTCCCCGACCGCATCGCCAAGGTGCTCGACCGCTTCGCGGCGATGGGGCGCGAGGAGAAGATGCAGGCCCTCGTGAGCTACGCGAAAAAACTCGAACCGTTGCCGCCGCGTCTCGCCGGTCTCCACCGCGCCGCGTACACCGTCCCCGAGTGCCAGACCCGTGTCGATGTCTTCCCCGAGGTCGAGGACGGCAAGCTCCACTTCTACGCCGACGTCAATATCCGCCAGTCCCCGACCGTCGCCGCCTTCCTCGCGATCGTCTTCCAAGCCGTGAACGGCGAGCCCCCCGCGACGACCCTCGCGATCCCCGACGACTTCGTCCAGCGGATGATGCAGGGCTTGGGTCTCAGCGCCCGCGAGACCGGCCTGAACGCAATGGTCGCCCGCCTCAAGCGCCACGCGAGAGAAGCGAATGAGCAGTAGCGAGCAGTAGGGAGCGCAGGCGCAGTTACCTCACACCTCACATCTCACACCTCACATCTGCCCTTCATGCCCTCCGAGAAATCACAGTCGTTCGAGTCCCACGCCCGCTACTTGCCGATGTTCCACTTCGTCGCCTCGCCGATCACGCTGCTCTACTTCGTGTACGCGACGGTGCAGGCCGTGAAGACCCCGGACCGGGCGCACATCGTCGGCGCCATCTGGGCCTTCGGCATCGTGGCCGCCGTGTTCGCGTCCCGCGTGATGGCCATCACCGTGCAGAACCGCGTGATCCGTCTCGAGATGCGGCTGCGACTGAAGGAGGTCCTCCCCCCGGGCCTCGCCGCCCGCATCCGCGAGCTCACCGTGCGTCAGCTGATCGCGCTGCGATTCGCGGGCGACGCCGAGATGCCGGCGCTGGTCGAGCGCGTGCTCAAGGGCGAGTTCGCGACTCCGAAGGAGATCAAGCGCGCGGTGAAGGACTGGCAGCCCGACCACCTGCGCGCCTGAGGGGGACTCCGCTCAGCGCTTCATGAGCCGGCCGTGCCAGGACTCGGCGGCCGGCACTTCGAACTTTGCTCGATAGTCCCCGACGCTCGTCAGCGTCGTGTCGAACACGCGCGTCGCGCCGTCGATCTCACCCATCGCCGCCATGTGCTCGAACTCGGCGCGCGAGCAGGAGAGCACGAGACCGTCGGGTCCGCGGAAGAAGATCGTCCCGCCCGCGAGCATCGCCGTGCCGATCCCGCCCTCGATCTCCTGCAGGATGTGGAAGAGGCCGTCGATCGAGCAGCCCGATGCATTCGACGCGCGTTCGTCCACCGCCACCGCCAGGAAGTGCTCGTCGCGGAAGTCGCGCGCGCAGGTCAGCGGTGTGCCGTGCGCCGTCCACGAGAAGAGGAAGCTGTCCACCGCCGCGAGCATGCGCGGGGCGTCCACTTCATCGAGCGGGGCACGGGCGCCGAACACCCAGAGGCGGGCGTCGGCGGGGAGCGATTCGAAGGGCACGAGCGGCATCAGGATTCCTCGGGTCGCCCGAAAAGTAACTGGACGAAGGCGCGATCCCCATGCTCGGTGGCCACGTACACGTGGTCCCCCGGCTCGAGGGTCGAATGTCCCTTCGGGACGAGGATCGCATCGTCGCGCAGGATCAGCGTGACGGCCGTCCCCTCCGGGAACGGAAGCTCGCTCAGCGGCACCCCGGTGATGTCCAGCGCCTCGTCCACGTAGAACGAGAGCAGCACGCCGGAGAGCGGCTTGGTCGAGACGATCTCGAGCACCGCCGGGGGCGGCGGCGGCTCGTCCGACTCGAGTCCGAGCTTGCGCACGAACCAGGGGATCGTGCCGCCCGTCACCAGCGCGCTGACGACCACCACGAAGAACGCGAGGTCGAAGAGCCGCTCGGCGCCGGGCACGCCGGCCAGCACCGGGAACGTCGCGAGGATGATCGGCACCGCGCCGCGCAGCCCCGCCCAGGAGATGAAGGCGATGTCGCGCGCCGGCAGCCCGAACGGGACGAGCGAGAGCGTGGCCGCGATCGGCCGCGCCAGGAACTGCAGCACCGCCGCCACCGCGAGCCCCAGCGGCGCGATCTCGAGCAGGCGCGCCGGGAATACCAGCAGCCCGAGGATCAGGAACATCCCGATCTGGCAGAGCCAGGCCAGCGCATCGTGCACCCGCGCCAGGTTCGCGCGGTAGGGCAGGTCCGCGTTCCCGACCACCAGCGCCGCGATGTACGCCGCGAGGAAACCGCTGCCGTGCACCAGCGTGGCGATGCCGAAGGTCAGCAGCGCCAGCGCCATCGTCATCGCCGGGTAGAGCCCCGTCACCTGCAGCCGCACGCGCGCGAGGACGCCGACGCCGGCCTTTCCCGCGAGCCACCCGACCACCGCGCCCACCAGCATCTCGAGCATGGCGTTCCCCGCCAGCGCGGGCCACGACACTGCCTCCCCGCTCGCCAACAGCGCGGTCGTGAGCCCCACCGTGAGCAGCACCGCCAGTGGATCGTTGAGCCCCGACTCCAGCTCGAGCGTCGCGCTCACCCGCGGCAGCAGCGCCACGCCACTCCCGCGGAGCACGCTGAAGGTCGCGGCGGCATCGGTGGACGAGACGATCGCGCCGAGCAGGAGCGCCGTCTCCCACGGGAGCCCGAGCAGCCGGGCGCCGACGCCGACGATCAGCCCCGTGATCACCACCCCCACCGTGGCCAGCACGATCGAGGGCCCCCAGCTCTTCCGCACGCGCGCGAACGGCGTGTTCAGCCCCGCGTCGAAGAGGATGAAGACCAGCGCGATGCTGCCCAGCCGGAAGGCCAGCGCATAGTCGTTGAACTGGATCCCGAGCACGCCGTCCGTGCCCGCCAGCATCCCCACGCCCAGGAAGAGGAGCACCGCCGGCACACCCGTCCGCTCGGACGCGCGGCTCGAGAGCACGCTCACCGCGAGGAGGAGGCCGAGCAGCGCGGCGAGCAGTGCGGTGGCGGAGGGTTCGGCGAGCATCACCCAATATGGCGACTGGACGCTCACTCGCCGCGCGAACGCCCCCCGTGCAGATTCGTGGCGACGCTCACCCCACCGCGGAGACCCGCACGATGTCCAGCATCGCCAGCGCCCTCAACGACCGACGCGCCTTCCTCGCCCGCTGCACCGCGCTCGGCGTCGGCTCGACCCTCTTCCCGGGAGTGCTCTGGGCGAAGGTCAGCGCCGGCGAGGAGATCACCGAGGCCACGATCGCCGCCGCGGCCGAGATCGCCGGGGTCTCGTTCTCCGACGAGGAGCGCACGCAGATGGTGAACGGGCTGCGGATGCAGGCGCAGCGCCTCGTCGCGCTCCACGCCGTCACGATCGACAACGCGATCGCGCCAGCACTGATCTTCTCGCCGCTCCCGCGCCCCGACGCCCTGCCCACCGGGCCGCAGCGACCGATCCAGCCGTCGCGCGTCGCGGTGCGTTCCGCCCCCGCGGCGCTCGAGTCGCTCGCCTACGCGTCGGTCGTCGAGCTCGCCGACCTCGTGCGCCGTCGCCAGGTCACCAGCACCCAGCTCACGACGATGTACCTCGCGCGCCTCGAGCGGCTCGACCCGCAGCTCAAGTGCGTCACCAACCTCACGCGCGAGCGCGCGATGGCCAGGGCCAAGGAGGCCGACGCCGAGATCGCACGCGGCCGCTACCGCGGTCCCCTGCACGGGATCCCCTGGGGCGCCAAGGACCTGCTCGCCACGCGCGGCACCGTCACTACGTGGGGCACCGCGCCCTATCGCGACCAGATGTTCGACGAGGACGCCACGGTCGTGCAGCGCCTCGATGCCGCCGGCGCGGTGCTGATCGCGAAGCTCACCCTCGGCGAACTCGCCCAAGGCGACCAGTGGTACGGCGGGATGACGCGCAATCCCTGGAAGCTCGACCAGGGCTCGAGCGGTTCCTCGGCGGGCCCGGCCTCCGCCACCGCCGCCGGCTGCGTCGGATTCGCCATCGGCTCCGAGACCCTCGGCTCGATCTCCTCGCCGAGCACGCGCTGCGGCGTCACCGGTCTGCGTCCGACCTTCGGCCGCGTGCCGCGCACCGGTGCGATGGCCCTCTCCTGGTCGATGGACAAGCTCGGACCGATGGCGCGCACCGTCGAGGACTGCGCGCTCGTCCTCGCCGCGATCCACGGCCCGGACGGCAAGGACGCGACCGTGCATCGCGCCCCCTTCAACTGGCGCGGCGGCTTGGGCGCGCGCGGGCTCCGCATCGGCGTGATGCGCTCGGCGTTCGACCAGCCGCGCGCCACGAAGGCCTTCGACGACGCCTCACTCGAGGTGATCCGCGGCCTCGGCGCCGAGCTCGTCCCGGTCGAACTCCCCGCCGTCCCCTACGACGCGATGCGGATCATCCTCACGGCCGAGGCCGGTGCGGCGTTCGACGAGCTCACGCGCAGCGGGCGCGTGCGGGAGCTGGCGCAGCAGGGACCGGGCGCGTGGCCCAACACCTTCCGCACCGCACGACTGATCCCGGCGGTGGACTACGTGAACGCCAACCGCGTGCGGACGATGGCGATCACCGCGTGGGACGCGCTGATGCAGCGCGTGGACGTGATCGTCGCGCCGACCAACTCGGGGCAGCTGCTCGCGACCAACCTCACGGGCCATCCGGCGGTCATCCTGCCGAACGGATTCCGCGAGGACGGCACCCCGGTCTCGCTCACCTTCCTCGGCCGGCTCTTCGGGGAGGAGGCGCTGCTTCGGGTGGCCCAGGCATTCCAGGACGCCACGCCGCATCACCGCAAGCATCCCGAACTGGGCTGAAGGCGACCGCGCCGCCGGCGAGGCTCGTCAGCCCAGCAGGCGCTTCCACCACGGGAGCGCAGCCTTCGGCTCGACGAGCGGCGGCACCGGCAGCGGGTCCTCGCCCGTGAGGATCCGCGCCGGATTCACCTCGGTGAGCGCGCGTGCCTGCGCCTCGCCACCGCGCTCGGTCAGCAGCGCCACCGCGCGCGCCGTCGCCGGCGCGCCGCGCGCGTGGTGGTCGCTCGCGAGATAGTCCACCCATCCCTGCTGCAGCAGCGCGCGCGCGATCGCCAGCGCGCGGTCGCCGTGCTGGCCGAGCAGCGCGCCGGCGTTCACCTGCAGGTACGCCCCGGCCTCGCGGCAGCGCGTCAACGCGCTCAACTGTTCGTCGTGATTCCGGTAGCGCTCGGGATGCGCGATGATCGGCCGCCAGCCGTGCTCCCGCAGGTTGCGGATCGCCCACTCCGCGTTGGGCGGGATGCGCATCGCCGGGAACTCGCAGAGGACGAAGGTCCCGCCGGCGAGCCGCAGCCGCGCGTCGGAGAGGTCGGGATCCGGGTCGTCGAGCATCACCTCGACGCCCCGCTCGATCGCAGGGAGCCCCGGCTCGGTCGCCACGGCCTCCTCCAGCGCCGCCCATCCCGCGTCGAGCGCCGCGAGGCGCTTCTCCAGCGTCTCGGCGAACTTCGTGAGCGATCCGTCGAAGTGCGGCGTCGTGATGCAGGTCGTCACGCCCTGCGCCGCGAAGGCGCGGAGCGCCTGCAGCGCGTGCGAGGCGTCGGGCGCGCCGTCGTCCACCCCGATCATCAGGTGGCTGTGGAAGTCGACGATCCCGCTCACGCCCGCCCCAGCTCGAAGCGCAGCGCGCTCGCGAGCGTCGGATGCAGGAACTCGAAGCCCGCGGCCTCGAGCACGGTCGGCCGCACCCGCTGGCTCGCGAGAATGGTGCCCTCCGCCATCGCGCCGAAGATCGCGCGCAGCGCGAAGGCCGGCACCGGCGCGATCGACGGCCGGTGCAGCACGCGGCCGAGCGTCGTCGCGAAGGTCGCATTCGTGACCGGCTCGGGCGCGGTCGCGTTCATCGCACCCGAGATCCCCGGCGACTGCAGTGCGAAGTGCAGCGCACCGATCAGGTCCTCGCGCGAGATCCAGCTCATCCACTGCGTGCCGTCACCGAGCCGGCCGCCGACGCCGGCGAGGAAGGGCGGGACCATCTTCGCGAGGGCGCCGCCGCCGGGGTTCAAGACGATCCCCGTGCGCAGGTGCACGACGCGGATCCCGGCCTCGCGCGCCGGCTCGGTCGCCGCCTCCCATTCGCGCCCGATCCCGGCGAGGAAGTCGTCCCCGGTCGCGCTCCTCTCGTCGAGACATTCGTCGCCGCGGCTGCCGTAGATCCCGATCGCCGACGCCGAGACGAGCACCTCCGGCTTCACCGCCATCCGCGCGCACGCCTCGGCGATCAGCCGCGTCCCCTGCACCCGACTGTCGCGGATGGCCCGGCGATGCTCCGCCGTCCAGCGCTCGGCGACCGGCGCACCGGCAAGGTGGATCACCGTGTCCACGCCGGCGAGTCCCACCTGGTCGAGCATGCCCTTCGCGGGATCCCATCGGACGTCGCTCGTCGCGCCGCGTCCGACGCTGCGCACCGCGTGCCCGCCGGTCGTCAGGAACGGCACCAGCGCGTCGCCGAGGAATCCGCTCGCACCGGTGATCGCGATCCGGCGCGGACCGCGCGCGGCGAAGGCGGCGTGGCGCGTCAGGTCGGCGTGCGTGAGCGCGTGCCGCCAGCGCAACAGCCGCTCGAGGCGCTCACGCGTGAAGGTCCCCGCCACCAGTGCGCCGAAGGGCGCCACCGGCAGCCGGAAGCGGATGCGGTCCTCAAGCACGCTCCGCTCGGCGTCGATCGGCTCCATCGAATGCGTGTGCTCCCAGCTCGCGAACGGCCCGCGCACCTGCACGTCGCGGAACTGCCGCCCCGCGACGTAGCCCTCGTGCACGAGTTCCCACGTGGTCTGCACCGGCCCGACCGGCACCGAGAGCGAGACGCGCGCACCGTCCTTGATCCCGCCGAAGCGGCCGAGCACGGTCGCCGGCATCCAGGCCGGGGTCAGCCGGTCGAACGCGCCCGGCCGCTCGTGCCACGCGAAGAGCGCATCGGCGCTCGCCGGCATCTCGCTGCGCAGCACGACCTCGATCGGGTCTCCTGAGTGCGCGTCGCCGGCGCTCACTGCGGTGGGTCGTCCACTCGACGCCAGAGATACCATGAGGCCACGGTCCGGTAAGGGGCCCAGCACGCGCCGATCTTCGCGACGCGGTCGGGGTCGGGGAGTTTGCGCAGCTGGTAGATCGACTGCACCGCCTTGCGCACCGCCAGGTCGAGCACCGGGAGCACGTCCGGCCGGCCGAGGCGGAACATCAGGAACATCTGCGCGGTCCATTCGCCGATGCCGCGCACCGCCGTGAGGGCCGCCATCACCTCCGCCTCCTCCATCTCGTGCAGCCGGTCGATCGGCAGCGATCCCGCGACCGTGCGCGCCGCGAGATCCTGCAGGTACTCCGTCTTGCGCCCGGAGAGCCCGACGCCGCGCAGCGATGTCACCGGCGTCCGCAGCAGCTCCTGCGGCGTCGGGTTGCGTCCGCCGTAGAGCGCGAGCACGCGACCGTGGATCGTCGCGGCGGCCGCTCCCGAGAGCTGCTGGTAGACGATCGAACGCGCGATGTCGTCGAAATGGGTCCCGCCGCTGTTCCGTCTCAGGCCGCAGGGTCCCGCCTCGTCGATCCAGGCGCCGAGTCGGGGGTCCGCGGCACGCAGGTGCGCGATGGCGCGCGCGTGGCGTGGTGGCATGCCCTGAAGCTACCTTGCCCACCACGATGGCCACCATCCTGTATGTCGATGATGAACCGGCGATCGGCATGCTGCTGGAGGACACCCTCGAGCGTGCCGGCCACCAGCCGGTCGGGGCCCGGTCGGTCTCCGAGGCGGTGCAGGTGTTGGCCCGCGGCGGCATCGACCTCATCATCTCCGACTACCGGATGCCGGGGCTCACCGGCCTCGAGTTCCTGAGCCTGCTCAAGCGCGACGGCTACGACGTCCCGCTCATCATGCTCACCGGATACGCCAGCATCGAGCACGCGGTCGCCGCGATCAAGGCCGGCGCGATCGACTACATCACCAAGCCGGTCAACCCGCAGCAGCTCGAGCTCGCCGTCGAGCAGGCCCTCGGCGTCGTGCGCCTCCGCCGAGAGAACGCGGCGCTCCGCAGCGAGGTGATGGCGCTGCGTCAGGACCAGCTCATCCTCGGCGACAGCCCCGCGATCCGTGCCGCGCTGCAGGAGGTCGCGATGGCGGCCCCGACGCGCGCGACCGTGCTCCTGCTCGGCGAGAGCGGCACCGGCAAGGAGCTCTTCGCGCGCGCGATCCACGACCAGAGCGACCGGCGGGACGCGGCCTTCATCAAGCTCAACTGCGCCGCACTCCCTGAGGGACTCGTCGAGAGTGCGCTCTTCGGACACGAGAAGGGCGCGTTCACCGGCGCCCATCGCCGCGTCGAGGGGGCCTTCGAACGCGCGCACCGCGGCACGCTCCTGCTCGACGAGGTCACCGAGATGCGCCTCGACCTCCAGGCCAAGCTGCTGCGCGTGCTGCAGGAGCAGGAGTTCGAACGCGTCGGCGGCGACACGCCGATCCGCGTGGACACCCGCATCATCGCGACCTCCAACCGCGACCTGGAGTCGGCGATCGCCAAGGGGGAGTTCCGCCAGGACCTCTTCTACCGGCTGAGCGTGATCCCCATCATGATCCCGCCGCTGCGCGACCGTCCCGACGACATCCCGCTGCTGGCGATGCGCTTCGCGTTGCGGACCGCCGCGGAACTCGGCAAGGACGTGCAGGGCGTCGAGCCCGAGGCGCTGCAATGGCTGCAGGCCCAGCGCTGGCCCGGCAACGTGCGCGAGTTGCAGCACACGGTCGAGCGCGCCGTGATCCTCTCGCACGAGCCGATGCTGCAGGTGCGCACGTTCGAGTCGGCCTTCTTCTCCGGCACCCCGGCGTCGATCACCGCGCATGCAGCGCATGCAGCGCGCGAGGCGGCGGCCGCGTCGGACGCGATCGTACTCGATTCCTTCTCGATCGACGCCGCCGAACGGACCCTGATCCAGCGCGCCCTCGAGCACACCGCCGGCAACCGCACGCGCGCCGCCGAACTGCTCGGTATCTCCGTCCGGACCCTGCGCTCGAAGCTCAACACGCCTGATGCCGGTGACGTGGACTGAACGCACCGCGTTCACCACGATGGCACGAAGACTGGAAGAGCGGCGAAGGAACCAACTGCCGACCTCTTCACCGCGTAGACACGGAGAGGCGGAGGAAGGACCGAGGAGGAGCTTGGGGTACTGCGTGCGCCGCCGAGGGCCCGGCGTAGGGGGCGCAGTGCCCCCCAAGCATTCTCCGTCTTTCCTCCGTCTCTCCGCGTCTCTGCGGTGAAGCCGTGGCGGTTGCAGTGGCGGTTGCAGTGGCGGTTGCAGTGGCGGTTGCAGTGGCGGTTGCCTCCTTCGCGGATCTTCCAACCTTCGTGCCTTCGTGGTGAACCCCACGACCCGGCGACAATCACTCGGCAAAAACTGCCGCTCGGCAGAACTTGCCTAGCTCACGCCAAAGCGCACTAACTCATAACTCGTTATCAAACATAGTGTTACACGACTGACTGCCATGGCATGGATCGTGACTTAGAGGAGTACAGACCTCCTCTCCGCCGAGCCCACCATGACTGCTCCTTCTCTCTTCGCCCGCTGCCATTCCGGTGACGCTGATGCCCGGACCGAGCTGCTCAAGATGCACCTCGGGATCGTCCATTTCATCGCCCGTCGGCTCGCTCGGACACTCGCCGACGAGGCCGAGCTCGATGAGCTCGTCAGCGCCGGGCACATCGGCCTGATGTCGGCAGTCGAGCATTTCGATGAATCGCGTGGCCTCGCCTTCACGACCTTCGCCGCCGCCCGCGTGCGCGGCGCGATGCTCGACGAACTCCGCCGCCAGGATCGCGTGCCGCGTTCCGTCCGCGCCAAGGCGCGCCAGTTGAACAGCGCGCGCGCCTCCGTCGGGAATCGGCTCGGACGCCGTCCCTCGCAGATCGAGCTCGCGGCCGAAGCGGGGATGCCGGTCGCGACGCTCTGGCGGTGGCAGTCGGCGGTGGACCGCGCGGGACAGGTCTCCCTCGACGCGCCTGCCGGCGGCACCGATGGCGACGTCCGCTCCATCGGCGACCACCTCGCCGGCGACGCGCTCGACCCGCACGCACAGCTCGACCAGCAGCGCGCCGCGGAGTGCCTCCACGAGGCCATCGCCGAGCTCGGCGACGCCGAGCGCCGCGTGGTCTCGATGTACTTCTTCGAGGAGAAGACGCTGCAGGAGATCGCGCCGCACCTGGGCGTCAGCGAGTCACGCGTTTCGCAGATCCGGTCGCGCGCCCTCGCCCGTCTGCGCGTCCGGCTCGCCGACCGCGACGTCGCCGCCGCCTTCGCGGCCTGACGAGCACCATCAGCGCCCGGCCGCGCGCCCCTGCGCGAGGCCGGGCAAGGTCAGGGTGATCGTCGCACCCGCGGCGGTCGAGGCGGCGCTCACACGCCCCCCCTCGGCCGCCGCGAATCGTTCGAGCATCGCGAATTCCTGACAGGCCGCGATCGCCGCCTCGTCCGCGCCATCGCGCCCCGCGGTGACGCGCACCCAGCCGTCGCCGCCCTCGACCGTCACGCGTACGGCCGGTGCATCACCCGCACTGCGCGCGACCGCGAGCAGCAGCGTCACGCTCACCCGCACTGGATCGTGCGAGAGCAGATGCACCGGCTCGGCACCCGGCGCCTCGACCAGCTGCTCCAGCACGAGGTCACGCGCGTCCGAATGCTGCGCCACCAGCGTCGCCGCCTTCGCGAGCGCATCGACCATCCGCATCGGCTCGCGGCGCACATCCGGGGCGGCGGTCAACGCGCGATATGACGCCAGCAGCCCCTCCAGTCGCGAGACGTCGGAGATGAGCATCTGCTGCAGGCGTTCGTCCATCCGCTCGCCCGCCTCGAGCAGCATCGACAGTGCGCCGATCGACGCCAGGCGGTTGCTGAGCGCGTGATTCAGCCCGCGCAGCAGCGATTCCTGCAGCGGCAGCCAGTCCGTGTCGGCGAACGTGCTCCGCACCGCACCCGTCACGCCGTCCCCGACGTGCCGACCGCGACCGAGAGTTCCTCCCGCACGAGTTCCACCAACTCGTCGAGGTCGAACGGCTTCTGCACGAAGGGTGCGCTCCGGCCGAGGGCGGCATTGAGCCGCGAGCGGTCGCTCACGAAGCCGCTCATGAAGACGAACCGCGGCGGATGCGCCATCGCGCGGACGCGCGCCGCCAGCGCCGTGCCGTCCATCTCCGGCATCACGACGTCGGAGAGCACGACGCCCACCGCAGCATCCGTCGAGAGCAGTTCCCACGCCTCGACGCCGTTCGCGGCGGTGAGGACCCGGAATCCGGCGCGCTCGAGCGCGATCCGCAGGAAGCGCCGGACCGGATCCTCGTCGTCGACGACGAGCACCGCCGGCATCACCGCGGGCATCACGAGGCCACCGCCAGCGCCGAGACCCCCGACGACTCGACGATCGCCGCGGCATCGGGCCCGGCCAGGAAGAGCAGCTCCGTGTTCCCGAGGTGGCTCACCTCCCCGACGCGCTCGCCCCGCAGGTTGTGGATGCCGATCTGCGCGCCCACGTACCGCCGCGACGCCACCGGCACGGTCACGACCTCGGCGAAGCGCTCCTGCAGGAGCGCCGTGATCGCCTGCGCCGAGAAGAACCCCTCGTTGGAGAACGAGAGGAGCACGTGCCGCGCCTGCACGCCGAGCACGGCGGCCTGCATCGCGGTCCAGGCGTGCGCGCGCGCGTTGAAGGCGCTCTTGGTGCTCCGGCAGTCCTCGCGCTTGCGCGCGATCCCGTACGCGGGGGGCGCGTCGCCGCGCACCAGCGTCTCCCAGATATGATAGTTCGAGTGGTACGAGTGCTGGTTGTACGGCGGGTCGAGGTACGCCACGTCGAACGCCTCGCCACGCGCGACGAACGCGAGCGCATCCTCGCGCACCGCGCGCCCGCTGCCCGGCAGCAGCGCCGGCATCCGGAGCTCGAGCTCGCGGTGGCTGCGCGCCGACCACCCCTTGAGGTACGCCATCTGCAGGCCGGTCGTGGAATCGACGCGGTCGGCCGCCTCGAGCAGCGCCGTCAGCAGGATCGCGCGCTCGGTCGCGTCGCGCGCCTCGCCGTCGATCGCGCCGCGGATGGCGTCGATGCGCACGCCGTTCTTCGGCTGGAAGTAGCGCGCCTCCTCGCAGAAGGTGCGCGTGACGTAGCCGCGCTCACCCGGGAGCGCGTTGAGTCGCGCCAGCGCCGGTGTGAGGTCGCGCACCCGACGCGCATCGGCCGCGACGTAGGCGGTCGCCAGCATCTCACTGTAACTCGCGAGGTCGTTCGCGGTCACCGCGAATCCGGCGGCCTTCAACCCCTGCGCCACGCGCGTCGTGCCCGTGAAGAGGTCGAGCACACGCCGCGCATCCGGGATCGCGCGGATCAGCGCGACGATGTGCGGCACCAGCCGCCGCTTCGAGCCGAGGTACTTGATCACCGCCGTCCCCGCGGGCGCTCCTGCACGAGCCGTTCGGCGAGATCCTCGATCAGCGCGCGCTTCACGAGTTGCATGCGCCATTGCGCGGGGATCGAGGCCACACCGTAGTACGCCCCGGCGAGCTGGCCGAAGACCGCGGCGGTCGTGTCGGCATCATTGCCGAGATTCGCGGCGGCCAGCGCGCCCTGCTCGAACGACTCGGTCGTCAGGAACGCCCACAATGCGGCCTCGAGCGACTCGACGACGTAGCCCGTGCCCTTGATCTCCGGCGGTGCCTTCCGGCGGAACGAGCCGCGCGCGACCTCGGCGACCGCGGCGTGCAGCGGCTCGGTGTCGTATGCGCCCTGCACCGGCGACCACTGCGGGCCGAGCAGCGTGTCCTTCAGGACACCCGACATCGCGCCGACCAGGAGACCGGCGAAGTAACGGCAGGAATCCACTGCCGCCTCGGTCGCGTGCGTCGTGCGCGAGCTCGCGGCCGCGCGCAGCATCGCCTCCGCCGGATCGGCGGCGTGCCAGATCACGACCGGCGTGAGGCGCATCAGCGAGCCGTTCCCGGCGAGGCGCGGATCGGTGAGACCCGCATACGGCTCGCCCGACCGCTCATACCGCTCGAGCGACTCGCGCACCGTGACGCCGATGTCCACGCACGCGCCGGTGCTCGAGAGGTGCCCGTGCCGGTACCAGCGCAGGTAGCGCTCCATCTGGTCGTGCGGATCGAACCGGCCGCAGGTCACCAGCGACTCGGCGAGGCAGAGCGCCATCGACGTGTCGTCCGTCCATTCGCCGGCGTGCAGCCCGAGCGCGCCGCCCGCGCGCATCCCCGTCAACGGCTCGAACGTGCCCGGCCGCATGAACTCGACGGCCGCGCCGAGCGCGTCCCCGACGGCGAGGCCGACGAGGCTTCCCTTCGCACGGTCCATCGGGCTGAGTGCGGCGGCGGTGGCGCGGAGTGACACGGCTCAGGTCGGAAAGGCCATCTGCCAAGGTACGCCCCGGGGCGAGCGCGGACCAGACGCCTGGCACGCCGGCATCGCTTCGCGGCGGTCGCGTCGCGACGGCGCCACGCTAGTGGCCACGCTAGTTTCCACGGAGGCCTGAGCCCTGCGACGGCCAATAACCTTCAACGGTCGCACCCGGAGCTCCACCGCATGCGGATCACGAAAGTCGGCGTCATCGGCGCGGGCGCCATGGGGGCCGGTATCGCCGCCCTCGCCGCCTCCGCCGGCATCCCCGTCGTCCTGCTCGACATCCCGGGCGCGGATGATCCCAAGTCCCCGGATCGCTCCAAGCCGGCGCGCGACGGACTCGACCGCGCGCGCAAGGCCAAGCCCGCGGCCTTCATGGACCCTGCGGCCAGCGCTCGTATCACCGTCGGCAACACCGCCGACCACCTCGGACTCCTCGCCGACTGCTCCTGGATCTGCGAAGCGATCATCGAGAAGCCCGCGCCCAAGCAGGAGCTCTTCGCCAAGCTCGAGCAGATCGCCCCCGACGCCATCGTGACCTCGAACACGTCGGGGATCCCGATGGCGATCCTGTTGAAGGACCGCTCCAAGCGGTTCCGCGAGCGATTCCTCGGCACGCACTACTTCAATCCGCCGCGCTACATGCACCTGCTCGAGCTCATCCCGACGCCGGAGACGGCGCCGGGGGTGCTCGCCGGCATGCGCCACTTCCAGGAACGCATCCTCGGCAAGGGCATCGTGCTCGCCAAGGATGTGCCGGGCTTCGTCGCCAACCGGCTGGGCGTGCACGGGATGGTCATCGCCGGCCGCTTGATGGTGAAGCACGACCTGACGATCCCCGAGGTCGACACGCTCACCGGCGCCTTCATCGCGCGCGCCAAGACCGCGACCTTCCGCACCGGCGACCTCTCCGGCCTCGACGTGCTCGTGCACGTCACGGCGGGACTCTCGGAGACGACGGGCGAGGATCTCGCACTCGCGTCCTTCATCCACGCACTCGTGAAGAGCGGGCGCCTCGGCGACAAGACCAAGGCCGGCTTCTACAAGAAGGACGGGAAGGAGATCCTCGCGCTCGACTGGAAGACGCTCGAGTACAAGGACCTTTCTAATTTGCGGCAATGGGGGCTGGCTGCTGGCATCTACGCCGGTGACGCCGCCGATAGGATTCCCCGCGACGGCACGGACAATGGCGGTCAATACGGAGTGGACACCAGTGCCGCCACTGGTCCCGGCAGCACGCAAGACCCGTATGCTTGGTTCAACACCTTGCCGGAAGCCGTGGCGGATAGACCCCTTTCTTACTACGTTGGACTTCCGGGCGGAAATTATTTTACCAAGATTCCGTTTCCCGGCAATGGGGTGGGTAAAATTTGGCAGTGTCCAACGGCAAAAG